>JAAELQ010000063.1 GCA_024226515.1 bacterium
GTTCGCTACTCTACCAATGATTCAGGTGGATGAAGTGAAAGAAATGAAAGTCCCTGTCAGTGACGAAGAGCCTGCGCTTTGTTTTCTTGAGCTCAAAAGGCACTACGAGCGCGAGGATGAGATTACTGTAAATGCCCTATGGGCGCAGCTAGAACGCTGCAAAATGGGCAATCTTTCTTTCGACTCTTTCTACCAACAACTCACAATTTTGTTTTCTAGGCTTGCTGCTGCTGGTGACAACGTGCCAGTGGGCAAACAAAAACGGTGTCTGATGACAGGCGTGACGCGTGATGCGAACAGTGTGACGACCATGATGGAGAACAGGGCAGGACTTACGTTCGATGAAATGGCCACGAAGTTCCGCGAGTTCTACGAACGAAGAGATCTTCAGGCTCGATACGAGCCAGAGGACAGCGTCGTCAGGAATCCTCCACTGGCGTTCCCGGCTGCAACTTCAGCTGACGTCCCCTTGTGTTCCGCTTGCAGGAAAGGACACCACCGCCAAGAAGACTGTTGGAAGCTTCATCCTGAGAAAAGACCAGAAAGGTTCATGAGAGTTCA
>JAAELQ010000064.1 GCA_024226515.1 bacterium
TCGAGCAGGATCCGCAGTATATCGGAGCTGAGAAACGTGGTGCCGCCGCGTACCTTGGGGTAGTAGACCCAGCCGCCCGACTTGCTCACGTCGCCCGAGATCCACGGCGAGTCGGTCGGCCGATGGGCGGTCCATTCGATGTGCGTCGTTTGCCCGTCCCTCAGAGCGGTCACGCGACATGTTTCGCCGCTGAAAACGTCGCCGAGAAGTTGCTGGGCATCCGCGAGGCGGGCGATGTCGTTGCCGTTGATTTGTCGAATCACATCACCGGCGCGACACCCGGCCCCCGCGGCCGGTGACTCGGGGGCGACGGACGCGATGACCGCCCCGATACCGTCGCGGGCAGCCGCGAGCGAAAGACCGTGGTATCCCTTCTTCAGCCACTGATCGTGCGGGCGCGCCCCCGTCTTTACCTCGACGTCTCGTTCCTGCTGGTCCGACGCGCTGCGATACGTGACGTTAACTCTCTGGCCTCCCCAGAACGTCCGTTCGAGCTCGCGGAAGCGGCGTCGGTTCAGGATGGGCGTGTCGTTGATTCGCAGGAGCCGGTCGCCCGGCTCCAATCCGGCA
>JAAELQ010000065.1 GCA_024226515.1 bacterium
ACCGGCGGCTGCTTCGCCACCGCCCGTTTCGACTTCGTCGACGGCCCGCTGCCGGGCACCACGCTGGAGATCCTGGGCAACACCCAGGTGTTCTACGAGAACGGCTCCGACCGAGTCGTCGAGGCCGACACCTTCGCGCTCTACGAGCCCGAGGACGTGCGCCTGACGACCCGTGACGGCCGCATCTTCGAGCTCGACCTGAACGACGGCGTGACCCGACTGGAAGACCTGAACGGCAACCAGCTGACGATCACTCCTGCCGGCATCACCCACTCGAGCGGCAAGGGCATTGTCTTCGAACGCGACGCCGAGGGCCGGATCATCCACGTCACGGACCCGCTGGATCGGGTCACCTCCTACGGCTACGATACCGTGGGTGACCTCGTCAGCTTCACCGACCGTGCCGGCGCCACGACCCGTTTCACCTACGACGACCATCGCCTGCGCGACATCGAGGACCCGCGCGGCGTCAAGCCGATCCGCAACGAGTACGACGCCGACGGCCGGCTGGTGCGCCACGTCGACGCCTTCGGCAAGGTCATCGAGCTCGGCCACGACCGGGACAGCCGCCGCGAGGTGATCACCAACCGCCTGGGCGCTTCGCGGATCCTGGAGTACGACGCCCGCGGCAACGTCGTGCGCGAGACCGACGA
>JAAELQ010000066.1 GCA_024226515.1 bacterium
CGAACCAGGCCCGCGACCTTGCCACCGACGGACCGTGCATCCGCCGCCGGCCAGTCGCGGTCGGGCAGAACACGCAGGTTCTCTCGCGGGCCGGTCATGGAGTCCAGTGCCCCGGGAGCCCCTCCACCGACGCACGGACCACGAATGACCTGCGCCGAACCGGGGCCAGCCGAGATTCTACCGGCCCGCACGCGGCGGCCGGCCCCCCCGCGAAACCGGCTCTCCACGCCCGCGCCGCGGGTTGACCCCCCCACCCGCCGGGCTACACTCCGTCAGATCGCCGCCGACGGGCCCCAGCCCACCGACGGCACCCGCCCTGTTAGCTCAGTTGGCAGAGCAGCTGACTCTTAATCAGCGGGTCGTAGGTTCGAGTCCTACACAGGGCATTGTCGCTTGACACCGCGCCTCGTTGCGCGGCGTTGTCTTTGGTTGCGGCGGCGCAAGGGGTTGCGCTTGCGAACGGGATCGGGCCGTCATCGGTCGCCGCCGCGTTTCGCCGCGCTCGGTTGCGCTCGTTCGCGGGGCTACTGTCGGAGTTACAGGCGGGGTTACAGGCGGGGGTCGCGTCGCACGTTCCCGTCGCCCGCGGGGCGTCGTGGTCGGGCCGCTCGGGCGACGCCGTGGGCAGCCGATCCAGCGCCCCCGCCAGGTCGTGAACGCCCAGCCGCGTGTAGACGTTCATCGTCAGCTTGGGGTCGGAATGCCGGGCCAGGTCTTGCGCTTCCTTCACCGATGCGCCGCTCTTGACCAGCATCGTGATGAACGTCGCCCGCAGGGCGTGGAGATCGACCACGCGCGAGTCGCCGTCGCGGTCGCGTGGGAAATCGGTTTGCCATCGCTCGCGTCGCTCGGCTCGGTCGGTCGTCGCCTTGATCCACCACGCACGCGCCCGCCGCAGGTCGGCCCGGATCATCGGGGCCAGCTTGTCGGGCAGGTCGAACAGGCGATCGCCCTTCGGCTTGCGCGACACGGAGTAGGACAAGAGCTGGCTCGAAGACAGTTCGTCGGGATTCCGCAAGCCCAGGTTCTACAGTCGTTTGACTCCGCGAGCCGTAGTCACGACCTGATGATCTTGGATCTGGAGGTCATACCCAAGGGTCCGACTTCAGATCGAGTCTCAGGCCAATGATCCGCCCACGATACCCTCTTCCTGACCTCGCCAGGGATGTTGAGTACAAAAAGTACGCATTTGGCTTGGACCAGAAGCCGATTGAGTACATAATGTACGCGTGTTCCGCATCATCACCAGGAAGCGTCTCCGCGAGTATGCGGCCAGGTACCCCAAGGCAAAGGCGTCGCTCGAACACTGGGAGCACACCGCCAGGAACGCGAAGTGGAAGTCACCTGCCGAGCTCAAACAAACGTTCAATGATGCCGATCCAGCGATCGTCACCTCAGGGAATCAAGTCTACGTGTTCAACATCCAAGGGAACGAGCACCGGTTGATTGCGGCAATCCACTTCGACACAGGACGCATCTACGTGCTTCGGATTCTGACGCACAAGGACTACGACAAGCAACGATGGAAGGACGAGCTGTGAGCAAGGCCACTGCTACTGCTGCCAACCGAGGGCCACTCCCCGAGACTTGGGCAGAACTGACTGCCGAGTTGCCGCTGCGTCCTATTCACGACGACGTCGAGTACGACAACGCTGTCGAGTTCCTTGATCGCCTCGCAGTCCTGGACGAGCGTACTGAGGACCAAGAAGACTACCTTGAGACGCTCTCGGGGCTAGTGGAGCAGTACGACGACGAGCACTTTGCTATCAGCGATTCAGACATCTCGCCGATTGAGAGCTTGCGCTATCTATGCGAGCAGAACAACATCATCGCCTCCGCCCTTGGTGAGCTGCTCGGCAATCGATCATTGGGCTCGAAGGTGCTGCGAGGAGAGCGGGAACTCAGCAAAGAGCACATCCGCAGGCTCTGTGATCGGTTCTCGGTCAGCAGCGATCTATTCCTGTGAGTGCACCCGAATCATCATGAGACGCCGGCCACGCCCGGACTCACGCCCCGGCCGGGGCGAGGGGGCTGTCACCGGTCGAGCCGCTTCCTTCCGGCGCGCCGCCGGCCGCCACGAACCGGGCCAGCGTGTTGACGAGGCTGTCGGTGTCGCCGCCGGGAAGCGTGATCGTCAGGCGCTGCCGGCCCGTTTCGTCCTGGTCCGTGCATTGCCGGAGGCACTCCCGGACCTCCGTGATGACGTGCGGCGGCGCGGCGGGAGCGGAATCCTCGGCCATCAGCTCGTCCAGGAAATGGAATACCGCGCCGACCAGCTTGCCGCCCGCGGCCGCCACCCGCTCGCGGCGCTCGGAGAACCGCTCGACGTCGCGCTCGACACGCTCGCGCGACGTGACGTCAACAAGCGCTTCGGGCTGCGAGCCGATGAGCACCTCCAGCCTGCGCTTGAGCTCCTCGATGCTGCTCACGAGGTCGACCTCGGTGACGTCCGAGTCGGCATCCAACGCGGCCATGAACAGGTCGTGCTTGGCCGAAAGCGTCGCGAGCAGGTTTTCCTCGATCGTGCCCTCGCTCACGAGCACGTACACCTGTACGGGTCGCTCCTGACCCATCCGGTGCGCTCGCGCGATCCGCTGCTCCAGCACGGCGGGATTCCACGGCAGGTCGACGTTGATCACCGTGTTGGCGCCGTGAAGGTTGAGCCCCATTGAGCCGGCGTTGGTCGCGATGAACAACCCGCATCGCTCATCCTCCTGGAAGCGGCTCACGAGCCGCTGCCGCTTCTTCTGCGGGACCGAGCCGTCGAGCCGCACGTACTCCAGGTCGCGTCCGGCGAGCAGCGGCTCGATCAGATCGAGCATCGTGGTCCACTCGGAGAACAAGACGGCCTTCCGGTCGTCTTCGGCGAAGAGCTGATCCAGGAGACTTTCGAGATACTCCAGCTTGCTGGAATAGGACGGCTCCTGCTTGTCGACCAGAAACGTGCTGTTGGCCGCCATGCGGCACATGAGGAGCGCCTTCTGGAGCCGCAGCAGGTCCATCTCGGTGATGAACGGCTTGCGCGCAATCATCGACACGATGCGGAGGTTCGCCCCATGCAGCTCAAGTTGCTCTTCCGTGGGCGGTATGCGCACGATTTCGGTTGAGCGCGGGGGAAGCTCCTGGAGCACGGATCGACGTGTTCGCCGCAGCAGGACCGGCGCGAGGTTCGCGCGCAGCTCGTCCAGGTTCTTGTACCCGATCACCTTGCCGGTCTCGTCCGCCACTCGATGGCGGTTGAAGAAGCGGAAGGCCGGGGTCAGCCGCCGCTGATCGATGAACTGGACAACCGAGTACAGGTCGTCGAGTCGATTCTCCAGCGGCGTGCCGGAGAGGACGAGAGCAAACGGCGACTTGAGGCCCTTGACGACCTGGCTCGTCTTCGCCTCCCAGTTCTTGATGCGCTGACCCTCGTCGAGAACGATCAGGTCCCACGGGACCCGTTCGATCGGCAGGATGTCGCGCAGGACCTGCTCGTAGTTGCACACGGTGAAGAACGACTCGTTCTCGTACTGGGTCGCCCGCTCGCTCGCCGAACCGAGCACGAGCTGGACGTCGCGGTCCGCGAAGCGATGGATCTCGCTGCGCCACTGCGACTTCAGGGAAGCCGGGCACACCACCAGCACCTTGCGGATCCCCGCTTCGCGGGCGAGCAGCTCCGCGACCCCGACTGCCTGGATCGTCTTGCCGAGCCCCATGTCATCAGCGAGGACCGCCCGCCCCGCGCCCACGGCGAACGCGATCCCGTCGAGCTGGTACGGGAGCAGCTCGCCCTTCAGCAACGTCTGCCGCAGCGGGTGCCGCGCCGGATCGCGCCGGATCGCCTCGACGAGGGAAGCGATCCTGGCCTGGAACAACCGCTGCTGGATCAGCTCCTCCGCGTCCGGGTAGACGGTGACTGGGCAACCCAGCCGCTCCAGACGCCGCATGCGCTTGACCAGGTCCTGCACGTCTTCGATGGGCCGATCGATGAGCGGTCGCGCAAGCCGCTGGGCCTTCGCGTCGGGCCGGTCCGGCGCGGCAAGACGCAGAGATATGTCGTCGTCATACCGCACATGCACCGAGTACTCCGTCCGTCTCGGTCGGCGCCGAACTCGAGCGGCGGAGAACTTCGATCGCACACGCGACACCGCGTAAAGGATATGCTTGCACGTCCCGAGCGTGTTCGTCCGAAAGTCGGGACACGAACAGAATGAGGCGCCGCGCTCCTCTCCGCGCAGCGCAACGCGGTACGACTTGCCCGAGATCGCGCTGGTGATCACGTAGTCCGTCCATGGCTTGGACGGATCGGCGGACTTGAGCCGCATTTTCTCGCGTCGGGCGCTCTCCGCGCGATCGTCGAGCGCCCACTGCACCAGTTGCGCCTCGCCGAGGTGTTCGAGCGGGATGTCCTCCAGCGGTGGCTCGGCCAGGCCAAGCGCCGTTTTTTCCTCGAGGATGAGCGAGAACGCCGCCCCAACATGCTCGCACGCCGTCTCACAAGCGGTGCAGCTCCAGTGCAGCCGGTTGCGGGCGGAGGCCATCAGGGTGATCGTTACGACCGCGTCCCGCGAGGAGACCGCGCCCGGCAGGCTGAGGCGAAAGAGATCGTCGCCGAGGAACACGTCGCAATCGAAGTCGACGGCGTCGTAGAGGCCGCCGGCCTGGATGAGCTTCTTCCCGTGCTCGCCGAGGAGCTGGCATGCCGAGATGTAGGTGAGACGTGAGAGCCGGTCCTTGAGCGTGAGCTTATGGCTCTTCTTCCTGGTCGCCATGATCGCGCTCCGCCCGTCGATCAGCTCTGTCGCGAACCCGGACGGGCCGCGCCGGGATAGTCTAAAGGGCCGGTCAGCGTTCCCGGTCGCCGCGACGAAGAAGTGGAAGCTTGCCCCCACGTCGGCAGGGCCGAGCAGCCCTGCTCATGCATGAAGCGGGTCGGTGAGTGGTCGGGCACAGTTGCCGCGAGGGTGGCCGCGCGGCCTCGCCCCTCATGCTCGGCACTCGGGTACATTGGCCGGGAATCCGCGTGATTTGACGGGAGTGGACGCAAGATCGCGAAGAGGTCGTTTGAGGCGAGACGCGACCGCGGCACATGTCCATGGTGGCGACAACAGTTGGATCACACGCATGACGGGCAAGGTGCTCGAAATCGCCATGGAACGCGCACTCCGTCCCGGCACCTTCATCGAGTGCCGCGCCGCATGGAGCTTCGTTCGCCGTCTGGAGACGGTGGCACGCAAGCTCGACAAGCTGGCGACGAGCGGAGACGCCAACGCGGCCGCGCATCTCTACGAGACCTTCATCGGGGCCTGCCACGAGAAAGTAGACGAGGTCGACGATTCGAGCGGGAGCTTCGCGTCGCTCGTCCAGAGCCTGTTTGCCGGATGGACTCGAGCCCGACAGATCGCTTGCGCTGACGCCGGGGAGACGGCGGAGATTCTCGCAGCGTGGTACGACGACGACCGCTACGGCTTCTGTCTTCGCCTGGAGCGCGAGCTCACCAAGGTCATGGACGAGAGGCACTTGGCGGAGTTCGCCAGCGCGGCGCGCGAACGACTCGACCGCGCGGCGTCCGATGACGGCGGCGCTGCGGGGTACCCCCGGCGCAGATGGTCGGAGGTGCTCAAGCACATCCTCGCCACTCAGGGTGACATCGGCGCGTACCTCGCGTTGTGCGAAGCCTCCGTGTTGACGTCGAGCGACTGCTGCGTCCTGGTTGGAATCTCAGAACGCAACGGGAGCGACGAGGAGGCGCTCGGCTGGGTCGAGCGCGGCCTTGACCTCTGCCGGCAGGAGACGTACGCCGGCGGCGCCGAGTACGACCTCAAGAAGCGCCAGCGGGAGCTGTTGCAGCGCCTCGGTCGGCTCGACGACGCGATCGCCGTCGCGTGGACAGACTTCGAGGAGCATCCGACCCGGACACGCTACGAGATGCTCATGGAGGTCGTCCCGGATGACCGGCGGAGCCGATACCGCAACAAGGCGGTCGAGCGTGCCGAGCACGCGGATCTCCCACCGGCAATCGAGCTGTTCGTCGAAACCAGCGAATTCGAGCGGCTCGCGCGCGCGCTGGCCACGACCTCCGACAGCGAACTGATTCAGCTCAGCCACACCGTCACCGAGCCGGCCGCGAACGCACTGTCCGCATCGCATCCGGGTGTCGCGGCGCGCGTCTACCTCGCTCTCGCCGTCCGCATACTCGACTCCAGGAGGAGCAAGTACTACGGCGTCGCGTTGGCGCATCTTCAGCGTGCGCGCGACCGCTACGAGGCCGCAGGCCAAGTGGATGCCTGGAGCGACGTCGTGCAGGATCTGCGGGCGACGCACCGGCGCAAGGTCGGCTTCATGCGTGGCCTCGAGCGCGTCGTGGCCGGCCTCCCGGCGCGGGAGCCCAGGCCTTCGTTCGTCGACCAGGCGAGGAACAGGTGGAACCGATGACGAACGCGTGTTGTGAGGTGCTCGGAATCGACGTGCCGGCGCTGGATGACGTCAAGGATCACCGCGAGGCAAACACGTTCGCGCGGCTCATCATTGCCCTCCTCGAGAGCGGACGCCCCATGACGCTCGCCGCGGTGGCCGAGCGGTTCGCGGTCGCCGGCGTCGCTCCCGCCGAGCGATCGCTTCTCTCGCTCAAGCGGTGCAGGCCGGCGCGGCCTCCCGTCTTCCGAGTTGGCGACGAGTATTCGCTCGATCCGCATGACGACGACCTTCGTCTCTGGGTGTTCAGGCTCGGACTTCGTCCGCCGGAATTGCCGAGGCTTCGCCTCATCCGTGACGAACCGGCGCCCCTGCCCTCCCCCGGCACGCCGCTGACCATGGCTGTGCTGGACGAAGCCTGGCGTGATGGGAGGAACTGGAACTGGTCGGCCCAACGCCTCGCGCTCGCCGTGCTCGACGCCCATGGCCGGGCGATGCGTCCGGAAGACGTGGTGGCGTTCGTCGGTAAGCGCGGAGCCGGGCACCGTCTCTGCGTCGACTCGGCGAGGCACTGGCGCCGCGGCGCTCCCGTCCGTGTAACCCGGGACGGGAGATGGGAGGTTGTACCGGCGCATGACGCGCTCCGGTCGGCAAGAGGAGCCGTGCTGGAACTCGTCGAGAGGGCTCGGCGCTGTGAGGGTAGGCGCCCGGACCCGGCCGTCTTCGAGGCGATCCGGCAAGCCGCGAAGGAACGGAGCGCTGCCCGCGCGGCTGAGCTCGCAGCGCTCCGTCGAGCGATCGTGCACGTCTTCCCGGCCGATGCGCCCCAGGCGGTCGTGATCGTGGACGTCGCCGGACGAAGGCTCGAGACATTCCTCGCGGACGATCTCGAGCGTGTGCGGAGGCGAATCCTGTCGTACGACGTCGTCGGGGCCGTGAATGTGCGCGCCTCGCTGAAGGCTCTCGGCCTCGATCCCGCGGGGGGACGCGTCGCCGAGCTTGGGACGCCGCAAAAGACGATGACGTTGAACAAGCAAGGCCGCACGCTCAAGATCACGACCGCCATGCTCATCCGGGACTCATGCCGAATCTCCCGCCCATTCGGAGACGAAGCAACGCTTCACGGGTATCTCCGCGATGGCCGGATCACGCAGCTTCGCCGACGCCTCGAGGCGGACGCGAAATCGCTGTTCGCGATGTACCAGTACGGACGCCTGCACGGCGCTCTCCGCCTCCGATGGGGGTTCCTCGATGAAATGATCCGCGTTTCGTGGGTCCATTTCGAGGAGCCGAAACTCCATTCCATGATGAGCGAGGCTCGCGAACGCGGGTTGGCCCTCGATGTCGTGATCGGCGCGGCGCCGGGGTGGGCCGACGCCTGGTCGAGGGCCCGTCGGTGCCGCGCGGAGCGGGACGCCCGCGGGTATCGGCATTTCCTCATCGACGAGCGCGGGTGCTCGGTGGATGAGCGCGACGTGCAGCTCGCGCGGTTGATCGCGTATTGACTGGCGGGCTCCACGACGTCCATCGCCTCCAGCGATCGCCGGTTCAACGCGAGGGCCGCCGCCTCCGCTGGAGTCCTCAGCGTGTATTCGTCGGCGTGGGCTTCGAACGCGAGCCGTGACCGCTTCGGATCCTGCAACGAGCAATGCTCAGACCATCTCGAGTCCAGGAATTCCTGCAACCGACAAGAAACAGACGAAGCGGGAGACCACTCAGCTCGCCTGCCTTGCGACAGGTGCTTGCGTGGCAACGCGTTGCAACCGGTATCAAGCGCAGAGTGCACACGACTCTCAATCAGCGGGTCGTAGGTTCGAGTCCTACACAGGGCATTTATCCAAGTCCTTGGCAGCCAGCCGTAAGCGGCTGGTTTTTCTATGCGCTCGCAGGAATGGCGCGAACGGCGGTTGTGCGACGAGACCACCGATTCACCACTCGCCTCCCGGCAACTCATGCTCCTTCGAATGAAAGGAACTGAAGAGCCTGGGATCAGTTGCAGTCTTGGCGGCCAGTAGACTACGGGTGATGCCACACGGCGATGGCCAACTCGATCCCCCCCCTCCTGGCCTGTACGACCATCTCATGAGTGCCTCGCTCGAGCGGCAGGTCGAACAGTTGGCCGATCCGAGGATGGCTGTCGTCGGCGAGGTAGACCCGGACGACGCCCACGCTGTCATTGCCCAATACCTTGAGCATCTTCTCGCTGCATCGCTGTCGAATATCCGCGGCCGCGACGGCGCAGAGCGACGACGTCGCCTGGTCGACCGGGTCCTGGGCGCGCTTGCCGAGGATTTGGGCCCCGACTGGTCGAGTCGTCTCAGCCTTGGCGATCCTCTTCGACGTCTATTGGCCATCCACGGCGGACCTGACGACCACACCCCCTCACGACCCGACACGCCATTGGCTCGATCGGCTCTTCTCACCGGCACGCGAATCGATCCCTCTTTGGCGTCGCAACTCAACAAGGAGATCGCCGCGGCTGACCAAGTCGCCATCCTCTGCTCGTTCATCAGATGGAGTGGGCTACGGTTGTTGCTCGACGCGCTCCGGCAACTGACCAGCACACCGTGCGATGACGGCCCGAGACTCCGGGTCATCTCCACGAGCTACATGGGCGCGACGGATCCGAAGGCGATCGAGGCGCTGCGGGCACTGCCAAATACGAAAGTCAAGGTGTCGTATGACACCGCTCGAACCCGCCTCCACGCCAAGGCCTACTTGATTCACCGGACAACGGGTTTCGGCAGTGCATATGTCGGTTCCGCAAACATCTCCAAGGCAGCGCTCTCCGAGGGCCTTGAGTGGACGAGCAAGATCAGCCAATACGAGCTCCCACACCTGTGGCAGAAGATCGACGCCACATTCGAGGCCTATTGGAACGACGAGGAGTTCGAAGACTACGACGAGGCCGCGGCGCCGCGCTTGCGTGAGGCGATCCGCCGCGAGCGAGAGCCGAGCCAGGTCACGATCGGAGATTTGCCGACGTTCGATCTTCGCCCCTACCCGTTCCAGGAAGAGATCCTGGATGTCCTCGCCGCCGAGCGTGAGGTCCAGAACAAGCACCGACATCTCGTGGTCGCTGCGACCGGTACTGGGAAGACGATGATCGCCGCGTTCGATTATCGCAGCTGGTCGGGCGCAAACCGCCCCTCGCTCTTGTTCGTTGCACACCGCGAGGAGATTCTGAGGCAGGCTCTGGGCACGTTTCGAGCGGTACTTCGCGATCAGAACTTCGGCGACCTGCTCGTCGGCGGGTCCGAGCCAGAGCAGACCGCTCACCTCTTTTGCTCGATCCAGAGCTACAACAGTCGTGAACTCTGGACGCACGACCAGCAGCGCTTCGACTACGTCGTCGTCGACGAATTCCATCATGCAGCCGCTCCGAGTTACCGCCGCCTGCTTGACCACGTGCAGCCACGGGTACTGCTCGGATTGACCGCAACACCCGAACGAACCGACGCCCTCGACGTGCTGCACTGGTTCAACGGCGAGCCCAGCGCCGAGATTCGTCTGCCGGACGCCATCAATCGGCGCCTGCTCAGTCCTTTCCAATACTTCGGCGTCGCTGACTCAGTCGACCTGACAGGCCTGCGTTGGCAGCGCGGTGGCTACCGAGTCGACGATCTCGACCAGGTCTACACCGGCAACGACGTCAGGGCGGGACTCGTGCTCGAGCGCCTGCGTGAGACCGTGCTGGATGTGAGGGCAGCTCGCTGTATTGGCTTCTGTGTGAGCGTGGCGCACGCCGCGTTCATGGCTCGGTTCTTCAATGAGCACGGCGTCCCCGCGATCGCGCTCTCTGCCCAGAGCTCGGACGATGAACGTCGTTCCGCTCGCGATCGACTCGTCCGCCGAGAGTTCAACGTGGTGTTCGTGGTAGATCTTTACAACGAGGGGATCGACATTCCCGAGGTTGACACGGTGCTCTTCCTGCGTCCGACGGAGAGCCTGACTGTCTACCTCCAGCAACTCGGACGCGGCCTTCGACTTCATGACGACAAGGACTGCTTGACGGTCCTGGACTTCATCGGTGCCCAGCGGCGTGAATTCCGATTCGCGTCACGATTCCGTGCCCTGAGCACCGAGCCAACAGGCAAGCTGGATCGCGAGATCGAGAACGGATTCCCGCACCTTCCGCCTGGCTGTTCTGTGCGACTCGAGCGCGTCGCCCAGCAACGCGTGCTCGACAACGTGAGACAGTCTCTTCACCTGCGCCGTCCGCAGCTGCTGATCGATCTTCGAGAACTCGGACGGCACCTTGGCCGTGCTCCGATGATTCGAGAGGCACTCGAGTACCTCGACACCACGCTCGACGAGCTCCTGAAGCGCGGGCTCTGGTCGAGGCTGCTTGCAGACTCAGCCCAGAGCGTCACCATCGAGGCGCCGGAAGAAGCTCAACTCGGCAAGGGCATTCGGCGCATGGCGCATGTCGACGATCCGCGGCAGATTGGGTTCCTGTTGGAGCACCTCTCGAACCCGCGCGCTCTCGACGAGCTCGAGCCGATCGACGTCCGTCGCATCGCTCTGATGCACGTGTCGCTTTGGGGCGCTGAGGGTGTGTCTATGTCGATCGCAGACGCGGAAACGGAGCTGCGACGCAATCCGTCGGCCGTGCATGATCTTCAAGCGGTCCTTGAGTATCTGCGTGCGCACACCCACACACGCTTGACGGATCTGATCGTCGACGTTGCTGGTCCACTGGCCGTGCATGCCGAATACACACGAGACGAGATCCTCGTGGGACTCGGACGCTGGGACTTGAATCGACGCCCACGGTTCACGGAGGGTGTACTGCACCTCGCCGATCGTATGGTCGACGCGTTCTTCGTCACGCTGCAAAAGACCGAGGACGGATACTCGCCGACAACCATGTACGAGGACTATGCGATCAGCGATCGCCTCTTCCATTGGCAGTCTCAGAGCACGACGTCGGCCGAGTCTACGACCGGCCAGCGGTACATCCATCATCGGAAAGAGGGATACACGCCCTTGTTGTTTGTCCGCGAGCACAAGTATCTGCCAGGCGGACTGGCGTCGCCGTATGCATTCCTCGGGCCGGCCACGTATGTATCCCACAAAGGCAGCCGTCCGATGAGCATCGTGTGGCAGCTCACCACACCCATACCGGCGCGACTTCGCACTCGAGTCAGCCGCGGCCAAACAGCTTGACCTCGGGGGGGAATCACGGTCAGCGGCGGCATTGACGACTAACGAAGGTGCGGCCCCGTTCCTCCACACGGCTGCTTCTGGCATCGGCACCGGTGTCGGTATGGCAGAGTCATGCCGAACACGCGACGTGACTTTTGGCAGAAGAGGTTCGATGCGAACATGGAACGCGATCGGCGAGTTCGGAGGGAACTTCGGCGACTGGGATGGCGAGTTGCGGTCGTTTGGGAATGCCAGACGCGAGACCTCGTGAGCTTGTCGGAGCGCCTTAGGACAAGCCTCGGTGCATC
>JAAELQ010000067.1 GCA_024226515.1 bacterium
CAAAAGCTACATCGAGATCAACAACGAGAATCCCATGCCCTTTATATGGACCAAGACCGCCGACGAGATCCTCGCGGCAGTGGCCCGTTTCTGTAAACGAACTTCAAGCGCAGGACACTAGCCCGGATTATTCATGAATGCGCGCCGCGAAACGGCGGAGCTTCGAGGAAAACCGGGCTGCGCAGTGGATCGGGCCCGGAGGCGTACTCGTGCAGTACGTCGAGGACCCGGGACGCGAGCACGCCCGGTTTTGCCGGAGATACGTCGTTGCAGCCGTGCATTCATGAATAATCCAGGCTAGGGACAGACGGTGTTGTCGTCGCGGGCGAAATTGCCGCACGCCCCCGAGGGCCGGGCGGCGGCGCGGTGCGACCCGGTCGAGTCGAAGCCCCAGCTACCCTCCGTGCCGCCGGGCGACTGACCGACGACGACGAACCACAGGCTCCCGGGCGGTACGGCGCTCCACGTGTGCGAGCCCGCGGTCCCGAGAGCACAGTCGCTGCCGTCGACCTCGTAGTCGGCGACGGAATCCAGGGCGCCGTACAGCACCTCGTAGTCGTCGGCCGCGCAGCCGGACACGTCCCAGATCAGGTCGATCGTCGAGCCGGCCGCATCGCCGCGCGCGGCGGCCAGCGCCGTACCGGTCGTCCCGTCGGGAACGGGCCCCGGGCGATTGCAGGCGTTGAGTTGACAGGTCGCCGTGGTCGGATCGCCGATCGGCTGCGTGAACACGCGGCTCCACTGGCCCTGATCGGAGATCACGTCGACGAGAAACGTCACCGTGGACCAGCAGTTGAACGCGCTGGACAGTCGGGCGGCGTACCCGCCACCCGTGGCCTCGCCGCCGGGGGCGAGCGTACCGAACGACGTCCCCGAACCGGTCATCTCCACGCCGCCGGTCAACGGCGTGACGACGGCGCTGACACCGGTCAACGTGCCCGTACCGTCGTTGCGTAGCGTCAGGTCGAACGTCACGGACTCACCGGGATCCCAGAAGCCGTCCTGGTCGCCGGCGCCTCCCGCCGCGCAGCTGTCCGCGGTCGATGCGTGACCTGCGTACGAGCCGTGATCGACGCACCACTCGGGTGAGGCGACGGCGCGCAACGTCCAGCCGTCGAGCTGCCCCACGTTGGGCGGCGCGGCGGGAATGTTGATCCCGTCGACGACGTTCAACGACCACGTGCCGACGAGCGGCTTGCCGTCCAGCGTGCTCAGCGGATCCTCCGGTCTCCAGGCGCCGGTGAACGGCGCCGCCGCGCTGTCGATCGAGACCAGCGCCTCGTCGTCGAACAGCGTGTCGCTGTAGTCCTGTCCGCCGATGACCACTCCGCCCTGGCCGGAGAGCTGCACCTCGGTGCTGTCCGGGGCGATGAGCGTCAGCGTCGGCTCCCAGGCGTTGGGATGGGTGATGTCCACCTCGACGTCGAGATCCACGATCGCTCGGCCGTCGGCCAGGACGATCGTGCTCGTGGCGCCGGTGCTCGGATCGAGATCGGGGATGCCGAGCGGCGTGTCCGTGGCGGCCACGACGACGGCGCTGTCCATCGCGGTCGTGAAGCTGTAGAGCTGCCCAGCGTTGTCGGCGACGAGCGTGTTGCCAGCCTCGTCGGTGGACTCGACACGGAAGACGTACGTCGTGCACGGCGTCAGTCCGTCGAGACGCACGTCGTGCTGCGCGTGCGACGTGGCGTCGGAAGCGGTCGCGGACGGCGACGGCGTTCCGTAGTCGACGCGACTGCTCGCCCGTTCGTCGGTGTTCCACAGGATGCGAGCCGAGTCGTGGGTCACCTCGACCGCGCGCACTCCCGTGATGGCCGGCGCCGAGCAGTCGACGCGCGCCGCGTCCTCCTCGGCGTCCGTTCCGCGGGCAAGCAGGCGGTCACCGTCCGCCACCGAGATCGCCCCGTCGCCTCCGGTCGGGGCCAGCGTCGTCGTCGCGAGGGTCGCCTCGAAGATGCCGGATCCGGGCGCGGTCTCGACCAGCGCCACCCCCTCGGGCAGAGCCTCCGTGTCGGAGAGCACCACAGCGCTGCCGAGCGGAAGAGATCCGGCGCCCGCGTGGTCCGCGTCGTGCAACGTCAGCGTCAGCGTGTCGGCGCAACCGTAGACCGCCCGGTCGAAGCGCACGAGCCCTCCGCCGCCGCAGGCCTGCGGCTCGCCGGCGTGGGTCACGCGGATGTCGTCGAGGTACAGCCCCTCGTACTCCAGCGAGCTGTCGCTGGAAAAGTTCCAGCGGATGCGGACCGTGCGCCCGGCCCAGGCCCCCAGCTCGTGCGTGTATTTCGCCCAGCCGATCAGCCCACCGAAGACGTTGGGGTTCGAGATGTGGCCCTGCGTGCGTGGGTAGCCACACGCGTCGCGCGACCCGGTGCCGCTGCCGACGAAGGCCCCGGGGTACCACGCGGCCTGACCGGCGATATCGTTCGGCGCAAGGTCGTGCCACGTCAGACCATCGTCGGCCGAAACCTCGACCACGACGCCGTCCCAGTTCCACTCGAGGTCGTACTTCGCCATGTAGGTCAACTGCGGCGACCCCGGCTGCAGCTCGATCGGCGGTGTCGTCGCGGCCGCGCACACGTTGTTGGAGTGGATCGCCTCGTCCCGCGCGTTGCGGTAGGACAGGCCCCCGCCGGGCGTGTGATTCTCGCGGTCGGTCACGCGCCACGGCGGATCGAGGATCAGCTTCGCATTCGTGTCTCCGCCGTCGTCGGTCCAGGTCGCCGGGCGGGATCCGTCGCCACTCGCGGTGCCGAGAGCGAGCGCGAGGTTCGTCTCCTCGTTGCCGCCGTTGCCTGGACCGCCGTTTCCGGTCGTGCCGTCCTCGGCTCGCACGACGTAGTAGTACGTTCGCAGCGGGTCGACGGCCGGATCGGTCCAGGCCGTGCCGCCGACGCCGGTGGCCACGCGGTTGCCCGGCGCCGGCGCGAAGTACGGGTCGACTCCGCGGTACACGTTGTACACGACCGTCGGGGCCGCGGGACAGCGGCTGACGGCGGCATCCCACTGCAGCTCGAGATCGCACGCGGCGGTCGCGGTCGCGTTGTCGACGACGCGCACGCCGTCGAACGCGGGAGGCAACGTGCAGGTGCCGGTAGCCGTGGCGTCGACGCAGACGGCCGCCGACACGCCGCACGCGTCGAGCGAGCGGATGCGATAGGCGTGCGCGTAGCCGCCCTGGGCCCGCGCGTCGGTCAGCGACGTCGTCACGCTCTCGTCGAGGAACGTGAAGCTCCCCTGCGGCGCGGCGCACGTGCCCGGCGCGCGGTCGACACGGTAGCCCGTCGCACCCGCCACCGGATTCCACGACAGATCGATACCGGCGGTCGCGTTGGCCGAGGCGCTCGCGGCCTGCGGCGCCGCAGGAGAAGCGGCGGCGCACGCGCCATAGGTCGCGACGAGCGCATAGCCCTGACGGTCCGAGTCGAGGGTGAACACGTTGCCCGGCACGCTCGTCGCCTTGACGCGCACGGTGTAGCTGCCGCTTGCGGGAGACGAGAGGAGAACCTGCTCGACGTTGTTCGTCGCGTCGCGGCTGCCACCGGTCGTGCTCTCGCCGTTGACCAGCACGTTGCCGAGTCGGGTTCCGCCGGGGCCGATGACCTCGAGATCGAGGTCGTTGACCAGATGGGCGGCGGCGGCCAGTGCGGCGGGCGGGTCGGTCCACACCAGCGTGACGCGCAGCGGACGGCCGGCCACGACATCGAGCACGACATCGTCTTGCTCGCCGGTAACGAGCCCGTCGGCGTTGCGTCGATCCCAGACACGAAGGGACTCCGCGTCACCGGCGAACTGCAGCGCGTCGTCGAGGTGGATCCGCCCCCAACCCTCCGACCCGTTGGGGATGTCGGCGGTCGCCACGTCGTCCGCGCCGTTGATCAGCATCGCCTTGATCAGCGCGGCCGAGGGCGTCAACGCGTCCGACGCAGCGGCCGCGCCCGCGGGCCAGAAACCGTCCGTGAAGTACTGGCGCACCAGCGTCGCCGAACCCGCGGCCGTCGGCGCGGCCATGGAGGTGCCGCTGATGAGTTTCAGCGTGCAGGTGTTGTCGCCGAACAGCGTGTTGCCGGCCGCGCTGAGCACATCTTCCCCCGGGGCAGCGATGTCCGGCCGGACGCGACCGTCGCTCGCCGGCCCGACGGCCGAGAAGCTCGCGACGCTCGCCGCATCCGACGGGCTGCTGCCGTGCGTGGTCGCGCCGACGGCGAGCACGTTCTTGGCCACGGCGGGACTGGCCACGAACTGGTTGCCGTTGAGGCCGCCGATGTTGCCCATCGAGAACACGTGCAGGAACTCTTCGTTGTGCCACGTGAACAGGTCGCGCGCCTGCGCGGCGTGGTTGTACGGCGCGATCTCCGAGCCGAACTGCGCACCCCACGAGTTGCTCTGAATTCGCGCCCCGGCGGCGAACGCCTGCCCCGACAGGTCTGCGGGCGGCACGGTGCCCGCGAGGAATCCGCCGCTGATCGTTGCGCCGTCCTGGAAGTAGAGCTGCGCCTGCGGCGCCATACCGTCGCCCGCGTCGTGACCCGGCGACGTAGGCGTGGACGGCGTCGCGAAGCTATCGCCCGCAATCGTCGTGGCGACGTGGCTCCCGTGGTCGGTCGTCCCCTCGGCGTGCGCGCCGGGCAACACGGCGTACCCCACGACCTTCTTCGACGGCTCGAGCGTGCCCGGATCGGGCGGCACCGGAGACTGGGGCAACGTGTAGTCCGACAGTCCGTACTTGAAGAAGCAGAGGTCGACGTCGAATCCGGTGTCGACGACGGCGACGACCTGTCCCGTGCCGAGGATCCCCTGATTCCAGACCGGGGCCGACAGCGCGTAGTTCGTGCGGTTCGTCAGATCGTAGCTCTGGACCACGTAGGCCGAGTCGTCGTTGTGCGGGACGGCGTCGCGCCACTCGAGCACCCGCTCGACGTCGGCGTCGTTCGCCAGCGCGACCGCCGCCGCGCGCGCCTCGGCGCCGTCGACGCGCAAGCGCATCACATCACCCCACGGCTGCGAGTCCACGGACTCGACGCGGGCCGAGGGCGCGACATCGTGCAGGCGTTCCAATCGCGCGCCCGGCAGCAAGGCCACCTCGAGGCGCACGACACCCTCGAACTCGGCTTCGAGCCATCCCGCATCGAGCTTGTCGTCCGGCCGAAAGTCGCCCAGCCAGCGTACGCGCGGGTCGGCGCGAAGCGCCTCCACGCCCCGCGCCCGCCCGCGCGCCAGAACCGCACGCCCGGGCACGTAGCGCAGCGGTTCGAACCCGTGCCCCGCGAGCCAGGTACGGTCGGCGGCGGTCACCGTTTCGGCGAACTGAACCAGCAGGACGCGTTTCGCGTCGGGTCGCTCCCGAGACACGCCGAGTCCGTGCGCACGATTCATGGGCGGCACGGCGACGAGCGGATCGAAGATGCGTCCGGTCGTCCGCAGCGTGCGCGGATCGTCGGCCACCGATCGGACCGCGTCGGCGTTGTTCACGGCGAGCGGGACACGCCCGCCGGCATCCTCGATCGGCCCGGGTTCGGCCGCCGGGGTGGCGGTCGCCAACAGGGCACCAACGAACAGGCTCGAGACGATCGCGCTTCTGACTCGATTCAATTTCGACCTCCACGCCGATCACCGGCGCACGTCGCCACAGTTACGTCGAGGGCAAATGCGAAACAAGAACATGGGTCGGAATCGCTGTCAGGATCCTCGACGCCCAGCTCCCCTGTTCCGTGTCTCCTCTTGATCTCCCCTACCCGATCGGCGTATAAGAGGAGGCAAGCTCCGCAGGGTCCGGGAGGCAATGCCATGCAAGGAACCTCACGCCACGAAAGCCTGCTCACTCGCTGCCGGTCGATCTTGATCGCCTGCTCTCTCGGCGTCTGCCTGGCGGCGACCTCGGTCGTGGCCGAGGAGGGCCGCGTGCCGATCTTCGAACCCACGACGATCACGCAGAGCGGGAAGTACGTCGTGACCCGCGACATCTCCGACGCCACGAACACCGTGATTCTGATCAACGGCACGGGAACCGAGACGGTCGACATCGACCTCAACGGCTTCACGATCACGTCCGGCCCATCCAACATCGCTGTACGGGCCAACGACACCAAGAGCCTGGTGATCCGCAACGGGTTCCTCGTCAACACCGGCTCGACCGTGTCGAACGTCGAGGTCGTCTCTACGGGCGCGGAGAGCGCCGCAGTCTTCGAGGACCTGGTCATCTCGGGCGGGCACACCGCCCTGCACATGACTCCGGTGCACAACCTGGTGGTGCGCAACAACGTGATGAACGGCGTCGGCAGGGGGATCTACATCGTCAACCTGCTGTTTCCGCTGAGGGGCATCATCGAAGGCAACGTGATGAACGACGTCGGAACACAGGGCATCTACCTACCGTCCCCCAGCGAGGGAGTGCAGATCCGACGCAACTCGATCAGCGCGGTGGGCAACAACGGCGTGGTGATCATCCAGAACGGCACGGGGCTGATGTTCGAGAACAACATGGTTCTCAATGAAAGCGCCGACCCGCTCAGCTTCGCGCTGAAGCTCGACGACTGCATCTCCTGCGCGGTGCGTAACAACCGGGTCCTCGGCGTGAGTCAGGGCGGTCGGGTCGGCATCCAGCTAAACTACGTGCACGACTCGCAGGTCACCGACAACATCTCCAGTGGCCACGGTGAGGACGGGATCAAACTGACGGAATCGGACCGCAACACGATCCTGCGCAACGTCTCGAACGACAACGCGTTGTCGGGCATCAGGGTGTTCTCGGGCTCGCGGAACACGATCGAGGGCAACGCGTCGCACGACAACGGCCAGTTCGGCATCTACATCAACGGCTCCTTCAATCGCGTGGGCCGCAACTCCGCGTCGGGCAATGCGGGCGCCGCGGCCTGCACGGCTCCGGGCATCCCCACCTGCGGCGTCCCCGACTACTGCGACGAGGGCACGGGCACGACCTCGTTCCTGGACAATCTCATCCCCGGCCCGCCGCCCTGCTGAGCAAGGGCGCGTTGTCACCGGATCTTTGACGGCCGCGGTACGTACAACCGTCCATGCAGCACGAGCCCGCGCACCGGACCCGCTACCTCTCCGCGATCGTCGTCTTGCTGCTCTGGGCGCACTCGGCCTGGCTGAGCCTCGCTAGTCCGGGACTGGTGGAGAGCATCGCGACCTCGCTACCGCGCCTGGCGCTCTACGCCACCGGGCTCGGCGCCGTCACCGCCCTGCTCGTCACCGGCCTGCTGCGGTTGAACGGCGAGACGCTGCGCGACCTCGGCTTCACGTCGCGAATGCTCGGCAGGCAGCTGGCGATCGGGACGCTCTTCGGCTTCGTCCTGTTCCTCGCACACCAGCTCGCGATCTCGCCGCTGATCGACGCGCTGCTGCCGGCGTCGGCGCCGCAGGGCGTCAACCTCGCGCCGCTGTTCGGCAACGTCTATCAGGCCCCGATCTGGATCTTCCTCGCCGTCTTCAAGGGCGGCTTCGTCGAGGAAGGGATGCGCGTGTTCGGCCTGACGCGGTTCGAGAGGATCCTCGGCAAGCCGGGGCTCGTGTTCGCGGCCCTGGTCGGCTCGGCGGCGTTCGGGGCGGGCCACCTGTATCAAGGCCTCGACAGCGCGATCGGCACGGGGATCCAGGGCCTGCTGTTCGTCGCGATCTATCTACGCAAGAGACGGACCCTCGAGGCGGTGACGGCCCACGCCGTCTACGACCTCATCGGGATCACGCTCGCCTACGCCATCCTCTGAATCGCGGTATTGTAGGCTCGCGAATCGTCGGGGGTATCCATGAACACGGTCAAACAGGTCATGACGGCGTTGAAGAAGAAGGGGAACCCACAGCGGCAGCAGCTGTACCAACGCCACGGGGCGAAGGACAGGCTGTACGGGGTCAGCGTCGCCGACATGAAGACGATCGCCAGGACGATCAAGGGCAAGCAGGAGCTGGCCGGCGAGCTGTACGACACGGGCAACTA
Organism: bacterium; assembly: GCA_024226515.1. Taxonomy (GTDB): domain Bacteria; phylum Acidobacteriota; class Polarisedimenticolia; order Polarisedimenticolales; family Polarisedimenticolaceae; genus JAAELQ01. The sequence continues at coordinate 7,955 of JAAELQ010000067.1, forward strand.
CGACGCCATGTATCTTGCCGCCATGGTCGCCGACGGCCGGCAGATGGCGAAGAGGCAGCTTCAATCCTGGGCCCGCGCGGCGGACTGGCAACTGGTCTCGGAGTACGCGGTCCCGTGGGTCGCCTCCGAGAGCGCACACGCCCGGGATCTGGCGCTGAAGTGGATCGATGCCAGGAAGGAGCACGTCGCGGCGTGCGGGTGGAGCACCTACGGCGGAATCGTCACGACCACGGCCGACGAGGATCTCGACCTGGCGGAGATCAAGTCGCTGTTGAAGCGCATCGAGGACGAGATCGACTCGGTCGCCAACCGCGTGCGTTACACGATGAACGGCTTCGTGATCGCCGTCGGTGCCTACGTGAAGCCGCTGACGCGGCAGGCCAAGGCCACCGCGCGCAAGCTGGGCCAGGTGGACGTCGACATGGGCGGCACCTCGTGCAAGGTGCCCGTGGCGCTGGAGTACATCGGCAAGATCGAGGCCATGGGACGCGCCGGGAAGAAGCGTAAGACCATCCGCTGCTGAGTGTCCGCACCGGGGGTAGGTGCTACGATCTGACCGGCAGTTCTTCTGACAAGGAGTCGAGGCAGATGGCGATCTACACCTGTGCAAAGTGCGGAATGAGTGTCGGGACGATGACGTGCGGCAAGTGCGACAAAGAGCTCGTGCACGACTCGCTGGAGCTCGACGGCGGCAAGAGTGTGGACATCGCCAAGTGCCCCGAGGGCCACGGCAAGGTCAAGTCGCCGATGTGCTGCGGCGAGGACATGAGCTGCCCGATCTGAGCCCTGCGCGACGATTGACCTGACGGGATGACGAGCCCCGATAGCCAGGGCGGATCGAAGACCGGACTTGCGGCCGCCGCCGCATGTCTCTACGGATTCGTCGCGCTCTGGGTCGCGTATCTCGTCTGGCTCGGCCCCGACGAACGACCGCACCACTACTTCTCCGAGGGCAGCCCGGTCGACTGGGTCTCGTCGACGTTCCTCCTGACGAGCGCGCTGCTGGCCTGGAGCACGTGGTTCGTCGATCGCGGCAAGCCGTTGCGCGAGCGCGCCGTGTGGGGCGTGTGCGCGCTGGGGTTCGCCGTCCTGGGGCTCGACGAACGTTTCCAGTTCCACGAGCGGCTCGACTCGGACTGGCTCGAGCCGTGGCTCGGCGACCCGACCTGGATCCGTAGCTGGAACGACCTCACCGTCGCGATCTACTTCGCCGTCGCCCTCGCGTTCGTGATCGTCACGCTGCCGACGATCCTCCGCGTGCGGGGCTTTCGCGAGCTGCTCGGGCTCGGGCTCGGCTTCTTCGCGGTTCACAACTTCATCGACATGTCGTTCGAGCACTCCTCGCTCAAGAGCTTCGCCGAAGAAGCATTCAAGATGCTCGCCGGCGCCAGCTTCGTGCTGGCGTTCCGGCAGGCGTATTTCGCGCGCGCGGCCGCGCGCCGCGAGCGCCCGGCGCCCCCGGGAGCGCTCCGCGACATCGTGGTGGTCGTGGTCCTCGGCATCTTCGCCGCCGTCGTGCTCAGCGGAGGAGCCGAGTGGCAGAAGGAACTGGCCAAGAAGTGGGGCGATCCGGCGGCGTGGCCGGTCGCGACCTTGCTCGGCGCCTCGACGATCCTGTTCCTGTTCGTCGCGTTGCGAACGCAACGCGCCGAACGCTGGATCTGGGGCCTGCTGATGCTGTCGACGGGCGTGTTCGCGCTGGACGAGATGTTCACCGCGTGCCACGTCAGCCTGAACAACCGCAAGGTCGAGCGCGTGCTGCCGGAGCTGGCGAAGGATCCGTTCGCGGTGCTGCACAGCGGGCCCGGCTGGCCGACGCTGGTCCTGGCGCTGTGGATCGCCGCGCTCGTTGCCGCCGCCGTCTACGCAGCGCGCGAGATCAGGACGCGCCTGATCGTGGCGGCGTGTCTCGTCCCGCTGCCCGTTCTGCTGACGTTCGTCGGCAGCTCGTCGCTCGGCGCCGACCTGTTGGATCTCCTGCGCATCGCGCTCGCCGCGGCCGTAGCACTGGCCGCCGTCGCGCTGTTCGAGGCGCGAGTTCTGACGCGCTGATTTCTTCGAATTCCGTGTCGGGATTCCGACCCGTTCTCCGCCCCTCTTTGTGGATGGCACCTCTCGCAGACAGCAGAGGCGGTGCTCCAGGAGGCGAAGATGGTCAGGATCCCGGTTGCCGCGTTCACTATCTCCATTCTTTTCTGCACTTTGACCGCCCTCGGCGCCGAGCCGGTCCTCCCTCGGGAGGCCAGCGAGAGCTGGTGGGATCAGGTTCGGCAGGACATCGTCGAGTCCGAATACGAGATCACCTGGCAGGACGAGACCGTCGCGGAGGGGCTCGCCCCGTCGTGGCAGGCGCCGAACCGCGCCCAGCGCTTCCGCACCTACTTCACCGCCGAAGGGATCCGGGTCGTGCCTCGCTCGGGGGCGATGTCCGACTGGAGCTGGGGCCTGGAGCTGATCGGCTACGGTCGCGTCGGCGCGCCGGAGCCGGTGCAACAGGCGGCGCTGTCCGTCGACGGAAAGCGCATCGAGTACCTGCGCGGCGCCCTGACCGAGTGGTACGTCAACGATCGTCGCGGGCTGAAGCAGGGGTTCACGCTGCATCTGCCGCCGGAGCGTGAAGGCGGCGACGAGCTGGTTCTCGTGCTGGGTCTCGACGGGACTCTCGTCCCCACGGTCAGCGCGGACGGACAGGCCGTCGACTTCAGGCAGCCCGGCGGTCCGCCGGCCGTGCGTTACGCGGAGCTGATCGTCACCGACGCGCGGGGAATCGAGCTGCCGGCGCGCATGGAAGCGAGTCGCCACGCATCCGCACCCGCGATCCGGATCGTCATCGACGCCTCGAACGCCGCCTATCCGATCACGGTGGACCCGCTCGCGACGAGCCCCTCGTGGAGCGCCGAGGGCGATCAGGGCGGCGCCAACTTCGGCTGGTCGGTGGGTACGGCCGGTGACGTCGACAACGACGGCGACACCGAGATCATCGTCGGAGCCAATGGCTACGACCACGGCTTCCCCGGCGAGGGCCGCGCGTTTCTCTATCCCGGATCGCCGTCGGGGCCGGCGACCTCCCCGACCTGGACCGCGTCCGGCGGTCAGGTCGGCGCGGCCTTCGGTATCCAGGTCGGCACGGCCGGCAACGTCAACGGTGACGAGTTCGCGGACGTCATCGTCGGGGTCTACGGCTACGATGGCCAGACCGGCCGGGCTCAGGTGTTCTACGGTTCGGCGACCGGTCTGTCGCCGACCGCGGATTGGACAGTCGAGGGCGAGCAGGCCGGATCGCGCTTCGGACGCTCCGCCGCGACGGCGGGCGACGTCAACGGCGACACCTACTCCGACGTGGTCGTCGGCGCCGACCAGTACGACGGGGGCGAGGACGACGAGGGGCGCATCTACCTGTTCTACGGTTCCGCGACGGGCTTGTCGCCGACCGCCGCCTGGGCGGCCGAGAGCAACGACACCGGGGCCAGCCTCGGCATCAGCGTTGCCACCGCGGGCGACGTTAACGGCGACGGCAAGTCGGACATCATCGCCGGCGCTTTTCACTACGACAGCGGCATCCTCCATCTCAACGAGGGCGCCGCGTTCGTGTTTCACGGCGCGTCGTCCATCCCGTCGACGGTCCCGGACCTGTTGATCCAGCCCGACGTGGCGCAATCGCTGCTCGGCGGTTCGGTCGGTACGGCCGGCGACGTCAACGGCGACGGCTACGCCGACGTGATCATCGGCGCCGACGACTGGGACGCGCCCGCCGGCAACGCCGGGGCGGCGTTCGTGCACTACGGGTCGGTGAACGGCCTGTCCGCAACGCCGGACTGGACGGTGACCGGGATCGGGACGGACGAACATTTCGGCAGATCGGTCGGCACGGCCGGGGACGTCAACGGCGACGGCTACGCCGACGTCGTTGTCGGTGCCGATTCCCACGACGGTGCAGGCACCGACAGCGGGCGCGTGCTCGTCTACCACGGCTCCGCCGCGGGACTGGCGACGACGGCATCGTGGTCCGTCGACAGCGGCCAAGGCGGCGCCCGGCTGGGGCGATCCGTAGCGACCGCGGGCGACGTCAACGGCGACGGATTCTCCGACGTCATCGCAGGCGCCATCAGCTGGGACGGCGAGGAGATCAACGGGGGCGCGGCGTTCATCTACTACGGATCGGCGGCCGGTCTGTCCACGGGCCCGGCCTGGGACTCAGTCAATGCCGGAGACTCGAAGCACGGCTTCTCGGTCGCGTCCGCGGGAGATGTCAACGGCGACGGCTACGCCGACGTCATCGTCGGTGCGCCCGACTTTGGCGGCGCTTCGCTCCTCGGGCGGGCGTACGTGTACCACGGTGGTCCCGACGGCCTCGCGACCACGTTTTCGTTCATCGTCACCGGCACACTCAGTGGTGAGCGACTCGGCTACTCCGTCGCTTCCGCCGGTGACGTCAACGGCGACGGCTACTCCGACGTCATCGTGAGTTCGCCCTACCATGCGGGCAACCGCGGGGAAGTGACGGTGTATCGCGGTACGGCGGGAGGGGTGACCTCGTTGCCTCTGTGGGAGGTTCAATGGACTTCGGGCGGCCAGTACTTCGGCTGGTCCGTGGCCGGCGCGGGCGACGTCAACGGAGACGGCCTGGCGGACATCGTCGTCGGCACGCAGTTCTCGGCCAGGGCATACCTCTACCTGGGCCCACTCACGTCAGGCTCTCAGACGCTGTACGGTAACGAGTGCTTCGGCAGATCGGTCTCGTCGGCGGGTGACGTTGACGGCGACGGCTACTTCGACGTCATCGTCGGCAACCCCTGCGCGACGAGCAACCAGGGAGAGGCCCAGGTCCTTTACGGCTTCGCCAACGGCATCTCCGGCTCCGGGATCTGGACCGTCACCGACGACCAGGGCGGCGCCGCGGCGTTCGGCGCGTCCGTATCCGGTGCCGGCGACGTCGACGGCGACGGCTACTCCGACGTCATCGTCGGTGCGCCCGACTACTCCAACGACGAGAGCGGCGAGGGGCGTGCCTTCGTCTATCTCGGGGGCTCGATGGGACCCTCGACGACTCCGGCCTGGACCGCGGAGGGCGACGAGGTGGACGCCTGCTACGGATCGTCCGTGGCCGGCGCGGGCGACGTCAACGGCGACGGGCTGGCCGACGTGGTGGTGGGGGCTCCGTGCCTCGACGATGCGGTGACCGACGACGGGCAGGCCTATCTGTACCTCGGCGCGACGACCGGTCTCGTCGCGACACCGTGGACGGCGAGTCCGGCCGGAGAAGACACCGGGCGGAGCGTGGCCGGCGCGGGTGACGTCAACGGCGACGGGTTCGCCGACGTCATCGTCGGGACCCCGGGCGGGGCGGGCGAGGACGGGTACGCACACGTCTACTGGGGCAACGAGGGCCCCGGCCTGGCCGATCGCGTGCGCCAGCGGCAGCCCGACGACTCGGAACCGCTGGCCCGTCTCGGACTCTCCGACAGCCACGAGAGTTTTCTCGTCGCGCTGCAAGCGCGCACGCCGTTCGGGCGCGGCCTCGTAGCCCCGGAGGTGGAGGTGAAGCCGCGCGGCGAGACCTTCGACGGCAGCGGAACCCTGGTCGGCGCGTGGACCGACGTGGACGACCCGTTGGGGGTAGCACTGACCGAGCTGGTCGGCGGGCTGCAGCACAACACGCTGTACCACTGGCGAGTGCGTTTGCGTTACGACCCGGTCACGCTGCCGTTCCAGCTTCACGGCCCGTGGCGCACGCCGCCGTGGGACGGCTGGAACGAGGCGGACCTCCGCACCGAGGCGCAGCACGCGAACATCATGGTTTCCCAGTCCGACACCTCGGACCCGGTCTTCTTCGGCGAGGGGAATCTCGAATACCAGATAACCGTGTACAACAACGGCCCGGACAACGTACCGGTGACGTTTACCGCGCAGGCCGGATCGCCGTCGATCGCGGCGAACTTCGTCGACGTCGACACCAGTCACGGAAGCTGCCAGGAGTCCAGCGGTGTAGTGACCTGCGATCTCGGCGTCGTCGCCGCGGGCTTCCCCGCGAGTATCAACCTCGAGCTGGACCCGCAGGAGACGGGAACCTACCGCAACCTGATCGAGGCCCAGGGAGTCGCCATCGATCCGTCGACGAGCAACAACAGCGACACCGAGCTGACCCAGGTGGTGGACCGCACCGCCGATTTCGAGGTGACCAAGACCGACGTGGCCGACCCGGTCCCGCTCGGCAACGACATCGAGTACGAGATCACGGTGACCAACCACGGGCCGCACGCCGACTCGGCCACCGTGACCGATACGCTTCCGGCCGACGTGACGTTCGTCTCGGCCGGCGGAAGCTGTGAGTATCTCGCGGGCTCCCACGAGGTGCAGTGCTCGACCGGCTCGCTCTCGCCGGCGGCCAGCGCGATCTATGGCATCACGGTCACCCCGCAGGTCAAGGGAACGCTGGTCAACAGCGTCGGTGTCGCTCCGACGCTGGCCGAGGACCCGGAACCGTCGAACGACCAGGACACCGAGGAGACGCTGGTGCCGAACGACGTCGACCTGACGGTCACGTTGAGCGACGCGGCGGACCCGGTGAGCTACGGCGAGAGCGTCGTCTACACCGCGACGGTCACGAACCAGGGTCCCGACGGGGACCCGGTCATGCTGATCGACACGCTGCCGGTCGGCGTGACGTTCGTGCAGGCCGTTCCCAGTCAGGGTAGCGGCTGTGTCGAGGCGGCAGGCGTCGTCACGTGCGACCTCGGCCTGATCGGCCCCGGAGGCATGGCCGGCGTGGTCGTCGAGGTCGCGCCGGACGCGACCGGGATCTACACGAACAGCGTCGCCGTCGTGCCGCTGGGCACCGAGCTGAACCCGGCCGACAACACGGCGGTCGAGGGGACGACGGTGCGCCAGCTCGTCGGCGACCGCGTCTGGCTCGACCTCGACGGCGACGGCCTGCAGGATGCGGGCGAGCCGGGGGTCGTATCGGCCCTGGTCTACCTGTTCGACGACTCGGGCTCGTTCGTCGACGTGGCGTTCACGGACACCAACGGCAGCTACTCGTTCGACGTGGCCGCGCCGGCGAGCTACTTCGTGCGCTTCATCCCCCCTCCGGGTCACGTGCTCTCGCCGCTCGACCAGGGTGGCGACGACGCGCTCGACAGCGACGCCGACCCGGTCACCGGCGACACGGCCGTCTTCGCCGCGGCGACCTCCACGGCCGAACAGAACTGGGATGCGGGCGTGGTGCCCTCGATCCCCTGCGTGCCGCCCGACGAGTCCGTCTACCTGTACGACGTGACGCTGACCAGCGACGGTAACGACTACGCGGTGCTGCACTTCATGGACCCGAACCAGCCGGACCAGATCACGGGCTACAACGTCTATCGCTCGTCCGACCAGTCCGTGCCCAGGGACCAGTGGCCCGTCGTCGCCTCGAACGTCATCGACATGGACGAGGCGACGCCCAACAAGCAGTGGGTCGACACGTCGGGCGACGAACCTCCCGGCGGAGTCTGGTACTACGACGTGACCGCTTACAACGATCGCTGCCCGGCGGAGGGACCGAGGTAGCCCTATTCGGAGGAGGGGCCGTTCGGCGTAACCGTGATGGTGGTCTCGCTGCTGCACGTGCCCTGATCACCGGTTACGTTGAGGGTCATCGTTCCCGTTACCGCCAGCAAGTCGATGTCCACACTCAGGTTCAGTGGAGTCACCTCGCCCGCCGTGAGCGAGACGGTTCCGCTGGAGGGTGTAGCGGCGAAGAAGGCACTACCGCGAATCGACCAGTTGAAATCGACGGTGCCCGTACCACCGAGGCGCCGGATCAAGCCGGTCACCGCGATCTCGCTCCCGGCCTGACCGGAGGCGGGGTCGAGTTGGGCCTCGCAGGTCGGCAAGGTCCCGGTCTTGACGTAGTTTCCGATCGCGTTCCAGATCGGGTCGATGTGGCCGGCCGTGACCTGCATCATCCGCGAACTGCTGTTCGCGGTTCCGCGGCGCATGTCGCGCCATGAGCCACCGTTGTGGGTGTAGGTCGGGCGGGACGGGAAGTACGAACCCGGCACATGCCATCCGAACAGAACCACGTGCCACAGATCGGCGAACCGCGGGGTCTGCGAGTTGGCGTAGACAGAATGAACCCGAACCGGTGCGGGCACATAATCGACGGGCGTGCCGCATCGCCCGAGCATGGTCATGCCCTGCGCGATGTCGAAGGCGAGGCCGGCCTTGTCAAACGGCGAGTAGAAGAACAGGGCGGATTCGCTCAGCGGGGGATTGGTTCCCGGCACCTGGTGCTCGTTGATGCCGGTCAGTTCCAGCTGCACATTCGTGTCGGGCACGCAGTTCTGCAGCGTGGTGCAGTTCATGGCCGGAATGTCGGTGACGGATGGGTCGGTCGCGGTCAGATTGTGCCGGCGCAGTGCCGGGTGTCCCAGCACGAGGCGGACCCGCGGATAGGTCACCTCGTTGGCCGCTCCGCCGTTGGCGGTGGAGATCGGAAAAGTGGTCTTGAGCGCGTCGAGCGCGCTGACCGCAACGCGGGCACCGAGGCTGTTGGCGTGAATCGCGATGCCGGTCCAATTCGGGTCGTCGATCGCGTTGTTCGGATCGTTCTCCATCGTCTCCTTGATTCCGACCAGATCGGCGATCACCCGCGACAGCACCTCGGAACCGGCGTGTCGCGCCAGCGCCGCGTCCCAGTTGAACCAGGCACCCGCAGGAAGCAGCACCTTGGGATCCGTGTCGCCGGTCCACAACACATGCAGGATCGGGTAATCGGAGGCGGCGACCCCGTGGGTCCGGTACAGGTGCTGGACGAACGGCCAGACGGTGCGCGGCATGTCGAGCTCATCGTCGGCCTCGAGCTCGTCGGGTTGGTCGGTGTCGTTACGGAACCCGTGGATGAAGAGGATCACCCCCTTCGTATCTTCATCGATGATGTTCGCCAGACCGGCCGCGCCGTTTCCGCGCAGAGCACGGGAGAGCTCGACGCGGGGCGCACGGCCCGAGCCCAAGCCGATGGCCGGATTCAACGGACCGCGCGCCTTCTGGTCGTGTCCGACGTAGCCGTACTCGAAGACCGCATAGTGGTCCGGTCCGGGTTGCTGATACGTCGGCGGGTCATCCTGCACCTCGAACAACGGCTCGGTGGCGCTCTTGGCGCCCTTGATCCCGAACAGGCCGTCAGGGTTGAAGTTGGTGGTTTCGACTCGCATGTCCACGACGAGGAAGCTGTTCGAGTCGCCACTCGGGCCCATGATCTGGCCGATGTGTCCGGCGCGCAGGTTGCGCATCTGCTTCTTCGCATCGCGCCGGGCTGCGGCGTAGTCGCGTTGCCGATGCCAGGCCCGTCTTCCGGTTGCCGGAGGCCAGGTCGCGGTCACGGCCAGCTCGGGGACGATGTTCAACTCGACACCCTCACCCTCGGCGTAGTCCTCATGGATCGGACTCGCCTCGATCGCTTGCAGCGCCTCATCGATATCGCGTGTCTCCGGTTCGACTGCGATTGCTCGAATCTGTTTCGTGCCGCAGGTGTCGACTCCGTCGAAGTGGACGCCCTGGATCTTCAGCTTCAGTCGCCGGGCCTCGGCAGCCACGGCAGCGGCAGCGATGTCCTCCTTGATGCGGAAGTGGAGATACTTCTTCCCGTTGATCTCCACGTCGTCGCCGGTGGAGGGCGGATCGTATCTGGGGAAATCGCTGTTGAGCAGGAAGGAGTGGTTGACACAGTTGCCGAAGGGCCGACCGCCGAGATCCGCCCCGAGGATGCTGATCGTGTTCGGCCCCATCGTCAGCGGTAGACCCGCGACGATCTGTGGCGACGGTCCGTCCGGATCGGGAAAACTACTCAGCGCGCCGCTGAAGTCGACTGGATCGCCCAGCTCCGGAGTGTTCGAGCCGAACTGCCCCGGCCCCACGTTGCGCCCGAGAAGCTCGAGAGTGACCGGAAGCTCGAGCGTTTCCTCGTCGAGCAGCGCTTCGATGAAATCGTAGGGTGCCGGCGAGGTGATTCGCATTCCCGCGAACTCTACCCGACACACCTCGGCGTCCTCGACCACGAGCCACAGATCGTGAAACAGCGCATCGTCGGAATCGGCCGGAGTCAACAGCACCTTGTCCAGCAGGGAGATGCCCTGGATCTGCTGCGAGCACAAGGTGAGTTGCTCCGCACCGTCGAGACACACCTGATGCTGTTCGGAGACGACGAAGGGCTCGGAGAGGATCTCCCCGGTCTCGATCGACAGTTCCAGATCGATCTCGTCGACGATCGTCTCGTCGAGTCTGGACTTCAGCCGCAGCCGCACCTGCTTGTCGAGGAGCCACTGTGCGACACCCGCGCTGCCGAATCCCAGGCGCTGGTAGGCCGGAGTGAGGCTGACGTGATCCTGGTGAGTCACCTGTTCCTCGTCGATCTCGACGCTGTCGCTGCCCTCGCCGCCGAGCACGTTGTAGGCCGCAACGGTGATCAACGTGTCGGCCGAGAGCAGCTCGACCTGATGCGTGAAGTAACCCGAGCCGTCGGGGATCACTTCGTTGCTTCCGATCATCAGCGAGGTCAGCGGGCCGCCGCCGCCGTGGAGGTCGAGAGGAGAGATCACACGCCCGGAGACGGTGGCGTTCAGGTCGTCGTCAACGCCGGGTCGATCAGGACCAGCGGACTGACGAGTCCCAGGTGGTGATAGTCGGTGTCGAGCGGCGTCGGCCCCGGCGGTGCAGGCGGGACTGCGATGCTGTCACCAATTGCGGAGAAGCGTGTCTCCTGCAGCGTCGCGTCGATGACGCTGGACACGACCGTATCGCTGTCCTCGTAGTTTCCGTCGCCGTCGGTGTCGAGCTCCAACGTCAGCATCGCATCGCCCGAGTCGGTCGCTGCCAGCCCCTCGACTCGCGCGGACATCGGGTGGGGATCGATCGGAGCGTCGTAGGGCTGGCCGGAAACTATGATCGAGCCGTCGGCGTGGTAGACCTGCAGTCCTGCAGGGTAGGTCAAGCGCCAGCGTGTGGGTGTCGCGTTCGGTGCGATCTCGAGAATCGCGACCGCGGCGTCGTCTTCCTCGGGCGGGTCGCCGAGAGGCTCCTGATCCAGATCCCGGGTCTGATCGTTGTCGTCGTCGTCCTTGTTCACGCAGATGTACTTGCCCGGCGCGACCTCTTCGTCGGCCTCCTCTGCCATCGAGCGGTCGGGATCTTCAAAGCCGTTGTCATTGTCGGTGTCGATGTCCAGGTCGGTGTCGAAAACGGTGAGCAGGCAGGAGTCCTCACAGTCGTTGTCGGAGGGGTCGGTATAGGTCAGCAACACGATCACGTCCTTCGACATCTCGCTGACCGCCTGCGCCGTGACCGGGAAGATCTGCGACGATCCGCTGATCGGCGAAAGCTGCCCGCTGGGCTGCTGCACTTGCCACTCGTAAGTTCCGCCGGTCGGAGAGACGGTCGCGGTGAACGTGTAGCCGGTGCCGAGCGGCAGGTCGGTGCAGTTGTCGATCGTCGCGGTGCAATCGGGAACGCAGACCGAGGGTGGCAGCGGCACGGCGCTGCAGATTCCACAGGCTTCCGCCTCGAACGTGACGACGCAGCAGTCACCAGGAGTGCCGCCCAAGCATTGCGGGCGAATCTCGAACGGTGAGCAATCGTCGGTCGTCTGGCAAGACCCGACGCAGTGGTTGGAACCGTTCACCACGGGGCAACTGCCCGTCGCGCAGGGTATGACGACCGTCGCCTCGTAGTCGCAGGACTTGGGGTCGCAGGTATCGATCAAGTTCTGGACGCGACTGCACGTCGGATCGGCGACATCCTCGGGCCGTTCCGCGTCGACGCCATCACGGCCGTAGGATCCCTCGAGGTTGACCCCGTCGTCACCGACGACCATGAAGAAAAAGGAACCCGATCCCGGCGCGAAGGACGCACTGCCGCCCGGGCCAAGAGCGCAGGCCTGCCCCGAGTAGGCGTACGAGTGAACCTGATTCAGCGGTCCGAACTCGATGTGATGATCGGCGGCATCGCAGGCCGGCGTGTAGTTGATCGTCACCTGGCCGCTTTGATCGTCGTAGTCCACGGCGATCAGGTTCTTCGCTTCGCCTGGAGTCGACCGGGCCGGCGTGATGCAGGCCACGATCAGAAGAACCAGCGCCACGAGTCGGTCGCGTTTTATCAACGCCAACCTCGGGATACGGAGCGGTTGCCCTCGTCGCCCCGTTCACTGCCGTCGTTTTTACGCCAGCCCTGCGGAGATGTCAACGTCTACCGCTCGTCCGACCCGTCCGACCCGTCCGTGCCGCGGGGACGCCTCAACCTCCGGCCTTCTTCCCGAGCTCTTTCAACGCCGCTCGGGCCTGGTCGATCTCGGGATCGAGCTCCAGCGCCGCCTCGTACGCGGCGCGGGCTCGGTCCCTCTGACCCAGCTTCTCGTAGATCATCCCGAGCCGCCAGTGCGCGTGCGGGATCTGACTGCCCTCGGCCTCGCGGATGTAACGTTCGTACGCCTGCTTGCCCTGCTCGAGCCGCGTCTCGGACAGGACCGAGGTGCGGCCGAGCTGGTACAGGCACCGCGGATCGCCCGTCTGCTCGACGGCGGCCTCGAAGACGGCAAACGCCTCCTCCCACGCCTGCTCGCTGTGGCACAGCAGACCCAGCTGGTAGCGCGGGTCGACGTTCGTCGGATCCGCGGCGATCGCCGCGCGATACGCCTCGCGGGCCTTGTCCGGCTCCTTGCGCTTGATGTGGGCCGTCGCCATCAGCTGATAGCCCTGCACCGCGTCGCGTTTCATGACCTCTTCCGCCTGGGCCAGACCCTCGTCGACGTCTCCTCCCGCGATGCCCGGCGCGTTGAAGTAGAAGTTCGCGAGCCCGGCGCGAGCGTCGACGTTGTCCGGGTCGAGCTCGATCGAGCGCAGGTAGGACGCTCGCGCCTTCTTGGCGAAGCCGAGTTTCCGGAGCATGCCGACGTCGTTGAGCTTGGCGAGGTTCGCGCGGGCGAGCCAGAAATGTGCATCCGTGCTCTCGGGCTCCAGCTCGACGGCGCGCGCGAACGCGGCCAGCGCATCGTCGATCTCGCGGTTGTCGAGCAACGCGCGACCGCTCTCGATCGAGCCGGCGGCGTCCGCCCCCCCGGCGGCGTCCGCCCCCCCGGCGGCGTCCGCCCCCCCGGCGGCGACCTCTCGCATACCGGGAGCGGCCGCCACGATCAGCGGCTCGCTGCGACCGGCCTTCGCGGCGAGCGGACGCTTCGGCACGGGCAGCTCGAGCCACGACGGTTCGTCGCCGCCGAGAAACACCGTCTGGTTCGCCGCGGAGAGGCGCTTCGCGACGTGCGCGTCCTCGCCCGTGTTGGGGTTGCGGTCGTACTTGGGGAAGTTGCTGCTGGACACCTCGAGCCGCAGCCGATGCCCCGCCGGCACGGCGATCGCGGTGTGGCCGATGTCGATCTGCACCGTGAACGCCTCGTCCGCCACGGGCGTCGCGACGCGCGAGATCCCGTCCTCCACGATGCGCGCGTACCCGTCGGGTCGGACGACGACCAGCTTCGCCGTGAAGTCGGTGGCGGGCGCCGAGGACGCGACGCGCAGGCGGGCGCGGACGTTGCCCGTGATCTGCAGCTCCTCGGCGAGCGGACTCGACGTGTAGACCAGCACGTCCTCGCGCCGCTCGACCTCGCGCTGGTCCCGCACCCCGACCTGCTCCGGGAAGTAGAAGAAGTTCGCGCCGCCGACCGTGGGCACCGGGTCGGCGGGGTCGAAGCGGAACGCGTCGCTGCGCGGATCCTCGGGGCGCGACATCGAGAGCGTGCCTGCGCCCTGCGCGCCGTTGGCCGCATCGGCGCCGCCGAGATACCAGCGCTGCCGCGCGAGCTTCGGCGGCGGCCAGGCGGAGGCCTCGTGCCACGCGTTGCGGCCCATGACGAAGTACGTGACGGGCGCCTGTTTCAGCATTCCGTTCTTCTTCCCGCGCAGCGTGGCGTCGAACCAGCGCAACGACAGCGCGATCACTTCCTCCTCGCCCATTCCCGAGCCACGGCCGAAGTCCGCGTCACCGATCTCCCACGATCCGGAGAGGAACTGGTTGTGGTACCACGGCCCGATGGCGAGCTTGTGCGGCGAACCCTTGCCGCTCGCGACCTGGCGCCACGCGTCGAGCGTCGCGCGGTAGACCATGTCGTGCCAGCCGGTGAGCTGGAAGATCGGTCTCCGCACCGCGGACAGCTCGATGGCCGCCGAGCGGTCGTTCATCCACTCCGGGTTCTCCCACGTCTCGTTGCGAATGCCGACCGAACGCAACGCGTCGCGCAGCGGCAGGTGACGGAACATGGCGTCGATGTCGAACTCGTTCAGGTTGCGCTGGGCCCGGCCCTGCTGGGTTGCCATCCAGGTCAGGTTGAGCATCAGGTGGTTCGCGCCTCCGGGGCGCACGACCTGCTCCGCGTCGAGCCAACCCGAGATCGAGAAGATCGAGCGGAAGGCGGGGATCTCCGCGTCCGCCACCGCCAGAGCGGCGTACCCGCTGTAGGACGAGCCCCACATGCCGATGTTGCCGTCGCACCACTTCTGCTTCGCGAGCCAGCGCAACGTCGCCAGGCCGTCGGTGCGCTCGTGGCGGAACGGCTCGTGCTCGCCGTCCGAGCCGTAGCGCCCGCGCACATCCTGTACCGCGACCGCGTACCCCTGCAGTGCCAGCGGTTCGGCGAGGTAGCTCATGCCGCGCCGACCGTACGGCGTGCGGATCAGGATCACGGGGGCCGGCCCCTCGCCCGTGCGGTACACGTCGGTCGCCAATTCGAGCTCGTCGACGGTCGGAACGCGCAGGGTCTCGCGCGAGACTTCCGCTGAGAGCGACGGCAGACCTACGCTCAGCGCGAACAGAACGAAGAAGATGCACACCATTCGCACGCGGCTGCCGACTCGACTCATCTCGGGAACCTCCTTCATGCGTCCGTCCGCTTCGCGGGAGCGTCCGCCATATGCTGCAGAAACTCGGCCAGGTCGCCCAGCTCTTCCTCGGGCACGGCTCGCCCTTCGCCGCCGCGGCGTTCGAGGGATGCGAGTGACTCCTCGACCCACGCGACGAGCGCGCGACGGCGGTGCAGTCCGTGGCGCAGGGTCAGCCACGGGTAGTAGATCGACGCCGGCATCCGATCGGGATAGCCCGGAACCTGCTGCATCGCACACTCGATGCCCTCGAGCACGCGCACCGCGGCCTGCGCCTCGACCAGCAACGACCCGAGCTGCTCGCGCGCGCGCGCAACGGGGTCCGCCGCGGCCGTCGCCGAGAACAGCTGGGCCAGGTACTCGAGCTTGAGCGGCGGCAGCTCCGGCGATTGCTCGACCCAGCGGATCAGCTTCTCTCGCCCGGCGGCCGTGAGCGAGTAGATGCGCCGCGCGGGCCCCTTAGGCGACGGAACCGATCTCGACCGCACGCAGCCGGCGCGCTCGAGCCCCTCGAGCGCGCGGTAGATCTGACTCAGGTCCGCGGTCCAGAAGTGGCGGATGGACGAGCGAAACTGCTCGACCAGGTCCGTACCGCACATCGGCTCGCGCAACAGGCTCAGCAGGACGTTGGGCAGGCTCACGGGGGCTCCGGTATATGCAACTGCACATACTGGAACGTCGCCGCCCCCGCGAAGGTTGCACGATCGGCAAGAAAAGCCGCCCGGGCACGACTGCCGAAATCCTCATCACTGTGGGATTTCTCATCATCCTGCCAACGATGCGGGGTATAACAGGACGCAACCACGGGAAGCAGGTGCCGATTGCCAGAGTCACGCCAGGCCGACAAGCAGGATCCGACCGTCTCCGCGACCCGCGCGCTGATCGAGGAGGCCTACGTCCTGGCGCTTGCCGGACGGCGCGACGCCGCCATGCGGCTGATCGACGACGGCCTCGACCGCCTGGGGAAATCACAGGCGGGGCGATCGTTCGAGGAGCTGGCGTTCGCCCGCGTGCGGCTCCAGCCGTTAGGAGCCCCGGAGCCGACCCGCAGCGAGGTCATCGACTATCTGAACGGTCTGGCGCAGGGCGCCGGCCCCGATCGCTGGCGCGCGTTGCTCGACCTGGCGCGAATCTCCCTGCGCCTGGGTGAGGAGCAACGGGCCGGCCGGCAGCTGCAGGCCGCCATTGCCGAGTTCAAGAGCCGTCAGGCCGAGCTTCGACCGTTCGGAGAGAGCCTGGCGCAGATGCTGTCCGACGAGGTCGAGGCGCTTGCCGCTCCCCCCGATGCGGGTGCCGACGAAGAGCGTTCGGTCGAGGCGCGACTGACCGCACTGCTGGCCCTCAGTCGCAGGCTGGTCGCCGAGACCGACCCGGAGAAGGTGCTGCGCATCGTGTTGCACGAGGCGTGCAGTTTCGTCGGGGCGGAACGAGGCTTCGTCGTGCTGGTCCGCGGTGACGACCTGGAGCTTGCGGCAGCCGAGAACATGGACGGCGATCCGCTGCGCCAACCGGCGTTCGAAGTCTCTCGCACGCTGATCCGCGAGGTCGTCGAGACGGGGAAGCTGCGCTCGTTCGCTCGAGGCGAGTTTCCGGCGAAGCACCCGGCGACGCGCAGCCTGGTCGCGATCGGCGTGCACCGTGCGCTCGGCATTCCGATCCCGGGCACGGACGGACCGCTGGGCGTGCTGTACCTCGACCAGCGCGGCGACAGCCCGTTCGTGTTGCAGGACGACGGAAAGCTGTGCGAGTTGTTCGCGGCTCAGGCCGCCTCCGCGCTGCAGAACGCCAACCTGCATCGCGACACCACGCGGGCGCTGGCCACGGCCGAGGAGACCGTGCGACGCGAGCGCATGGAGCACGAACGACGCGAGCACTACGGGGACATCGTCGGCGAGTCCCCTGCGATGCAGCAGGTCTATCGCCAGCTGGACATGATCGTGCCCACGAAGGAGTCGGTCGTCATCCTCGGAGAGACCGGAACGGGGAAGGACCTCGCGGCCCGACTGATCCACTCCCGCGGCCCGCACGCCGACGAGACGTTCGTTGCACTCAACTGCGCCAGCCTGTCCGAGACCCTGCTGGAGAGCGAGCTGTTCGGCTACGAGCGCGGCGCCTTCACCGGCGCGGACAGGACGCAGCCCGGTCTCGTCGAGGTCGCCGACGGCGGCACGCTGTTCCTCGACGAGGTCGGAGAGATGAGCCCGCGCATGCAGGTCGATCTTCTGCGTGTGCTGCAATCGGGCGAGCTACGCCGCCTCGGCGGGCGCCAGACGATCCGCGTTTCCGTGCGCATCATCGCCGCGACCCATCGCGACCTGGAGGCGCAGGTCTCCGAGGGGAAGTTTCGCGAGGACCTGTACTACCGCCTGAACGTGCTGACCCTGCGGCTTCCGCCGCTGCGCGAGCGGACCGAGGACATCGCGCAACTGTCGGCCGTGCTGCTCGACGGACTGGTGGACGAGCGACCGGCGCCGAAGATCTCGGACCCGGCGCTGGCGAAGATGATCTCCTATCCCTGGCCCGGGAACGTCCGCGAGCTCGAGAACGTGCTCCGCGCCCTGGTCGCGCTGCGCTGCGACACTATCGGCGTGCAGGACCTTCCCGAGCGCCTGCTGCGTTCGGAGCTGGTCGCGCTGAAGGGCGGAACGTTGAAGGAGGCCGAGATGCAGGCCATCCAACGCGCGCTGGAGATCACGCGGGGCAACAAGCTCCGAGCCGCTCGCATGCTCGGCATCGATCGCGGCACGCTGTACTCGAAGCTCAAGACCATCGAATAGGGCGCGCCGCCGTGCTGACCCAGGAAGAGCGTCTGCTGGCCGACCTGGTCCTCTCCCGGCAACGGCTGTCGATGGACCGAATCTCGGTGCACGCGCGGGCGGCGCGCGCCGGTCACATGACGCTGGTCGAGAGCCTGGTCACGAGCGGGGACCTTCGCCGAGACGAGGTGGACCGGCTGGCGGAGCGCGCGCGCGCGCTCGAGGCGAAGCTGGCCTGCGAGCTGACGCTGCCGCGGACGCTGGGTGAATTCCGCCTGATTCGCGAGATCGGCCGCGGCGGCGCCGGCGTGGTCTACGAGGCGATCCAGCTCTCTCTCGACCGACACGTGGCGCTGAAGGTCTTGCCGGCGGAGCTGGTGCACCGGACCGCGTCCGGAACGAAGGTCCTGCAGGAAGCACGGGCGGCGGGCCGCCTGCGGCACCAGGGCATCGTCACCGTGTTCTCCGCGGGTGAGGAAGACGACCTGGTCTACTTCGCGATGGACCTCGTCCGTGGCCCCTCGCTGGCCGAACAGATTCAACGCGGCCCCGTGCCGCCGCAGACCGCGGCGACCGTCGCCCGCAAGGTCGCGCTCTCGCTCGAGCACGCACACCAGGCCGGCTTCATCCATCGTGACATCAAGCCGGAGAACATCCTGCTCGAGTCGAACCATCGCCCGCGGGTCACCGACTTCGGACTGGTGTGCGAGCTGAGTGACGATGACGACTCGCTGACGACCCACGTCCTGGGAACGCCGGCCTACATGGCTCCGGAGCAGGCCGAAGGCGGACGCCTCGACGTGCGGACGGACGTGTACGGCCTGGGCTCGGTGCTGTACGCCATGCTGGCGGGCGAGGCGCCGTACTCCGGAGAGCTCGCGGCCGAGGTTGTCGATCAGGTCCGTGCCGGGCCGCCGCGCCCCCTGGCCGAGCTGGCGCCTTCGACGCCCGACGGGCTCGTCGCGATCTGCGAGCGGGCCATGGCGCGCGACCCCGAGCAGCGCTACGCCGGCGCCGGTGCGATGGCGAACGCGCTCGAGGGCTTCCTCTCCGACGGTGACGTGGTGTCGACCCGGACGCCGTTCCCGTTCCTTCGCATGCGGTACGTCATGCCGGCTTTCTTCCTGGCGATCGCCCTGCTGGCAGTCGTCGGCTGGATCCGGTTGCAAGAGACCGGGCAAGAACCGTGGGTCCCTCCTCCGCAGCTCGGACTCCTCCGGGGACGCATGACGACGATCGCGACGGACCCCGACCGCATCGGACCGGCAGCGCTGTTGCCGGACGGGCAGCGGATGGCCTACGTCGTCGAGCGAGACGGGGTGCACCGACTGGTGGTGAGCCCCGTCGATCCCGCGCAGCGCGAGTCGCGCCGGGGGGACACGATCGCGATCAGCCCGCTGCACACGGACGTCGTCCCGGCGCCCGACGGCAGGCAGGTCGCGACGGGGCCCGGCGGCTTGATGGAGGTCCTCGACCTGGAACGGGGCGGTCGCTCGTCCTACCGGAAATGCGTGGCGGTCGACTGGTCGCCGGACTCACGTGAGATCGCTTGCCGAGAACCCACGCGCGCGCGGCTGACCGGGATCGATCTCGCGACGGGCACGACGCGCACGATCTTCTCCAGCACCCGCCTGGCCCGCGACCTGGCGTGGTCGCCTCACGGGCAACGCATCGCGTTCCCGGTCACCGTCGGCGGGCAGCCGGATCTGGCGACGATTCCCGCGGGTGGAGGCGACCTCGTCCCGCTGACCGACGACGACGCGGTCGAGTGGTCGGCCGCCTGGTCCCATGACGGGAAGACGTTGTACTTCGGTAGCGACCGCGGCGGCAGGCCCGACCTGTGGAGCGTCGAGATCGATGAAGAGTCCGGCCGGGCCCGCGACGAACCGCGCCCCCTGACCCGCGGCCTGATGTCCGACTTCTTCCGTCTGTCTTCCGCTCGCCGGCACGGCAGACTGCTGATCAGCGCCGAGGCGTCGGAAAACCTGTCACGAGTTCGGTTCGACCCGGAGAAGCGACGCTTTGCCGGCGCCCCGACGCGCGACCGACAGTTCAATTCGTTCGCGCGTTTTCCACACCGGTCGCCACGCGACGGCGCCGTCGTGTTTACCGGCGGCCCGGACCGAGACTTGCGCGTCCTGGATTCGTCCGCGAAGGATCCGACCGCCTGGAGATTGCTGACCGAAGGGCCGGCGACCGACGAGGGCGCCCGCTGGTCCCCCGCCGGCGATCTCATCGCCTTCCGTTCCGACGCCTCCGGTTCGATGGAGATCTGGACCGTGCGCCCCGACGGCGGCGACTTGCTGCAGCGGACCGATCTTCCGGGACGCGACGCGACGTTTCCCGTTTGGTCGCCGGACGGCAACTCGTTGACGTTCGGCGTCCAGGGTGGGGGCGGCTACCTGCTGGCACTGGGCGCGGGCAGTCCGACCACGGAGCCGAGCTCACCCGTCGAGCTGGCGCCGTTCGAGGCGCCGTTCGTTCCGTGGTCGTGGTCCGCGGACGGGGAGCGACTGCTCGGCGTCGCCAACGGGATCGTGATGTACGACTTCGGCACGGGCGCCTACGAGCGGCTGACGACGTTCGGCGAGGCCCCGGCCTGGATCGGCGACACTCGCGCGCTGCTGTTCGTGCACGGGAACGAGATCCAGCATCTGGACGTGGATCACGGCGCAACCGTCCGTGTGCACTCGTTCGAACCCAACCGCCTGCTGCCGTGGCTGTCGCTCAGCGAACGCGGCACGCGGCTCGACTACGCGATCGCCTCGCCCGAGGACGTGCTGCTGCTCGACTTCGGCCGACCCGCGGCAGCCGCTACGGACTGAGGAAGAACTCCACACGCTCGACGCCGGACCCGACGCGACCCTGGTTGGGCGCGCCGTTCTTGTCGCGGATGACGCGGTTGAACGCCGCGTAGATCCTCGACCGGGCGTTGACGACGAACGAGTGGCGGTGCAGCGGAGTCTCGAGCGAGCCCTGCAGCGCGGGCCCGTCCGACCCGGCGACCGCGAAGGCGAAGGACTGGTCGCAGACCTCGATCTCCAGCGTCCGCCCCTCCATGTCCGGCAGCTTCAGCAGCAGGTCGGTGTCGTGGTGCGCGAACGGATCGAGGGTGTCGCGGACGCGCTCGCCGGGGGCCCCGCCGGAGAACAGCATCAGGCTGGGCCCACCCATGTGCGCCTCGGCGTAGTTCAGCGTGGGCACCGTCCCCGCATCGCCGCCGAAACCATTATTGGTGGCGGAGTTTCCGATGTGCGCGGAGTGCCTCGTCGAATTCTCCGCATAGTGGATGCGGAAGAAGACGCAACCGCATCCGGCTTCCGGGGGGAAGCGGAAGGACAGCACAGTCTCGGCCCAGCCGTCCTTGTCCGAGTCGGAGAACCGCTTCGGCTGCTCGAAGGTCAGATGCCGGCTCCAGGCTTCGTCGCTGCAGGACGCCGAAGCTCGCGGCGCCGATTCGCCGCGCAACCAGAGCGTGCAGGCCTTGGCCTCGATCGGCCGGCAGGCGTCCGCCAGGGTCGGAGATGCCGGCCATGATGCCAGCAGGAGACCCAGGCTGATCGCGATGCTGAGCTGCGGACGATGCACTCTTCCCCTCGGTTGCGGCGGCTCCACACACTGTATCCGAGAATCCAGCGAGGCCGCGCTAATCTGTGGAAGATCTCCACATGTTCCGTATTCCCGCGATCGCGCACCCCTCCGAATCTCCCCGTTTGTCTCACATCCAGCGCTTTTCCGGCCCAACGAGACCCTTCGTCGTGGGCGGCGCGGCTGGCACTCGCCTTGCGATGCAGGGGTATGCCCCGCCATCAACGGCGCGTCCCGGAACGACGCGTGTTTGGAGAGACGCTATGAAGTTTGAAAACACAAAGACCTATTCAACGACGACCTCGCGTTTGGCCGCGGCGGCGCTGGCCGTGTTGCTGGCCCCCGCGCTGCACGCCGCCACGATCACCGTCAGCACGCATTTAGACGATGTGACGCCCAACGACTTCAAGTGTTCGATTCGCGAGGCACTGCACAACTCGAACCTGAATACGGACACCACGCTGGGTGATTGTGTGGGAGGCTCGGGCGTCGACACCATCTTCATCCCCCCGGCAATCTACACGATCACGATTCTCGGGACGGGTGAGAACGGCAACGCCACGGGCGACTTCGACGTCCTCGAATCGGTCCACATCATCGGCGGCGGAGTCGACGCCACGATCGTCGACGGCGCGAACGGTTCGCGTGTGTTCGACTTCGACCCGGCTCTCTCGACGGTGGTCGCGGACATCTCGTTGCTGACGATCCGGAACGGAGATGTCTCGGGCCTCGACGGCGGAGCAGGGATCCGCGTCTCGGCGACGGCCGACGTGGCGGTGGCGGACGTGGAGCTGAACCAGAATCAGGCAACCCTCGGCGGAGCCGTACTGAACGACGGCCTGCTGACCATGCTCAGGGTGCACGCGGCCCAGAACTTCGCGCCCACGCTCTCCGGCCGTGGCGGTGGGCTGTACAACCGGAACGTCGCCGTGGTCGACGATTGTGTGTTCCTCACCAACACCGCGGGAGCCGAGGGCGGCGGCACCTACAACCAATGGTCGCTGACTTCGACCGCCTCGCAGTGGCATGACAACTTCGCCGGACGCGAGGGGGGCGGACTGTTCAACGAAAAGACCGCGGTCCTCAACTACTTCGAGATCGGCAACAACCGCACGGGCACCCTGGACGGCGGCGGCATCTTCCACGGCACCGTCCCCGACAACGGCGCGACGCTGCATCTGAACCACGGAATCATCTTCAGCAACCGAGCCGAGCGAGACGGCGGCGGCATGTACTCACTGAACAACGTCACGATCACGGACGTGCGCTTCAACGACAACGTCACGGATCTGGGCCACGGTGGCGGCGCGGCGCATGTCCAGGGACTGTTGACGGCGGACGACCTCACGCGGTTCGACTTCAACAGCGCCGTGGACGGAGGCGGCCTGCTCAACCACGCCGTCGCGAACCTGACCGGAAGCCAGATCGTCGACAACAACGCGACACGCGGTGGCGGCGCGTACAACACGGGGACGCTGACCTGTGAGAACTGCCTGGTCGAGAACAACATCGCCGACCCACGCGGCGGCGGGATGATGAACGAAGGCACATTGCACTTCGAACACAGTCTGGCCGCATCCAACACGGCTGCGACCACCGGTGGCGGTATGGTCACGACCGGATCGGCGTCCGAGCTGTACGTGACCAACTCCACGCTCAGCGATAATTACGCGGAGGCCGGCGGCGGCGGGATCGAGATCGATGGGGGCGGCACCCTGTTCGTCGTGTTCTCGACGCTCACACTCAACAACTCCGGCGTCGGCGGCGGAGGTCTATTCAATCACGGCTCGGGCAACGTCTTCGCCAAGAACACGATCGTCCAGGCCAACGGGCCCGTCAACTGCGACATCCCGTCGGGGCTGACCTCGGCCGGGTACAACCTGGACTCGGGCAATACCTGTAACTTCATCCATCCGTTTCCCGTCGATCGACCCAACACGACGGCCAATCTGGGTCCCCTGCAGTTCAACGGCGGCCCGACGCGCACGCACGCGCTGCTCGGCCCGCATCCCGGGAATCCCGCCGTCGACAGCGCCGACCCCGGGTGCTGGGGCCTGACGGGCCCGGCGGTCGCCGACGACCAACGTCACATCGTTCGCCCGCAGAACGGTGCCGGCGCGGTACGTTGCGATCGAGGCGCATACGAGAAGCCGTTCTTCAATCCGACGCTTGAGCCGCCGCCGGGCCCTGCCATCATCGTCGATCGGCTGGCCTTCGACGGCAGTGTGATCGAGCTGTTGTGGGCCGTCGGCCAGTGCTCGGACGCCGAGTACCACGCGATCTACGGCGACCTCGACAACGTGTCGTCCTACACGCCGCTGGGGAGCGCCTGCGATCTCGGCGACAGCGGTGTGGCGCAGTTCGTGGATCTTCCCGACGGCAACCAGTGGTTCCTGGTCCTCTCCAGCGACCTCGCGCAGACCGAGGGGAGCTGGGGCGACTCGACCGGCGGCATCCGCAACCCGGGCGTCCCATCCAACACATGCGGGAACGTGATGCGCGACGATACGGGGACCTGTCCGTAAGGAAACCCCGGAAGAGGAGGCGCCGCCCGGGTTCCGACGGGCGGCGCCCATTGCGCAGCGAACGCCCCGGTCTGTTTCCCACGCTCCTTTGATTCTGCTTCGACTCGGATCTAGGTTTGCCCTGAAGACGAGGAGCCACCTATGCCCGATTCGAATCGCCTGCGTCAGGAGCTACGCCGGATTCGCGAACTGATCGCCGCCGACCCCGCCATCCTCGCCCGTTTCGACATGGACGGAAACGGTGAGATCGACGGACACGAATGGGAGCAGGTGCGTCGGCTCGTCACGATACGCCTCGAGCGCCAGGTGCAGGAAGAGGCGGAGCGCCGACAGATGACGGACGCGCTGGGTGAAGAGGGCCAGGTCGGACCGGGCGCCGGCAGCTCCTCCGACGCCGCCGTCGGAGGCGTCGCGCAGGGAATCTACGAGCAAGATCTCCACGCCGAGGCGTCCCCCGCCGCGAGCGCGGGGGCGATCGGCGATCTGCGTCAGGTGGTCCTGCGCCAGGAGGGCGGCGCCAAGCAACTGTTCGGCGGGATGTTCCGGCGCGAGTACTCGATCCTCGGTCCGGACGGGAGCCCGATAGGGACCGTGAAGCAGCGCGAAAACGAAATGCTGCAGAACATGACCAACCGCGACATCTTCAGCGTCCCCGACCTGCACTTCGACATCTTCGACTCGCTGGGCGGCGAACGCTGGGAGTTCCAGCGCGAGGAAGGGCTGGCCCGCGAGCGGATCGGCATCTTCGACGAGCGCGGCCTGATGGTCGCCTGGACGGCCTGGCGCTTCAGTCTCGTCTGGCGCAAGTACGAAGTCTGTTCGTGCACCGGAACCGGCCGCCGGCTCATCGTGCAGAATCAGCTACTCAAGCCGTGGACACTCGCCGTGCTCAGCGGCGACCAGACCGTGGGTCGCATCGAACGTGGATTCTCGGGCCTGGGCGGCCTGCTGTCGGGGGGCAACCAGATGCGGCTGGTCGTCGAACCGGACGCGGCGGATGCGCCGTTGATGTGGGCGCTGATCGCGGCTGCCTTGTTGAACGACCTGGCGAACGAAGAGAAGTAGCTCCGAGATGCCGCCGGCCGCGTCAGGCCGGCGGCTATTCCGGAAGGACGCGGTAGAACACGAGTTGCTCGCCGGGATTGGCGATGTCGGTGAAGCCGGTGGATCCCGGGGGCAGCAGCATGTCGAGGTCGATGTCCGTGAACTGCACGTCGAGCGACCGCTGCGCGCGGTAGGCGGTGCACGTCGTCACCGTGGGCCAGCCCAGCGCGATCTCCGACTCCGACGGACGTTCCAAGCCGATCCCGACGAGGTCGTGGATCGGGCCGAGACGATAACCGGAGGTGTCGACCGCGCCGCCGCCGAAGACGACGATCTCGGACGCGTCGGGTGGATCCTCGCCCCACCAGTTGTTCTGCGCTGCCAGGATTCCCGGCCCGTTGTACTGCACGTCCGCGTTGCCGTTGCAGAAGAGGTCGTTGAGGCCGTGCCTTACCGGATCCGGGTCCCCGACGTCACCGAGGACGAAGTCCGTCGAGGCGTCGATCGTCACTCCGGTGAGGTTCTCGGTGACGACGCTGTCATGGAGGAAACCGTCCGCCCCCAGTACCTCGAGCCCGGTCCAGCAGTGCTGGAAGCGGCTGCTCCGAATCTCGAGCGTCGTACCCGAGGTCCCGGCGACCCCGGCTGCGGCCCAGGTCGCGACGACTCCGTCGATCGTGGCCGTCCCCGCGCTGACGTCGATCCTGCCCCAGTCACCGGGTGCGGGCGACGTGGCGTCGTCGTCGGCGTTGGTATCGCCGAGCACGGCATCGTCCAGCAGGGATGTGAAGACGACGGGACGGGCCCACGTGCCGTTGATGACGAGGCTGCCCGCGACGTTCAGCTCGGCACCGCCCAGGCCGTTGAGCAGCTTGACCACAGCACCGGCCTCGAGCGTCAGGCTGCCGGATCCTGCAACGTGAATCGTCGCGTCCTCGACGACGCGAGGCAACCCGTCGTCGTCCCACGTGACCGATCCGGTGATCGGCCCTGTGTCGAAGACCCGGACACCGTTGAGCGTGCAACCCGCGGCGCGGTTGCCGCCAAGCACCGGCGAGGCCGCAGCGCCCATCAGCATCGCCTCGTTGCAGTCGGAGAAAGCGTTGTCCTGGATCGTCACGTTCGGTCCGAGACCGGAGCCGAGGCCGATGCCGGCGCCGACGTTCGAGAAGCTCGAGCCGGTGACCGAGAGAGACCCGGCGTCGCCGTGGAACAGCCCCATCGATGCGTCGGTGAAGGTGCAATCCTCGACGGTCAGGTCCGCGCCCCCGCCGCTGCCGGAGTCGATGCCCGTGTTGGCCCAGCCGACGTGCGTCGAAGTCAAACTCGCCGAACCGCTCGCGTTTTCGACCCCGGCCCAGTCGCCGACCGACGGCGACGATGCCGCCCCGTCGCCGTTGGTGTCGCCCGACACCGAGTCGTCGAGCAATGAGGTCAGGACGACCGGGTTCCCCGGCGTGCCGTCGATGTTCAGGCTGCCCTCGACCGACAGGCCCGCCACGTCGAAACCGTCCTGGAACTTGACCACCGCACCGGCCTCGATCGTCAGGCCGGCGCCCGAGGCGATCGTCACGCGCTCGTCGGTGACGACACGCGGCATCCCGTCGGCAGCCCAGATCGCGGCGCCGGTGATCGATCCGGAGCTGAACACCCGCGTGCCGTTGACCGTGCAACCCGAGGCGGTGTTGCCGCCGAGCGACGGCGAGGCCGCAGCATTCATCAGCATCGCCTCGTTGCAGTCGGAGAAGGCGTTGTCCCGGATCGTCACGTTCGGACCGAGACCGGAGCCGAGGCCGATGCCGGCGCCGACGTTCGAGAAGCTCGAGTCGGCCACAAAGAGCGCTCCGCCGCCGCTGTGGAACAGCCCCATCGAACTTCCGCTGAATGTGCAGTCCTGCAGGGTCAGGTCGACGTCACCGCCCGAGCCGGAGTCGACGGCGGTGGACGCGTCGGAGAATCGCGTGCTCACGAACTCGTGCGTACCGCTCTCGAGCACGACTCCATTCCAGTCTCCCGCCGAGCCCGGCTGGCTCGTGCCGCGCAGGATCACCTCGTTGCCGGCCGTTCCCTCGGCCCGCACGTCGCCGGTCGCGATCAGCGAGGCGCCCGTCTCGAACTCGACGACGACGCCGGCCTCGATGGTCAACCCGGCCGGTGCGTCAACGGTGACTCCGGAGGACAGGACGCGGTAGGGACTGCCGGCGAGAGTCCACGTTCCGGAGACCGGACCGACGACCGGGGTCTGCGCCCACGCGCCGGTGACGCAGCAGAGGAAGAACAGCAGGAGCGATTGTGTGCGAGCCATCTCCACGCAGAATATAGGCCCTCGGAACGACTCCCGACCATCGTCGCAACACGGCTGTCACCCGATTGTCGGGGTCTCCGATCGGAGGTTCTACGAATAGCGCGACCGACGATAGAAGTACTGACGGTTTCGCGATCGATAACTGTCCGGTGGGGCGGTCAGTTCCCCGAAGCGCCTCCGCTCGACTCGCGGATTCCGTAGACGTGATTCTGCGTGCGCACGACGAGCATGCCGTCCGAGATCGCGGGCGTGCTCATGCACACCCCGTCCATCTCGTTGCGGGCCAGCTCTTCGTACGTCGCTCCGGCACGGGCGACGATGACGTCACCTTCTTCCGTCGTGAAGTAGAGCTTCCCGTCCGCGGCGATCGGCGACGCGGTGTAGGTGCCGGCGCCGACACGCTGACGGTAGACGCGCTCGCCGGTCTTCGCGTCGTAGGCCGTGAGCCTCCCGTCGTTGGCACAGGTATAGAGGTGGCCGCCGTAGGCGATCGGCGTCGGCATGTAGGTACCGCCGCGTGCATGGCTCCAGGCCACGGCATCGCTGGACGTGGCTTCCTCGGCGAGCGACAGGTCGCCGCTCTGTCCGGGGCGGATCGCGTAGACCGGTTGCACCGGCGGGTAGCCCGCGGTGACGTAGATCAGCTCGTTGGCGACGATCGGCGTCGCCACCGTGACCTCGGAGTTCGGTCCGAGAGTCCACAGCTCCTTGCCGGTCTTCGGGTCGTAGCCCCGGATCGTGGTGCCGTTCGTGATCAGCTCGTCGCGATGCTTGCCGCGATGGACCGTCGGCGTGCCCCACGTCGGGATCTCGTCGCGCATCGTCTTCCAGGCCTGCTTCCCGTTCTTCAGCTTGTAGGCGGCAAGAAACGAGTCCTTGTAGATGTCGGCCTGGACGATCACCAGCCCGTCGTGGATCACCGGCGAGCTCGCGTGCCCCCACTGGTAGGTCTCGTCGTAGAACCAACCGGCGTCGAGCACGCCGATATCCGTCTCCCACAGCAGCTTGCCCTTCATGTCGTAGGCGACGAGCAGCCCGACCGTACCGAACAGGGCCACGACGCGCTTGCCGTCCGTGACCGGGGTCGAGTTGGCCTGGGTGGACTTGAGGTGGCGCTTGGCCCCCGGCACCGACTTGCCGGCCGTGCGCTCCCAGACAATCTCGCCGCTGCTTCGGTCGAGGGCGAGCACCTTGAACTCGTGAACGGACAGGTCCTCGACCGAATCGACGTCGCCGTAGAGCCCGGTCCGGAACGTGTCGTCCTCCGCCTCGCTGACGGCGGTGGTCACGATCACCCTGTCGCCCCAGATGATCGGACTCGAATTGGCGAGCCCGGGGACCGGGGTCTTCCACAGGATGTTCTTGCCGCTCGCGACGTCCCACTCCGTGGGCGCCCCCTGCCCGTCTCCGATTCCGGACGCGTTGGTGCCGCGGAACGAAGGCCACGGTTGCGCGGCGGTGCGCTCGACGGCGGGAAGCGGCGGCAGCGCCTCCTCCTCGGGCTCGGCCTCGGCCGACTCCACGATCCGCGGGAAGTCGAAGGTCTGGCCGCCCTGGTGAACGGTCGCGGTGGTGATTGACTCTTCCGTCCCGGAGAAGGACAGCTCCACCTGGGAGAACTCGATCGCCTGGAAGCGAGTCTCGGAGAGCGGACGCATCGTCAACGGGTTCTGGCCGACCACCTGCGCGATCAGCTTGCCTTCTTCCACCCGCACCTGGAGCTCCATCCCGAGCTGCTCGTTCTGGAACTTGCCGACGTAGCGCCCCAGCACCTCGGCCTCGACCGTGACGGCGTCGCCCTCGGGCTCGGCTTCGATCTCCTCGCCCCGCGCCGCCTCGAGCATCGCGACGATCTCTTCCGCCGGCTCGTCGGCGTTGCGCGCGGCGGCCAGCGCTGCGGCGATGCCGTCCCGCGTGACGCTCTCGCTCTTCAGGGTGGCCGCGACCAGGGCCGCGTTGTTCGAGCGAACGCCCGTACTGAGCACGGAGTCGGCGCCGGTCGCGCCCTTGCTCAGCAGCAGCTCGACGATCTCCACGTGCTCGTTGAAGGAAGCCCAGAGCACCGGGGTCGCGTTGTAGAACGAGTCGGTGGCGTTGACGTCGGCTCCGCGCTCGAGCAGGAAGCGCACGATCTCGACGTGTCCCTTGTCCGCCGCGTAGGACAGCGCGGTCGCGCCGTAGCTGGTCTTGGCGTTGACGTCCGCGCCGGCCTCCACGAGCCGTTCCACGGTGGCCCGGTCGCCCGCACGCGCGGCGTCCCGCAGCGCGTGCCCGCCGTCCTCGGCGAGCGCACCGACCGTGAGAATCCAGCAAGACAGGAACCCGACCAAGATCCGTTGCATGGGCGCACCTCCGACGGGAAGGATACGACAGATGCGCCCGTGCTAGCCTGGGTGACCGAACCATGCAACGTTACTACTCGATAGGCACGCCCGGAGAGCCCTGGACCGATACCGAGAAGGCCGCCTGGTTCGAACGCTGCAAGATCCAGCGCAGCTACAAGGACGAGGTGATCCGGAAACTCGATCGTCTCGGCGCGCCCTTCCAGGTCGAAACCTACGGCGCGCTCGGCATCGATCCACAGCGCTACCCGTTGTTCGCCGTCCAGTGCGAGGCTCCCGTGTGCGGACAGCCGTGGGCGCTCGTGACGGGCGGGATCCACGGATACGAGACGAGCGGCGTTCAGGGAGCGCTCGCGTTTCTCGAAACCGTCGCGCCGTCCTATGCCGACCGCGTCAACTTACTGGTCGTGCCTTGCGTCAGTCCATGGGGTTACGAGGTCATCCATCGCTGGAACCCGTCTGCCATCGACCCCAACCGTTCGTTCGTTCCGGACAGTCCGGCTGAAGAGTCCGCGGCGCTCATCGGACTGGTCCAAGCGCTGTCCGGCGACTCGGCCGAGTTTCTCGTGCACATCGACCTGCACGAGACGACCGACAGCGACGAACAGGAGTTCCGTCCGGCCCTGGCCGCTCGAGACGGTAAGCCTTTCGAGCCGGGCCACGTCCCCGATGGCTTCTACACCGTCGGTGACACGGAGAATCCGCAACCTGATTTCCAGGCGGCCATCATCGCGGGTGTGCAGCAGGTGACACACATTGCCCCCGCCGACGCGAAGGGGCAGATCATCGGATCGGATGTCACACAAACGGGTGTCATCAACTATCCGTTGCGGGAGCTCGGTCTCTGCGCCGGCGTCACCGGGGCACGGTTCACCACCACGACCGAAGTCTATCCCGACAGCGCCGACGTGACGCCGGAGATCTGCAACCAGGCGCAGATCGCGGCCGTCCGGGCCGGTCTCGACCACGCCCTGCGACACGCCGGATAGTGGGCAGCTTCACTCGCCTCATTTCTTATCTCGCGGAAAAGCGCGCGGAGTTGTTCCAACTCAGCAATCGTGACGCGCTGCTGGCGAAGGTCGTGGTCGACATCCATCGCCATCGCGAGGACAAGGTGACGGCAACCGTGCCGCTCTTCTCGCTGCATCAGGTGCACCCGATCGATCGGGGGACGGCCCTTGCGAAGCTGAACGACCGGGTCGACGCGCTACGTGCGTCCAGGGACGAGCTTCGCGAGGCGCGAGTGCTCGATACCGAGACGCTCATTCGTCACATTCCTTCGATCTCCGCGATCAAGGTCGTCGAGGCGGCAGACGACGAGACCTACATCGCCTTCGAGGGCAATGGACGCCTGGTCGCGATGCAGGAGGTCTTCGACGAGGCCGACGGCATCGAAGTCGAGGTAGAGATCTACCGGTTCGCGCGACCCGACAAGATCCTGCGCCGATTGCGTCGCGTCCAGAGAGCGAATCGGCTGCCGCTGACCTGAGCCTCCCGCGCGTCGTCGTCAAGCACTTTCCTTCGACTGGCTCAGGACGGGCACTCCCCGAAGGAAACCAAACGATCCAAGAGCCTCAGGGTCCACGGGAGTATGCTCGAAACATGGGAATCGGGGTGAGGTGATGAAACGGTTCGAGCCCGCCTATCGGAAGCTCGGGATCCTCGAGCTGTGCCGCCGGGCGGACCACGCCGTGGCGATGCTGGCCGACTGCAGGACCTGTCCGCGCGCTTGCGGGGTCGATCGGCTCGAGGGTCGCTGGTCCGTCTGCAAGACGGGCCGTCACGCGGTGGTCGCCAGTCACGGTCCGCATCACGGCGAGGAGGACTGCCTCAGAGGCAGCCGAGGCTCGGGGACGATCTTCTTCGCGCACTGCAACCTGCGCTGCGTATTCTGCCAGAACTACGACATCAGCCAGGGCGTCAAGGCCGGGCCTGTGGCGCCCGGGGCAACCGGCGACGAGATCGCCGCCATGATGCTCGACCTGCAACAGCAGGGCTGTCACAACATTAACTTCGTGACGCCCGAGCACGTCGTGCCGCAGGTCCTGGAAGCCGTCGTCGTGGCCGTCGAGCGCGGACTCACACTGCCGATCGTCTACAACACGAGCGCCTACGACTCGCTGGAGAGCATCGAGCTGCTGGACGGCATCGTCGACATCTACATGCCGGACTTCAAGCTGTGGTCGCGCAAGGCGAGCAAGACCTACCTGATGGCCGACGACTATCCCGAGACCGCTCGCGCGGCGGTCCGCGCGATGCACGAGCAGGTCGGTCCGCTGGTCGTCGACGAGGCGGGCCTGGCGCAGCGCGGCATGCTCATCCGGCACCTAGTGATGCCGGGACTGCTCGACGAGACGCGCGCCATCCTGCGCTGGATCGTCGACGAGCTGGGGCAGGACACGTACCTCAACCTGATGGGCCAGTACCACCCGGCAGGCAAGGTCGGCGCGGAGCGCTTCCCCGAGATCGGCCGCATGCTGCGTCCCGCGGAGCTCGATCGGGCGCGCGACGCGGCCCATCGGCTGGGACTTCGACGGCTCGACGAGCGCGGACCCTAGCAGATAGGCGACGGCGACGGCGTCCGGCCATGCAGGTTGCCTACCCGGCTGACAGGTCCCCGGGGGCAGCGCCTAGAAACGGCGGCACCGGGCAACCCAGCGAGTCGGCCACGCCGCGGAACAACTCCGCTTCTTCAAGCGAGACCTTGCGGTCCTGGCGGATGCACGCCGCGGCGGCCTCGAGCAGCTCGCGCTTGCAGGCGAAGCTGACGGTGTCGAGCACCTCGAGTGCGGCGTCCAGCGCGGAGAGATCCGCATTGTCCTTGTCGAGCAGGTGCATCTCGGCGATCTCCAGGCACCCGCTGCCCGCGTCGAAGGCCTGTCCGGCCTGGGCCTCGCCCTCGTTCCCGGCCCATGCGAGCGCGGAGAGGAACGTGCCCACCGGACCGCCCAGCTGCTTCAACGCGTAGTACTGAACCCGGGTCGGTGCGACGGCGTCGAACTGCGGATCGAGATGGTGCAGCAGAACGCGTTGCAGCACCCACTCGAACAGGTCGATCCGATCGTCGGCCTGCACCAGCGCCGTGACGTTGTCGCGGAAGACCGTGTACTGCGCTGGGGACAGCTCGCGCAGCGCGGGGATCGCCAGATCGACCAGCGGCAGCCTCGCGCGCGCGTCCAGCTCCTCGACCAACGGCAACAACTCGCGGGTCAACGTGGCCACGCCCGGATCGGCGCGGCCGCTGACGCGCTCGAGCTGCACGGCGCGGGCGTCGGCGTCACGGTTGATCAGCATGGCGTAGACGACCGCGCGCGCTCCGTAGGGCTCGCGCGCGGCGGCGGCGATCGGCTCGGGCAGCTCGCGGACGACCTCGGCGGCGTAGGCCACGTGCTCGGGTGTGGGGTTGCCGACCTGCTCGGTGACCCCCCTGCCCTCGGCTGCGCCCGCCGCCCCGGCTGCACCGGCCAGGATCGCGGCGCCCGTGACCAGCTTGCCGACGTCGAACCCGCGTTGCTCGGTCTTGTCGGCGGTGGGCGGCGGCGCGACCAGCTCCAGCGGCGGCGGGTAGTTGCCGTCCCAGCCGGGGTCGATGCGCCGGATGCGATCCGGCAACGGCGGATGCGTCGAGAACATCGAGCTGAACCCGCTCGCGATGCCCCGGGCGAAGAACATGTGGCTGACCTCGACCGCCGCCGGGTTCTCCACCAGCGACTTCGCGGCACCGATGCGCTTCAGCGCGCCGGAGACACCTTGCGGGTCCCGCGTGAACTGCACCGCCGAGGCGTCGGCCAGGTACTCGCGCTGGCGACTCACTCCGGCCTTGATCAGGTTGCCGAAGAACGTGCCGGCGAAGCCGACGACGGCCAGTCCGGCCCCGATGGCCAGGATGGCCGCGCCGCCGCTGTCCTTGCCGCGGCGGCTGTACGCCGCCGTGCGCAGCACGTAGTAACCGATCATCCCGATGACGAGGATGCCGTGGAGGATCCCGATCAGCCGGATGTTCAGCCGCATGTCGCCGTTGAGGATATGGCTGAACTCGTGGGCCACGACGCCTTGCAGCTCGTCGCGCGAGAGCTGCTCGACACAGCCCCGCGTGACGCCGATCACCGCGTCGGACGGCGTGTAGCCCGCCGCGAACGCGTTGATCCCGCTCTCCCGCTCCATCAGGTAGACCGGCGGCACCGCCGTGCCCGAGGCGATCGCCATCTCCTCGACGACGTTCAGGATCTTGCGTTCGAGCGGGTCCTGGCTGTCCTGCAGCAGTCGCCGGCCACCGAGTGATTCCGCCACCGACGAGCCGCCGCCACGCAGGGCCCCGATCTTGTACAGGCTGCCGAGGACGATCACCCCCGTCGTCGCGACGACGACGACCGCCAGCAGCTCGGGCTGCCACAGCACGACCCGCTTGGAGGCGTAGCTCAGCGCGAGCACGACCACGAGGTAGACCGACGCGACGATCGACACCGTGGCCAGCGCGAACAGAACCACGAGCCGGCCGGTTTGCCGGCGCGCGGAGTCCTGGCTGGCGAAGAAGTCCACCGCCGAAGGCCTAGAACGACACCTTCGGGGCCTCCTGGATCTGCTCGCTGTCGGCAAACTCGAGCAGGCTCGCGTCCTCGCCGTGACCGACCATTCCGGCGATGAACACCGGCGGGAACGTCTGCTTGTACGTGTTGTACGCCGTGACCGCGTCGTTGAACGCCTGCCGCGAGAACGCGACCTTGTTCTCCGTCGAGGTCAGCTCCTCGCTGAGCTGCATCATGTTCTGGTTGGCCTTGAGGTCGGGGTACTGCTCGACGACCACGGACAGTCGCCCGAGAGCCCCGGACAGCGCGCCCTCGGCGCCGGCAAGCTGCTTCATCGCCTCGGCGCCGCCCGGAGCGGCGCTCGCGGCGTTCAGCCCGGCCAGCGCCTGATTGCGTGCCGCGATCACGGCCTCGAGCGTCTCGCGCTCGTGGGACATGTAACCCTTGACCGTTTCGATCAGATTGGGGATCAGGTCGTAGCGTCGCTTGAGCTGAACCTCGATCTGCGCGAACGCGTTCTCGAACCGATTCTTCAGTGTGACCAGTTTGTTGTAGATTCCGACCACGAACATCACCAACAGGAGGAGCGCTCCTCCCATTGCGATCAGGATGATCCAACCCGCCATAGTGGTAGCCTCCGTTTAGTCTGCGGCCTCATCATAGTAACGGATTGCAGGCGCGCGGGTTCTGGGCCCGCGCGGGGCGGATACCGCGCGATCGCCACAGCGGAGGATCTCGGCCGGCCGTTCCGGCTTAGACTCGTGGCAACCGTTCCCGGGGGAGACGAGGAGGGCTTCGGCATGAAGAATCCTACCCTGACCAGTGGGCTCCTGTTGATCCTGGTTTCCGTCGCGTGCAGCTCGTCGTCCGACGTGATCGTCCCGAGCGTCGAGGATGTCTTCCCGGACGGCGAGACCGTCCGGCTGTCCAGGGCGCCGGTTCAGTGCGGCGGCAATCCCTGGCAGCGGGAGAACAAGACGATCGAGGAGTACTTCCGAGACCTGGGCGTGACGCTCCTGGAGCTCCGGCTCGTGCAGCACGAGGCTCGCGTGTGCATGGCGTGTAGCTGCCCGAACGGCGAGCGACTCGACGTCCTCGTGTTCGAGGAATCCGTGGCGCTGATGCTCGAGCTGGGGTTCGTCCGCCACGACGACTGGCCCTATGACTGGGGCGCGCCGGGCTCCTGACGCACACGGCCTCACGAGTCGTCTCCTGTGGGTTCCGTCGCCTGATTGCAACCCGTCTAGATCCAATTCCGCCAACCGCACACCGGGCACGTCGGTTTCCGAACGTCGATTCCTGCCGTTGTATGATTCCAACGGACTCCGTCATCCACATGGCTTCTCCGCGCCGAGGAATCGAAACCAATGCCGGAAGACCCGAAACGCGGCCTCATCGAGCTGGCGCTCCAGGCGATCAAGCGCATCACCGCGCAACTGCTGCTCTTCGGCATCGTGGAGACGATCGTCATCGTTTTTCTGCTCGTGATGGTCGATGAGGTATCGGGCGATCTTCTGCCGATCGTATGGGCTCTCGCCCTGCTGATCCCGTTCCTTGCGGTGTGTCACTTCGTCCTCGAGCTGATGCAGCGAACCCGCGAACCGGCGCGCGCGAAGCGGACGGACGAAACCGCTTCCGGCATGGACGCGCCGCTGACGTTCCAGGTCAGCGAAAGCACGGAGTTCATGGCTCACGCCGAGAAGCTGATGCACAGCGCCAATCACATGGTCCTGATCGGCACGGGTCTCAACATCTTGCAGAACGACCCGCTGGTCGGCAGCCTGATGCGCAGGGCAGCGACGGGCAACGTGGAGCTGCAGATCTTCCTCGCCGATCCCGACAGTCCGTCGATCGAAGAGCGCCTGATCGAGGAGGAGCTGGGTACGCCGAAACCTTCCGTCGGACGAAGCGGGTTGGTCGGGCGACTCGAGTCCATCTTGAAGATCTGGTCCGACCTGAAAGAGCCCGACAACGTCAAGATTCGGCTCTTCACACACTATCCGACTTTCGCCTTGCTGATCTTCGACGATCAGTACTACGTCTACCCCTACGGCTACGCGAAACTCGGCAATTTCAGTCCAGTCATACGTTTCTCCCGCGGTGTTTCCGCCGACGAGAAGGTAATCAAGTTCCTGGACGATCAACGCAGACTGATCAAGGACTCCTCCGTCAGCGCCAAGGACTGGCTGGCTCTGCACCACTCCGGGAGGCCCGCGCCCAGCTCCAACCTGGTCGCGTTCGCCCTGTTCTTCATCCCTCCGCAGGCATCGGAGCTCTATGAACTAGGTACGAACATCCTCGGTCATGACGTGCGCAAAGAGCTGCTGCTGGAATCTCCGTACGCCGAGCATGTCGGCGCTGCCCGGGAGTTCGGGTTTCACATCACGATCTGCGATGCGCTGTACTTCTTCGAGCGCTCGGAGCTCGACCGCGTCGAGGCGGAAGTCCAGTTCGTCGCCAAGGGATTCCGGCAGTTCGATTTGACGGATCTGGAAGTCAAGGTCGGGTTTCCCGACAAGAACAGTCTGGCCATTCTCTTACGAGACCCCACCGGCTCACTGGAGGCTCTGCATCACGAGTTCGTGCACCGAATCTACCGCAGGGCTCGCGCTTCGAACTACACGCTGGATCTCGACCTGTCGGATTCGACGCGTGGAACGGAGTCGGACAGGTACGCCAGGATGATCGAGCGCTACCGCGCCCCTTTCGTCCTGGGCGCTTACAAACCTCACTTCACTCTATTGAGCAGAGTCTCGGACGCCGATCGGGATACTGTTTCGGACGAGATCACTCGAGAGTTCGCAGAGTGCCTGGAGCGTTCGTGCCATGTGGGGAGTCTGTGTGTGATGACGAAGGAGCCCGGAGACGATTCGTGGACCATTCGCAAGGAGATCTCGCTCGGGTGAGTAGCGCAACGCCGACTGAAGATCCGGATCTCGCATGTCGCCGCCGGTACATGTTCCTTGCTCGAGCGAGTCGGCGCGGGCTCGATGCGGGGGAAATCGAGCACTCGATCTCCGAGCTGTGTGATCCTCGCGATGGACGGGTCTACCTTCACCCCAAGGCCTTTCGACCGACCGGGCTGGCGCTCGGTAACCCGCTGGGGGATACGAGAATCGAGCGACATCTGTGGCGTATCGCGAAGCTGCTCTCCAAGCAGATTCAGAATCTGACGTGCCACCCGAAACCGGTCATCGCATTCGTCCCGCCGGCGGCATACCACATCACGCTGGTCAATCGGACGCACTTTGAATCGTCGCGCGTGGTCGAGAACATGTCGCGCGCGGAGGTGTCGCGCGCGCAGGAGGTGACGCACGACACGGTTCGTGAACCTCTCGAGTTTCACCTGAACGGCTTGATCCTCACTCGCGAGGGTCGCTTCATCGTCCCGGGATACTCCCGCAACGCTGCGGTGTTCGAGTTTCGCAAGGGGCTCGTCGCAGCCATTCCCGAGCTTGCGGTCGAGCTACCCATCACGACGCACATCAAGATCGGGCATCTTCTTGTCATTCCGAACTCGGACGAACGGCGCCGAATCAACGAGCTGCTGGCGGTCTGCGGTCAGCGCATCAACGATCGCATCGTGTTTCGCGATGTCAGCACGCCCTGGAACCGCATCGTATTCGGGGGACCCTGAGATGCCGCGCCGCCTGATCAAATCGCCGGACGTGATCGTCGTTCCCCGCGTCGGAACCGAGTCGCTGACACTGCACGACAGGCTGCGCGGATGGACCGACGAGCTGGACCAAGACGAGCGCAAGACGTGGGAAGCGTGGGGCGACGGATCACGAACGGACGCAACGGTCGAGCGCTGGCTGGCGAAGGGATTCGCGCAGTGGAGCGAGGTTCCGGACAGCCCGACGCCGCAGGGCTTCGATTCCCGGGTGCCCGTGATCGTCACGCCGTGGGCCAGGTGGTACGCGGAGTCGACCGATCTGCACGTGCTGCTGAACACGCGGGCCATGTCGGGCTTGAACCCACTGCTCGTACTCGGGCCGTACGGGAGCCTGTGCTGGAGACTGGCGATCGAGGGCGCGACGATCGGACGGATCCGTCGCGATACGTGGCGCATCTTCGGTCGCGACGAGGCTGCCGCTTTCCTGTCCCGCCTGCAATCGCTGGGTTTCATCCATCCTGTTGCCGGCCTCGAGGAAGCCGGCGAGGTCGAGAGCCCGCTGATCAAGGAGTTCCCCGCACCGGATGTCCAGTTCAAGCTGCCGTACTGTTCGGTGCCGTGGTACTGCCTGTGGGAGGTCAACCTGAGTTGCAACCTCCGCTGCAAGATTTGTTACCTGCCGGATTTCTCGGACCCCGGACTGGAGCCGGAATCCTGTCTTCAACTGGCCAGGAATATCGTGGAGAGTGGGATTCTCTTCGTCTCGATCTTCGGGGGGGAACCCCTGCTGCGCAAGGATCTGGAACAGATCGTTCGTCTGCTGCGCGCGGCCGGCGTCTTCGTCAAGGTGATCACCAACGGTCTGTTTCTCAGCGAAGAGCGGGCGCGCAGCCTGGCCGATGCCGGCCTGAACCAGATCGAGATCAGCTTCGACGGGCTCGAAGCCGCGACGCACGAGCGGTCACGCGGGGCCGGCACGTTCGAGATTGCGCTGGGCGCGGTGCGGAACGCTCGCGGCGCTATTCCGCGAGTAGGAATCGTCTGGACCGTGCACTCGGGGAACTTCCACGAGCTCGCACGTCTCCCCGAGTTCCTGACGAGTCTGCAGATCCGCGAGTGCTACATCAGCTCGTTCAAGAAGACAGGCCTGAACGGATCCTCCGCTCCGTTCGATCCGCTCCGACCCCACGAGACGGATCGTGTTCGGGCACAGCTGCTGCGGTGGAAGCAGGAGCACCCGCAGTTGAGCATGGCCTTGATCGACGAATGCACGTGCGGTCGATCGAGCATCGTGATCGGCTCGAACGGCGACCTGCGCTTATGCTCTTTCGCCTACCACAGCGTCGGAAACCTGAAGCAGGACAGTCTCGCGCGAGCGTGGGGGCGCCTCGCCGAATCCGTCACACCGGCCGGGCCGCTGGGGTTCTGCAGCCCCCCCCTCGAACGCTAGAGGCGCGGGCCTTCCGGCACGTAGTCGATCGGGAGGCGGCGCAGCTTCGTGCCGTCGTCGGGATCGATCGTCTGATCGATCGCCTCGCCGTCCACCTCGCCACCGGTGACGATGCTGCCGTGGACCCGGGCGCCTCGACGCAAGACCCGCGTCGAGCCGGCCGACGGCGCGACATCGGCGGGCCGCGTCGCCACTCCCCACAGGACGGAACGACTCACCGTCACGTCTCGCTCGATCGTCCACCCGTCACCGATGACGGCATAGGGCCCGAGCTCGACTCCCGGCGCCAGGCGGCACCCGCTCCCGATGACCGCCGGCCCCTCGATCTTCGCCTGGTCCAGCCCTTCCACGTCGGTGCCCACGTAGCCCCAGGGCCGTTTCTCGTACGGCATCGGCACGCACAGTTCGCCGTCGAGCACGGACTCGTTGACCTGTAGGTAGTCACGCTTCTGCCCCACGTCGAACCAGACACCGTCGTATTCGATGCCCCAGAGCAGAAAGTCCTTCGGTAGCTTCACACCCTCGAGGCGACCCAGCATCGCGGGGAAGACGTGCTTGCCGAAGTCGTAGAACGGATGTTCGAGATCCGCGCTGACCGGGGTCCGCATGGAGTCGAGGGCCTCGAGGAGCTCCGTCTCGATCATGTAGATCGAGGCGTTGTTCAGGTTGCTCGGCGAATCGGGGTCTTTCTCGAGGAACTGCTCGATTCTCCCGGACCTCGACAGAAGTCCCTTCCTGGACTCGGGTCGATCGAGCACGACCGTGCCGTAGTCTTTCCGTCGCTCCCAGGGGACCGGCACCAGGATGATCGTCATCGCCGCGCCCGCCGCCTTGTGCACTCGGTGCATCTCCTGCAGGCACTCTGCATCGAAGTTGGAGGCGATGTCACCGCTCGGGACGATCACGGTCGATCCCTGAAACGGTGCGAGATCCGGCGCCGGGTCGGCGTGGCTCGTGTTCTTCGAGTCGATGCCGAATGTCTGCTTGCAGGCTCCGCCCAGCGTCCCACTCGGCGTCGACTCCTCGATATAGCGGATCGTCGCACCGGCGGGGCTCTCTTCGAAATGTTGTCGAATCGTGTGCGGCAGCACACAGAGGTTCATCGACACATCGCGGATCCCGGCAGCGACCATGTGGCGGACCCAGACTTCGAGTAGCGGAGTCTTGCCTCCGAGCGGAAACAGAGGCTTCGGTCGGTGAAGCGTGAGCGGCTCCAGACGTCGGCCCAATCCGGCAGCCAGCAAGGCACACTTGATCTCGTCGGATTGGCCGGATCGATCGACTCGAGGAGTCATCGTGGGGGTTCCTTCTTCACTGTCCAGGGTATGAGCGCGGGTCGCGCGGGCATGGGTCGGAATCGTCTGCCGGGTCGTTCAATTCCTGCAAGTCCATTTCCTGTGGCGGTCTGATTTTCGCGTTCAACCCGCCGGAGGAAGGACAACTATACTACATCCATGGCGGTGCTCGAGTCTTCGCGCGCAGAGCTGTTCCTCGCGATTGCGGGGCGCATCGTGCGCGAGGTTGCCGCGTTCGACGACACCGCGCGCACGGCGTTCCTCGAGCCGGTGCAGAAGACCCTCGCGTCCAGATCCCCGTCGATGCGCCGGCAGTTCGCCCTGTTCCTGTCGATCCTCCGCTGGTCGCCGATCCTGCGCTACGGTCGCTCTTTCGAATCGCTGCCCACAGAGCAACAGGACGCGGTCCTGTCCTGGTACTTCCGCTCGCCGCTGGCGATCCTGCGCAAGGGATTCTGGGGCCTGAAGACACTGGTGTTCCTCGGCTACTACGGGCGCCCCGACGTCGGGGAGAGCATCGCGTACCGGCCGCAGCGAGACGGGAACGCACGACTCCATGACTGAACGGGACTACGACATCGTGATCGTGGGCTCCGGCGCCGGCGGGGGCGCGGTGGCGCACGAGCTCTCTCCGCTGATCGCCGACGGCGTCAGGATCGCCGTCCTCGAGGCCGGACCTCGTTTGCGCGAGGAGGAGTACACCGGGCGCGAGGTCGAGATGGCCGAGAGGCTGTACTACGACGCGGGCGGGATGTTCACGAAGGACCGGGCGATGACACTGGCGATGGGCCGAGCGTACGGCGGGTCGACCGTCGTCTACACGGGTACGTCGCTGAAGATCCCGCGCCGCAACCTCGAACACTGGGGCGTTCCCGGCCTCGAGTTCGAGGACCTGGACCGGCGGGCCGACAAGTACCTGACCGCGAACAACGTCCACCTGCTCGAGCCCGATCGGATCAACGACAACAACCGGCTGTTCCGCGAGGCGTGCGAGAAACTCGGCTGGAACGTGGAGCAGTTCCCGGTCAACGTCGCGGATTGCCTGGGTGCGGGGCTGTGCAACCTCGGCTGTCCCAACGGCGCGAAGCAGGGAACGCATCGCGTGCAGCTCCCGGCCGCCGAGCGCGCCGGCGTGGAGGTCGTCACCGACTGCCGTGTCGAACGGATCGGCGATCGCGAGCTCGACGTCGTCGTCACTCCGCCCGGCGCGGGCGACCGTTCCGCGTGGGAGCCCGGCGCCTATCGCGTCCGCGCCAGGATCGTCGTCGTCTGCGCCGGCGCCGTTCACTCTCCGGCCCTGCTGTTGCGTTCGGGGTTCGGCTCGCGTCTTCCCGAACTCGGATGCTGGACGACCCTGCACCCGGCGCTGATCCTCGTCGCGAGCCACGGCCAACCGATCACGAACTATCATGGGCATCCGAAGAGCTACTACTGCGACGAGTTCGCCGAGTCGGAAGGCTTCCTACTCGAGACCTGCATGTATTTTCCGTTCACGACCGCGAAGAACCTCAACGGGTTCGGAGAGCAGCACAGTGAATTGCTCTCGCGCATGGACCGGCTGCAGATGATCCTCGTCCTCGCGCTCGATCCCGCGACGCGCGACAACCGCGTGACCGTGGACCGTTCCGGTTCGGCCGTCGTCGACTACCGCATCTCCTCGTCCGTGATCCGCTCGTTCGTCAAGGCGATCCGGGCGAGTGCTCGCGTCTTCTTCGCCGCCGGCGCCGAACGCGTCCACGCGCCCGCCGCGAGCCGCTTCCTGCTGGAGGCGCGCGATCTCGAGCGGATCGACGAACTGGTCGTCGAGGAACAGTTTCAGCTCGGACAGATCTCCGTCACGTCGGCACATCCGATGGGCGGCTGCAGGATGGGTTCCGGACCCCAGGACTCGGTGACCGACTGCCGGGGACGCGTTCAC
Organism: bacterium; assembly: GCA_024226515.1. Taxonomy (GTDB): domain Bacteria; phylum Acidobacteriota; class Polarisedimenticolia; order Polarisedimenticolales; family Polarisedimenticolaceae; genus JAAELQ01. The sequence goes on from JAAELQ010000067.1 coordinate 50,220, forward strand.
GGCGTGCCCTGGCTCTTCGTCGCGGATTCGAGCCTGTTCCCGGACTCCGCGGGGATCAACCCGTACGTGACGGTGATGGCTCTGGCCGATCGCGTGGCCGAGGGAATTCGGGCGGGAGCCCGGGACCTGCTGGCCGTCCCGGAGGGAAGATGAAGCTCAAGGGATCGGAGATCGTCGCCCGGGCGCTCGAGGACGAGGGAGTCCGCTACACGTTCGGGATTCCCGGGACGCACAACATCGAGCTCTACGATGCGCTGGAGCGGTCGAAGGTCCAACCCGTGCTCGTCACGGACGAGCGGAACGCCGCGTTCATGGCCGACGCCGTCTCGCGCAGCTCCGATTCGATCGGCGTGCTCAACCTGGTCCCGGGAGCCGGCCTGACCCACGCACTGTCCGGGATCGCGGAAGCCTGGATGGACAACGTCCCCCTCGTCGCGCTGCTGTGCGGCATCCGCTCCGACACGGGCCGGGCGTTCCAGCTGCACGACGTCGACCAGCGCGCGATCGTCGCCCCGGTGACGAAGGACGTTCTCCGACCCGAGTCCCCCGGCGAGATCTACCCCGTCGTGCGGCGCGCGTTCGCGCTGGCGCGCGCGGGATGCCCGGGGCCGGTGGCGGTCGAGATCCCGGCGGATTTCTATCTGCTGACGCAGACGATCGACAGCCTCGACGAACCGGACGGGCTCGCGCCCGATCCGCGTGCATCGGAGGCGGACGTCGCGCGCGCGGTGGAGCTGCTCGCGGCGTCGAAACAGCCGCTGCTGTACCTCGGCAACGGCGCGCGCGGCGCCGGGCGACAGCTCGTCGAGCTGGCCGAGGCGCTGGACGCCCCCGTCGCGACCACGATCCAGGGCAAGGGCGTGTTTCCGGAGAGCCACCCCCTGTGGCTGTGGAACGGGCTCGGCCGTTCGACGCCGAAGTTCGCGCGCCAGATCTTCGACAGCGCCGACATGATGCTGGCCATCGGCTGCCGCTTCAGCGAGGTGGCGACCGCGAGCTACGGCTTCACGCCGCCCGCGCGGATGATCCACGTCGACGTGGAGTCGTCCGTCCTGAACCGCAACTACCCCGCCGAGCTCGCCGTCGTGTCCGATGCCGCGGCGTTCGTCGGCGATCTCCTTCCGCGGATCGAGCCCCGCGCCGCGGACACGGCCCGGCACGAGCGCATTGCAGACGGCGTGCGCAGCACCTGGGCGAAGCTGACCCAGTCGAGCTCCAAACGAGTCTCACCCGCGGCCCTGTTCCGGGCGTTGCAGGCGGAGGCCGGAGAAGACGCGGTGTTCACCGCGGACAGCGGCAACGGGACGTTCCTGGCCATGGAGCATCTGCGACTCGACACTCCGGGGCGCCTTCTCGCCCCTGCGGACTTCTCTTGCATGGGCTACGCCGTGCCCGCGGCCCTCGGAGCCAAGCTGGCCGACCCCGCCAGGGACGTCGTCGCGCTGGCCGGCGATGGAGCGCTGCTGATGACGGGGCTCGAGCTGATGAGCTCGAAGAAGCTGGAAGCGGCCCCGCTGGTCTGCGTGCTGCGCGACCGCGAGCTGGGACAGATCGTCCAGTTCCAGCGCACGTCGCTGAACCGCGACACGTGCAGCGTCCTGGCTCCGTACGAGGTCCGCGACTACGCCAGGTTCGTCGGGGCCGAGTACCTGAGCGCCGCCTCGGACGCCGATCTGCCGAAGGTCGTGCGCTCGGGACTCGAGAGTTGCCGCGCCGGCCGGGCGACGGTCGTCGACGTGGCGATCGACTACTCGCGCAAGACCTTCTTCACGAAGGGCGTCGTCGCGACGAACCTGCTGCGGCTTCCCTGGTCGGAACGCTTCCGCGTCGTCGGGCGACTCATCGCGCGGAAGTTCCGACCTTAGGCCTGGAAGACAACTGCGCCTCGAAGACGACGAGCGCGCCCAGCGCCGTCATCGTTGCCGCGGCAATCCGCAAGACGTCCAGCACGCCGGCGCCGATGTCCGAGACGCCGATCGGGGCGAGCAGAACGGGAGTCAACAGCAGGCTGCCGGCAACGATCAGCCGCGTCCGGGCCTGACGGGGGCCGTACGCGGCCGCCGCGAACAATGCGACGGCCCAGACCAGTAACAGCAGACTGCCCCAGCCGATTCCATGACGCAGGATGGCGGGCGGATCCTTGGTCAGCTCGGGCATCACATGCCGGACCTTCCAGTTGTCCATGCCGACGAGAGTGGCCGTGAGCATCTCGTCCGCCCCGAACACTCCGGTCAGCGCGGTCAGGCCGCCCCAGAGCAGTCGATCCGCCGATCTCGAACGCAGTGCGACGAACCCGAACAGGAGCGTTGCCGCCCCCAACAGCGCCGCCACCAGCCAGGCCGAGGGGTCACCCCACTTCTTGACCAGCTCGTCTTGCCAGTCGGATCCCCCGCCGAGCACCACGAGCGCGAACGTCATCGCAACCGCGATCGCGACAACGTCCCGCAGAACGCGCGGCCGCGACGCTTCAATGCGAGTCGCCGCGCGCTCGAACGCGGCCTGGCGAAATGCGAGCACGAAACTCGCCCCCGCCAGCAGCTTGAACGACTCTTCCGTCTCGGTCTTGATGGACGAGTGTTCGAACGACATGTCGATGTAGTTGTGAATCGCGAAGAACACGAACCCCAGGCCGAGAAACTCCCGAAACCCACGAACGCGGAGGATCGTCGGAAGAACGACGGCTGCAAGGGCGACAGCGACGAGGAAGTAGAGCGCCACGGTCAGATCGTTCCAGCTCTTGATCCACGTCGGATCGCCGAGCCAGGGCTCGAGCCAGTCGGAGTCGAGCCGCTCGTGAAACTGGAACCGCTCGTCGAGCGCGATCGTGGCGAGCCCGACTGCGCAAGCGCCCCACACGATCCGCTCGCGAAACGGCGCGCCGCGGTCGATGAACCAGACGCACCACGCCAGCAAGGCGCTCGTCATCAAAAAGGTCGACGAGATCCAGTCGACCGGACTGCCCTCGGTGAAGTAATGATGCGGTCTTTCGGACGGACCGATCCAGACCAGATACGAGATGAAGATCGCGACGAACCCGTACAGGGCCAGCGCCGCGAGCGCCAGGCCGTTCGTGCGGGGGCTGCCGAGTCCGCCGCTCAACGAGCTACGGCGGCTCGACGAGGTGATTTTCACAGGTTCTCCGGGGTGTGTTTCTCGGCGCGAGTAGGTTCGCTAGCCTCATTATTCTTCGATCACGATCGACTCGCAACGAGGGTCCTCCCCGCCCTGAGCGGGAGTAAGCCGCAGATCTTCCGTTGCAAATCGACAACGGGCGGGAGGCGAACCTTCTCTTGACATGGCCGAGAGGATCGTGCTTTCGTTCGTGCCAGAAACCGCACTGCGTCGGGGGAGGCAGTTGCGGCTATATCGGGAGGGGCCATGTCGCGTCGCTTTGTCGTGTGCACCGTGCTGGTGTGCTGCATCGGTTTTTTTCTGTGCGTGATCCCCTCCCTGGCCGACGAGCCGGCCGTCGATCTTGCGTCGGGTGACGAGATCGAGCGTCCGCTGTACGCGCGCGACACGTACGTGTGGCCGTTCGACCGCGGTCCGCACTACGGCTCGGGCGACAGGCTCGCACGACGCCGACCCGGAGTCGTGAACACCGGCGTCGGATCGTTCGACCTGAAGCGCGGTACGCCCTCGTTTCCGATCGAGCTGAGCGACTTCTCGACGCTCGACGGCGTGACGCCGAAGTACTTCTTCGTCATGCTCGACCCTGCGCAGATCGACGCCGCGGTCCTGGACGAGATCCGCGCAGCCTTGACGGGGGCCGGCGGAGCGCTCGGCGCACCCGCGCCGTACTCGGGCTATCTGGCCCGGCTGAACCGCGCCGCGTTCGAGCTGTTGCAAGCCCGAGCGGACGTGCTGGCCGTGGAGCGCTACCACCCCGCCTACAAGCTGTCGCCGCTGATCGGACGGACGCCGCTGTACGACCGCCAGGCCGCGAGCTCGGATGTCTACGAGCTCGAGCTGCGACTGTTCGATGGGGAGAGCGCCGCCGACGTCGAACGGCTCCTTACCGGGCTCCAGGTCGAGGTTCGAGCAGTATCTCCGGACACGATCCGCGTGCGCGCGCATCGCTCGCGGCTGCCCGACCTCGCAAAGCTCGAACCCGTGCGTCAAATCTCCGAGCACGTTCCGGTCCATCCGCTGGGCGACGAGAGCTCCGCCACGATCCAGACCGGGATGTTCATGTCCGGCGCAACGCCGTATCGCAACGCCGGGGTCGACGGCGGCGGATCCGGAATCGCCCCGGTGCAGAAGCTGATGATCATCGACAACGGGATCCAGCTCGACGCGGGGGACCTGTCCGACACGCGGACGTCGGCGGGGACGCCGAGCCCGAGCCATCGCAAGGTCTGCGCGTACGAGACCACCGCCCAGTTCGGCGGCAACGGCGACCTGCTGGGTTGTGACTCCTCGATCCACGGCGGGTACACGCACGGTCACATGGTTGCGTCGATCGCGCTGGGGCATGCCGGCGACACCGGCGGCGCATATGGCGGAGCCTGGCCCCCGATCGGGAACCGACGAGCGGACGGTGTGGCTCCCGGGGCACAACTCGTGGCGTACGACGCCTACGACAACGGCTCCACCAGTGCCAGTTGCATCGACCCTCTGCAGAACGGTCTCTCGCCCGGCGACCTCTACGCAGGGTTCCCGGGCAGCGGTGCCCTGGGGAAGGCGTACTCGATCTCGGGCGCGCGCACGTTCAATCTCTCCTGGGGAGCACCGGTCAACGCCTACACCGCAAACTCGTTCGACATCGATCGGTTCCTGGACGACCACGACGACGCGATGCTGTTCTGCGCCGTCGGCAACTCCGCGAGTCTCGGCGCCGGCTCGGTGAGCACGCCGGCGACGGCGAAGAACTCGATCAGCGTCGGGGCATCGTTCACCAACAGTCCGGTCGGTGTAATGGGCCACGAGCGTCGCTGGCCGCACACGAGTCTGGGTCCCGCCACGGCGTCGGGCAGGGTCGCGCCGCTGCTGATGGCTCCCGGCGCCGATCGCGCAGGCCCGGGCTCGGAGGAATCGCTCTCGTGCGTGACGCCCTCGGATGCGCAGAACGATCCCGTCAGCTGCAGCGCGCTGGCCCAGGACAAGTCCGGGTCGAGCTTCGCCGCCGCCGCGGCTTCCGGCGCGGCGATGGTCGTTCGCGACTACTTCGCGCAGGGGTTCTACCCGGACGGAACGAGCAGCAACGCCGGCAACGCCGCGGACATCGTGCCCAACATCTCGGGCGCGCTGAACAAGGCCCTGCTGGTCGCCTCGGCCGACTTCATGAACGACCCGCAGAACAAGACGCAGCCCGGGGCCAATCTGACGCAAGCGTATCGGTTCAATCACGAACAGGGCTACGGCAGGATTCAACTCTCGCACGTGCTGCCGCTGAAGAGCTGGAGCTGGTCTCCCGCGGGGCTGATCGTCCATGACGCCGGCATCGCCGGCGGCGTGTCGGATCTGCCGGGACTGAGCGCGGGGCTGAACGCCCTCACCGGACAGGTGGATACCACGTTCTTCGAGGTCTGCGATCCGACCCAGGAGCTGCGAGTGGCGCTGAGCTGGGTCGAACAGGACAACGATTTTCTGATCAACGATCTGGACCTGGAGTTGGTCTCTCCTTCCGGCCTGGTCTATCAGGGAAACTACTTCACCGAGGACGAGAACCGCGACACGATCTTCAATCCGTTCAACGAAGACTGCGGAGGTACGGGGTCGCCCTTCCCCAATGGCGTTCTGGACGAGTCCCAGTGGTCGCTGGTGACCTGCACCAAGCCCAACGGGCAGCAGCCGGGTCGCGACTCGACGAACACGACCGAGGCGATCTTCCTGTCGCCGGATCCGGACTTCGACCCGAACACATCGAACTCGCAGATCGAGCAGGGCACCTGGATGCTGCGCGTGACGGCCCAGCCGGGAGGCTCGACTGCCTCGCAGAAGTACGCGGTCGCGGTCGCAGGCGGTGCCTGCATCAACTCCAACATCGTGATCAGCTCGGAATATCTCTCCTGCAACGACGACTTCGAGATCACCGTGACGGAGTTCCCGACCGGCCCGGACCCCGGCCCGTGGTCGACGGCGCAGATCTCGGGACGGGTCAAGATCGAGGTGATCGACCCGGCGTTTCCGATTCCACCCAAGGACGTGGAGGATTCCTTCACCTTCGTCGTGGACGGGATCAATCGCTGGGTGACGCAACCGAAACTGTCGCTGGTCGAGAACGCGACTCCTACCAGCGGCAATACGATCATCGAGGTTCAGCACGGGTGGATCGTGCGCGCGGTCTACACCGATCCCACGGGCGGAGGGATCTTCATCGACACCAACGCGACCGCGGAGGTCCACTGTCGCCCACAGCTCGAGTACGGCGATCTCAAGATTCCGCAGTTCGGACTCGATCGGCACTGGCAGATCATCGGCGGGTGCGAGCGCGATCCGCTGGGTGGCGTGACGCACGGCTTCCCCGACCGCTACATCGACGCCGGAGAGAAAGTCATCTTCCGTACGCAGTTCCGCAACGCCGACGTCGATCTGACCGACGTCCGGATCGGACTGCGCGCCGTGATTCCCGATGCGAACAGTGAGCTGGGTTGTCTGCCCGACACGGCCTGTGACTACGAACGGCTGACGAACCTCCCCTCTCCGCACCTGACGGTGCTGACCAGCCCCGTCAACTACGGACCGGTTCCCTCCGGAGCGATCGTCGACGTCGGGTTCGCCGTGCAGGCGGCAGCGCTCATTCCGGGGACACCCGAGGTGGAGCTGGTCGTCGAGGTCACCGCCAACGCCTCGGGCAAGACGGTCAAGGCGATTCTGCCCTCGAGACACACGTGCGACGTCGACGAGTTCACCTGCTTCTACTCCACGGACTATCCGACCGGGGGCACCGAGATCCGGGACTACGACAGCGACGGCACGACCGTCGGCGACGATCCGAACCCGCAGACCTGGCTCTACGAGACGACTGTGTATTGCGACGCGACGGCCACCGGGAAGAACTTCGGATTGCAGTCGCCGTGGAACTTCGACAGCGGACCTCAGGGGTTCACCAGCGGAATCGGGGCCATCACCGACGAGGCGACGATCTTCGACACGATCGCCCAGTGGGGCGAGGACAAGAACTTCAACAACCTCCTCGATCCGACGGAGGACCGCGACCCCGTCAACGGTGTGCTGGATCAGAGCTGGTCCACCGACGGCGGGTGCGGCTGGCAGACCGCGGCCGGCCCGACCGGCGGGGCCTGGCACACCGGCCGAATCGGCACCACCGCGCCGGCGAGCTGCCTGGTCCAGGGCAACTCGCCGGGACAGTGTCAGGCCTACGAGACGATCTCCGGCTCCGGCGGTGGGCGACGCTGGCTCGACTTGCTGATCACGCCACCGATCGAGAAGGTCAGCTCGACCGCCGAGGTCGAGATCGTCAACTTCGCGTGGAACATGTCCGTCGATCTCGGCGACGAGCACGCCGTGCTGACCTGGGAGGTAGACAACCGGCTCGGCACGCCCGGCGGCGTCGACCTGATCGCCGACGATGATTTTCTGGGTTCGGTCGCAGGCCCGCTGGGGTCGGTCAGCGGCGGGAACTACCTGCCGTTCGGCGGCTATCCGCTGTTCGCTCCTCTGGACGCATCCGGCCAATCGACGAACCTGACCCGGGTCGGCGACAACGCCTGCTTCTTCGAAGGGCCGGGGCAACCTTTGTTCGCCCCGTTGGAGCTCGTCGAGCCGATCGACGGCACGGGACTGCAGACTCCGAGCGGCCCGATCCGCAACATGGACATCACCAAGGCCGGCGGCCCGGATCTGCACGACGTTCTGCTCGAGGATCTGATCGGCGAGTCCGGAGATACGTTCCAGGCCGCGCTCGGACTGCTGGTGAAGGAGAAGGACCTCCCCACGCTTCCGGATCCGGTATCGAGTCTGGGCGCCACGATCGACGACGTCGTCGTCGAATGGCGCGAGTACGAGCTGGTCGACGATCAGACCAGCTGCAACTGTGCCTGCGCGACCGTGCACGTCGACACCTCGACGATCTTCGCTCCCGCGGCGCTGTTGAGCATCACGGTGATCGAGGATACGCCGACGTTCCCCACGGACTGCAACGACAATCAGGTCGTGGACGGTGCGGACAGCGACAACTGTGACGCCGATCCGTTCCAGGACATCGTCGCGCGCGTGTACTCGGACGGCGAGCCCGACGGAGAACCTGTCCTGCTGAACCGCACGACAGCCGGCAGCCCCCTTTTCCGCGGGGCGATTCCTGTCTCCACGCGCCAGGACGTGGACGGAACGCTGTTCGTCGACCTCGACGGCAACCGCGGCGGAGACATCCGCATCGTCTACGAGGACCAGGACGACGGCTCGGGCAACCCCTGCCCGAACACGGTCGACCCGGGCTGGCACGGCTTCATCGAGGCATCGGCCGAGCTGATCGCGCCCAGCAACCGACTGCTCGTCGTCGACACGCGCGTCGTCGACGTCAACGGCGATGTCGATTCGTACGCCGACCAGAGAGAGACGGCCGACCTGTACGTGACAGTCCGCAACAAGTCCGGCTTCGCGCTGAACAACGTCGTGGCCCGACTCACGCGGCGCAACGACAACATCGCCTGCGTGACTCAGGGTCTCGTCTCCATCGGCAACATGGCCGATGGCGAGATCGTCGAGACGCCCACGCCGTTCACCTTCATCGTGGATGAAGTCGCCCGCACCGACGTCCACGATCTGCTCACCGGCGACTTCAGCATCACGTTCAGCTCGGACCAGACCGAGTGGACCGCCGAGGCGCAGCAGTTCGAGCTCGATCTCGATCTCGACGTGGCCGGGGGCTCGGGCCCCGCCAACTTCATCGAGGAGTTCGAGGCGCCGGGCCTGGCCGGATTCTCTCCGATGAGCCTCGACACCGGCCTGGCGACCAATGCCCTTTCGAACGGGCTCCGCTGTCAGTACAACGACCCCGCCCTGATGGGCAGCAACAGCTTCGGCGATGCGTTCTGCTATCTCGGCTTTGCGAACCCCGCCGACAACGGCTTCGACTGGCATCGTCACGACACCACGCAGTTCGACGGGGGGCGTGCGTCCCAGGGCGTGGGTTCGCTGCATTTCGGCGTACACCTGGCCCCCGGAGACGACACGACGCGCCTGAGCCAGCTCGACGCAGTGCAGCTGACGGATCCCGTGAACCTCGGCTGGAACGCCACCGATCCCGAGCTGTCGTTCAAGCAGCAGATCTCGCTGGTGGACAGTCGGGCGATGCCGATTCCCGGCGGCGAGACGCTCGATCGAGCCGTCGTGCAGGTTCAACGCGCCGACGCCGCGGGCGACCCGGTCGGAGACTGGGAGACGATTCGTCCGTTCTACAACGCTTACGACTCGCAGCCGACCGACGAGTCCGCGCAGTGTGCCTTCGATCCGGTCGACGACGGCAACGACGAGGACAACTTCTTCAGCACGAGAGAACACCATCGCCGCCTCGGTCCCTCGTCGACCTGTTACAGCGAGCCCGTATTCGCCCACCAGGGCGACGCATCCAACGACCCGTTCGACCCGACCGCGATCGGCCGCGCCTGCGACGGACCGGGCATCGCCGGCAGCATCGGCCCCGGCACGTGGGTCGAGACCCGGTTCAGCCTCGGCCGCTACCGCGGCTCGCGGATCCGGATCCGTTTTCTCGTATCGACCAGCAAGTTCGCCGACCTGGTGACCTACCGCGATCTCGGCTTCCCTTCGACGGAGCGGGCCGACGACGGCTGGTACATCGACGACGTCCAGATCACCGACACGCTGACCACCCCGGCGTTTCTCGCCGTGGACGTCAACAACAACGCCGCTCTCCCCACGTGCGGAGCGGCCTGCCTGTTCGTATCGCCGAGCCTCACCGCGACTCCCGCAGCTCTCGCGGGTCCCGGCTCGACGACGCTGCTCTCGGCCGCGGGATCCAGCGCTACGTCGTGCCACGACGGAGTGCTGCAGTACCGCTTCTGGATCGACGGCGACGGCAACGGAACCCTCGACCAGTCGGACTCGATCATCCGCGACTGGCTGGACGTGGCCGAGATCGAGCCGGTGGTGCAGGCCAACACCGACTTCGCGGTCGACGTCCGCTGCAGCTCGGATCCGAGCTGCAACAACACGAGCTTCGTATCCGTCACGGTGCCGTCGCTGTCCGGTACTCCCGGCGAGGTCGAGAACCTCGAGGTGATCGAGCGCAACCCGTCCACGGGAGAGCTGTCGATTACCTACGACGTCCCCTGCGAGGGGACCGACCACACGTTGCACTACGGCGATCAGGCCAACGCGGCCTCGTACACCTTCAGCGGGGAGATCTGCTCCATCGGCAACAGCGGAGCGTTCGGCCCGTTCAACCTGCCGCCCGGCTCTTACTTCTTCATCGTCGTGGCCAACGACGGCGCGACGACGGAGGGCTCGTACGGCAAGGACTCCTTCGGAGTGGAGATTCCGCCGCATCCGACCTGCGGATTCACTCAGGATCTTCCGAACCGCTGCGACTGACCGTTCGGCGCACGGACGGCGGCCGTCCTCCGGCTAGGTTCTTTGTTTGAACCTCCGAGCCCGGGGCGTGACCATCCAACTGTTCGCGAGAAAGCGGACGCCGGTCACCCGAACGGGGCGCAATCGGCTGCGCCCGACGAGAACGGAGGGACTCTCTGATGAAGACGAAGCTGATTGCCGTGCTCTGGATCTGTGCCATCGCGTGTGTCGGACTCTCCCTGGCGGGCGACGCCGTGGTAAGCGTTACCGTCCCGACGAAGGCCGTACCGCAGGTGATCTATCAATCGGATCCCGATGTGACCGAGCCGCGCCTGGAGATCACGGGCCAGTTCCCGGACTATGTCGTGACGCTCTACAACTTCGGCCAGCGTCTGACACTCAGGATCACGCACGCACCAATCCTGTCTCCCGTGTGGAGGTTCTCCAACAACTCTTCACGCACGCACACCGTGAACGTGAAGCAGGCGGACGGTACGACGCGCACCGAGGATATCCATCCGGGGCTGGGGTTGACGCCGCAGGAAGATGATCTCGACGGCGACGACATCGCGGTCGATTTCACACTGCACTAGCCTGGACGACTCACGAACCCGCGCCGTAATCCTGAACCTTTTCCTCCCCTGCCTGACCTACCAGGTACAGGACCGGAACCAAACGAGCCGACCTGAACACACCGGGGCTCGTTGAGCAAGGGAGGAGATCATGCGCAGAGTTGTCTGGATTCTTGTCATTGTGGCCGTGTTTGCGATGATCCCGGCGATGTACGTCGGGACGGCCGGCGCCTCGCGCGCGGCGCCCGAGTCCCCGGGTCGGCTGGACTGGACCGCGGTCGAACCGGCCGACCTGCCCGCGCTGGGAAGTCTGCGCAGCGCGCGCAGTCTCTACGAACGGTGGAAGGAGAACCTAGGCGAAGACGGTGCGATCCTCGAGATCGGACTGCGCTACGATCCCGCCGAGTCGCGGCGCGAGAGCTCGGCGAACGGCATGGCACGCATCGACCTGCGCAGCGGCGCGGTGACCGTCGACCTCGATCGACGGGGCGAAACTTCCGCGCTAGACGTCTGGTTCGTCGGCAAGGCGATGGACGGCGACCGAGCGCTCGGAACACGCTCCGAGAAGCTCGTTGGCTCGAAGACCTCGACGCCGACCGACCCTGCAGACCTGCGCTTTGACCTGGCGCCCAGCTTCCGCAAATTCCGTCTGAATCGGATCGTCGTGACCGAGAAGGGCAAGCACCCCAGACGGGGGGCGTTGCTCGTCGGTAGACCCGACCTGTTCCAGACGCTGTACGTGCAGGAGCTTCAGGCCGAAGCCGCGCACGACGACACAGTCACGTTCGCCATCGATCTCGACCGGCAGCGCGAGGGGACGATCGACAACCAGCTCGCGGGCTCTCTGGAAGCCGGCCGCAATCTCTTCCTGTTCGGGACCTTCGGCGGAAACGGGCGGGTCTGTGCGACCTGCCATCCGGCCGAGAACAACTACACCCTGGACCCGGAGTTCGTTCAGGCGCTGCCGGCGAGCGACAAGTTGTTCGTCGCCGAGAGCACCTCGAGCCCGCTGCATCCGAACAACACTCCCGGCGGACACCGCTTCGAGGCGCCGAAGTCGCTGATGGAGTCCCACGCGCTGGTGCTCGCGAACCCGGACGGTTTCCCCGCCGAGAACGAGGCGGATCGGTTCGTACTGCGCGGAGTCCCCCACCTGATGGGGCTGCAGGTGACTTCCGACCCGGACTTGCCCGACGATTCGATCCCGCGACACAGGCTGGGCTGGGGCGGCGACGGCTCGCCGCACGCCGCTTGCGACCCCGAGGACGCCGAGACCGCCTGCGGCGAGCTGGTGCACTTCGCGACCGGAGCGATCGCGCAGCATTTCACGCAGGAGTACCGTCGCTGCGCGTGTAAGGTCGAGACAATCGGCGGGTTCCAGCAGTACGTTTGCGTGCCCGACGCATCGGGAAGCTGCAGGGCGGAATGCCAGGACGGCAACGCAGTGCCGTACTGCGACTACATCGTGCCCACGGATGTTCAGCGGGAGGACCTGAAGACCTTCCTGACATCGCTCGGCAGGGATTCCGATCCTCCCGTCGCGACGTCGAGCGTCGGTGCCGGATGGCACATCCAAGATGATCGGGCCACAGAAGCGACCCGGTTCATGTTCGGTACGGCCTACAAGTGCGCGGTGTGCCACACAGACGCGGGAGGGAACCCCGACGGACCCGGCCAATCGGATTTGAACTCGGATATCGGCATCGAGCTGGCGCTGCAGACCTTTTTCGGCGGGTTCGGCGACGCACTGCGCCCGCCGGACGGAGGGTTCGGCACCGACCCGAGCGGCGCGACCGGTTTACTGGCCGGTAGCTTCGGCAACGGGACGTTCGACACCGTCAGTCTGGTCGAGGCAGCCGACACACCGCCCTACTTCCACAATTCCCTGGATTCACAGACCACTCCGGGTGCAGCCGGGACCCAGTACGCCTGCGTCCCGGACCCTCAAGAACCGATTTTCGGAGCGGGTGGCGCGGAATACGGCGGCTTCAAGCTGGAGGACGCCATTCGCTACTACGCGACCTGTCACTTCAAGGACTCCCCCGATTCCGCCGACGACTACGTGCTCTGCACCGACACGGGAAATGAAACTCCGTGCTGGAACCCCGGGCCGAACGGGTACGACGAAGAGGGCAACGTCCAGAACATCGGACGCCTGCTGCGCGTGCTGAACTCCCTGGACAATATCCACAACACGATCGACGAGCTGGTCATGACCGCGCGACTGGAGACCATGACCTCGTGTCCCCAGGACCTGGGGCCGGCCAACCTCGCGATCGAGCTGGCCATCCGCAACGTCGACGACGTGATCAGCGTCCTCGAGGACGCGCTGCCGGTCGACGATCCGCTGAACCCCTTCGCCCTCAAGGCGGCGAAGGACGCACGTTTGAAGCTGCAGCTCGCGCTGGGCACGAGCTTCTGCGTGGCTCGACAGTTCCGCCTGCGCGACGCGTGCCGTGAGCTCGACGACGCGCAGAACCACCTGGCGCTGCTCCCCAACGACGCCGAGCAGGACCCGCTGCTGTGCTGCACGGGAGACCAGGGTCAGTTGCTCGACGCCTGCCCGTCGACTCCATGAGCCCGGGCGGGGCGGGCGCACCAACGCGTCCGCCCCGCCGAAGCGGCGCAGCGGAACCGGAGTCGGCTTCCGTCAGTCCCGACATGGCGCGAATCGTAGTGAACCTTCTCACCGCATCGTCCGACTACCCCTGTGGTGGCGCCGAGAGTTAGTTCCCACGCCCGTGCGAACAGGCGACCACCGAGAGGTTGAATCTGGGAGGGATTTCTCATGAAGCCGTGCAGTGTTCGCGTTCGCGTACTCCTCGTTGCATTCTTGCCGCTCCTCTTCCTCGGCGGACCAGCCGATGCGGAGATCGGGGATCGGTCGCCGGATCGCATCTGGCAGGAGGTGGTCCCACCCATTGTCGGCGAGCTCGCAGACCCGGGACTCACGGCGCCGCCTGTCGAGGCTCGTACCTTCGCGCTCGACGAACTCGCGCTCGACCGTAGTCTTCGTGCGGCTCCGACGGAGTTCAGTCACGAGGCGAAGATGCGGCAGAACAGGATCTCGCTACCGCTGCCGGACGGGACCTTCGCGAGTTTCCGTGTCGAGGAGTCCCCGATCATGGCGCCCCGGTTCGCCGCTCGGTACCCGAGCATCAGAACCTACGAGGTTCGAGGACTCGACGAGCCTTCCGACTACGGTCGGATCAGCTGGACGCCCCGTGGACTCCATGGCCTCATCCATACCGGGTCCGGAGCGGTGTGGATCGGCCGGCATCTCGACGGGGGCGTGAACTCCCCGTACGTCAGCGCCGTTGCTCAGCCTGCCCCGTTGACGGACCTCGCCTGCGGAAGCGATGTCGGCGCGGCCGAAGCGCCGGCGATGGCCCCGGCAACGGGAGCCGTTGCCCGGAGGCCAGGGAAAGGTGCCGTGACGACCCGCGGCTCCGTCGATCCCGTGCCGCTGAGGAAGTTCACGATCGCGCTTGCCGTGAGTTACGACTGGTGCAATGCGCCTCCCGCGAACGGCGATGCGGACGATGCGCTCGAACAGGTCACGATCATCTTCAACAGCGTGAAGGGTAAGTACCGGCGCGACTTCGGGATCGACCTGGAGCTCTTGTGGGTTCCGTTCTGCGAGCCCGAGCACGAGCACTACTACACGGACGGGACTGGACTCTGCGACGCTGTGCACGACCAGAACCAGGCTTTACTCGACGCGACCGGAGAGGACTACGACGTGGGCCACGTCTTCGTGTCCGCTCAGGGTTCGTACCAGTATGGCTGCGTCAGCGGCAGAGCCTGCAACGCAACAACGCAGGCGATGGGCGCATCGCGTTTCATCACGTCCAACGCGCAGGCGGGGATCTGGTTGCTGTCTCACGAGCTCGGCCACCAGTTCAACGCCCAACACACGTTCAACGTCGAATGTGATTTTGGCGGGAACGGGAACAGGATAGAGCCGGGCAGCGGAGCCACCCTGATGAGCTACTGGGGGTTCTGCACCTCGAACGGCGAGCATGACGTGGCAGGCCCCGTCTATCCGTACTTCCACGCCATGAGCATCCGAGAGGTCGATCTCTTCACGGACGGCGACGGCGATTGCTGGGAGCCGGTGGACATCGGCAATCATGCTCCGGTCGTCACAGACGAATTCGACGGCACTTCCTCCGAGTGCGCCGGGGGCGGGCACGGCGGAGAGGACGTCAAGTGCTTGCCGCCGGAAACTCCGTTCCGGCTGAAGGGCACCAGTCAAGACCAGGACGGGGGCGGGACATCCCCGACGTTCATCTGGGAGCAGTTCAACTCCGGAACCGACGACACGCCTCTCGGCGTCGATCCCGGCTCCGGTCCGTTGTTCCGTTCCTACCGGCCGATGGCCGACCGGCACACGCGGGTCTTTCCGCCGCTGGATCACGTGCTGAACGGAACGCTTCCCAAGGGCGAAGTGCTGCCGATCGTGACAGACCGGCGACTGTTCTTCCGCCTCACCGCGCGAGACCCGGACGGCGCTACCGGCTACGACAATCGGATGCTGTACGTCGCAGACGGGCCGCCGCTCGAGGTGACCTCGCCGTCGGGCACGATCACCGGCGGGATGAACACGGTGACCTGGGAGGCGAGCGCCGTCGAGGCGACCGGCGCGGACACGGTCGACATCCTCTTCTCGAGCAGCGAGCCGGAGGACCTCGACGACTTCGTCGTGCTGCTCGGCGACGTGCCCAACGACGGCGGGACCGCGACCGTCGAGATCCCGAACGAGGTCTCCGACGAGGCCCGCATCATGGTCGCGCCGGTGAACGAGGTCTTCTTCGCCGTCTCCGATCCGCTGACCGTCGAGCTGCTCCCCGTCTGCCCGGCGACCGACTTCTGCAGCCAGGGTTGCGCGACGGCGAACTGTCGATCCAGGGCCATCGGAGGTTCCCAGTGCACCGACGATGACGAACTGCAGGTGTGCGACGAAGGAGAGACGATCTACCGCACCACATGCGACTGCGTCGATCCGGGCGCAGTCCCGCTGGGCGGCGGAAATGTGATCCCGACGCTCGGCTGCGACGGCGGTACGGGCACCTGGTGGAGTTGTCAGTAGACAGGGAATGGCCCGGGGGGCGGACCGGGTCCGCCTCCTGGGTCGAGGTGCCGTGAGGCGACGATGAACCGGCGGCGAGAGTTGATTCGACATCTCGTCGCCGGCCCGCCGCTCGCGACTTGCTGCCGGCCGCAGAGCACCCGTCGGGTCCGAGTCCGCGCCGGTTCTCCCCCCCTTTTGTTGAACCTCCCGGCCTGAACTGCGACCAGCTAGTCGCAAACAGCGGGAGCCAACCATCCGTCCCAGGAAGACGATCTCGACGGCGACGACCTCGAGGTCGACTTCGCGCTGCACCGGACTCCGTTGAACGGGAGCCGAGCGCGGGGCAGAACGATAAACGGGGGAGAAAGATCATGAGACAGACTTGGGTGTTCTGGGTATGTGTGCTTTGCTGCGCAGCGTTCCCTCTCAACGCGGACGATCTCCGTCACGAAGGCTCGGTCTCCGCGACTGCGGAGGGCCGCGAGACCGTTCTGGAGAATCAGGCCGGGGTCGAGACCACGGTGACGCCGTCGGCGCACGACGAGCGACCCGCGGCGGATCTCGCCGGACTGTGGGATTCGCGCGCGCGCGCTGCACGGCGCCCCCTGTCGACCCTCCGGCGGCCCGCGATCGAGTATCGACGTGTTCCGCTTCGGACTCCCGGAGGAGGCCCTGCGGATCCGGAGATCGACCACGCACTGGACGGCACGCAGGCGACCGCGATTGCCTCCGGCGACTTCGACGGCGACGGCGCGATCGATCTGGTCGTCGGTCGATCCGGGATCGAAGGCCACTTCCTCACGCTGCATCGAGGTCTTCCGGACTACGCCGGCTTCTCCAGCGCGACTCGCCCGGCCCGCGTTGCGTTCTCCCCCACGCTTCTCGTCGCCGGGGACTTCGACAATGACGGCCGGCAGGACCTGATCGCTTCGGCAACGGGGCAGGCGTCCTTCTTCCTGTTCACCGGCGACGCACGCTCCGGGCTGCAACCGGTCCGCGAGTATTCCGTCGCCGGTGCGGTCACCGCGATGGCCGCGGGCGACGTGGACCGCGCTGACGGGCTGATCGATCTCGTGGTCGGGGTCGACGGTCCGGAGGGGCCCGCGGCCTTGTTGTACGCCGGGCCCGAGGGGGCCCTGCTCGGCGAACCGCACTCCACGCGGATGGGGACCTCGATCCGCTCGATCGTCGCGACACGCGTCGACGACGACTCGTACGTCGATCTCGCAGTCGTCGCCGGCGACGAGCTGTGGGTGCGGCGCGGCGGACGATCCAGCCGAGCGGGAGACACGCCTCCGGCCGAGTTGGAACGGATTCCCGTGTGGAGCGACCCGCGGTCGGTCTTGCCCGGCCTTCACGCGCTACGTGTCGGCTCGGCTTCCGGCCTCGCGGTGCTCGACGGCAACGACAGCGTGACGGTCATCGGGCTCGACGGCGAGCCGCACGGCCCGGCGACGGAGGCCTGGCGCGGAGTCGTGGAAACCCTGGAGCTGGCCGCGCCCCCGCGACAGACCACCCTGTTGCCGGTCCGCCTGAACCGGGACGCACTGACCGATTACATCGGGCTCGAGCACGGTGAGGTCTTCGAGGCCGTCTCGTCGATCGCCTCGACGATCGTCGTGACGAGCACTTCCGACAGCGCGGTGGCGGGTGACGGCGCATGCACGCTGCGCGAGGCGATTCTGAACTCGAACGCGGACAGCGACACGACGGCCGGCGACTGCGCGGCCGGGAGCGGCACGGATCTGATCGGCTTCAACATCGCCGGGGGCGGGGCCAGTGCCGCGATCGCGATCGCCACCGCGCTTCCGGCGATCACCGACCCGGTCACCGTCGACGGCCCGACTCAGGGATGCCCGAGCGGTCCCTGTATCGAGCTGGACGGCACGACGGCGGTATCGGCGAACGGGCTCGAGTTGAGTGCCGGAGCGAGTGTGGTGCGCGGACTGGTCATTCGGGACTTCGACCAGTACGGCATTCTGATCGACTCCGACGGCAACTTCGTCGAGGCGTGCTACGCCGGAACGAACCTCAACGGCAATGTGGCCCGTGGGAACCAGATAGGCGTCGCCGTCCTCGGCGCGGACAACGTCATCGGCGGCACCAGCCTGGGCAGCGGCAATATCCTCTCGGGCAACGACTTGTTCGGCGTCATCCTCTTCAGCCAATTCGCGGTTCGAAACGAAGTCCTCGGCAACTGGATCGGGACGATTTTCGGAGGCGGAGCGGGCCTGGCCAACGGCATCGACGGTGTGCAGGTCTACAACGGGGCGTCGGACAACACGATCGGAGGAACGGCCAGCGGATCGCACAACATCATCTCGGGCAATACGAACTACGGTGTGCTGGTCGGGCTCGGCAGCGACCGGAACGAGGTACTCGGCAATCTCATCGGCACGGACAAGTCCGGGGCGCTGGCCCTTGCCAACCGGTCGGGGGTCGTGATCCGGGATTCCTCTCTCAACATCGTCGGCGGAACGGCGGCCGGAGCGGCAAACGTCCTCTCGGGCAACACGGAGGCCGGTGTGTTCGTCGACGGAACCGGCGAGCAGAACGAGATTCTCGGCAACTTCATCGGCACGAGATCCGGCGGCAGCGCCGCGCTGGCGAACGGGCTGGGCGGCATCGCGGTCCAGACCTCGACGAGCAACACGATCGGCGGACCCACCCCATCCGCCCGCAACGTGATCTCCGGCAACACCGGCTACGGCATCCTGCTCATCGGCAGCGCAAACGGCAACAGCGTGCAGGGCAACTTCATCGGCCTGGATCCCTCCGGCGCTGCGGCGCTGGGGAACGGGACCAACGGGATCGAGATTGACGACGCCAGCGACAACACGATCGGCGGCGACACCCCCGGGGCGGGCAACGTCATCTCGGGCAACGGCCTGGACGGGGTCTTCCTCGACGATCCCACGTGCACCGCCAACACGGTGTCGGGCAATATCATCGGGCTCGATCCGTCGGGGACCTTCGCGCTACCGAACGCCGACGAGGGAGTCCAGATTCTGGACGGCGCGCACCAGAACACCATCGGCGGGACCACACCGGGCGCACGGAACGTGATCTCCGGGAACGTGGGCGAGGGCATCACCATCCTGGGCGCCGGGAGCGACGAGAACAAGATCCTCGGAAACTACATCGGCACCGACATCACGGGTTCCGTTGCCCTCGGCAACCAGCTCAACGGCATTCGACTCGAGTCCATCGTTCTGACCGAGATCGCCGGCAACCTGATCTCCGGCAACGTCCGCTTCGGCATCTTCAGCTTCACCAACGCGACCCAGGGCCGGTTTCATGGGAACTTCATCGGGACCGACGCCAGCGGGACCGCGTCGGTGGGCAACCTCCTCTCCGGAATCGTGATCAACCAGTCGCCATCGAACGACATCGGAGGCACGGCTCCGGGAGACGGGAACCTGATCAGCGGTAATGGCGAGGCAGGCATCATCATCGCGTTCTCTCAGTCGACCGGGAACAAGGTGCAGGGGAATCTCATCGGAACGGACGTGAGCGGTACACTTCCCCTGAGCAACCAGCTACAGGGTGTGCAGATCAAGTCCGCGACGGGCAACGGGATCGGCGGTTTGACCGCGGAAGCACGCAACGTCATCTCCTCCAACCTGCAAAGCGGCGTGTTCCTGAACTTCGATACCACGGCCACGAGCGGCAACTCGGTGGAAGGCAATTTCATCGGCGTCGATGTGAACGGCAGCCCCCTCCTGGGCAACCGCCTGGACGGTGTCTTCGTGGACCCCGGGGCCGTCGACAACAACATCGGAGGAACGACACCGGGCACGGGAAACGTCATTGCGGGCAACGGTGAGCACGGTGTCGCCGTCCCGGACGGCGCCAGCCGCATCGGGATCCTGGGCAACTCGATCTTCGCCAACACGCTGGCCGGGATCGACCTCAACCTGGACGGGATCACACCGAACGACGCCGGAGACGGCGACACGGGCGGGAACGAGCTGCAGAACTTCCCCGACCTGGCGTCGGCTTCCGCCTCTCCGGCGGGCGTGACGGTCAGCGGGAACCTGTCCAGTGCTTCCGGTTCGACCTATCGCGTGGAGTTCTTCGCCAGCGCCGCCTGCCACGGACTCGGGAACGGAGAAGGGGCACGGTTCCTCGGCTTCACGGACGTGACGACCGACGGAACCGGAAACCAGGCATTCGCCGCGGTGCTGCCCGCGGCGGTGGATGACGCGGAGGTCGTCACGGCGACGGCCACGGACTCGTTGAACAACACCTCCGAGTTTTCTGCGTGCATCGTCGCCTCTTGCGCCACGATCGGTGTCTTCGGCCAGCAAATCACCGCGCCGGACGCGGACACCCTGTCCTGGCCGAATCCCGCGGACGTGCGTTTCGTCAAGGGTCCGCTGTCGAGCGTGAGCAGCTACGCCGTGACCGGCTCGGGAGTGCTGGCCGGCGAGAGCAGTCTCGACCTCACGGCCGATGTCCCCGGGCCGTCCATCGGGGTTTACTACCTCGTGAAACCGTACGGTTGTGGGAGCTGGCAGACGCTATCGGGTGCCGAACCCGGCAGGGACTCGACTCTGCCGTAGCAGTGACCGCCCGCGGCTCTGATGCTCAGGGCGAGTCCACGCGGAACGGGCGTTCATCGGGAATGTCCGTGTCCGCGCTGCGTATGCGTGCTACGTAGCGTCCGGCGGGGAAGTCCCGCGCGTCGAGGACGACGTGCAGGTAGATCGCCTCGCGCAGGGCCGCGAACGGCACGTCTGTTTCGCGGTGCACGAGCGCCCCGCGCTCGTCGACGAGCTCGACGGTCAGCGGGAACGCGGACTCGCGCAGCGCCAGATCGAACACCAGCTCGAACGAGCGAGCGTCCGGGGCCGGTACGATCCGGGGGGCGCCGCTCGCGCCGCGCTCGGCGCCCGAGACCAGCAGCGACTGTACGACGCCGCTCGTCGGTTCCGAGCCGCGCTGGGTCGCGACATTGACGACCAGCAGCGTCAACGCGGCCGCGGCGGCGACCCAGCCCCACCAGGCCGATCGCGCCGCGGGCGCGCTCTGCGGCGCCGGGAACGAGTGGACGTTTCCGCCGACGATCTCCTCGCCGCGAATCCAGCGCGCCTCCGTCGAGCACGCGCTGCAGATCGCGACATGCCGCAGGACCCTGCGCGACTGCTCTTGCGGCAGATCGTCGGCCAGCGCATCGATCAGATCGTCCGGCGAGGGGTGGTCGTCGAAGAACTCCGCGCCATGGACGCCGGCTTCCGTCCGTACGGACCCGAGCAGCTCGACCTCGTCGCGGCAGGAGGCGCAGGCCTCCAGGTGCCGCTCGAAGGAGGCGGCCTCGGCGGCTTCGAGGGCCCCGGTCACGTACCAGGGCAGCAACTCGTGATGGTTGGTTTGCTCGTTCACGGCGACTCTGGCTCACTCAGCACTGGATTAGTCCGCAATTCTGCGGAAGGGTTCAATCCTACTCCGACGGGGCCGGGATCGCCGATCAGGACGAACGGCGCCCAGCGATAGGGCCGGCGCAGGGCGGGGACCTCGGAGCGGATGAACCCCAGCTTGGCATGGCGCAGGGCGGCCGGGATCGACCGGCCGGTCGCCAGCTCGCGGTAGAACGCCTCCATCAGCTCGGCCGTCGAGCGATCGTTGACGTTCCACAGGCTGACGACGAGCGATCGTGCTCCGGCGTAGAGGAAGGCGCGCGTCAGGCCGACCAGGCCCTCGCCGCGCAACTGCTCGCCCAGACCCGAACGGCAGGCGGAGAGCACAACCAGGTCCGATGTCAGACGCAGGCCGAAGATATCGTTCAGTGTCAGGAAGTCCCCGCTACCGTCTCCTGCGGTCGAGCTCAAACGGAGTCCGTAATACTTCGGCGTGTCGTCGTCGAGCCAGCCGTGCGTGGCGAAGTGGACGAGTCGATAGTCTCGTTCCAGCTCGTTCAGCACACGTTGTCGGTTCGCCTGCTTTCCGGTGACAACGGCGGTCCGCTCGTCCGGAAACAGGCCGGCGATCCTGCCCAGGGCCTGCCGCGAGAACGGCAACGGCCCGAAGCGCGTGTCCTCGCTCGACGGGATCGGATCTCCGACCCCGAGGAATCCCGCCGGCGCCGTCGAGCCCGGTGTGTCGCGCAGCAGGTCCAGCACCGTCACGGACGGGACGCTCACGATCTCGTGGTCCTCGATCAGAGAGCGCCCGTCGCGGCGCAGCGCCTCGAACGGAACGTAGTGCAGCGGGCCGTCGGGCACGACGACGAGGCGGCGGCCGGGCGCGATCCCGCTGGGAAGCAGCTCGGCGGCGAGGTCGGCGGCGGCGGCCGTGACGGATTCGGCTCGTGCGTCCGGGCGCCGAGCCGCGCTCGAGAATCTCTCGACCCGACGCGCCAGCTCGTCGGGGGATGCCAGACGCGATACGCGAGCGCCTTTCCGGTCGACGACCCACAGCAGCGCAATGAACTCGCCGACGTAGTAGCGCAGCAGCGTCTCGTCGTCTCGCAGGAGCCGTTGGACGTCGCGCAGCGTGATCGGGTCGGAGTAGACCACGTCGGCGTATTGCGGTGCGGCCTGCCGGAGGGTGAGCTCGAACGCCTGCAACCGTTCGTCGGCCTCACCGAGTTTCCGCCGCGCCGCTTCGCGCGTCTCCGCGTCCCCGGCGGCCACGAAGTCGCGATACGACGTGCCCACGAGATCGATCATCGCGCGCTGCTTCTGTGCCAGGTCGGGCGGGAGGCTCAGGTCCACGTCGGCGTGCGACTCGGCCAACGAGTCGGACAGACTGCGCGCCCCGGCCTGTTCCACCAGCCGGAACGTCTCGGGCGCCGGCGAGTTCTCCAGGTCGACCTGGGCCGAGATGGCGCGCTCGTACAGCTCGGCCGAGCCGGAGATGTAGCGCATCTTGAACTCCCCGGTCCCGGTGCGCGAGCGCATTCGCTCGTGGACCTCCAGGGCCTCCCGGTACTCCGTCAGCGCCTGGTCGGGGCGGGAGGTCCGACGATAGAGCTCGGCGCGACTGTAGAGTGCGCGGCCGAGCTGGACGCTCGCCCCGTGATCGCGAGCGATGTCCCGCGCATCGCGGTAGTGCGAGAGCGCCCGGTCGAGCTCTCCCTCCTGCTTCGCGAAATCGCCGAGGAGGTTCAGCACCAGCCCCTCGCCGGCGGCGCTCCGATACGCCGGATCCCGGAAGCTCGTCAGCGCGGCCTGCAGCAGTTCGCTCGCGCGCTCCTTCCGGCCGAGGCGCCACAGCGTCGCCGCGGCGTTGGTCCGCCCGAAGGCCAGCATCCGGGGGTCGTCGATCTCCTCGAGCGGGGCGATGGCTCGAAGTTGCTGGTCGAGCGACTCGTCCAGCCGTCCCTGCTCGGACAGCGTCAACGCCAGGTTCTGGCGCAGCAGACTCTCCCTGGCTCGGTCGTCGAGCTCGACCGCCAGTTTCAGCCCCTCGCCGAGGTATCTCTCGGCGGAATCGAACACGCCCATCTCGTAGTAGATCAGGCCGACGTTGTTCAGCGCCGAGATCTCGTCGGCGGTCCCGCTCTTCCTCGAGCGGTACAGCTCGAGCGCCCGGAGCTGCTGTACCAGCGCGCGGGCGAACGAGCCGTTGGAGATCAGGATCGTAGCGAGCCGGGTCCGCACGTCGGCCTCGACACTCGTGAACTCGACCCTGCTCGCGCTCGCCGCCGCGAGCTCGAGCTCGTGTCCGGCCGCGGCCAGCTCCCCGAGATCGAACAGGAGCTCGCCGAGCTGGTACCGGGCACGTGGTTCCTTATACCGGCTCCGGAACGCGGACGGGTCCTCGAGTACCCGGCGGAGCTGCGCGATCGCTTCTCGCTCCCTCCCGACCGTCTCGTAGTGTCCGGCCAGCTTCGTCCGCGCCCTGACCTCGCTGTCCCGGTCGCCCAGCACCCGAGCGAGTCGAACGGCCTCGAGCAGGACGCTCTCGGCATGCGGGTCCCGGTCTCGTTTCGTGTAGATCCCGCTCAGGTGCATCAAGGTCGCCAGCTCGCCGGGACGGTCGTTCCACCTGCGCTGGACCTCCAGGGCTCGTTCGTACTCTTTCACCGCCTCGGCCTCGCGACCGTCGGCGACGAGCACTTCGCCCACCTTCTTCCAGGCTCGGCCCAACGCGGTGAAGTCGCCGCTCTGCTCGGCATAGCCGACGGCGTCGCGAGCCGATCTCTCCGCCTCGTCATACCGTCTCGTGGCCTGCTGGACGGTGG
This sequence comes from bacterium, assembly GCA_024226515.1. Classification (GTDB taxonomy): domain Bacteria; phylum Acidobacteriota; class Polarisedimenticolia; order Polarisedimenticolales; family Polarisedimenticolaceae; genus JAAELQ01. The sequence continues at coordinate 74,548 of JAAELQ010000067.1, forward strand.
CCAGTCGTGAGAGGGCCTGCGCGACGCCGCCCGGGTCCTCGAGCTGCTCGAACAGGTCGCGGGCCTTCCGGTACTCGCGCACACAGTCCTCGTACCCGGAGCTCTTGTGCCGGGACCAGAGTGTGTTTCCCAGGAAGACGTGCGCCGCCGCCTGACCCGCGAGGTGCCCCCGGGCCCGGTACTGCTCGAGCGCCTCCCGGTACCTCTTCTCCGCTTTCTCGTATTCCGTGCGAAAGAAGTCGACGTGCCCCAGCCCGTACTCGAGCCCCGGACCCGGCCGGCCGCGCGCCAGCATGCGCTCCTCGGCCTCGTCGAACCTCTGGGAGTTGCGGTACTCGCTCACGATCAGGGCGAACACGTAGGGGTGATCCGGATCGATCGACGCCATGCGATCCAGGACGGCGAAGGCGTCGTCGATCTTCCCGGCGGCCTGGAGCTCGAAGAACTCGGTCTCCAGGTGCCGGATCTCGCGCTGGATCGCCACGGGGTCGGCACGCTCGTCCGCCCATCCGACGGACAGTGCGGCGCACGCCAGCAGCACCAGAGTCGAGACGTGCCTTCTTCCTCTGCCCACCATCCTCACAGAATACGCCTATCCCGTTGCGGGGCAATGCACGATCGGTGTCCGATTTCTTTGAACCTCGCGTCGGATCCGACGACTATTGCGAATCGGTTCGGTGTGCCTTGGAGAGTGGTGGCGAACGGCGTACATTTACTCTCCCCGCCGGGGCGCGTGGCCCGTCATCACCGGCCACTCGAGGAGGTAGGCGAGATGAGATTTCGGAATCGAGGAATGTCGTGGATTGCGCTGATCGCTCTGACGGCGCTGATGATGAGTATTTCCGGTGCGCTCGCCGGCGACGGCGAGGGGGGCGGGACGCCGCTCGATCCCGAAGGGGACAAGCCCGACGGCAACTGCGACCCAGGCGAGCCGGAATGCGACGAAGACGGCGTAGGCGACTTCGGACACGGTGATCAGCTCAGCGCCGAGTGCCAGTACATTCCCGCGCCGCCCGGTGGGTACACCACGCCGCAGGAGGAGTATGGCGATTGCATCGAGGGCAGCTTGGTGGCGGGCGCGCCGGCGGGCTACACCTTCACGCAGGACGGGACGCAGACGGACGTGTCTCACGACACGAACGACGTCGAGAGCGTCTGCATCGAGACTACGGATCCGGAGTTCTTCGGCGCCCACCTGTGGCTCGAAACGGACGGGCGGATGGCGCTGATCCGTGAGTTCGGTGCGCCGTCCACGGACGCCACGTACACGATGCATCTCGAGTTCTCGGACACCAACGCGTCGGGAATCGACGGCATCGTCAGCGAGTCCTTCGACTTCGGCCAGGGGACCCGCTACACCACGGCGACGGCACTGAACGACCAGATCGCCAAGGTGCTCGACGTGGCCTACTCGGCGGAGATCCGCGACAACACAGGCGGACCCTCCTACATCGCCGTGACCGACAGCGGTTCGGGCAACGGCATCATCGACATGAAGGTCTGGTCGGACGACCCCGCGCTCACGGGCGACATTCACATGTCGCTGGAGGCCGAGGGCACCCAGACGGAACCGGACTGCGGCGTCGCGCCGACGAACTAACCGCGACGCTCGAGTAAACGAAGCCGGCGCAGGGCGGAAGCCGCCTTGCGCCGGCAATGCCACATCCGCGACTTCACCGTCCCCGGCGGAACCCCCAGCGTCTCCGCCACGGTTTCGTACGGCAGCTCATCCAGGAAGACGAGCTTCCATAGCCGGCGACATTCCTCCGGCAACGCCATCACCACCTGGTGCGCCAGGCTCGCCCGCTCGTGGGACGCGACCGTGCGGTACGGATTGTCGTCGGTGCGCGGCTCGTTCCCCTCCTCGACCGACTCCGAGATCGCGCGATCGCGGTACAGCGTCCGCAGACGAGTGATCGCCGTGCGGTGCGCGATGCGCGACACGTACGTTCGGAGACTCGCGCGTCCCTCGAAGCGCCCGGCGCGCAGCCCGCCGAGCAGGCGCTGGTGCGCGTTCTGGCACAGATCCTCGTGCTCTCCGGCCAGCCTCGGATAGTGCCGCCGCAGATCCGACAGGATCCACTCGCCGACGCGCCGGAACGCGTCGCCGCGTCCGTCCACGTAGCCTTCGATGAGGGCCGCGTCCTCATCCGAAACGAACGCGTCGTTGTTTTGAACCAACCTTGCTATCTCCGCGACTGGATTATACGACGACGCTTCGGATCGCACAGGAGACGGCACGACCATGTCGAAGGACACCCGAGGACACAAGTTCAACGAACACGCTCTGGAGTACCACCTTCGACTCCGGCGCGTTCGCGAGCATCTGGAGAGCGACATCACGAAGGCGCTGTCTGCCGACGAGGCGGCGACGATCGCCGGCCTCAGCGTCAACTACTTCTCCACGTACTTCCGGTCCAGGGTCGGGCTTCGCTTCGGCGAGTGGCAACGCATGGTCCGGATCGAGTCCGCGCTGCGCCACCTGCAGACCTCGGATTACCCGATCACGCGGGTGGCCGCGCTGGTGGGCTACGCCTCGCTGCGGAGCTTCGAACGCGCGTTCAAGCAAACGACCGGGACCACGCCCGTCGAGTACAGGCGACTCGTTCTCCAGAGATAGGGGCGCTCCGCCGCGCCGATCAATCCGGACCCCGTCGGCCCCCTCGCCGGTTGCCCGGAGCGGGGTTTCCCGGTACGTTCCAGGTTCTCGAATCGGGCGGAACCACGTGCAATACACACCCAAGATCATCCGTATCGCCGGCCTGTTCGTCTGTCTGGGCCTGACGACCGTCACCCCGACCGGCGAGCCGGAGGAGGGCGCCTTCCTGCCGATCGGCCTGACCGCCGACGAGCTGACCCGCCTGCACGAGATCGGCCGGGACCACCGCGGCACTCCGCCACCCGTCGGGGCGATCCGCAACCCGGCCGAGTGGGAGCCGTCCGAGGGCGTCCTGGTGCGCTGGCCGCTGGGCGTCCCGGTCGGCCTGATCGCGGAGATGTCCGAGGACGTCGTCGTGACCACCGTGGTCGGCAACGCGTCCCAGGAGACGTCCGCGTTCAACACCTACTCGGCGAACGGCGTCAACATGGCCAACGTCGAGTTCCTCCTCGCGCCGACCAACAGCATCTGGATCCGCGACTACGGTCCGTGGTTCGTGTACCGCGACCAGGATCTCGCCATCGTCGACCACGTGTACAACCGTCCGCGCCCGCTGGACGACGTGGTTCCGGCAGAACTCGGCACCGCCTGGGGCCTGGACGTCTACGGGATGGATCTGATCCACACCGGCGGCAACCACATGTCGGACGGGCTGGGCATGTCGATGTCCACCGAACTGGTCACGCTGGAGAATCCGGCGCTGAACCAGGCGCAGATCGACCAGTTCATGCTGGACTACCTCGGCAACGACTACACCGTCCTGTCCTATGTCCAGTCCGGCGGGATCCACCACATCGACACCTGGGCCAAGTTCCTCGGTCCGTCGACGGTGATGGTCAAGGACGTCGCGCCGAGCCATCCGACGTACGACGAGCTGAACGCTCGAGCGGCGTTCCTCGCGCAGCAGACCTCGCCCTGGGGCGTGCCGTACGAGGTGGTGCGCGTCTACTGCCCTTCCGGAACCTACTACACCAACTCGCTGATCCTGAACGACAAGGTGCTGGTCCCGTTGTTCGGCAGCAGCTGGGACGACGACGCGCTGCAAACCTATGCCGACGCCATGCCGGGGTACGAGGTGCTGGGCTTCACCGGCTCGTGGGCTACCGAGGATGCGCTGCACTGCCGGACGATGGGCGTTCCCGACCGGCACGTGTTGCAGATCGACCACGTGCCGTACCGCACCGAGGACATCACGACCGGAGACTACGAGATCATCGCCGAGATCGTCCCCCACTCGGGCACGAGCCTGCAGCCCGGCCAGCTCACGATCCACTACAGCGTCGACGGCGGGACCTGGCAAGAGACGCCGTTAACCGCGACGCCCCAACCGAACACGTACAGCGGCACGATTCCCGCGCAGCCGGAGGACGCGGTCGTTTCGTACTACCTCGAAGCCGCCGACGGCTCGGGCCGCGTCGAGACCCATCCGTACATCGGACAGGCCTGGGCGCACGAGTTCACGGCCACCTGCCCGCTCAACCCGATCGTGGACGTCGTGGCCGACGGCTCGACCTGGGTCTGCCCGGGAACGTCGCGACTGCTGCAGGCGAACGTGACCGGAGGCGCCGGTCCGTTCGGCTATCAGTGGCTTCGCGACGGCGTCGAGATTGCCGGTGCGACGGACGCCACGTACCTCGCCGCCGAGGGCGACTCGCACCTCTACAACTGTCGTGTATCGGGGGACGGCTGCTCCGCACCGCGCACCGATGACCAGGACCTGCAACTCGACTGGCGGGCCGAACCGGTCTTCGGCGGTCTGGGCTCCGCGTCGAACGGCCAGACCGGCACCTGCACGATCGACCTGACCTGGGACGCCGCGTTCCTCCCCTGCGGCGACGACGCAACCTACAGCGTCTACCGCTCGACGGACGCAGGGTTCACCCCCGACGCGAGTAATCGCGTCGCCGTGGTCGCGGGAACCGGGTTCGCCGACGCCGCGGACCTGTCGCACGGCGTCGAGGTGCACTACGCCGTTCGCGCACGGGACCCGAACACGGGCCTCGAGGACGACAACACGCTGCGGCTATCGGCGGTTCCGACCGACTCGGGCGCACAGACGACCCCGTTCTCGGAGGACTTCGAGAACGGTGCGACCTGGCTCGACTGGACGACCACCTTCGGCCCCGGTCCGCACTCCGACGGAAGCTGGAAGAGCTCGAGCGCCGCCGCGCAACGTCCGCCGAACAGCAGCGGCAGCTACGCGCTGGTCGACTCCGATGCCTTCGGCCCGGGGACGACGACCTCGACGGACCTGATCTCTCCGACGATCGACCTCGGCGGGACCGAACTGATCTCGGTGACGCTCGAGTACGACCTGTACTACCGCTATCGAGACGGCGACGACACCGGCGTCGAGGTGTACGACGGAACGCAGTGGCAAACGGTCTGGACCGCCCCCGCCGCCGACGTGCAGGCACACCACGCCTGGGACGTCACCGGGTACGCGGCGGGCAACCCCGACTTTGCCGTTCGCTTCCGCTACCAGAACGCGGCCCACGACTACTGGTTCGCGGTGGACAACGTTTTGCTGCGCGGAGAAGAGCCGGGGCTCTGTGCGGCCGGCAGCGTTCCGGTCGTAACGGTTCCGGACGGCACCGAGGCCGGAACCTCACCGCTGCTGGCCGCCCGCAGCGAGGCCGGCGTCGAGCTCACCTGGGACGTGGCGACGCCCGACTGCGCGTCGTCCGGCTACCACCTCATCTGGGGCCGGGGCGCCGACGTGACTTCGCTGGGCATCTCGGGATCGGATTGCACGCTCGACGCGTCGGGGAGTCATCTCTGGACCGCTGCGCCCGATTCCCCCGGAGACTGGATCTGGTTCCTCGTGGTCGCCGACGACGGGGCGGGGACCGAAGGCGGCTGGGGCGCCGGACCCGGCGCGGCCGAGCGCAGCCTGGACCCCTCCGGAGAATGCGGTGCGGTGGTCCTGCTGCCGGGAGCGTGCGTCCCCTGAATCCTCGATGCGGGTCGTCGCGACTAGCGTGACGCCGCGTCGTCCGACACCAGCTCGATCCGCTCGTGAAACTCGAAGTCCATCCGGCGCACGACCTCGGCGCGCGGATGCGCTTCGCCGGACTCGACCTCCGCGGATCCCCCGGGCGTATCGAACACCAGCAGGCTGTTCGCGTAGTAGCCGAGCACGCGTGCGTTGCTCAGCGCCGCGGCGCTGTTGCCGTAGTACACGGTCACGCCGCCGTGCGACACGTCGGGATGGTGCACCGTCAGGAACACCGCCTCGCGCGGCGCAGCGTAGGCCTGGCCCTCGATGGTGAAGCCGCTGTCGTTCCAGCTCACCGGACAGCGCGTGCGCGCCAGCAGGTCGCGTACCGGCGGGTGGCGCACCGCGTCGCCCAGGACCAGCACGCTGTTGCCGCCCAGATCGTCCGCGTCGACCTCGGACGCGGAGCGCACGGTGATCTCGCGATCCTCGTCCGAACGGTGGGCGTCGAGCACGACGCCGTAACCCTCGGCCAGCTCTCCCTCCGGGACGACGACGAGCAGCTCGTCGGCGCGCCGCGTGAGGCTGGAGGTCGGCATGACCTCGTCGAGCTTCAGCCTGCGGAACAGGTGGTAGTCCGGGTCCAGCTCCACGGCGGTCGGCCCCGTCGGTTCGCAGGGCAGCTCGACCCGGTCGACCGGCGAGTCGATCGTGACCACGACGTCCTCGCTTCGCGCGCCGTAGTGCAGACGTAGCGGAACGTCGAGCTCGAATTCGGTCTCGCCCTGCGAGATGGTGAGCGACATCCGGTCGCTGCCCGGCGTGTGTTCGGCGTCGACCAGTTCGAGCAGCGGCGCGCCGGAGCCGCGGACCCACTGCTCGAAGAAGTCGTCCAGCTCGACGCCGGCCTCTTGCTCGAACACCTGCTGCAGGTCGTCCCACGACGCGAAGCGTCCCATCCGCTGCGCGGTCAATCGTCGCAGCCCGGCGAACATCGCATCCTGACCGATCTTGCGCGCCAGCATGTGAAACACCGCGGCCGACTTCTGATAGCCGATGCCACGGCCCGCCCCTTCGTCGAGACCGAAGCTGCCCAACGGCTTGTCGTTCTCGGTTTCGATGGCGCTGAGGAAGTTCGACTGGTTGCGACGTTGCTTGCGCGCACCCGTGTCGTCCTCGTCCAGGACGAACCCGTAGTAGTTGCCCATGTAACTGGCCAGACCCTCGCACCAGTTGCCGTCGCGCGGGTCGACGAAGATCCCGTTGCCGTACCAGTTGTGCAGCAGCTCGTGATCCAGGTAGCCGTGTCGGCGGTACTGCCTGTACTGGCTGAGCTGGCTGCCGGCGATCTGCGTGCAGGTGGGAAACGCGAAGCCCGAGCTGAAGAACGCCTCGAGCACCGTGAATTCACGGAACGGATACGGACCGATCAGCTCCTCGTAGCGCTCGAGGTACTCCGCGGACGCATCCAGAATGTCTGCCGCGACGTCGCCCTTGCCGGGGGCGAGCACCGCGTGCAGCTCCACGTCACCGTGAGTCCGGCTGCTGCGCTCGAGCGGTCCTCCGAGCAGCACCAGTCCGTCGAGAGGGAACGGGCTGCTCCACTGAAGGGCGCCGTCGCCGCGGTCTTCATCGCGCTCGACACCGGCGACCAGCTCGAAGCCCTCGAGCGGCTGGGCGAACAGCGTGTAGTCGGCGAGTCCGAGCGCCGGATCGTGATCGGCGGGAAACTCGACGCGCGGATACCAGTAACCCCTGGGCGACAGGTAGAGCCCCTCTTCAGCCACATGCGCGGAGACGCCGAAGTTGTGAACCTCACCGTCTTCCTCGCCGGCCGCGACGTCCTGGTGCAGCTGCCCGCGATAGGCCAGCGTCAAGCTCAGCTCGTCGGTCGGTCCGTCGAAGATCAGGCGGTGCCGCGTCGGCGCGACCCCCGACTCTGCGGACGTTCGACCCCGGCGAGACTTGCGCGTTCGCAGCGTGGCACCCTGCACCTCCAGCGAGCCGACGTCGAGGTCCGGGTGCAACAACAGCTCGACCCGCTCGCGCTTACCCTGCGGCCGGGCAGGAACCGGCTCGAGATCGATCGAGACGTCCGCTTCCAGCGTGTGCGTCGCCGGCTCGAGCCGGGCGTCGACCTCGTAGCGCACCGGGCGCACGGTCGAGCGGAACGGCGCGCAGCCCACGACGACCAGCGCGGCCAGCAGCAGTCCGACGGCAGAGTGCCTTCTCATGTCTCTCTCGATCGAAGCGTGACGCATTTTCCGCTCAACATAAAAAAGGGCGCCCACTCGGGGCGCCCTGTCTAACTCAGTCGAATTGCGATCGGCTAGAACCGACCACCACCGCCGCCGCCGCCGCTGCGCTCACGCGCCTCGTTAACGGTCAACGCGCGCCCGTCCATCTGGTGACCGTTCAGGTCGCGGATGGCCTTCTCGGCGTCCTCGTTGCTGCTCATCTCGACGAAACCGAAACCGCGGGGTCGACCCGTGTCACGGTCGGTGATCAGCTTCACTTCCTCGACCTTGCGGTCGTCCTGCTCGAACAGCAAACGAACCGTGTGCTCGTCCGCGCTAAAAGGAAGGTTGCCGACATACAGTCTGTTTCCCATCTCTCGAACTCCTCGCTCTCTCGTGGAGAGCGTCAAATCAGGCTCCCGGTCCGTGACACCAGAGGCGGGTCACGATCGGTGCCGAGGCGTAATGCACTTCGGCAGGCTCGGCACGGCAAGTGGTCGTTTCTGTACGATTGGTTGCGACCGGAAACCTGCCAGAAGGGTATCTGCCCTGACGAAACCCGTCAAGCGACCTCATCGGGTCCGGAACCTCAGCAAGGCGATTTCCCCGGAAAAACAGCCAAATTCGACGCCGGCGGCGCATCGGACCTCTGCGCCCGCCGTCCGCGGGCGAGCGTCGATAGCGCCATTCTGCGCTCCACGTCGAACTCACGGGCACTGCCCGTCGTTGACCTGTGGAACTGCGGCGCTCCCCTCGAACGGCCCCTCGCCGAACAGATTGTTGGCGCTGACCAGATAGAACACGACCTCGCCCACCGGGGTGGTCGCGGAATCACTCGTGGTCGGCAGCTCACCGACCCCGAGGCTGGGAGCGAAGTCGCAGGCGAGCTGGGTCATGTCCGACGTCTGCACGAGGCCCGCTGCGACGACGTCGCTCAGCTCTCCGCGGTAGAGGTTGTAGCTGGTCGCCCGCGCGGGCACGGACCACTCGAGGTCGGTCGCCGCGCCGTCGAAGGTCATGCCCTGGATCGACACGGCCGCGGGAGACAGCGGAGAGATCACGTACGTCTCGCCCGCCTTGTCGCGCTTGCCGTCGGGATCGGCGAACGGCGCGCCGGCCAGCGCGTCGGCGACACCGTCGGCGTTGATGTCGAGCCCGCCGCCCACGGCAAACCCGAGCCGGTCGAGCGTGACGTCGCCTTCGACGACCAGACCGGGAAGCGTCCCACCGACGTCCGCCAGCAGCAGATCCTCGCCGGCCAGTGCCGGGTTGCCGAACACGAGGAACGCCTTGCCGGCGTCGCTGCGGTCGGCCGGGTTGGCCGGCGGGTCCGCCAGCGACAGGCCGATGACGAAGTCGTCCACGCGATCGGCGTTCGTGTCGCCCGCCGGTCCCACGACCAGCTCGTCCATGGCGTGCACGGGGTCGGGCGAGAAGCGTACCGCCCGGATGTCCGCCGGAGAGCCGGGGTCGCCCAGACGGACGATGGCCGATAGGCCGCGCGGCCCGCCCCCGCCTCCCGGCGAGCTTCCCGCGCCGACCTTCGGACCGTCGCCGGGGATCAGCCACGCCTCGCCGAGGCCTCCGAGCACCACGTCGGCGACACCATCGCCGTCGGCGTCGACGGCGCCGGTCACCGTGCGGCCGATCTCGCCGTCTGGGCGGTTGCCGAGGAACACGACGCCGGGAATCGTGTCGCCCACGTCGGAGAGCTCGATCACGCCGGACGTGGCGCCCGCAGCGAGCCCGCCGCCGCCGAGGATCGCGTAGACGCATCCGGATCTTGCTATCTGCCCGTCGAACTCGTCAATCGTGTCGGCCCCCGGCGCACCGATCAGCAGATCGTCCGCCAGGCCGACGATGCCGCCGACCCACACCGAGACGGACTCCCCGGCGCCGTCGAACTCCTGCTCGCCATGGAACACGAGCCCGGGCGTCGTCGTGCCGACGGTGGAGAGGTCGATCATGCCCTCCCCGAGCGGACCGTAAACGAGATAGACCTTGCCGGCGCCCGTTCCGGATCCGGGGCTCGCGCCCGGGGCCCCGATCAGCAGGTCATCGTGCGAATCGTGGTTCACGTCGCCCGCCGCGGCCACGGACGTGCCCGTGAGGTCGTTGCCCGCGGCGCCGTGGAAGATCACACCACAGTGCGTGACGCAATCCGTCAGGTCCGACAGGTTCAGCGTGGCCGGGGCCTGCTCGTCGAAAGTCGCGTTGCCGAACACGAGGTAGACTTCGCCCGAGTCGACACCGTTCGGCGCCGCGTGGGGCGCTCCGACGAGGAAGTCGCCGATGCCGTCGTCGTTCATGTCCCCCGCCGCCGAGACGGCCTCGCCGAGGCGGGAGTTCAACTCCTCCGTGACGAAGTCGAGCGACAGCGGAACGCCGACCGTGCTCTGCAGGTGCGACCCGCCGAAGACGAGCGTCGCCTTTCCGTGGGCCTGCTCTCCGTCGCCGCTCGTGACGTCGGCGTTCGGGGCTCCGATCAGGATGTCGGAGGTCGGGTCGTCGTTCACGTCGGGAAGGGCCGCGACTGCCGAACCCGACCGGTCCTCGGCCTGCTGGCCCTCGATCGTCGCCCCACCGTCGACCGTTCCGATCTGAGCGGCCAGCTCCGTCCCGGACTGTGGATTGCCGATGGTGTCGAACGTCGAACGGAAGGCTACCGCGGCATTGCCCGATCGGTCGCGCAGCCGTGGGTGGACGTCGAACGCGTACAGCGTGTCGAGCGCCAGCGACACCGCCGGGTCGAAGGTCACCGAGTAACCGTCGGCCGACAGTCGCACGCTGCCGTCGACCTTGACTCCTCCCACGGTGAGGCTCACGGCCGTCCCGTTCACGCTGGACGGATCGAGCGGCTCGTCGACGGTGAACACGATGTCGGAGGCAAGACCGACATCGAGCGCCCCGTCCTCGGGGAAGACGAGCTGCACGCTCGGGGGCGTCGTGTCGCCGGTCACCGTGGCCGTCGTCTCCGGGGCGTACGCACCGCTGAGCTGCAGCCCCGCCTCGGCGTCGAGCACGACGCTGCCCGGGGCGATGCGGTGCGTGACGCTCAGCGGCAGCAGTCCCTGCGATTCGGCGTCGAACGTCGTCGTCACGGCGACGAAGAACGTCTCCTCGTTCGCGACGCGCGCCGGCCCGTCGGCCTCGACGGGCAACGCGATCGTCAACGGCGACAGCACGAGATCCTCGACCGCGGTCACGATCGTGTCCTCCAGCGCCTCGAACAACCCGTCTCCGTCGTCCAGGTAGATCGTCACGACGTCGATCGTCGCGTTCGCCTGCTCGGCGGTCAGCACGTTGCCCGGCGGCGACTCGAGCTGCAGCACCAGGCTGGCCAGCCCGAGAGCGGAGTCCCCCGGCCTGCCGTTGCTCGTGAGCTTCACCGTCAGCAACGAGGTCGTCTGCTCGTCGAACAGTACGCTCGGCGCCGTCGCCAGCGACTCGAAGCCGTACTGTCCTCCGCGGTTCGGGTACCACGCGATGCGGTCGTCGAGCACGGACGCGGCGACCAGATCGGGAGCGCCGTCGTCGTCGAGGCACGCCACGTCGATCGAGCTCGCCGCGTCGCGGACGTCGGAGACCACGACGCGCGAGCCGAACAGGCCGAGGCCGTCTTCGTTCTCGAACGTGCCGACGCTGTCGTCGCCGGAAGAGGCGACGGCGAGGTCCGCGTCGCCGTCGAGATCCAGATCGCGCGCGACGACCGAGACGGGACAGTCGGGCTCGAGAGAGACGAGCTGTGTGGACCAGGACTTGGCGTCCCCGTTGACGTTGACGAACCACACGACCGAGTCCGCGTCGCAGGCCGCGGCCACCACGTCCGCGTCGCCGTCCCCGTCGACGTCGGCGAGCGCCAGGTCCTGTCCGGACTCGGGCAGGATGCTGTTACGAATCAAGCCGCCGGAGACGAATCCTCCGGGCCCGTTCTGGAACCAGCGCACCATCAGGTTGTCTGCGTTGGCCACGACGACGTCCTCGTCGCCATCGCCGTCCATGTCGCGAACCTCGACCGAACCGTACGTCCCGCCGGCGAGCACCTGCTCGGCCCACGTGCCCTCGTGCGGCGTCCCGTCGTTCTCGAACCAGATCAGCGCCGCGTCGGTGGCGCCGACGAGGTCGGCATCCCCGTCGCCGTCGGCATCGATCGGCCGCACGGTCACCGTGTCGGAGCCTGTCGATCCGATCTCGAGCGCGTTCGTCGCCGGCGTGCCGAACGTCGCGTCGCCCTGGTTCTCGAACCAGGCGAAGCCACCCTCGCTGCCGAGGGCCGCGACGAGATCCGGGTCGCCGTCCCCGTCGACGTCGATCGGCGTCACGTCGTGGATCTCGCCTCCCGACTCGTGGATCGCGGTCGCCGCGGCGAACGATCCGTTGCCGAGGTTCGCGTGCCACACGATCTCGCCGGCAAGCGCGCGGATGGAGACCAGGTCCTCGTCACCGTCCAGGTCCAGGTCGCAGGACGCGACCACGAGCGGCCGGTCCCCGACGACCGTCACCGGCGTCTCGAACGGGAACAGCGCGTTGCGATGGATCGTCCGGTTCTCGTAGCGGACGATCGAGCTGCTTCCCGGCGAGGCCGCGACGACGTCGGCGTCGCCGTCTCGGTCGAAGTCCCCCGCGGCGACCGAGGTCACGCCGAGCACGCTCTCGGTGACCACGTGCTCGACCCAGGCCGAGCCGTCGGCCGCCGCGTTCTCGTGCCACGCCACCCGGCTTCCGGCCGCGCTGGCGGAGAGCACGTCGAGGTCGCCGTCCCGGTCGAGGTCGATCGCCGCGACCGAATCGGCCCCCGCCAGCGTGGCGACGGTGTGGGCGGTCCAGCTCGAGGTCGGATCCTCCGGGCTCTCGTACCAGCGCACGAGATTCGAACCGTCGAGAGCGGCCACGACGTCGGCGTCGCCGTCCCCGTCGACGTCGCCGGCCCCGACCGACTGCGCGTCGCCCGCGGCCCCGACCGCATGCACGTCCCACTGCGTGCCGCCGGAGATGTTCTCGTGCCACGCGATCGATCCGGCCGCCACGACGACGTCGGCGTCGCCGTCCCGGTCGATGTCCGACAGGGCGAGCGCACGCACGCCCGTGGCCGAGCTCGTGACCAGGTGCTGCGCCCAGACGTTGCCGGTCGTCGGGTTCTCGAGCCAGCGCACCGAGTTGTCGTTCTGCGTTGCGTAGACGATGTCGGCGTCCCCGTCGCCGTCCACGTCCGCCGCGGCCACGGCGACCGGCTTGTCGGCGTTCAGCGCCAGCACGAGCTGGTCCCACGAGCCGGCGCCGTCGTTGCGGTGCCGCAGGATCGATCCCGTACCGGCAACCGATGAGGCCGAGAAGACGTCGAGGTCGCCGTCGCGATCGAAGTCCGCTGCGACGACGGAAACCGGTGCGACGACGGACGTGGAGACGTCCTCGGTCACCCAGCTGCCGCCGGCGTCGCGATGCCACGAGACGGAGTTGCCCGAGAACGAGACGCTGATGACGTCGGGCGCGCCGTCTCCGTCGACGTCCGCCGCGTGCGTCGCCCGTGGGTCGGGAGTGGCGTCGGCGATCGACGCCGGTGCGGCGAACGGTATGCCGCGCACGTGCGACGCCGGGTCGACCGGGTCGGTCCCCTGCGGCAACTCGACGCCGTCCGGCACGCCGTCGCCGTCGGTGTCGGGATCCAGCGGATCGGTTCCGGTGTCGCCGGGGCCCACGAAAATCTGCGTGTTCGTCTCGACGGCGTCGGGCAACCCGTCGTCGTCGTCGTCCTCGTCGCACGCGTCGCCGGCGAGGTCACCGTCCGTATCGAGTTGCGTGCCGTTCGGCACCAACGGGCAGTTGTCGGCAGGGTCACACACGTCGTCGAGATCCGGGTCGAGCCCCGGGTCGCAGTCCTGACACGCGTCGCCGACGCCGTTGCCGTCCGAGTCGTCCTGCGTCGGGTTGTGCTCGTCGAGACAATTGTCGCAGGCGTCGTGGATGCCGTCGACGTCGTCGTCCACGAACGGAGTGGGCGTGACCGCCAACGTCGGACAGTCGTCTGCGTCACGACACAGCCCGTCGCCGTCGAGGTCGTCGTCGGGGTCGTTGACGCAGACGTCGATGCGATCCACGGCTCCGTCGCCGTCGGCGTCCGAGTCGACCTGTACGCGAAGCCAGTATCCTCCCGCGGAGGCTCCGTCGATCCCGTCGAGGTCCAGATCGGGAAACGACGAAACGACGAGCAGGGCATCGCCCGTGAATGCGGCCACGTACTCGAGCGCCGGATCCAGCGAGAAGGCTCCCGAGTCCGGATCGCGCGAGTCGTCGGCGTGCAGCAACAGCGTCTGAGCCGGATCGAACAGCCCCAGGACGGCGTCGAGCGGCTCTTCGAGCTCGGCCGCGTCCAGGTCGACACGCAGGCGTTGCCCGGCGGCAAGCGGAATGCGGTAGACGTCCAGCTCGCCGAGCTCCAGAAAGGCCTCGACGGTGTCGTCGGGCAGGTCGGCGAGATCGGCGTACTCGCCCAGGCTGTCGTTCGACTCGTTGGGGTCCTCACCCGGAAGCGGCATGCGGTTGATGCGCACATCGATCGCACCGGGGTTGCCGGCCGGCACGGGCGACGCCTCGTCGGGGTTGTCGCCGGGAAGGAATTCCTCGGGGCCGTCGCCCGCCGCGATCGCGTTGTAGCACTCCTCGGGACCCGGCAGCATCGCGGGTGTCGCGAACGGACCGACGAAGTTGCCGTTGCGCAGCGCGAAACGCCTGTCGAGTTGCTCGATGCAAACCGTGTAGCTCCCCGGCGGAAGGAACTCGATGTCGTACGCGCCCGGGGAGTCGCCCTCCTCGTCACACTCGGAGTCGTCGCAAGGGTTGCACGTCGTGCCCGCGTTGCACGGGAAGTAGTTGCCGCCCGAGACGACGGAGTAAGCGTTCATCTGCGGGTTCGCCACGTCGCGCAGGACCACCTGCGCGCCCTGGAACGCGGCGCCCACGGTGCGGACCGTCCCGTGGATGCGCCCCGTGGGCGGGCCGGGCTTGTACAGATCGAGGAACGCGACCTCGTCGTCCGGGTGCAGCTCCAGCTGCGCCTCGTCGTCGAGGAGGAGGATCGGGTACATCGACGGAACGTACACGTCGTTCCCCGCGTTGGCGTCGGAAGCGGCCTCGCGATTCAGCAGCGTATGGTCCAGGTTGAGGAAATGGCCGATCTCGTGGACCATCACGGCCTTCAGAGCATCCTGCGAAGAGAGATCCTCGGGCGAGTCGGGAAGCCCCGCGTTGTCGTAGAACGCGCCGTTGATGATGATGCTGGCCTCGCCGATCGCGGTGTTGGCCTGACACGTGCTGCCGTCGCACTGCGAGTCGGTGGTGCACGGCTCGCCGGCGAGCGGTCCCCCCGCGCAGCTACCGAGCCACGTGTCCAGCCCCGATACCCCGATCACGTCGAATCTCGCGCCGGCACCGAACAACTCGTCCATGATCGCGCCGTCGTCGTCGAAGATCACCGGCGACCGGGTGTCCCCGTCGACACGCCAGTACTGCGTCCAGTGGCCGTCGTGCGGCGGAGCCGTTTCTCCGGCGTGGATGTCGAAGTCCAGCTCGAGCGTGTCCTCGGTGAACGTGATCAAGCCGAACTCGACGTTCTCCCAGATCGTGAACGCGTCGCGCAGCAACGTCCGCGCCTGCGCGTTGGACAGCGAGCCGAGCGAGCCCGCCTCGACGTGATAGGAGATCGACCCCGCCGTGCTCCACACCAGCGGGTTGCCCTGACCGTCGACCAGCCGGGCACCCCCCGCCGTCGCCGTTCCGCCCGCGATCGCCGCGAGGAGCATGGCGCAGAGGAGTTTCGTACCGGAGGAGATGTTCATGGTCGCGCCTCCTCTAGTTCCGCAGCGCTTCGACCATGGCGATCAGTCGATTCAGCTCGAGTGGTTCCTTCGTGGGACGCGCCAGCTCGCCCAGTCGCGCGCGCGACCGCGGGCTCACGCCACGGAGCAGGTTCGCGTTCCCCAGAGGATTGACCGCGACCTTGCGCCCCGTCTTGTCCGCATGCAGGGAGAACTTCCCCTGACCGAAGCCCACGGGGCTCGTCAGTCCGAGCCGGCTTTCGCCGTACAGGAAGACGACGACTTCCTCGCCGATCGAGAAGCCGGTCGCGGTCTCGCCGTTGTCCGTGTGCGGGGCGTTGAGCATCCGCAGCGTGACCGACTCGCGATGGTCGCCCTTCAGCGTCCGCTGCACCTCGAGGGTGACGACCGCTACCTCGGCCCGCAGCGCGGGGTCGTGCTCGACCCGGCTGTCGATACAGCGCCCCGTTAGGATCCTCGCAGCCCTTTGCGTCATCTCCTCCAGATTCATCGAACGAACCTGGCCGGAGAGAGCGATGGAGACGGAAAGACAACCGATGAGAAACAGACACGATGAAAAACGGGACATTTGCTGACCTCCGTCCCCTGCCTCCCCCTGCAGGACTTTCGACTACTTACGATGGGCCGGGCTCGGCTGCAACGGATCGAGCGAACGCGTCGCCCACCTGTCGCTCGAAGAGCACACGGCCCCTGGGAATACATGCGGAAAGCGGACGGCAAATCGGTGTGGCCGATACGGATAGAATGCCCGGATGAACACAGAGCGGTGGAAACGAGTCGAACGGCTGTTCATCGCCGCCGCGAAGCTACCCGCCGAGCAGCGCGAGGCGTTTGTCGAGCGAGAGTGCTCGGACGACGCGGAGCTGCTCCGCGAGGTCGTCTCGCTGCTGCGCAGCGACGAGCAAGGCGAGGGCTCGCTGACCAGCCTCGTCCGCGATGGAGCCGAGCGCGCGGCGCAGGCGGTCGACGCAGGGCGGGTCGACCAGCGGATCGGCGCATACCGCGTCGTGCGCGAGCTGGATCGCGGGGGGATGGGCATCGTCTTCCTCGCTCAACGCGCCGACGACGCCTACAGCAAGAGCGTCGCGATCAAGCTGCTGCGCTTCGGGCTGGGGCGCGAGGACCTGGTGCGGCGCTTCAAGAGCGAGCGGCAGATCCTGGCGACGCTCGATCACCCGAACATCGCCCGACTGCTCGACGGCGGAACGACGGACTCCGGCGAGCCGTACGTCGTGATGGAGTATATCGAGGGGCGATCGATCGAGGAGCACTGCGACGCCGAGCGGTTGACCACGGAAGAGCGTCTCGAGCTGTTCCTCGAGGTCTGCTCCGCGCTGCAGTACGCCCACGAGCGGTCGGTGATCCACCGCGACATCAAGCCGGGTAACATCCTGATCACCGCGGACGGCATGCCCAAGCTGCTCGACTTCGGCATCGCCAAGCTGCTCGACACCGACTCGATCGAGGGCTCGGTCGTACAGACCGGGACGTCGACGCGCCTGATGACTCCGGAGTACGCCAGCCCCGAGCAGATTCGCGGCGAGCCGGTCACGCCGGCGACCGACGTCTACGCGCTGGGGCTGCTGCTCTACGAGCTGCTCGCGGGTCGGCACCCGTATCGGTCGGACGCGACGCACCCCGGAGAGCTGGCGCGACTGATCTGCGAGCACGACCCGCGCCGGCCCAGCACGGCAGTCACTTCGGTGGCGACGGCGCAGGGTGATTCGACGGCGGAGACGGTCGGTGCCGCGCGCCGCACGCAGCCCGCGCGATTGCGCCGACGCCTGGCGGGAGATCTGGACACGATCGTCATGACCGCGTTGCGTAAGGAGCCCTCGCGCCGCTACGCCTCGGTGCGGTCGCTCGCCGACGACGTACGTCGCCATCTGGAGGGCGAGCCGATCCGCGCCCGACCGACCACCGTCTTCTATCGCGTGGCCAAGTTCGTGCGGCGCAAGCCGATCCACGCGGTCCTGCTGCTGACGTTGATCGTCGGCGTTCCGACCGTCGGCGTGCTCGGGGCCCAGGCGGTACGTCAGAACCGGGTCGAGCAACGGGAGCGTATCGATTCGCTGCTCTCCGAGGCGCGCTGGCTCGAGGAACGGCAACTGTTCGAGGAGGTGCGGACGCGAACCGACGAGATCCTCGAGCTGAAGCCCGAGCACGGTCTCGCGTTGCGACATCGCGCGTGGGCCCGTCACCAACTCGCAAACGTGACCTCCGACGAGAACGAGGCCGCCGAGCTGCGCCGAGGGGCCCTCGACGATGCCGAGCAAACGATCCGCGCGGTGCCCGGCGAGTCCTGGCCTCACGTGCTGCACTCGTTCCTGCTGCGCGAGATGGGACAGACGGAGGAGGCGGCTCGAGCGCAACTACGCGCGCAGGAGCTCGTCGCCGATTCGGCCGAGGAACTGTATTTTGCGGCGCGACTCGCCACGGATTCCGGCGAGCACGAACGCGCCGTGGAGCTGTTCTCGGAACTGATCCTGCGTCACCCCGACCGCACGTCGGCCATGATCTCGCTGGCCTACGCCTACGAGAAGCTGGGCGATCTGGATTCGGCGGTCACCGAGTACCGCGTGGCCAGCGGGATCTCGCCCGAGCAGGACCTGATTTACATCGATCTGGGGCGAGTGGCCATGCTGCGCGGCGACTACGACGGCGCCACACGCTACCTGGAGCGGGCGCTCGAGCTGGATGAGTCCAATGCGATCAGTTACGAGAATCTGGGTTACCTGCTGTGGCAGCGCGGCGGCAGCGCCACCGAGCCGGAGCAAGCCGTGGCGTTGTTCGATCAGGCCGAGTCGGCGCTCCGTCGCAGCCTCGAGCTGAATCCGAACCTGTTGTGGGCCGAGGTCAGTCTCGGAAGCACATTGATCCAGCGGGCGCGGTTGGCCGAGACCTCCGACCCGTCCGTGCTGCCGCAGGCGCTCGAACATTACGCCAACGTGCTGGCGCGATGGCCCACGCCGCCCGAAGCGGGACACCAACGATCGGCCTACAGCACGGCCCTGGCCAGCAGCTGCGACGTGTTGATCCACCTCGATCGTCTGGACGATGCGCTGACCACGTGCCGCGAGGTGACGACGGAGTTTCCCGACAACGCCATCGGCTTCTACAACCTCGCCGGGGTCCACGCGCTGCGGGGCGACACGGAGCAGGCGCTGGTCGCCCTACGACGCGACCACGAGCTGGGAGACAACGACTGGCGTTATCTTCTGGAGGACGCCTGGTTCGAGGGGTTGCGCGAGCACCCGCGCTTCGTCGATCTGCTGCGGCGCATGAAGATCGCGGCGGGAGACTAAAAGCCTGTCCTAGGAGCCCAGCTCGCGCCGCAGCCACGCCTTGGCCATCCGCAGATCCCAGGCGACGGCGTCCGGCGTGATCTCCAGCACCTCGGCGATCTCCTTCAGCTTCAGGCCGCCGAAGTAGTGCAACTCGATCACGCGGGCCTTGCGCTCGTCCTGTTCCCCGAGCCGCTCCAGCGCGATGTCGACGTCCAGCAGATCCCACGGCCGGTCGTCGGCGATCTGCAGGACGTCGTCGAGGTTCAGCTTGGGTTTGCCCGCCCCGCGCTTGGCGCTGCGATGCACGCGGGCGTGGTCGACCAGCACGCGCCGCATCACCCGGCTGGCGACGCCGAAGAAGTGCAGGCGGTCCTTCCACTCGATGTCCGCGTCGATCAGCCGCAGGCAGGCCTCGTGCACCAGAGCCGTGGCCTGCAGCGTGTGATCGCGCCGCTCGGCGCCCATGTGCTGCCGCGCCATACGACGCAGCTCGTCGTAGACGACGGGTAACAGCCGGTCGAACGCCTCGCGGCTGCCTCCCCTCCATTCGAGAAGCAGCCGCGTGATCTGTCGGGATTCGGACACCGGCTCATTCTAATACGATGGTCGGTCCATCACTGGCACGGACCCGGGTTCGGGCGCGCGTCTCCGTCGGGTCCGGTCCCCAGGCTGGATTCGCCGCAGGCGTTCGAACCCGTGACGAGATAGAACAGCAGCTCGCCGGGAGCGGCCGGAACCGCATCCTGGAACGTCGTGTCCGTCGTGCCGGCCGGGTCGGCACACGTGAGATCCTCGAAGTCGAACGGCACACCGGTCCCGGCGCTGCCGCGGTACACGTGATAGACCTCGGCCTGCGCATCGCCCTGCCACGAGAGCGTGCCGCTGTTGCCTCCGATCTGAACGTCGCCCACCTCCGACGTCGGCAACGAGATCGACGGGTCGGACGGGCCGCAATCGCATGCGTCTCCCGCCCCGTCGGCGTCGCCATCGGACTGGTCGGCGTTCGCGTCCGTCGGGCAGTTGTCGAAGCTCGCGCACCTCTGGTCGCCGTCCGCGTCGTTCGCGGGATCGTCGGGACAGTCGTCGTCGCCGTCGTTCACGCCGTCGTCGTCGCTGTCCGGATCGCCCGGATCGGTGCCGATCCACTCCTCGAGGCCGTCGTCGAGACCGTCGCTGTCGTCGTCACCCAGCAGCGGCACGAAGACCAGCTCGGGGTTGAACGAGCACGACGATTCCGGGGCCATCAGGCACTGCCCGCCCCCCGACGCATCGATGAACAGATCCGCTCCGCCGTCGGCCATGTTGGACCGCAGCGTGAAGCACGGCGAGGAGGACAGCGGCGTCGGGTCCGCCGTGAACGGGTTCTGCGGATGAGCCTGGCTGGCCAGGTTGATCCGGTTGGCAAACTCGATGGCCAGCGACCGCGCGTCCTGCAGCGGGTGCAACGGGGCCGCGCTCGGCGAGACCCCCGGCGAACCGCCGGAGACCGTCACCTCGTTGACGACATCTTGCACGTCGAAGCTCCAGGATTGTCCCGTCGGGGACCCGCTGACGCACAACCAGGCGGCGGTCGGTTCGACGGGCTCGCAGACGTCGAGGCCCGTGGAATCGTCGCCGTCGTCGCAGTCGCAGCGTGCGGGAACCCCGTCGCCGTCCGCATCGACGTCGCCGGCACCGGGTACGGGCGGATCGGTGACGAACGGGCACGAGTCGATGCAGTCGGGCGTGCCGTCGAGGTCCGTGTCGATCGGGTTCGATTCGTCGGGCACTCCGGGCTCGCAGTCGCACACGTCGCCGATGCCGTCCGCGTCGGCGTCGGCCTGGTCCGGGTTGAACTTACGCGGGCAGTTGTCGAACCTCGCGCACTTCTGATCGCCGTCTTCGTCGTTGCCCGGATCGGTGGGGCAGCCGTCGTCGCCGTCGGCCACGCCGTCGTCGTCCGTGTCGGGATCCGTGGGATCGGTGTCGACGATGGTCTCGAGGTCGTCGGGGAGACCGTCGGCGTCGTCGTCGAGCGTGAAGTCGATGAGAACCAGGTCGGGGTTGAACGGGCACGCCGAGCCGGGGGTCGGCTGGCACTGACCGCCCTCCGGCAGGTCGATCAGCAGGTCGATGCTGTCGTCCGGCGTGAAGTTGGGTCGGATCGTGAAGCACGGCAGGAAGTGCAGCGGCGTCGGATCCGCCGTGAACGGGTTCTGCGCGTCGGCCTGGCTGGCCAGGTTGATCCGATTGGCCCACTCGATCGCCAGCGGTCGCGCGGCGATCAGCGGATGCAGCGGGGCCGAGCTCGGTGCGACGCCCGGCGAGCTGCCGGAGATCGTGATGCCGCCGTCACCGTCTTGCACGTCGAAGCTCCAGGACTGACCGGTCGCGTCGCCGTCGACGCAGAAGTAGCCGACCGTGGGCGGCGAGTGCAGGCAAGGACCGAAGTCGAAACCCGGATCGATGTCGTTGCAATCGCAGCGCGCCGGAACGCCGTCGCCGTCCGCGTCGACGTCGCCGGCGTCGGGGACGATCGGGTCGGTCACGAACGGGCACGTATCGATGCAATCGGGGATGCCGTCGAGGTCCGTGTCGGCCGGCAGCGACGGGTCGGGCGTGCCGGGCGCGCAGTCACAGACGTCGCCGATGCCGTCCGCGTCGGCGTCGGCCTGGTCCGGGTTCGAGCGGCGCGGGCAGTTGTCGAACCGGGCACACTTCTGGTCGCCGTCGGCGTCGTTCTCGGGATCGTCCGGACAGTCGTCCTCGCCGTCGTCCACACCGTCTCCGTCGGTGTCGGGATCGTCCGGGTCGAGACCACCCAGGAGCTCGATGCCGTCCTCGAGACCGTCGCCGTCGAGGTCGTCGTCCAGCGGGACGAGGATCAGGTCGGGGTTGAACTGGCAGGCCAGGCCCGGGGTCGCGTGGCACCGGCCGCCCGTCGGGATGTCGATGAACAGGTCCGCGGTGCCGCCGGTCAGGTTCGGCTGAATCGTGAAGCACGGCAGGAAGAACAGCGGCGTGGGGTCCGCCGTGAACGGATTCTGCGGATGCGCCTGGCTGGCCAGGTTGATCCGGTTGGCCCACTCGATGGCCAGTGTCCGTGCGGCGAGCAGCGGGTGCGACGGCGTCGGGCTCGGCGGGACGCCGGGCGACGCGCCGGAGAGGGTCACGTTGTTGACCAGGTCCTCGACGTCGAAGCTCCACGGCTGCCCCGTCGGCGCTCCGTCGACGCAGAACCAGCCCGCGGTCGGAGCGGAGTGCAGGCACGGTCCGCGACCGATCGACGGGTCGGCGTCGTCGCAGTCGCAGCGCGCGGGGACCGCGTCGACGTCGGCGTCGAGGTCGCCGGCGTCGGGGAAGCGCGGGTCGGTCACGAAGGGACAGGTGTCGATACAGTCGGGAAAACCGTCGAAGTCCGTATCCATTGAGGGCGTTGCGTTGAAGACGTCCGGCTCGCAATCGCAGTCGTCGCCGATGCCGTCCGCGTCGGCGTCTTCCTGATCCGGGTTGAACCGGCGCACGCAGTTGTCGAAGCAGTCCACGACGCCGTCCTGGTCCTGGTCGGCGTCCGCCGTCGCCGACGGCGTCGAGTCGTCGCAGTCGCACGCCGCGCCGCGCGAGTCGCCGTCCGCGTCGACTTGGTCCGCATTGGGGCTCGCCGGACAGTTGTCCTGGTCGTCGAACACGCCGTCCTGATCGCTGTCGTGCACCGAGCGCAGGGCGCAGCGCAGCGTCGGTTGCCCGTTCGTCACGAACTGCTGGATCTGCAACGCGTCGACGGCGTTGATCGTGCCGTCCAGCGTGACGTCGCAGCTGCCGTACGGACGCCCGACGACCTGGGCCAGCTCCGTCGCGTGATCGGCCGCCAGCTGGGAGTCCGCCCCGTCGACGTCGCCGTCACCGTCGCAGTCGCCGCAGACCATTTCGAGCGCGCAGCCCAGCGTCGAGCGCGCGCCGCTGGTCAGTTGCCACAGGCTGAGCAGATCCTCCGTGGCCAGTCCGTCGTCGGCGTTGCTGTTGCAGGCGTTGACCGCCGTCGCAGGGATGAGGGGCGACGGGCCGAAGGGCAGGTTGAGATCCGCGGAGTCGACCACACCGTCGAGGGTGCAGTCGCCGCAGCTCTGCGCGCACGTGAGAGTCGGCAGGGAGCCCTCGAGGTGCTGACCCAGCAGCAACAGGTCGACGCTGTCCAGCGATTGACTCTGGTCGAGATCGCACGCCGACCGCTCCGGCTCGCCGAGGACGATCGTCCCGGCCGTTGCGGCCTGCAGCGTGGCGACGTCGTGAGCATCGACCGTCAGGTTGTTGTTGCAATCGCCGCAGATCTGGGCGGAAACGGTGCCACAGACCAGCACGGCGGTGACGAGCTGGATAGTCAGAGACCAACGGATGGTATTCATGGGGCTCACCTCCTCATCCAGGTAAGCGGGAAACGGCCCCGGAATCGGTGTGAGATTCTCGGGAATCTCGCCTGCGGCGCGCTGGACGGAGCGGTGGGATAATGGAAGAGACGCATCAAACGCACCTGGAGGCGACTGTCATGTCCGACCCTACCGATCAGAAGAAGATGGTCATCGTTCGTGAGGAGCAGCACGAGGCCGATGCGCGCATCGTCACCGGCTTCCTGCAATCCCAGGGCATCGAGGCCCTGATCTCGGAGGACGATGCCGGGGATCAGCTACCCTCGCTGGAGAGCGTCGGCGGAGTGCAGATCCACGTCTCGGTCGACGACGCCCAGCGCGCGCACGAGCTGCTGGCGCAGCTCGACGCTCAGCAGGAGGCCGAAGAGGGCTCGTCGGACGAGGGCTAGAAGCCTGTCACAGGCTCTCGTACGGGATCCGGAACGTATCGCCTTCCTCGATGCGGCCACTCTCCAGACCTCGCTTGAACCAGCGCATCCGCTGCTCCGAGGTCCCGTGGGTGAAAGCATGGGGATTGACGCGCCCCTGGGTTCGCTGCTGAATGGCGTCGTCGCCGATCTGGTTGGCTGCGCGCAACGCCTCCTCGATGTCTCCGTGGTCGAGGTATCTCCGGTTGTGATGCGCCCAGACGCCGGCGAGGAAGTCCGCCTGTAGCTCCAGTCGTACGGAGTACTGCTTGTAGTCCGCCTGACCGCGCCTTTCTCGAACGCGCGCCGAAAAGCCCAGCAGTTCCTGAACATGGTGCCCGGTTTCATGAGCGATCACGTACGCTTGCGCGAAATCGCCCGGCGCCTGGAACTGACGCGCCAGAGCGTCGTAGAAGCCCAGGTCGATGTAGATCTTCTGATCGGCGGGGCAGTAGAACGGGCCCGTTCGGGCGTCGCCCATACCGCAGGCGGTCGGGTAACGCTCCTGGAAGACAACCAGCGCGGGTTTGCGGTACTCCCGATCGACGCGCGCGAACTCGCGAGACCAGATGTCTTCCGTGTCAGCCAGGACCACCTTGACGAACTCCAGCTGGTCGGTCCGTTCGGGAGAGGATTGGTGGTCGACCTGTTGAACCTGGCTTCCGCCCAACAGAGCCATCGGGTCGATCAGGCCGAACTGCCAGCCGAGGAAACCGAGCACGACCAGCGCCATGATGCCCTTGACGCCGAACATCCGCACCACCAGGTTGACGATCGCGCCCAGCCCTGCCGAGCGCCCCCGCGTCACCCTGCGACCGCGGGCGTCCTCCACGTTCGTGCTCGTTCTCCGACCTTGCCATCTCATCGTGTTTCTCCGCAAGTCGACTGACGCGTGGCACGTCTGGCCTTGAAAACCCAGTCTCTGATTCTATCAGCGACCGCTGGTCGGCTCTCGCCGTGGCGCGGGGCGACGCCCGACCGTTTTTCTTTCGTGTGCCTGTGAGATTGCGCCGATTCGCGCGTTCTACGATTGTACGAGGGTAGCGAACCCGCCCCGCGAGGGGTGACCTGTCGGAGGAACGACCGTGAAGATCGAGGCGAAGCACGCTGCGGCATGCCTGCTCCTGTTCACCGTCTGCGTGGCGCACGAGATGGTGGAGAACCTGACCGTGGTGGGCGCGATCCCCGGCTCGGCGGCCGAGGCCGCCGGCGTGGAGACCGACGACCGGATCCTCCGGCTCGCCGGGGAGCCGATCGCCGGCATCGAGGAGCTGCGGGCGGTCCTCTCCGCGCACCGTCCCGGCGACACGGTGCCGCTCGAGATCGAGCGGGACGGAGAGCCCGTCACGCTGCAGCTGAAACTCGGCGCGCGACCCGACGGCGGCGCCTCGCTGGGACTGCGGATGGGCATCGGCGTTTACGCGGGAGCCGCCGACGGAGACCACACGCACGACGGCGAACAGGACCTGCGGGAGACCGAATGCCTGGCGTGGATCGAGAAGACCTACGCGGTCGATGACTGGATCGAGCGCCTGGATCTCGAGCTCGAGGAAACCTACGCGACGGTGCAGGGCTGCGTCGGGAACGACGCGCGCAGGATGTCCGTGGCCAGCATCCGAGCGAACTGCGACAACGTGTTCAAGGTGCACTGCTCGGGGATCGGCCTGCTGACCGAGATCGGCGAAGCCATGGTCGAGCGCTGCGAATCGGTGCTGCGGGAGTCGTTCGATTCGAGCCCCGAGAATATGAAGCGCTGGCGCACCTGCGGGCAACACCGGGTGTTCGACCGCTACTCGTTGAAGGGCGAGTGGAACGAGGCGGCGTGCGGCGAAGCCCTCCGCTCCTGCAACCCGAAAGAGAGGCCGCCGGGCGCGGTCGGCGAGGCCCCCGCGGCGCCGACCGAATCGGCCGTAGAGAAGAAGGTCCACGCAGCCTGGCCCCAGTGGGGCGGGCCGACGCGCGACTTCAAGGCGCCCTCGGCAGACCTCGCGGCCGGCTGGCCCGCGGACGGGCCTGCGGTGTCGTGGCGCCGTCCGCTGGGCGGTGGCCACTCGGCGATTCTCGCCGAGGCCGGACGCCTCTACACGATGTACCGCGCCGGTGAAGACGAGATCGTGATCTGCCTCGATGCCGGGACAGGCAAGACGATCTGGGAGCAGCGCTACGCACACGCGCCGCATGGCGATCACGTCCGGGCCTACGGCAACGGACCCAACTCGACACCGCTGATCTCCGGCGACCTGCTGTTCACGGTCGGCGTGGCGGGGAAGATGAATGCGCTGCAAAAGGGCGACGGCAAGCTCGTCTGGAGCCGCGACCTGTGGGGTGACGAGCTGGGAGGCAATTTCCTCGCGCACGGCTACTCGTCGAGCCCCGTGGCGTACGAGGACACGGTCATCGTACCGGTCGGCGGCGAGACCGCAGGCCTCGTGGCGTTCGATCGCAAGACGGGCGGCGTGCGTTGGAAGACCGCAGGTTTCGGGAACAGCTACTCCTCGCCGCGCCTGATGGATCTCGTCGGTGAGCGGCAGCTCGTCGTGTTCATGGCCGACGAGCTGATCGGCGTCGCCCCGGCCAGCGGCAAGCTGCTCTGGCGCTTCCCGCACGGCAACCAGTGGCGGCACAACATCACCATGCCGGTGGCCGTCGGCGGGGACACGCTGTTCCTCTCGTCGGCGCAGGCCGGGGCGAAGGGCCTGCGCCTCCAACGAAACGGGGAATCGATCGAGATCGAGGAGATCTGGTCCACGCGCCGGATCCAGTTCTATCACGCATCGTCCGTCCGCGAAGGCGACTGGGTCTACGGCTCCACCGGTACCGCGGCGCCGGCGTTCCTCGCCGCGGTCAACGTGCGCAGCGGCGAGATCGCCTGGCGCGAGCGCGGCTTCGCCAAGGCGAACGTCATCGAGGCCTCGGGCAAGCTGGTGATCCTGGACGAGGACGGCGTGCTGGGGCTGGCCACGGCGACGCCGGAGAAGCTGGTCGTCCATGGCCGGACCCAGTTGCTGGACGACCAGTCGTGGACGGTGCCCACGCTGGTCGGCACGATGCTCTACGTGCGCGACTCGCGTCAGATCCTGGCGCTGGACCTGGGTTAGCGCCTGTCCGTCGACGGCGCGTCTACTCGAACACGCGGATCTTCCCGCGCATCCCGGTCTCGACCGAGAACTCGAGCGTCGGAGGCTGGATCTCGGACGTCGCCGGGAGTTCAATCCGCGTCGTATCCAGACCTTCGATCCGGGCAACGCGTGGCAGGCGTAGCACCACGTCGGACAGCTTTGAGTCGAGGGTGATCGTCGCGTCGCGCTTCCAGTCTCCACGTAGGTCGATTCTCGCCTCGCCCATGACGAACCCGATCTCCAGCTCTGCCGGACTGACGCGCCCCATCGAGCGCAGCGCCAGGGCACCGCGATGTCCGTAGACTTCGACCTTGTCCGGAAGGCGGGCGAGCGGCTCGCTGGCCTCGATCCCGAGCACGCCGCTGTCAAACCCCAGGTCGGCAGAGACGAGAGCGATGCCGCCGAGATCCACGCTGGCCGATCCGCCGCTGAGCCACAGGTCGAGACGCAGGGGAACGTCCCGCGGCAGCAGCACTCGAACGTGCGGCTGACTTCCGCCGACGGCCTCTTTCAGCCCCGTCAGAAACGCCGAGCCGATGAGCTGCAGCTCGACGCGATAGGTCC
This sequence comes from bacterium, assembly GCA_024226515.1. Classification (GTDB taxonomy): domain Bacteria; phylum Acidobacteriota; class Polarisedimenticolia; order Polarisedimenticolales; family Polarisedimenticolaceae; genus JAAELQ01. Next base: position 101,994 of record JAAELQ010000067.1, read on the forward strand.
AGGGATCTCCGGGTTCGAGTCGCTCGGTGAACTCGTACGTCCCTTCGTCGTAGCTGGCCACGACGCGCAGCGCCTCGCCGGCCGCCGCGGGTTCGACGAACAGCATCCCGGTTCCCATGCGCAACACGATGGCGCCCGCCGCCTCACCGGATTGCGTGTCGGGAGGAGGCGACCCGGTCGCGTCGTCCTCCGAGGTCCGCGCGATCGAGGGTAGTTCGGGAACGACCTCCGCTTGCACGATCTCCGCGTTGCGCACCGAACGCAACGTGACGAGGGCCAGTCCACCGGCGGCGACGAGCAGCAGCACGAGCATCGCGCCGCAGCCCAGACCCACCTTCTTCCACAACGAACTGTCGCTCAACACGGCCTCCGTTGGATACAGATACGACGGCGCGTCGGGCGGGTTACATCCGAGAAGATCAGTCGATCAGGCCGCGACTCTTCAACTGCTGCAGGATGGTCGCGACGTTCTCGTCGACCGAGCGTTGATCCGTGTCGAGTGCAAGGTAGTCGTCCGACGGCCGGTCGAACGGCGAATCCACACCGCTGACGTTCTTCAGCTCGCCACGATGGGCCCGGGAATACAGCTCTTCTTCGTCCCGCTCTTCACACACGGCCTGCGGCGCATCACAGAACACACCGACAAACGAGTCTTCGCCGATGGCCTCGCGCGCGCGTTGTCGATGGAAGTCCAGCGGCGAGACGAAGGCAGCGATGGCGATCAGCCCCTGATCGTTCAACAGGCGGGCCACCGCTGCCCCGCGGCGCATGTTCTCGTCGCGATCGCGGACCGAGAAACCCAGGTCACTGTTGAGCCCACGACGCAACACCTCGCCGTCGAGCACGACACTCGAGCACCCGGACTCGAACAGGGCCTTCTCGAGACCGCGGGCGATCGAGCTCTTACCGGATCGCGGCAACCCTGTGAGCCAGATGGTGAACGCGCCATGACCGAATCGCTTGCCGCGTTCGGTGGCACCGACAAGCGACGGACGGCGCAGCCCCTCACGGACGTTGGTACCCGCGTCGGCGGCGACGCGCCGTGGGTCGAGAGTACTGTCGACGGTCGCACGGTCGAGGAACATCCCCGCGCCTACCGTCGCGTTGCTCATCCTGTCGATCAGAATGAAGGCTCCCATCGAACGGTTCTTGCGATAGGCGTCAATGGCGAGCGGACGGCTCGTCGACAGACCGATGCGGCCGATCTCGTTGAGCCCGAGGGTCTCGGCCGGCTCGCGGTGCATGGTGTGTACGTCGATCCGGTAGCGCAGATCGCGAACGACAGCGGGCACCTCGACGCTGGCCTGCTTGATCGAGTAGCTGATGCCCGGCTCGAGCGGAGTCTCTCCCATCCAGACGATCATCGCCTCGGGCTCGGCAGTGACGCGCGGGGCGTTGTTCGGGTGCACCAGCACGTCGCCGCGGCTGATATCGATCTCGTCTTCCAGGGTCAGCGTGACCGCCATCGCGGCGAACGCCTCTTGAACCTCGCCCTCCCAGTGCTGGATCGTTCGGATGCGACTACGCTTGCCCGACGGCAGCGCGACCACCTGGTCACCGCAACGGACGATGCCGGAGGAGACCGTCCCGGCGTACCCGCGAAAATCGAGATCCGGTCGGATCACGTACTGAATCGGAAAGCGCAGATCGATCAGGTTGCGGTCGCTGGCGATGTTGACCGTCTCGAGATAGTCCAGCAACGGTCCGCCTTGATACCAGGCGATGTTCTCGCTGCGCCGAGCGACATTGTCTCCGACCTTGGCCGATACCGGAATGAAGTGCAGGTCGGTCACCTGCAGCTTGCTGCAGAATCCTACGATCTCCGCACGGATCTTCTCGAACACCTCTTCGGAGTAGTCGACGAGATCCATCTTGTTGACCGCGACGACGACGTGCTTGATTCCGAGCAGCGAGGCGATGAACGCGTGGCGCCGCGTCTGGTCCAGCACTCCCTTGCGCGCATCGACGAGGATGACCGCCAGGTCAGCGGTCGAGGCGCCGGTGGCCATGTTGCGGGTGTACTGCACGTGCCCCGGAGTGTCGGCGATGATGAACTTGCGCTTGTCCGTCGAGAAGTAGCGATAGGCCACGTCGATGGTGATGCCCTGCTCGCGTTCGGCCTGCAGACCGTCCAGCAACAGCGAGTAATCGATCTCGTCGGCCTCGCCGAAGTTGGCGGAATCGCGCTCGAGAGCGGCGATCTGATCCACCGCGACGCCGCCCGAGTCATAGAGCATGCGACCGATCAGCGTGGACTTGCCGTCATCGACGCTTCCGCACGTGAGAACGCGCAGCAGATCTTTGCTGCGGTAGTGCTCGAGATAACCTTCGATGCCGAGTTGTTCGATCAGCGTGCGTGTGGACATCAGAAATAGCCTTCGCGTTTCTTCTTCTCCATCGACCCCGCCTCGTCGTGGTCGATGACCCGGCCCTGTCGCTCGGAGCTGGGGTCGAGCAGCATTTCTTCGATCATCTTGGGGACCGTGTCGGCCGTGGACTCGACCGCGCCCGTCAGTGGGTAGCAACCCAGTGTGCGAAAGCGGACCATCCGCATCCGGGGCTGCTCTCCCGCTTCCAGGGGTAAGCGGTCATCGTCAACCATGATCAGCGTGCCGTCGCGCTCGACGATGGGTCGTTCCTTGGCGAAGTACAGCGGCACCATCGGGATCTGTTCGTAGTAGACGTAGAGCCAGACGTCGAGCTCGGTCCAGTTGGAGAGGGGGAACACGCGAATCGACTCACCCTTCCGGACGCGCGCATTGTAGAGATTCCACAACTCGGGACGCTGTGCCCGCGGCTCCCACTGGTGCATCTTGTCCCGGAACGAGAAAACCCGCTCCTTGGCACGACTCTTCTCTTCGTCACGGCGTGCGCCGCCGAAGGCCGCGTCGAACTTGTGATGGCTGAGCGCCGCCTTGAGCGCTTCGGTCTTCATCACCAGTGTGTACTTCTGGCTCCCGTGATCGAACGGGTTGATCCCGTTCTTGACGCCCGAGGGGCTGATCCACTCGATCAGCTTGACGCCGGCGTCCGCCACGACCTGGTCGCGAAACTCGATCATCTCGCGAAACTTGAAGGTCGTGTTGACGTGCATCAACGGGAACGGGATCGGCGCCGGCGCGAACGCTTTGCGGGCCAGATGCAACATCGCACCGGAGTCCTTGCCCACCGAAAAGAGCATCACCGGGTTGTCGAATTCGGCCGCAACCTCGCGAATGATGTGGATACTCTCGGCTTCGAGCTGTTGCAGATGCGAACGGATGTACTGACTCATGGCACCCAACCTTCGGCCGCCGTGGGAATGGCCTCAGGGCAACGGTATCAGAGTATTGCGTACGGTCACGCCCGGGTTCGGGTCCGTCTGTGGAGCCAGGCCTCGACGTCGTCGAGGATCACGAGCTTCGGTCGTGAGCAATCAGCCGGCGACCGTGTTTTTTCCGCTCTTCTTGCTCCGCGACAGCGCCCCCCCGGCGGCACCGATCACCTCGCTGACCTCGTCGCACCCGGCCGGGACGTGGGCCACACCGATGCTGGCCGTGATACGGACGGGCTCTCGGGGCGTTTCCACTGCCCTGTGGCACAGCGCGGCGCGCACGCGCTCCGCGATGTTGTCCCCCATCGTCGGATCGCAGTCGGGCAGTAGGATGAGAAACTCGTCGCCGCCGACGCGACCGGCGATGTCCGTGGGGCGCACCGCCTTGCGGATGCGCCTTGCCGTCTCGACGATCACGGCGTCCCCGGCGGCGTGGCCGTACCCGTCGTTGACCGACTTGAAGTCGTCGAGGTCCACCAGCAGCGCGATACAGGACTCGGGCCGGCAGAGCAGGCGCTGACCGATCCGGACCAGGCTGTCCTCGATGCCGCGCCGGTTGAGCAACTCGGTCATGGGATCGATACGGGTCAGATGACGTAGCTCGTCCGTTGCTTCACGCAGCGCTTCCTCGGTGCGACGGCGGTGAATCTCCGCGGCGACCCAGGTCGCCATCAGCTGCAGGGCGTCGATATCGGGTTCGCGGAACTTGCGCGGATGCGGCCGGGCGCTCGAGAAGTTGAGCGTGCCGAAGACCTCGTCGTCCACGACGACGGGGGTACCGATGTAGGCCTCGAGCCGGAACGCACCGTAGGCGGGATGCGTGCAGATCTCCGACTCGGCGACGTGCTCGAAGCCCGTAGGACGATCGGCCTGCATGGTGATGGCGCAGTAGGTGTCGCCGAGGGGAAAGGTCTGCCCCTGATGCAGGGAGGCCCCCTCCGGAGCCCGGAAGTGCCGGACCTCGTATCGGTTGCCGAGAATCTTGGACAGGATGCCGATGTCCAGGTCGAAGCGTCGGCAGCCCAGCTCCAGGATCCGCTGGACCTGCCTTTCGAATCCCTGCTTGTAGTCCGAGGTGATCTCGTACAGCGTTCGGATCACCAGCTCGCTCTCGCCGGCCTCGGTAATTCGGGTGGATGCGGAAGGCACGTGTCGATCCTCCTTGACGTATCCCTTCCTGATCGGCGCGCGTGGCGTGAACTTGAGCAGGTCAAGAGATAGCGAGCCGACCCACGAGCGTCCGGGCCCACCGATTACGAAATCCGTCGTTTCCTCCTGCCTTCCCGGACTTTACGTTGGTTCGCGAGGCAAGGGGAGCGGTCGTAACCGACCAATCAAGACAAACACGAAAGCGTCGCCGGTGAATCGTCCGCGCGAAGCTACGCCCGAGGGAGACCTATGCGAGCCCGAAGCAATCGCCTGTGCTGGATCGCGACCGTCGTTGTCGCACTCATCCCGGCTCTGACACTTGCGGCACCCACGCTGAACGTTACTCCGACCTCGATCGCGACGACCGAGACCGGCGAGGTTCAGCTTCAGGTCGGTGCCCTCGCCGGGACGCAGGTGATCCTGCGGATGTACGCCGACGCGGACGGCGACGGCACGATCGACGCCGACGACTATGTCGTCTGGGCCGACGTGATCGACGACAACGCGACTCCGTTCTCTCCGGCGATGTTCGAGGACAGTAACGCGGCGGCAAACGCCGTGACCATCGGCGCTCGCGGATTCGGAGTCTTCACGTATCCCTACACCTCCGGAAGCTTCATCTGGCAGGCCGAGGATCCGACCGACTCCTCCACGGCGACCTTCGCCTTCACGATCACCCAGGCGGCACAGACGCAGTTCGTGTCGGGTACGGTCACCGACGGCGTGTCGCCGGTCCCCGGAGCGATCGTCCTGCTCGAGCCGTTTTGCGACCGCGGCGAGGAATCGCGACAGACCTTCTCGACGCTCGCCGACGAGACGGGAGCCTACACGATCCAGGTTCCGTCCAGCCTCAACTGCAACAACCGCGTCCTGCTGTCCGCCAGGCCGGGCTACCTCACCAGCTTCTCCGGTGCGCCGGATCTCAAGTTCAACGGCTCGAGCACGTTCACCGAGAACCTGCAGATCGCAGCGGGAACCCACGACGCCAGCGGAACCGTCAAGTACCAGACCGGCCCGAAGGCGGGTCAGGGCGTCCCGGGTCTGACCGTGACGATCGAAGGCGATGGCGACGAGGTCGCCCTCGGCTTCACCGACGAGAACGGCGACTACGTGTTCTCGCTGACCGACGGCGACTGGGAGATCGAGTCGCCGGACAACCGCCTCAACACCCGCGGCGTCGTCGGGCTCGAGAGCGAGACGGCGTTCAGCGTCTCCGGCGGTGCGGTCGCGGTGGCCGACATCACCGTGCCGGCGGCGAACGCGTTCTTCGAAGGCAAGCTGTACGACGATTCCAACGTGGCCCAGGCCGGGCACGAGGTCTCGGCGAACCGATCCTGGCCTTGCGGCAACGATTGCTACGAGGGCTCGGGCGTTACGCGTGCGGACGGCTCGTACACCCTCGGCGTCTACGTGCCCGCGGGCCCGGCGATCGAGTACGTGTTGCAGATGGACGAGCCCATCGCCGGCCTGATCGGCGAGCAGCTCGCCTGCCAGAACATCCTCGGCGGCCAGACACTGACCGGCGTCGATATCGAGCACGTGACCCCGACGAGCTTCATCACGGGCAAGATCTTCGACAAGAATCGCCAGGGAATCGAGAACCTGTGCCTCGAGTCCTGGGGCGGCGGACAGAGCTGTACCGGATACCGTGCGGCCGCCGTCACGACCTGCGACGGATCCTACTCGCTGCCCGCGGTGGATGGATCGTGGAACGTCCAGGCGGACATCGAAGATCTGGACAATCTCTACCGCGATCTGGATGAGACCCGGGTGGAGCGCCAGGTCAACATCGCCGGAAACAACCCCGACGACGTGAACTTCATCATCGGGCGGTCGCGAATCAGTCCGACCGTGACCTTCCTCGAGCCCTCGACCGGCTACGCCGGATCCCGCGTGAGCCTCTGGGGCTTCGGATTCTCCGAGGGCGGCACGCCGCAGGTGCTCTTCGGCTCGACCCCGGCCACCATCGTCGCCCTCCGACCCGACCTCGGCCTGCTGATCGTCGAGGTTCCGGCTCTGGCCCCGGGCAATCACGAGATCACCGTCGTCAACACGGATCTGTCCAAGACGAGCGATCCTTTCTGCTTCGACGTGAAGGCCGGCTCGCCCTCGACGACGTGCTCGATCGGCGGCAGCGTCGAGAATCCGTCGACTGCGGCCGTGCAGGACGCGCTCGTGATGATCTACGACGAGGACGACTTCCTGCAGCGCATCGATGTGACCGGCTCCGGCGGCGCGTACTCCGTCGGCCTGGAGAATGCAGGCTCCTACCTGATCGAGATCGTGCCGCCCGAGGGCCAGCCCTGGGCCTGGGGCGTCTACGACAGCAACTGCGGTGGATCCGCCGATCACACGTTCGCCGTGGGCTCGCCGCTGACCGGACAGGTGGTCGACGACTCGGGTGAAGGCATCTCGGGGGCGCTGATCGAGGCCGAGCAGACCTCCGGTGGCGACGCCTTCGCCAACGGCGTCGCCGACGAGGACGGCTTCTTCACGGTCTACGTGCCCGACGGGGCCTACGAGGTCTACGTCGAGCCGCCGCCGGGCAGCCGCTTCGTCGAGGACGCTCCGCTGACCCCGACCGTCAGCGGAAGCACCGACGTGGGTCAGGTTCAGCTGGACCGGGGATTCTACTTCTGCGGCAACGTGAAGGACGTCGACGGCGGCGCGCTGCCGGCCGAGGTCGAGATCTTCCGC
>JAAELQ010000068.1 GCA_024226515.1 bacterium
CATCGCCGACGTCCTGAGAGCGCCCGAGCTACTGGACGCCGCGAGAGCGGAGGCACGAGCCATGATCGAGGGCACCGAGGAGCAACAAGCCCACGCCGCGAAGATCCTCGAATCGCTCAGCAGCAAATGGAAGCGCCGCCTGAGTCTCGCCGAAGTCGGCTGAAGAGCTAGGCCCCGGGGGCCTGCATCATCTTCAGGAACTCCTCGTTGTTCTCCGCCTTGGAGAGCTTGTCGATGAGAAGTTCCATGGCTTCGACGACCGACATCTGGTTCAGGATCTTGCGCAGGATCCAGACCTTGTTGAGCGTCTCGGGCGACATCAGCAGCTCTTCCTTGCGCGTGCCGGAACGGTCGATGTCGATGGCCGGGAAGACGCGGCGATCGACGAGCTTGCGCTCGAGGTGCAGCTCCATGTTGCCGGTGCCCTTGAACTCCTCGAAGATCACGTCGTCCATGCGCGAACCGGTGTCGACCAGCGCGGTGGCCATGATCGTGAGCGAGCCGCCCTCCTCGAGATTGCGCGCCGCGCCGAAGAAGCGCTTGGGGCGCTGCAGGGCGTTGGCGTCGATGCCGCCCGAGAGGACCTTGCCCGACGGGGGCTGCACGGTGTTGTAGGCGCGCGCGAGGCGCGTGATGCTGTCGAGCAGGATGACGACGTCCTTGCCGTGCTCGACCAACCGCTTGGCCTTCTCGATGACCATCTCGGCGACGTGTACGTGTTGCTGGGCCGGCTCGTCGAAGGTCGAGGCCACGACCTCGCCGCGCACCGAGCGCTGCATGTCGGTGACCTCCTCGGGGCGCTCGTCGATCAGCAGGACGATCAGGAACACCTCGGGGTGATTGGCCGTCATCGAGTTGGCCAGCGCCTGCAGCAGCATCGTCTTGCCCGTGCGGGGCGGGGCGACGATGACGCCGCGCTGGCCCTTGCCGATCGGGGTCAGCAGGTCCATGATGCGGCCCGATGCGTTGCCCGGGTCGGTCTCGAGGTTCAACTGCTCTTCGGGATACAGCGGCGTCAGGTTGTCGAAGAAGATGCGGTTGCGCAGCTTCTCGGGGTCGTCGAAGTTGACGGCCAGCACCTTGATCAGCGCGAAGTAGTTCTCGTCCGCCTTGGGCGGACGCACCTGGCCCGAGACGGTGTCGCCCGTCGTCAGGCCGAAGCGCTTGATCTGCGACGGCGAGACGTAGATGTCGTCGGGGCCCGGCAGGTAGTTGTAGTCCGGGTGGCGCAGGAAGCCGTAGCCGTCCTGCAGGATCTGCAGCACGCCCTCGGCGAACACCAGGCCGCTCTTCTCGGACTGCGCCTTGAGGATCTCGAAGATCAGTTCCTGCTTGCGCAGCGAGGCCGTGCCTTCGAGGCCCAGCTCCTTCGCGGCGGTCGTCAGGCCCTGGCTGTCCATCTTGTACAGCGAGTTGAGGTCGAACGAGGATTCGGGCTTGGCGTCCGGGGCGGGCGTCTCTTCCGCGGCGACGGCCTCGGCCTGTTCCTCGACGGCAGGTGTCTCGGGCGGCGGGCTCTTGACCGCGGTGCCTCCGCTGCTACGACGGCGTCCGCCTCGCTTCTCGCCGCCACCAGAACCGCGTCGGCCGCGTGTCCGCTCCTCAGCCATGTTCTCTCCTCGCCGTCCCGGGATCGTTGCGGCCCTCGCCGGAGCTACGCCGCGTGTGTCGGCATGGACCGAATCAGACGATGATTCCGGGAATGAACTCGATTAGGGATTTCGCTAGCAAGTGGGGTTCGGGGCTATCGGTCGCCCCGGCGGAGGGCGACTATAGCATGCTGCGGCTCGCGGAGTCTATATCGCTGCGGACTCACAGTCGCCCGATTTCCTCCAGAACGCGGGCCGTCTCCGGTGCCCGCGCTCTTCCGGCCGGGGTGCTCAGTTCTTCGACGAGACGCAGCAGGCCGGTGCCGTCGTCCACGTCGTACCACGGCTCGATCTGCAACAACGACCGGCCGGCCGCGGTGGCGCGGTCTCGCGTCTCGCGCCACACGCGAGCGGTGCCCCAGGGCATGCCGTCGAACAGCTCCGGGTAGGGCCGGTCGATCCCGAGCAACACGTAGCCGCCGTCCTGCGCCGGCGAGACCACGACCTGCCGGCCTTCTTCGAGGCCGCGCAGGGCGGCCTCGAGGATGCTCCGCGGCAGCGTCGGGGAGTCGGTGCCGACGAACACGCAGCCCGCGGCGCCCTCGGCGTGGACCCGCCGTGAGCAACGCGACAGGCGCGCCCCGAGATCGCCGTCGCCCTGCTGTGAGATCGGGACCCCGCCGAGTCCGCTCGAGTCGTCGGGTGGGCCGTCCAGGCACAGCTCGATCTCGCACCGCTCGGACATCGAGCGCAGCAGGCGCAGCTGATCGCAGACGAACGCGCGGTACAGCGCCAGCGTGCGCTCGGCGCCCAGCTCGGGCTCGAGCCGCGTCTTGACCCGCCCCGGCCGGGGGCGCTTTGCGAAGAGAACCAATCGTACGGACACGAGGATCATTCTAGAATGGTCCGCATGTCGCAGTTGATCGGAGTGGTGCTGGCCGGCGGGGCCGGGCGCAGGATGGGTCGCAAGAAGGCGTTGATCGAGATCGACGGCGAGACCCTGGTGGCCCGGGCCGCCAGGCATCTGTGGCCGCTGTGCCGCAGCGTGCTCGTCAGCGTGGGGTCCGACGACCCGAACCCGTTGCCCGACTACGACTGCGTCCGGGACGATCCGCCGGCCGGCCGCGGCCCGCTGGCGGCGCTGGACGCGGTCTTCCGCGCCACCGGCACCGCCGACCTGCTGGTGCTGGCCTGCGACTACGTCGCGGTCGAGCCCCAGATGCTGCGCATGATTGCCGCCAGCGCGCGCGAGGAGGACGACATCGTCATGCCCTCGGGTCGCGCCGGGCGCGACCACCCGCTGGTCGCGGTCTGGAACCGGCGCACGTCGCGACAGGTGCACGAGGCCGTCGCCGAGCAACGGTTGAAGGTGCGTGCGCTGCTGGCCGACTGCGCGGTGCGCCGCCTGAGGCAGGATGCGTTTCCGGGGATCGACCTCGACCGGCAGTTGCAGAACGTCAACACGCCGGACGAGCTCGACGACCTGGTGCGCTGACCGTCAGCTCGAGAGCCGATCGAGCGTCCGCGCCAGCGCGTCCCAGAAGCGCGCCACGGACGGGACGTTGACCCGCTCGTCGGGGGAGTGGGCGCCCTCGATCTGGGGGCCGAACGAGATCATGTCCATCCCGCTGACCTTCTCGCCGAGAAGGCCGCACTCGAGTCCGGCGTGGATCGCGGTGACCTCGGGCTGATCGCCCCAGACCTCGGCGTAGACGTCGCGCACGATCCGCAGCACCGGCGAGGCCATGTCGGGCTTCCAGCCCGGGTATCCGTCGTGCGTCTCGGCCTCCGCTCGGGCCAGGCGCGCGGCCGAGCGAACGCGACCGATGATGCTGCGCAGCGTGGGCATGACCGAGCTGCGCGCCGCCGTCACGATGCGGAAGCGGCCGTTCTGTCGCTGAACGACGGCGAGGTTGTTCGACGTCTCGACGAGCCCCGCGAGGTCGCCGCTCATCCCCAGCACGCCGTGCGGCAGCACCTCGAGCAGATCGATCAGCCGGTCGCGTGTCCCGTGCCCGAGCACCGTGCCGTCGCCGTTTGCCGCAACGAGCTCGACGGTCAGCCCGTCGTCGATCCCGCGCAGCTCCAGGCGGAAGTCGTCGGCCATGCGCCGGACGAGCTTCTCGAACGCCGCGCGATCGGATGCAGCGACGTACAACGTGACGTCGGCCTCGCGCGGGATCGCGTTGTGCATCGAGCCGCCGCCCAGGTCGCCGATCTCCAGCGCGATGCCCTCGCGCTGCGCGCTCGCCAGCACGCGGACGGCGAGCTTCAACGCGTTGCCGCGGTTCTCGTGGATGTTCAGGCCGGAGTGACCGCCGCGCAGGCCGCGGATCTCGAGCCGTCGCGCTTCGTGGCCGGCGGGAGCCGGCTCCGTCGCGGCGTCGAGGAACAGGTGACAGTCCGCGCCACCCGCGCAGCCGACGAACAGCACGCCGTCTTCCTCGGAGTCGAGGTTCAACAGTGTGCGGCCCTTCACGATCGAGGCGTCGAGGTTCTGTGCACCGGTCAGCCCCGTCTCCTCGTCGAGCGTGAACAGCAACTCGAGCGGACCGTGTGTGACGTCGGGGTCGGTCGCCGCGGCGAGCGCGGCGGCCACGCCGAGTCCGTTGTCGGCGCCCAGCGTCGTCCCCGTGGCGTAGACCCAGTCGCCGTCGATGCGGGTCCGGATCGGGTCGTTCATGAAGTCGTGTTCTACACCCTTGTTCTTCTCGCAGACCATGTCGAGGTGGGCCTGGAGCACGACGACCGGAGCGTTCTCACGACCCCTGGTCGCGGGAACGCACAGCACGAGGTTGCCGATGTCGTCCGAACGCACCTCCCAGCCGTGTTCCTCGGCCACGGAACGCACCCAGGCCACGATCCGTTCTTCATGTTTGGAGGGACGCGGAATCGCCGCGATGGAAGCGAAATGGTCCCACACGGAACGGGGGGAGAGGCCAGCGAGAGGGTCGCTCATTCGTGTATCCTCCTGACGGGTGGTGCTCGGAATCGTGACGCGAAACCGTAGCCCACGCCCGGGGGGCGCCGCAAGCCGGCGCGTAGCGGAGATTGCCGTGGCCAAGATGACGCACGTGGACGGATCCGGGAAGGCCCACATGGTCGATGTGGGCGGCAAGTCGGTCACCGCGCGCGAGGCCGTCGCCGAGGGTCGCGTGCGGCTCAACGCCGACGCCTTCGAGCAGCTACGGGACAACCGGTTGGCCAAAGGTGACGCGCTGGCCGTGGCGCGCGTCGCGGGCATCCAGGCGGCCAAGCGAACGCCGGAGTGGATCCCGTTGTGCCACACGGTTCCGTTGGATCGTGTGGACGTCGAGATCCTGCTCGACGAGCAGCGTCGCGAGGCGCGGATCAGCGCGACGGCCTCCGCACGCTGGACGACCGGCGTCGAGATGGAGGCGCTGGTCGCGGTCGGCGCGGCGGCGCTGGCGCTGTACGACATGGCCAAGGCGGTGGATCGCTCGATCACGATCGAGGGCGTGCGGCTGCTCGAGAAGCGGGGCGGCCGGTCGGGCGAGTGGAAACGTCCGACCGACTGAGCTTCGCGGCGCGGCCACCGAGCGCGGGTTATACTCGAACGGTTCGTTGCCCTCTAGGAGATCCCATGCGTCGCTGTCTGGTCGGACTCGCTCTCGTTGCGACCCTGCTTGCCGTTCCCGGCCCACGGGCCGAGCTGCTCTCGAAGAGCTACGTGTTCAAGCCCGGCGTCAACCTGGAGTTGGGGGTGGCGACCGGTGACGGGCTGCGCATCGACAGCGTGCGTTTCGATCTTCCCCCGACCTCCGGCGCGCGCTACCAGCGGCCGGGCGGGCTGGTCCGCGCGCAGGTCGCCGTCTCGAACACGGCGAGCAAGACGCTGAAGGTCGGTCTCGCGGTCGCTCTGTTCGATGCGGAGGAGCAACTCGTCGGCGTGGCCAACGGCGGGACGACCGTCGTGGGCATCAAGCCCGGGAGACAGAAGACTTACAAGCTGGTCTTCGACGGGGTCAACGGGCACGCGCACCGCGCCGAGGAATTCCAGATCAGCATCGAGTCCAAGCCCTGACGCGCGTCAATCGTCCGTGACGCAGCTCGAAACCCAACCGAGATAGTCCGGATCCCCGTCGGCGATCGGGATCGCGATCACCTCGGGCACGTCGTAGTCGTGCAGCTCGCGGATCGCCTCGCGGACGCGGTCGAACAGCGCCGCTTGCGTCTTGATCACCAGCAGCAACTCGTTCTCGTCCGCGATCTCTCCCTGCCAGCGGTAGATCGAGCGAATCGAGTCGACGATGTTGACGCACGCGGCGAGTCGCCGCTCGACGAGGCCGCGCGCGAGAAGCGAGGCCGACTCGGCCGAGCCCGCAGTCGTCAGTACGATCAGGAATCGAGTGGCGTCCACGCCGCGGATCGTAGCACGGGACACGACGTATCTAGTTGAAAACCAACCACCTTTGCCTTGAGCCGGCGACGGGGCTGAAGTATAGTCGTCCTTCGTTCCGGGCGGCGTCCCGGTTGGGGGAAGAGTGTGAGAGGGGCAACTCGATGATGGACACCGGCAACTCGATCCAGGACGTCATCGCGCGTGAGATCCTGGATTCGCGCGGCAACCCGACGGTCGAGGTCGACGTGGTGCTCGAGGACGGCACGATCGGTCGCGCGATGGTTCCGTCCGGCGCGTCGACCGGAGTGCGCGAGGCGCTGGAGTTGCGCGACACGCGAGCCAAGCGCTACGGCGGCAAGGGTGTCTTGAAGGCGGTCGAGCACGTCAATCAGACGATCGGGCCCGGCATCGCCGGACTCGACCCGACTAACCAGGTGTTCATCGACAACGCGATGCTGGAGCTGGACGGCACGGACAACAAGTCCAAGCTGGGGGCCAACGCGATGCTCGGCGTGTCGATCGCGGTCGCCCGCGCGGCGGCCGACTCGCTCGGCATCCCGCTGTACCGTTACCTGGGCGGTTGCAACACGACCGATCTTCCGGTGCCGATGCTCAACGTGCTCAACGGCGGCGCGCACGCGGACAACAACGTCGACATCCAGGAATTCATGATCGTCCCGATCGCCGCCGACACGTTTGCCGAGGCGCTACGCTGCGGCGTCGAGTGCTACCACGCGCTGAAGAGCGTGCTGAAGAAACGCGGCCTGTCCACCGCGGTGGGCGACGAGGGCGGGTTCGCGCCGAACCTCGGCAGCAACGAGGAGGCGCTCGAGGCGCTGTCCGAGGGCATCGTCAAGGCGGGGTACAAGCCGGGCAAGCAGGTTGCGCTGGCGCTGGACGTCGCCGCATCCGAGTTCCACAAGAAGAACCATTACCGACTCGACGCCGAGAAAGAGCCGCGCAAGTCGCGCGACCAGCTCGTCGAGCTGTACCGCGCGTGGGTCGACGCCTACCCGATCGCCTCGATCGAGGACGGGATGGCCGAAGGGGACTGGAAGGGTTGGAAGCGCTTGACCGAGGAGCTGGGCGACCGCGTGCAGCTCGTCGGCGACGACCTGTTCGTGACCAACTCCGAGATCCTGGCCCGAGGAATCCGTGAGGGCGTGGCCAACGGCATCCTGATCAAGCTGAATCAGATCGGCACCGTGACCGAGACGCTGGAGTGCATCCAGATGGCGCTGCGCGCCGGCTACACCTGCGTCGTGTCGCACCGCTCGGGTGAGACCGAGGACACGACGATCTCGGACCTGGCCGTGGCGTTGAACCTGGGTCAGATCAAGACCGGGGCGCCGTGCCGCGGCGAGCGGAACGCGAAGTACAACCAGTTGCTGCGCATCGAGGAAGAGCTGGGCGAGGACGCCCACTATCCCGGTCGGAGCGTCTTCCCGCGCTTTGCGGGCTGACCCGGCCCGAGACGAGGACCGATAGTTTCCGATGTTCTGGCGCCGCATACGGGAACGAGCGCTCGAGCCGCCGCCGGCGGAGTATCCGACCGATGCGCGCCGCGCCGGGGAACGTCTGGCCGACGGCGCGCCGGACCCCGAAGCCGAGGGTCGCGCACGCTTCCGCCGCCGCGTCGTGGGTCTGGTCGTCAGCGCCGTGTTCGTCGCCGGGTCGGTCCAGGCCCTGTTCGGCGACCAGGGCTACCTCGACGTCGTGCGCCTGCGTCAGGAGCAGCAGCAACTCACCGACGAGCTGGTCGAGCGCCGGCAGTACGTCGAGCGGCTGCGCGCCGAGGTGGAGGGGCTGCGCGACGACCCCGCGTCGCTCGAGCGCATCGCCCGCGAGCGGCTGGGCTACATCCGGCCGGGCGAGGTCACGTTCCTGTTCGACAGCGAGGGCGGCGGGCTGACCGAGGCTCCGCGCAACTGATTTACCGGGTTTTCGGGGGCCTTGATGCCGGGTTTCGATCTGGTATAGTGCCGGTGCTTCGGGCGACCGAAGCGGCACATCATTGACGCGGGGTGGAGCAGTCCGGTAGCTCGTTGGGCTCATAACCCAAAGGTCGCAGGTTCAAATCCTGCCCCCGCTACCAACCTCACATTCGAAAAGACTCGACGGCTACTTGCTCGCCGGCTCGATCAGTCTGCCCAGGTAGAGCGAGGGGAAGCCCGAGTCGCGCCTGAGGTACACCATCAGGTCGTCGTCGAGGATCATCCGCCCGCGGCTGGCGGGACCCTGGTGGAGCAGGACGTCCAGGTCGTCGCGCGTGCCGTACTTCCCGTCGGGCCCGAAGTCGAAGATGCCCAGGTCCCCACGCAGCCCCCGCGCGTTCCACAGCAGCTTGTTGTTCGAGTGGGTGTAGCCGTTGCGGGAGCTGACGCCCGTGGGTGACGTGGGGAGGACGGTCAGGGGCGTGTCGTCGCCCGTGTCGTGTTCGAGATCGGCGCCGAGATCGTAGAAGTGGAAGAACGAGTTGATCAGGTGAAGATCGCGTGGGAACGACCGGTCGTCCTCGGCCCACAAGACACGACTGCCGTCGACCGAGATGGCGATCTTCAACGAGCGAGATTCGTCGGACAGGGCCACCGTCGGACGGTCGTCCGCCGTATCCGGCCTGCGGTCCGGGCCGAAGTGTCGCATCAGCACCGTCGAATCCGATCGAGGTAGGCCGTCCACCTCGTAGACCCGCGTGCGCGCCGCCCACACGATCATGAAATCCGTGAGCGCGACCTGGGCATACGAGGATTCGAAATGGTCCTCGACGTCCCCGCTCTCGAGAAGGTGGAGCGTGTCGTCGCCGGCGGGGTTTTCCAACCCGTCCGCGACGCCGTTCGGACCGAGGTCGTAGACGTAGTCCCCGCGCATGCTGTAGCGGAGCTTGAAAAAGAACTTGTTGCCCGAGAACAGGAAGCGCTTCATGCGTCCGTCGAAGACGAACCTCTCTCCCTCCGAAGCGTCGGTCTCGGGGTTGTGCACGCCGTCGGATCCCAGGTCGTAGACGACGAGGCTCGTGCCGCGCGCCGGTCCTCCCTGCGGGTCCTCCAGCCGGATGTAGGCGATCTTGTTGCCCCGGATGGCGATCTCGGCGGACCCGTGCTGCCCGTGGACGCGATCGCTGATCAGGATCTCGCCGCTGTCGTCCGCCGAACCGTAGGTGCGATCCTTCCCCAGGTCGTACATGAACAGCTCGAATACCCGGTTGATGGTGTTCGGCTGCGGAATCACGCGTGATGGCAGAATCCAGACGAACCTGGTGCCGCTGATGTCGAACGAATACACGTCACCCTTGTACAGCGTCTCCAGCAGCCGGTAGGGGACGACGCTGATCGATGCGGAATCCGAGTTGTTCTTCCGCGTGATCTCGTTGGCGACGCCGCGGCCGTCGATCGCGGCCGACAGCTCGTACTCGCCCAGGGAGTCGAAGCGGATCTCGCGTTCCAGCTTCAACGACCGGCCCGGCGCGAGCGACGGTACGAGCCAGTCGGCATGCTGCCGGCCCGCGTCCGTCGCGTCGTCGGTCAGCTCGACGACGAAAGCCTCGGCATCCCGCAGACCGATGTTCTCCAGGGTGACCGAGGCCGTGACGCTCTCGCCGGGCAGGATCGAGCCGGGCCTCGACGTGAAGCGCTTGAGCTCGAGCTCGGGGCGAGGCCGGGCGGCGATCGCCTCCGCGACCAGCAGTGACTTGTAGGCGTTGATCCGGTCGTCGTGGGGACCCAGCTCGTCGGCGCCCTCCAGCATTGCGATGCGGACCATGGAGCTCGGCAGCAGGGGCCGGTGCGCGAGGATCAGTCCGGCCAGTCCCGCGACGTGCGGGGCGGCCATGCTGGTTCCCGCGAGTCGCAGGTAGCTCTCTCCCACGGCCAGCGCGGGCCGGCTGTCGTCGAGACGCAACGAGACGACGTTCGCCACGGCCGAGGACACCGGGAAGTCGAAGCGCCCGTTCCCGCCGGGGGCGAACAGGTCCGTGCCGTAACCGGCGTTGGAGAAGTAGCACCGGCCGTCGCGTACGTCGGAGGCGGCCACGGCGATGACGCCGTCCACGCTGCCGGGAATGTGGCCGTGCTGCTCGTCGCCGGTGACCCTGCCGGAGTTTCCCGCGGCGGCCACGATCACCGCGCCGCGGCTCGCGGCGTAGTCGACGACCCGGACCAGAGACTCGGGGGCCTTCCCCGGAAGTGCCCGGCTCCAGCTGTTGTTGATCACGTGCGCGCCGTTCTCCGCGGCGTAGACGATGCCCTGCATCAGCTCGGAGAGCAGGCCCGCGCCCTGCCGGTTGAGCCCGCGCACGGGCATGACTTTCGCGTTCCACATCACGCCGGCGATCCCGGTTCCGTTGTTGCCCCGCGCCGCGGCGATACCGGCGACGTGCGTGCCGTGGTAGTGCTCGTCCATCGGGTCGTTGTCCGGAAGCTGGCCCACGAGGCAGCTACCGACGAAGTTGAACTCGTTGCACGTGACGAAGTCGAAGCCTCGCAGATCGTCGACGAAGCCGTTGCCGTCGTCGTCGACGCCGTTGAGGTCCTCGGGATCGGCGATGCCGTTGCCGTTCAGGTCCTCTCCGGGGTTGATCCAGATGTTGCCCTGCAGATCCTCGTGCGTGTAGTCCACTCCGGTGTCGACGACCGCGATGACGATCCGTTCGCTTCCGGTCGTGATGTCCCAGGCGCGCGGCGCGTCGATCTTCTTCAGCCCCCACTGGTCGTCGTATGCCTGGTTCCAGCCGCCCCACGAATGGAACAACGGATCGTCGGGCAACGCCTGCGCGGTCACGACCAGGTCCGGCTCGGCGAACGCCACATTGGGATCGTCGCGATACGCGGCGAGGGCCCGTCCGAGATCGACGCCGGGCTCGAGGTCGAGGACGTGGATACCGTCGAGAATCGGGGTCGCGCGCCGAACTCCGAACGCCGTATCGAGCGAGTCCAGCGAGGCGCGGTCACGGACGTCGAGCCCCACGATCAACCGGCTCCCGGCGTGTTCGACGTTGTTGGGCGGCGGTGCTCCGGCCGCGGGATCGGCAAACGTCGGCGGGCCGAGGAACACGGCGAGTACGGCGAGAAGTTCGAGGCGGAGGACGCTCATGGGCCTCCCGTCTGTCGCCTTTGTACCACGACGCGGGGGCCGGAAGGAAGCCTCGGACCGGTCGAATGCGGAACTGCCGGCCGCATGTCGGGATCGTCTCGTCCTGCGCGTGGGAAGGCCGATCGAGCGCTGCGTCCGCGTGCTGATCCGGTTGACGGCTATTCGAACTCGGCATCCCCGGCGGGGGGCAGCCCTTTGACGTGGGCGTGGATCTTGACCGTGCCGATCAACATCTCGGCTCGCTCCTTGAGCATCTTGATGCCCTTGACGTCGTACAGTCGGCCGTCCTCCGAGATCGCCTTTACGCCGAAGAACCGGCCGCCGATGCCGACGACCTTGATGTGCAAGATGCTCCCGGTTCGCCGCACCGCCTTGACGTCGAGCTGCTTGCCGTCGGGCGTGATCGCCTTGAGCGGCAGGTTGTTCCCGGCGACGTCGATCGCCATGACCGGCCCGTAGCGCTCGTCGGCGACGACCACCTTCACCGGCTTGATCTCGCCGTCGACGAATGCCTTGACGTCCAGCATGTGCACGTTGTCGTCGCGTTGGATCCCCTTGACGTCGTACAGCTTGCCCTCGGCGCCCACCGCCTTGACGTCCAGCAGGTAGCCCTTGGGGTGCACCCCCTTGATGTGCCAGTAGGTGTCCTCGGCCTGGACCGGGACCGCCGTACAGGCCGCGAACAGGGCGAACCCGAGCCCCAGCCAGCCGACTATTCTCAGTCCGCGCATGATTTCCCCTCCTTCTAGCTATCCTAGCCATCGGCGGGCAGGGCCGTCGGGGCCGGCCCACCGAGGCCCCAGACACTCCTATTTTCCCCGCAATCGTCGTTTTTCTGTAGCTGGAACGAGAGCGACTCTAGATAATTGGAGTCCTGTGGGGGGGGCTACGGCGTCAACGGCGGTCGCGCGGTACGGGTCTGATTGTCCGAGAACATAGCCATGTATGTCCGTTTTGTTGACATTGATAGCCGATCGCACGTGGACGAGCTCGTGGAACCTGGTACGAGAGGTCGAGTGGGACAGGCTCCTAGGGGCAGGCTGTCGGCGTCGGGCGTCCGAGCTGCAGCCCGGGGGTGCCGGGGTCGAGGTCGACGGTCGCGAGGCCCGGCGAGTCTTCCCCGGCCGACCTCACCGGAGCGACGAGGTAGTAGTAGCCGGCGCTTCCCGCCGGGATCGGGTCTCCGTCGGTGGTCGTTCGGCTGCCGTCCCCGAATTCGTCGGCCGCCTCGAAGCACGTGTGATCGTAGGCGGCCGTGCCCGGGCCGCGCGCGCTGAGGCCGCCGGCGGGCTGCGTCCCGCGATACACGCTGTAGCGCAGCGCGTCCACCGCGGCGGGCCACGTCACCGTCGTCGCACCGTCGTGCGAGAGCTCCAGCGCGAAGGTCGGCGCGGAGGCCGCCTCGACCACCTCGACATCGTCGAGGCCGACGCGTCCCTGCTTGGCGCCCAGCCCGACGCCGGTCTCGAAACGCACGGCGACGACGTCGGTCAGGTCGAGGCCGGAGCCGTTGTGCGTGAAGTCCTCGACGCGGATGCGGATCGTGTTGAACTCGTTGCCCCAGCCGGCCCCCGTACCGTTCCCGGTGCGGCGATAGGGGCGGGTCAGCGTGCCGTACTCGCCGAAGAGGATCGAGCTGGAGACGCCGGCGCCGTCGCGCAGCGTCAACGTGAACTCCATCGGCGAATTGTGATCGTCCGTGCGCGGATGGCGCGTCCCCTGCGCGGCGCGAAATGCGAGGAAGCCGGCGCCGGAGAAATCGCGCCGGTCGGCCGGCACCTCCAGCTCGTAGTGGTTCGTACCGCTGTTCCAGTCGAATACGACTCCGCGCGTGTCGTCTCCGTCGTAGCGTGACCGGGTCATCCCGTTCGATGGCTGTGCGCCGGTCCAATCGAACGAGCCGTCGAGGTCTCGCAACAGGACGTCCTCGACGTTGGAGACGTCGAACGTCACGGCGCCGCCCGAGCTCGACACCGTGGTCGCCGTCTCGGTCTCGTAGTCGTCGATCACGATGCGCTCGGCGATCGCAGCCTCGCGGAACTCGTTGGCGACGATGACGTCGGGGTCGATGCCCGGCGGGTGGTAGTCGGTGTAGCTGCGTGTGAAGAACTCGCGCCCGGCCAGGTTCTCCTTGAGGTACAGCTCCATCACGGGCAGGTAATAGCCGCGCAGGATCGTGTGGGTCGCATCCCGGCCGATCAGGTCGGGGCCGAAGACCAGCGGTGAGGTGTCGCCGTTGTGCAGCCACTCGTGTCCCACACCGTGCATGTAGATCAGCTGCCGGTTGCCGGTCGAGCGCTCGAAGATCGTCAGTGGCTGCTGGTAGTTCGCGGTCGGTGCGTTCGCCGTGTCCGTGTCGGCCGCTCCGAGGAACACCATGTAATTGACGTCGAACGGGTCGATGATGTCGATCGTGTGGAACGCCACCGGCGCCATGCTGACGACGAGTCGGACATCCTCCGTCGAGTACTCGTTCGTCACGACGTCGTTCGTCTTCAATCGGGTGTAGGCCCGGACGACCGCCTCGCCGCCCGTGCTGTGCCCGATGAACGCGATACGGTGCGAGTCGACGTGCCCGTTGAGCGCGCCGCCGCCGATCGTGTCGAGGCTCTGCAGCAGGTACTCGGTATTGGACAGCGTCGTCGAGGAGGCCGTCAGCGTCGCGGCTCCGTCGCCGTTGCCGACGTTGTTGCGGTGCGTCAGGACGACGTAACCCCAGGATGCCAGATACTCGCCGATGTGGTCGTAGTACTCGAAGATGTGCGTCCAGCCGTGGGATACGACGACCAGCGGCAGCCTCCCGAGACCCGCGATGGTTGCCGGGTAGTACACGCGCCCGGCGAGCCACAGTGCGTCGTCGTAGTCCGCCGTGACGACGGGCAGTGGCCCGGGCAGTGTCGTGTCGTGGACGGCGTAGAGACCGGGCTCGTCGCCACGGCCGTCGATCGCGTCTCCGTCGTCGAGCGCACCGTTCTGGTTGCAGTCGAGCACGACGTCGTATCCCACCCCGAGGCCGACGCCGGCATCGGCGCTCAACTCGCCGGCCGCGGCGGCCGTCACCGTGTTGGCCTGGATGTTCGCGCCGCCGATCGTGACCGCCTGCGCGCCGGACTGGCGCGCGTCGACCAGCGAGGGGTCGAGTGTCCAGCCGATGTCGCTCTTCGAGCGTACGACGTAGAGGTCGCAGGTCTGGCCCACGAGCTGCGGCAGCCGTCCGGGATCGACGGCGACCTGAATCGGCTCATCGGGATTGAAATTGCGCACGTGGTGGAAGAACGGGTAGCCGGACAGGCTCTCGCCGGCGAGCTCGGCCCGCGAGACCTCTCCCGCGGTGGGGAGAGCCGCGAGCAGGGACAGCAGCAGGATCGCGATTCGCATCTCGCCTCGCATCGGCACCTCAAACAGCGGTTCTGAATATACCGCGAAAACGAAGGGGGTAGCCTGCTAGAATCCGGCCGGGGCACAGGGGAGGATGTTCATGTTCTTTACGCGCCGGGCCGCGCTGGCCATCACACTCGTCGCTTGTTGTTTCGCCTGCTACTCCGGCGGAGACGTCGGCCAGGGCTTCGAGATTCCGTACGTCAAGTACACGCTGGACAACGGGCTCGACGTCGTGCTGCACGAGGATCACTCGGATCCGATCGTCGCCATCGCCACTCTGGTCCACGTCGGGTCGAACCGCGAGGTTCCCGGCAAGACGGGCTTTGCCCACTTCTTCGAGCACATGTCGTTCAACGACTCGGAGAACGTCCCGCGCGGCGCCAACCGCAAGATGATCGGCGAGCTGGGCGGTACACGCAACGGGGGAACGTGGACCGACGGGACGATCTACTACGAGGTCGTGCCGAAGGACGCGTTCGAGAAGCTGCTGTGGATCGACTCGGACCGTCTCGGTTTCATGATCAACACGGTCTCCGAGTGGGCGCTGGAGAACGAGAAACAGGTGGTCAAGAACGAGAAGCGGCAACGCGTGGACAACCGGCCGTACGGTCACACGCGAACCGTGATTCCCTCGCTGCTGTATCCCGAGGACCATCCGTACAACTGGCCGGTGATCGGTTCGCTCGAGGACCTGCAGGCGGCGACGCTCGACGACGTGCGCGAGTTCTACGACCGCTGGTACGGCGCCAACAACGCGACGCTGGTGATCGCCGGCGACATCGACGTCGAGGAGACGCGGGCTCTCGTCGAGCGGTGGTTCGGAGAGATCCGACGCGGACCGGAGGTCGAGCCGTTGCCGCCGATGCCGGTCACGCTCGAGACGACGAAGTCCGTGTTCCACGAGGACACGTTCGCCAAGCTGCCGGAAGTGCGCATGGTGTTCCCGACCGTCGAGGAGTACCACGACGACTCGTACGCGTTGGACGTGCTCGGCCTGTTGCTCTCCGACGGCAAGCGCGCGCCACTGTATCGCGTGATCGTGGAGGAGCAGAAGCTCGCCCCGTCCGCGGCGGCCTACCAGTCCGCGAGCGAGCTGGCGGGGAACTTCACGGTCCAGGTTCGCGCCAACGCCGACGTCGATCTGGACGCCGTGCGATCCGCGATCGACACCGCGCTCGAGCGTTTCGAGAAGGACGGATTCCTGGACAAGGATCTGGCGCGGATCAAGGCGCGGCAGGAGACGGACTTTTACGCCAGTGTCTCCAGCGTGCTGGGCAAGGCGTTCCAGCTCGCGGCTTACAACGAGTACGCCGCCGATCCCGGCTTCGTGGGCGAGGACGTGCGGCGCATGCAGGCGGTCACGCGCGAGGACGTGATGGACGTCTACCGGCGCTACGTGAAGGATCAGCATCACGTCATGACCAGCTTCGTTCCGCGCGGCAAGCCCGAGCTGGCCGTGGAGGGTGCCGAGCGGGCGCACGTCGTCGAGGAGAAGATCGTCCAGGGTGCGGAGAAGAAGATCGCGGCAGACCCGAACTTCGAGTATCCGCGCACCGAGACGAAGCACGACCGAAGCGAGCCGGCGCTGAGCGCCACGCCGGTACCCCGACTGCCCGAGATCTGGTCCGCCGACGCCTCCAACGGAATGCGCGTGCAGGGCATCGAGCACGACGAGCTGCCGCTGGTGCAGTTCGAGCTGTGGATCAAGGGCGGACACCTGCTGGACCCGTCCGAGAAGTCCGGCGCGGCGATTCTGCTGGCCGATCTGATGCAGGAGGGCACCGCGAGCAAGACTCCGGAGGAACTCGAGGACGCGATCGGCGAACTCGGCGCATCGATCTCGGTCAGCGCGGGGCGCGAGGGTGTCGTGCTGGCTGCCGACGGGCTGGCGCGGCACTACGACGCGTTGCTGGCGCTGGTGACCGAGATGCTGCTCGAGCCGCGCTGGGACCAGTCGGAGTTCGACCGCCTGAAGAGCGCACAGCTGACCGGGATCCGCCAGAGCGAGACGGACCCGCAGGCGGTCGCGTCGCGAGCGTTCCACCGGCTGTTGTACGGCGACGACCACATCTTCTCGCGGCCGACCGAGGGAACGTTGCAGACGGTCGAGAGCATCTCGATCGACGATCTCAAGACCTACTACGCGAACAACCTCTCTCCGTCGGTGACGTCGTTCAACGTCGCCGGGGCCGTCGATCGCGAACGGGTGCTGGGATCGCTGGCCGACCTCGAGCGCCGGTGGAAGGCCAAGGAGGTAGAGTTTCCGTCGTATCCGGTCGCCGCCGCGCCGGAGAAACCCGCCGCGTATTTCGTCGACGTGCCCGGCTCGAAGCAGTCGGTGATCATGGTCGGCTCGCTGGCTCTCGACGGCCGTCACGAGGACTTCAACGACTTGCAGTACGCCAACAACCGGCTCGGCTCGGGTTCTAGCGCGCGGTTGTTCCAGCTGCTCCGCATCGAGAAGGGCTACACGTACGGCGCCGGCTCGCGCGTTCCGCGACGCGGTGAGATCGCCCCGTTCCAGGCCGTGTCCAGCGTGCGCGCGAACGTGACGTTGGAGTCGCTGCGCCTGTTCCGCGAGCAACTGGCCAACTACGAAGCGACCTACACGACCCAGGATCTCGACACGACCAAGAACCTGCTGACCAAGCAGGCCACGCGTCGGTTCGAGACGCTCGGCAGCCTCATGGGCGTACTGGAGAACATCTGGCGTTTCGACCTGCCGCTGGACTTCATCGAGCGCGATCGGAGGGAGCTCGCCGATCTCACCCTGGAGGACGTGCACCGCACGATCCGTACCTATATCGACGAGAGCCGCATGGTGTACGTCGTGGTCGGAGACGGTGAGACGCAGAAGGCGCGCGTCGGCGATCTGGGCTACGGCAAGGCGATCGAGCTGGACGTTCACGGTAGGCCGACGCGAGGATCCTGACCCCGCGGCTCTACATATCTGGAAGCCGTTCGTCCTGCGGCGCGGTGCTACAGTGCGGTCGCTTCGATCGGGACTGGCGAACCCTCCAGACCCGGGGTATGACAACTAGGTCAGTCAACGGCGCGCGACCGCGCGACAGGAGGCGAGGGGTGTTTCGTTCCGTCATTCGCAGATACTCGAAGTGCGCGGCGTCGCTCGCGGTTCTGGCTCTGATCGCGGCCGCGCTGACGGCACCGCTGGCGGCATCGCCGACTCAGAGCAGGAAGTGGACCAGTAAAGAGGAAAGACGCGCCGAGCGCGAGGCTGTGTTTCTCGCCCAGCAGCCTCAGACCGACGAGTCCGTGGCGCCTCAGGGCGCCGGACCGTGGCCCTGCGTGGCCGGGATGGCCGACACCTTTCCCTGCGACAAGGTCGAGCTGCTGGCCTACATCCCCATGAGCGCGATGGGCGCGAGTACCGGCAACGACGGCTGGGGCTGGACCGATCCGTCGACCGGCCGCGAGTACGCGTTGATGGGCCTGAACACCGGAACGAGGTTCTTCGACATCACCGACCCGGTCAACCCGGTCGACCTGGGCCACCTGCCCACGCACACGTCGAACTCCGCGTGGCGCGACATCAAGGTCTACTCCGACC
The DNA here is from genome assembly GCA_024226515.1 of bacterium. GTDB lineage: Bacteria > Acidobacteriota > Polarisedimenticolia > Polarisedimenticolales > Polarisedimenticolaceae > JAAELQ01. The sequence goes on from JAAELQ010000068.1 coordinate 17,990, forward strand.
ACGCCTACATCGTCAGCGAGGCCACCGGCCACGGCATGCAGGTGTTCGATCTGACCCAGTTGCGTGACGTCGTCGGTCCGCCGATCACCTTCGGCGAGACGGCGCACTACGACGACTTCGGCGACGCGCACAACATCGTGATCAACGAGGATACGGGCTACGCCTACGCGGTCGGCACGGGTACGTGCGCCGGTGGCCCGCATTTCATCGATCTGTCGAGTCCGCGCAATCCGACCTACGCCGGCTGTCACATCGAGACGATCTACACGCACGACGCGCAGTGTGTGGTGTACCACGGCCCGGATCTGGTTTATCAGGGTCGCGAGGTCTGCATCAACTCCAACGAGGACTCGATCAACATCATCGACGTGACGGACAAGTCGCTGCCGTCGGTGATCTCCGAGACCGGATACGGCGGAGTGGGCTACACGCACCAGGGCTGGCTGACCGAGGATCACCGGTACTACGTCCAGGGCGACGAGCTGGACGAGCAGCAGCAGGGTCACAACACCTGGTCGCGGATCTTCGACGTCAAGGAGCTGGCCTTCCCGGACCTGATCGGAACGTACGTGTCCTCGACGCCGGCGATCGACCACAACATGTACAGCCACAACGGCTACATGTACCAGGCCAATTACCGCGCGGGCCTGCGCGTGCTGGACCTGGCCGACATCGACAGCGGTACGATGACCGAGGTGGCCTACTTCGACACTTATCCCGCCAACGACAACGCCAGCTTCTCGGGTGCGTGGAGCGTCTATCCGTACTTCGAGAGCGGCACGATCCTGATCAGCGGGTATTCGGGCGGTATGTACCTCGTTCGTGTCGAGCTGGATCCGGATTTCCAGCTCGACATCGCCGACACCGTGCTCGAGGTGTGCGACCCCGGCTTCGACGGAAGCACGATCGACGTGTCCGAGCGCAACGGTTACAACGGCGACGTCACGCTCAGCACGACGGGCTTGCCCGCGGGCGCGATCGAGTCGTTCACCACGAATCCCGTGACGGTACCGGGCACCACCGAGCTGCAGATCGATACGACGGGTGTCGCCGGGGGAAGCTACGAGCTCGATCTGGAGGTCACCGACGGAAGCATCACGCGCAACGAGACGATCACGCTGAAGGTCGCCGGCTCGATTCCGGCGCAGCCCGCGCCGCTGTCGCCGTCGAACGGAGCGACCGCGGTCTCGCGCATGCCTACGCTGAGCTGGGGCTCGGCCGGCCCCGGCAGCTCGTACTCGATCGACGTCTCGACCGACTCCGGCTTCGGCGCGGTCGTCTTCTCGGGTTCGACCGGCGCCGAGAGCCTGACGCTCATCGAGCCGCTCGCCGCGTCGACCACGTACTACTGGCGCGCGACGCCGACCAATGCGTGCGGCGTCGGCCCGGCGTCGGCGGTCCAGAGCTTCACCACACTGGCCATCCCGCCGATCCTGCTCGTCGACGACGACGACAACAGCCCGGACGTGCGCGACACCTACATCGAGACGTTGAGCGCGCTGGGCGAGGATTTCGACGTCTGGGACACCGAGAACACCGACAGCGAGCCGAGCGCGGCCGCCCTTGCGCCGTACCAGGCGGTGATCTGGTTCTCGGGCGACGAGTTCGGTGGGGCCGCGGGTCCCGGCGGCGGTGGCGAGGCGGCGTTGCAGGCCTGGCTTGCCGATTCCGCTTGCCTGCTGCTGGCCAGTCAGGACTACTACTACGACCGCGGGCTCACGTCGTTGCTCACGACCGAGCTGGGCATCTCCGGAGCGTCGAGCGATGTCGGTCACACCAGCGCCGACGGGCAGGGCAGCGTGTTCGCGGGGCTCGGCCCGTACGGCCTGTCCTTCCCGTACAGCAACTACACCGACGTGCTGACGCCGGACGGCACGGCCGAGGCGGCGTTCATGGGGTCCGAGGGCGTCATCGCAGCCGACAAGGACACGGGCGTCTACCGCACCGCTTATCTGACGTTCGGCATCGAGGGGCTGCCGTCGGATACCGATCGGCAGGCCGTTCTGTCCGCCTTCCTCGGCTGGTGCGATGCGCTGGACGGGGTCGACGGCGACAGCGACGGCGAGACGAACGGGACCGACTGCGCGCCGGGCGACGCGAGCGCCTGGGCGCTGCCGAGCGAGGCTCGGGATCTGATCGTCGACAGCGGCGGGTTGAACTGGCTGGCGCCGATCGCGCCGGGAGGTTCGTCGACGCTCTACGACCTGCTGCGTGCGGACTCCGCCACGGGCTTCGCCGCGGCGGCGTGTCTCGAGTCGGGCGACGGCGATACCGTCGCGGTGGACGGCGACACGCCGGCCCTGGACGCGACCTATTACTACCTCGTGCGGGCGCGCAACGCGTGCGGCGGGAACGTCGGCGAGAGCTCGGCCGGCGTGCCGCGCGACGCCGCCGGGTGCCCCTGATTCCGGAGGAAACGATGCACCTGTCGACCCGTATTCTCGCGACCCTGGCGCTGCTGACGCTCGCCGTTGCGGTCCACGCCGCGCCGCGCCGCGACACCGCGCCGCGCCGCTCGGCAGGCTCGCTGCCCGAGGCCTCGGCCGAGGCCGGGAAGCCGGTCGGGTTGCGCTACCGCATCACGGCCACGAATGCGCGGCTCAACCGGCGACCGATCGGGCCCGTGCGGCGCTGGGTGCAAGGCGTACCGGCGGAACCGGTCGACTCGATGTGCTGGAACGGCGTGGGCTCGACGCCGATCACGGGGCGCTTCACGCTCGAGATCGAGCCGATGCGCAACACGGGCTACGTCTTCGCCGAATGGAGCGACGAGAACGGGAAGTGGTCCTACTCGCAGACGCGCTTCATCCACCCCGAGCACCACGCCTCGGGCATCCGCTTCGGCACGTCGATGTTCGCCATCGACCAGGTGCTCAACGAGGCGGTGTCGCACAACGTCTACCTCCACGGCGACACGGGGCAGGGGATGCCGGTCATGCCGACGGTCTTCGCCTACCTGGGGGCCTGGGGCCCGGCCGAGGTGACGTTGGACGGCGCGATATTCCGCAACCCGTTCGAGTACCCGACGCCGCGCTGGGCCGGTCACCTGATGCTGACCGAGGGCGTGCGCCGCGCCGACGGCACCGTGCGCACGATCACGAACGAGATCTACAACCCGAGCCGCGGCTCGGAGGGGGTCACCGAGCCGGGCGACCTCGAGATGCACCTGACGTTCCACGACGACCTGTTGCCCGTGACGACCAACGTGCCGCCGCCGTTCTCCTTCTTCTACCACATCGTGTTCGAGGACGTGCGGATCGAGATCGTTCAGGCCGACGGCGCCGCGGAGAAGGAACCCGGCCCGGTGTTCGACGTCGACTGACGGCCTTTCCGGCCGGCGACGGCTTGACTCGGAACGCGGTGGCCGATAGCGTGCTCCGCCTCTAAGGAGCGCGAAGATGCCCGAGTTCATCTACACCATGAAGGGGTTGCGCAAAGTCGTACCCCCGAAGACGCGGATTCTCAACGACATCTGGCTGTCGTTCTTCTACGGCGCCAAGATCGGCGTCCTGGGCCTGAACGGCGCGGGCAAGAGCAGCCTGCTCAAGATCATGGCCGGCGTCGACGCCGAGTTCGACGGTGAAGCGTTCCCCGCAAAGGGTGCCAGCGTGGGCTGGCTGCCGCAGGAGCCGCAGCTCGATCCGTCGAAGACCGTCCTGGGCAATGTCGAGGAGGGCGTCGCCGCCACCAAGGCGCTGCTGGACGACTTCAACGCGATCAGCGACCGCTTCGCCGAGCCGCTCGAGCCGGACGAGATGGAGAAGCTGCTGGCCGAACAGGCCAAGCTGCAGGACAAGATCGACGCCGCGGGCGCGTGGGAGCTGGAGAGTAAACTCGAGATGGCGATGGACGCGCTGCGCTGTCCGCCGCCGGATTCGCCGGTGGACAAGCTGTCCGGTGGCGAGCGGCGCCGTGTCGCGCTGTGCCGCCTGCTGCTGCAACAGCCCGACCTGCTGCTGCTCGACGAGCCGACGAACCATCTCGACGCCGAGTCCGTCGCCTGGCTCGAGCGCTTCCTGCAGGAGTACTCCGGCACCGTCGTGGCGATCACGCACGACCGCTACTTCCTGGACAACGTCGCCGGCTGGATCCTCGAGCTCGATCGCGGCGAGGGGATCCCGTGGGAAGGTAATTACTCGTCTTGGCTGGACCAGAAGCAGAAGAGACTCGCGATGGAAGAGAAGGCCTCGGTCGCGCGACAGAAGACGCTGGAGCGCGAGCTGGAGTGGGTGCGCATGGCGCCGCGCGCGCGTCACGCGAAGAGCAAGGCGCGACTCAAGGCCTACGAGCAGCTGTTGACGGACGAGACCGAGGCGCGCCACGAGCAGCACCAGATCTACATCCCGCCCGGCCCGCGCCTGGGCGACGTCGTGATCGAGGCTGACGGCCTGTCCAAGGGCTTCGGCGATCAGTTGCTGATCGAGAACCTGTCCTTCAAGTTGCCGCCAGGCGGGATCGTCGGAGTCATCGGCCCCAACGGCGCCGGCAAGACGACGTTGTTCCGCATGATCACCGGGCAGGAGAAGCCCGACTCGGGCGAGCTGCGGCTCGGCGAGACGGTGGAGCTGGCCTACGTGGACCAGTCGCGCGATGCGCTGGACGGTGAGAAGCGGGTCTGGGAGGCGATCAGCGACGGCGAGGACCCGATCCGCCTGGGCAAGCGCGAGATCGCGGCGCGGGCCTACGCCTCGGGCTTCAACTTCCGCGGCGCGGATCAGCAGAAGCGTCTGAAGAGCCTCTCGGGCGGTGAGCGCAACCGCGTGCACCTGTCGCGCATCCTCAAGAGCGGCGCCAACGTGCTGCTGCTCGACGAGCCGACCAACGACCTCGACGTCGACACGCTGCGCGCGCTGGAAGACGCATTGCTCGAGTTCGCGGGCTGCGTCGTCGTGATCAGCCACGATCGCTGGTTCCTCGATCGTATCGCGACGCACATGCTGGCGTTCGAGGGTGACAGTCAGGTGGTGTGGTTCGAGGGCAACTACGAAGAGTACGAGGCCGACCGCAAGCGGCGCCTCGGTACCGAGGCGGATCGTCCGCATCGAATCAAGTACCGACGCCTGACGCGCGACTGATCGACGACCTCGCGGCTGGCGCTATTTGAAGAACGCAAAGGCCGACAGACTCAACAGCTTCAAGCTCGACGCGCCGTCACGAAAAACCTGTGTATTTCTGTGTTTCGTGCATTGACCGTGCAGCGTCGGCGCCTAGATTCCGCCGAGGAGAGACTGCACGGAGAGTCGATGTACATTCGCTGTCGCGAGTGCTGGGGTTCGACCTGGGTGGCCCCAACCGAGTCGGGACTGCCGCGGAGAAGGTTGCACTGTGCGCAGTGCGAACGCGAACACCGCCTCGACAACTTGAACTCGATCGGAACGACGCCGGCCGCTCGTCACACGGCCGCCGTGAGCTGCGCCGAGCGTCACGAGCTCGACCTGCCGACCGCGTACTCCGTCCTGTTGCGTCTGGTCGATCTGGCCGAGGCCAAGCGCCACTGTGCGTCGCTGGGCGAAGCGCATACCGAGTTGAACTACGACTGGGGCTTTCGCGGCGCAGTCACGGCCGGCTACCTCAGCGAGGCGCAGGCGATCGAGCGCGGCAATCGCGAGACGTATGCCACGCGGCTCGCCGAGCGGCACGGCCTGCCGTTGTCGCTGGCGTTCTCCGTC
>JAAELQ010000069.1 GCA_024226515.1 bacterium
ACCGACTCGAGCGTCACCGGCGGCACCACTTATTTCTACGTGGTGCGGGCGATCGACACCTCGGCCAACGAGAGCGGCAACAGCAATGAGGATTCGGCGACGCCCACCGGCGGCGGCGGTGGCGGCGGCCCGGCGGGCGTGCTGCTCTCCGAGGTGCTCTACGACGTCTCCTCGGGTGACGACGGTTTCGAGTGGGTCGAGCTCTTCAACTCGAGTACGTCCAGCGTCGACCTGTCCGGCTTCTGCCTGGGTGGCGGCGGCACCGACTACACCTACTCCTCAGCGCAGCTCTCGGGCTCCATCGCCTCCGGCGCCACCTTCGTCGTCGGCGGCCCGACCTCGAGCGCGACCAACGCCAACCCGAGCTTCGACCTGCTGGCCAACTTCAACCAGGACCTCCAGAATTCGGGTTCGACCGGCGACGGTGTGGCGCTATTCGACGTGGCATGCGCCCAGGTCAATGGCTCGACCGTGCCGGTCGACGCCGTGGTCTACGGCCCCAACAACAACAGCGGCTTGATCGACGAGACCGGCTCCGCCAACGCTCCCGAGGTCGGCGACGCGCCGGCCAACTCGTCGATCGAGCGCGTCGACCTGGGCGGCACCTGGACGATCCAGGGCAGCCCGACGCCCAACGCCACGACCCTGCCGCCGCCGAGCGGGTGCAGCGTCAACGCGGACTGCGACGACGGCGCGTTCTGCAACGGCGCCGAGGTCTGCAACGCCGGCACCTGCGAGGCGGGCACCCCGCCGTCGTGCGATGACGGGACGTTCTGCAACGGCACCGAGACATGCAACGAAAGCACCGACAGCTGCGACGCCGGCACCCCGCCAGCTTGCGACGACGGTCTGTTCTGTAACGGCACCGAGACCTGCAACGAGGCCTCCGACTCCTGCGAGGCCGGCGCTCCGCCGGCTTGCGACGACGGCCTTTTCTGTAACGGCGCCGAAACCTGCAACGAGACCGCGGACAGCTGCGACGCCGGCTCCGCACCGTGCGATCCGGGGACCGAGACCTGCAACGAGGGCGCGGATACCTGCGATCCGATCGGCGGCGGCCCCGGCAACGTGGTGCTTTCCGAGGTGCTCTACGACGTTTCCTCGGGTGACGACGGCTTCGAATGGGTCGAGCTCTACAATTCGAGCACCTCCGCCGTCGATCTGTCCGGCTACTGTATCGGCGGCGGCGGCACGGATTACACCTACTCGTCGGCGCAGCTCTCGGGCACCATCGCCTCGGGCGCCACTTTCGTGATCGGCGGCCCGACGTCGAGCAGCGTCAACGCCAATCCGAGCTTCGACCTGGTAGTCAACTTCAATCAGGACCTTCAGAACTCAGGGACGACCGGCGACGGCGTGGCGCTGTTCGACGTCGCCTGCGCCTCGGTCAACGGTTCCACTCAGCCGATCGACGCCGTGATCTACGGCCCCAACAACAACAGTAATCTGATCGACGAGACCGGCTCCGCGAACGCC
>JAAELQ010000070.1 GCA_024226515.1 bacterium
ATCGAGCTGGAGAAGGTCGCCGGCGTGGGCACGGGCTACGGCCGCAGGACGCTTCCGTTCCCCGACGAGATGATCCGCTCGGAGATCCTGTGTCACGGACTGGGGGCGCACGCGATGTTCCCCGACACGCGCACGGTGCTGGACATCGGCGGCCAGGACACCAAGGCGATCCAGGTCGACGGCGACGGCATCGTCACGTCGTTTCAGATGAACGACCGCTGCGCGGCGGGATGCGGACGCTACCTGGGCTACATCGCGGACGAGATGAACGTCGGCGTGCACGAGCTGGGTCCGATGGCGTGCAACTCCTCCCGGCCCGTGCGCATCAACTCGACGTGCACGGTCTTCGCCGGCGCCGAGCTGCGCGAGCGCCTGTCGCTGGGGGAGCGCCGCGAGGACATCCTCGCCGGCCTGCACCGCGCGATCATCCTGCGCGCGATGTCGCTGCTGGCGCGCTCGGGCGGCGTGGAGGATCAGTTCACGTTCACCGGCGGCGTGGCCAAGAACGAGGCCGCGGTCAACGCCCTGCGCGGGTTGATCGACGAGAACTACGGCGAGCGGACGATCAACATCTCGCCCGACTCGATCTACACCGGCGCCCTGGGGGCCGCCCTGTTCGCCCGGCGCGAATGGGAGCGCGGCGGACAGGATGCGCCCGTCGAAGCCGCCGGTGCGGGAGGTCAGGCATGAGTACGGACACACTGCTCGTCGCGGGCATCGACGTCGGTTCGTCGGCCGTCAAGGCCGTCGTCATGGAACAGCGTCACGACGCAGCGCCCCGGCCCCTGGCCGGCCACAGCGAGCGCATCCGGCGCCGCGACGCCAGGGACGTCGCCACGGACGTGTTCCAGGCTTGCCTGCGCGAGGCGGGGATCGAACGCGACGACCTGGATTACGTGGCGACGACCGGCGAGGGGGAGATCGTCGAGGACCGTACCGGTCACTTCTACGGCATGACGACGCACGCGCGCGGAGGGCTGTTTCTCGACCCGGAGGCGCGGGCGATCATCGACATCGGCGCGCTTCACGCGCGCGCCGTGCACATCGACGAACGGGCCAAGGTGCTGGGCTACCGTATGACCAGCCAGTGTGCGTCGGGATCCGGACAGTTCCTGGAGAACATCTGCCGTTACCTCGGCATCACGATGACCGAGATCGGGCCGCTGTCGCTGGAGGCCGACGATCCCGAGCCGTGCTCGTCGATCTGTGCCGTGCTCGCGGAGACCGACGTGATCAACATGGTCTCGCGCGGCATCTCGACGGCGAACATCATCAAGGGTATTCACCAGTCGATGGCCGGTCGTTACATGCGGCTGATCGCGGCCCTCAACGTGAGCGGAGTCGTCGTGGTCACCGGCGGCCTGGCGGCGGACGTCGGGCTGCTGCAGGCGTTGCGCGAGGCGGCCGAGACGCACAAGAAGGGCAAGGTCCCCGTGACGATCCGGGCCCACGAGGACTCGGTGCTGGCCGGGGCCCACGGCGCGGCGCTGTGGGGCGCGTTCCGCGTGCGCAAGCTGGCGCGTCGCGGCGTCTCGCTGGCGGCGGGAACCGAGGCCGGCGCATGAGTCCGGCGCCGGATCCGAGCGCGCTGCTCTCGCTCGAGGGGCGAGTTGCGCTGGTCACCGGCGCCTCCGGAGGAATCGGCTCCGCGGTCGCGGAGTCGCTGCGGGCTGCCGGCGCCGAAGTGGCCTGCGTCGACCTCGAACGAGCGGGCGCGTCGGCGGAAGCGGAATCGCTGGCCTGCGACGTCTCCGACCCCGCCGCTGTCGAACGGATGTTCGAGCGCTTCGGCAAGCGCTTCGATCGTCTCGATGTCCTCGTGCACTGCGCGGGGATCACGCGCGACGCCGTGCTGTGGAAGATGGACCACGACGCCTGGACCGGCGTGCTGCGCACCAACCTCGACTCGGCGTACCTGCTGCTGCGGCACGCGGTGCCGCTGATGCGCGCTGCGGGCGGGGGCTCGGTCGTGTTGATCTCGTCGATCAACGCCGAGCGGGGCAAGCTGGGCCAGGCGAACTACGCCGCCAGTAAGGCGGGGTTGATCGGCCTCGGGCGCACGGCGGCCCGCGAGACGGGGCGCTTCGGCATTCGCGTCAACGTCGTCTCTCCCGGGATGATCGACACGGCGATGACTGCATCGCTTCCCGATGAGATCAAGGCTCGAGCCCGGCAGGAATCGGCGCTGGGCAAGATCGGACGGGTCGAGGATGTCGCGCAGGCGGGGCTGTTCCTCGCCTCGCCGATGAGCGACCACGTCACCGGACAGGTGCTGCGCGTCGACGGCGGGCAGCTGATGGCGTGAGGGTTTCCTCACGCGGGAGAAGCAAGATGGAAATTGTCGGTGAGCAGGAGCAAAGAGTCGTCGTTCGCGGGCTGCGGCCCGACGACCTCGAGGCCGTGATCGCGCTGGACGCGAAGAACACCGGGCGGCGCCGCGAGGAGTTCTTCAAGGTCAAGCTGCAGCAGAACCTGGCGGAGACCGGCCTCAAGGTCTCGCTGGCCGCCGAGGTGGACGGCTGCTTCTGCGGTGTCCTGCTGGTGCGCGTGTACTATGGAGAATTCGGTGCGCCGGAGCCGGTCGCCGTGCTCGACACGCTGGACGTGCACCCGGATTTCCGGCGCCAGGGGGTCGGAGCGGCGTTGCTGCAGCAGCTGCGTCAGAATCTGGAGGGGTTGCGCGTGTCGCGACTGCAGACGCAGGTCCCATGGGATTCGCCCGAGTTGATCGGGTTCTTCCACCGTCAGGGGTTCCACATGGCCGATCGGCTGTGTCTGGACCTCGACATCACGCACGCGTGACGGACGGCGGATGACGCTCAAGAAGAGCACGAGATACGCGCTGTACGCAGCGATGGAGATGGCCCGCGCGGGCGTCGAGAACCCCGTGGCGGCCACCCGCGTCGCCGAGCGCTACAAGATCCCGACGTCGGTGCTGGCGAAGATCTTCCAGCAGCTCGTGCGCGCCGGGATCGCCGTCAGCACGCGTGGCGTGGGGGGCGGCTACGCCCTCGCCCGGAGCCCATCGGAGGTAACGGTCCTCGACGTGATCGACGCGTTCGAAGCGGCGCGCAAGACGGCGGGGTGTCTGCTGGTCGATGAGGACGATGTCGCATGCGGCGAGTTCACGCTGTGTCGTCTGCGCTCGCTGGTCGACGAGGTCGACGAGATGGCGCGTTGCACGTACGCCTCGGTCACCCTGGAAACCCTGGTCGGCAACCGTCCCCGCCAGGATGTAAAGCTTCGGGTCATTCGATAGAGGTTGAACGCGCCGCGAGAGACGGCGCAAGGAGAGCACAGCGTGGCCAGCTTCAGTGGTGTTGATTTCCTCGACTCCGACTCTCTGCTGTCCGAGGACGAGCGCGCGGTCCGCGACGCGATCCGCGAGTGGGTCGACGAGCAGCTGTTGCCCGTGATCGGCGAGTGCTACATCGAACGCCGCTTCCCGCGACACCTGGTCCCGCAGATGGCGGAGCTGGGAGTGTTCGGCGCGACGCTGCCCGAACGCTACGGTTGCGCCGAGCTGAACAACGTCGCGTACGGCCTGCTGATGCAAGAGCTCGAGCGCGGCGATTCGGGGTTGCGCTCGTTCGCCAGCGTTCAGAGCGGACTCGTGATGTACCCGATCTTCGCCTTCGGCAGCCAGGAACAGAAAGACCACTGGCTGCCCAGGTTGGCCAGCGGCGACGCCATCGGCTGCTTCGGCCTGACCGAGCCGGACTACGGCTCGAACCCGGGCGGATTGATCACGCGCGCCGTGAAGGACGGCGACGAGTGGGTCATCAACGGGACGAAGATGTGGATCACCAACGGTTCGCTGGCCGACGTGGCGATCATCTGGGCCCAGACGGGCGAGCTGAACGACACCAAGGGGATCCGCGGGTTCATCGTCGAGACCGAGCGCGACGGCTACGTTGCCAAGAACCAGCAGGGCAAGCTCTCGCTGCTGGCCTCGGACACCAGCGAGATCTCGCTACAGGATGTCCGTGTCCCGGCGGAGAACCTGTTGCCGGAGACCACGGGGCTGAAGAACCCGCTGATGTGCCTCAACCAGGCGCGCTACGGCATCGCCTGGGGCGCCGTCGGCGCCGCGATGGCGTGCTACGACGAGGCGCTGAGCTACGGCAAGAACCGGACGCAGTTCGACCGCCCGATCGCAGGCTTTCAGATCCAGCAGGTGCGGCTGACCGAGATGCTGACCGAGATCACCAAGGCGCAGCTGCTGTGCATCCAGCTCGGGCGCCTCAAGGACCGCGGCGAGGTCAACCACGCGCAGATCTCGATGGCCAAGCGCAACAACGTGCACATCGCCTGCGAGGCGGCGCGCGAGGCGCGGCGCATGCTGGGCGCCAACGGCATCCTCGTCGAGTACCACTCGATGCGGCACATGGCGAACCTGGAGTCCGTCTACACCTACGAGGGCACGCACGACATCCACGGCCTGATCGTCGGCGAGGCCGTCACCGGGATCAGCGCGATCGGGGCTGCGGAAAAGCCGAGATAGGCAAGGTGAAGCGATGGGCAGGGCCTCTTCGGAACCGATCGCGACCGACGCCCAGGGGCTGATCCGGTTCGGCAAGGGCAGCGTGCGCCCGCGGGTCAAGGGCGGGCCCCGCGGCGCGCCGCCGGTCGCCCGGGAGTCGCGCTACGGCAGGTGGCGCGCGCTGGCGCTGACGTCCGTGTACTTGCTCTTCGGCCTGCACATCGCGCACTGGAGACTGAACGGAACCACGCTGGCCCCGCTCGAGCTGAACGAGGTGATGTACACGCTGGAGGCCGGCATCGTCACCGCGGGCTTCCTGCTGATGATCAGCATGATGTTGCTGACGGTCGTCTTCGGCCGCTTCTTCTGTTCCTGGGCCTGCCACATCCTGGCGCTCGAGGACCTCTGCTCGTGGATCCTGCGCAAGCTGCGCATCCGGCCCAAGCCCGTGCGCTCGCGGGTGCTGGCCTTGGTGCCGAGCATCGCGATGCTGTACATGTTCGTCTGGCCGCAGCTGCTGCGCATGAACGAGGGGCGACCCGCGCCCGAGCTGCGCCTGCTGACCGACGACGAGGGCTGGGCCTCGTTCGTCACCAGCGACTTCTGGCGCAACCTGCCGGATCCGTGGATCGCGGGCCTGACGTTTCTCGTCTGCGGCTTCGCGATCGTCTACTTCCTGGGCGGGCGCACGTTCTGTGCCTACGGCTGCCCGTACGGCGCCGCCTTCTCGATGGCCGACCGCTTCGCGCCCGGGCGGATCAAGCTCACCGGCGCCTGCGAGCAGTGCGGGATCTGCACGGCTGTCTGTACCTCCGGCGTGCGCGTTCACGAGGAGCTCGCGCTGTACGGCAAGGTCGTCGACGCGGCGTGCATGAAGGACCTGGACTGCGTGGGCAGTTGCCCGCAGCAGGCGATCAGCTTCGGCTTCTCGCGCCCGGCGCTGATGCAGTCGTACGAGAAGACCGGTCGCCGCAGCCTGCGGCCGGATTTCTCGACGGGCGAGGAGCTGCTCGTTGCGGGGATCTTCCTGGCCACGCTGGTGGTGTTTCGCGGGCTGTACGCGGCGCTGCCGTTCCTGATGACGCTCGGCCTCGGGGGAATCCTGGGCTGGGTCGGCGTGCTGACGTGGCGCCTGCTGCGCAGGCGCAACGCCCGGCTCGTGCAGTTCCGGCTGAACGAGAACGGGAAGCTCACGACGGCCGGCCGCGTGTTCCTCGTCGCGACGGCCGTCTTCACATTGTTCTTCGCGCACAGCGCGTACATCAAGTACCACGAGGTTCGCGGACAGCGGGCGTTCGACAGCGTCAACGCGACCCTGCACGAGGGCGGAGGCTTTCCTCTGGAGCAAGCGCAACTCGCGACGTCGCACCTGACGACCGCGGTGCGGCATGGACTGCTCCGCCCGGCGGTGCGCGACGAACAGCTCGCGACGTTGCACCGCGGCCTGGGTCAGGTCGAGGCCAACGAGGGCCGGATGCAGGAGGCCGTCCGCCACTTCCGGCATGTCGTCGAACTGGACCCCGGCCTGGCGGAGGGGCACTACAACCTCGCCGTCATCCTGGCGATGTTGAACCGTTCGGAGGAGGCGATCGTGGAGTACCGCGCCGCGCTCGAGCTCGACCCCGACGACGCCGACGTGCATAACAACCTGGGCTTTCTGCTGGCGCAGGGCGGCGACCTCGACACCGCGGCGACTCACTTCCGGCGAGCGATCGAGCTGCAGCCGAACCTGGCGCACGCGTATTTCAACCTCGGCCGCGTGCATCAGTCGCGGGGGGAGATGGAGCAGGCGCTGCCGCTGCTGCGCGAGGCGGCTCGATTGGATCCGGCCTACGCCCGGGTTCTGTCCGATCGCTGAATAGTCGACGTCCTCGGTCGCCGCGGGTTACTGGGGCCAAGGCCGCCTGGCTTGACGGTCGGGTCGGTCGTTAACCTCCGGGTCGGGATTTCGAGTCCCTGCTGGGGATCTTGCACAATCTCAAATGAGCGGATTCGCTTCACGGAAGTGACCGAGGCTTACGGTCCGTGGTGGCAGCGCAACCGTAGACGCCGTGGACGTCAGCGTTTGGCGATGTTGAGACGGCAGGCGAGATCTTTAGAA
>JAAELQ010000071.1 GCA_024226515.1 bacterium
CCCGGGTTGAATGTCAGGGTTCCTGATGCGGAAGTATAATCCGAGTCGGCTGTTGTCGCAGTGTTGTCAGCGGAAGCATAATTCACAGTTACGGTTTTGCCGCTTACTGCGTTCAGTGTGACTGTGAAGGTTGCATTGGCTGATCCTGAATTGCCTTCGGTTACCGGTACATCATTGATGCTCAGAGAGGGGGGAGTGTCGTCGTTGTTTATGGTTCCCAGTCCCTGGCTGTCGCTTATTGTGGCATTTGACGGGCCGGACAGGTTCACATAATAAGTCTCATTGTCCTCGTCTTTGGCATCCCCGTTCACCGGAACATCAACGGTCTGTGTTGTCACGCCCGGGTTGAATGTCAGGGTTCCTGATGCGGAAGTATAATCCGAATCGGCTGTTGTCGCAGTGTTGTCCGCAGAAGCATAATTCACAGTTACGGTTTTGCCGCTTACTGCGTTCAGTGTGACTGTGAAGGTTGCATTGGTCGAGCCTGAATTCCCTTCGGCTACTGGTACATCATTGATGCTCAGAGAGGGGGGAGTGTCGTCGTTGTTTATGGTTCCCAGTCCCTGGCTGTCGC
>JAAELQ010000072.1 GCA_024226515.1 bacterium
CATATCCGCCGCAACGACCGAGAGCTCGGCGCCCTGCCGACCGCCGAGCGCCGGGCGCTCGACGCCATCCTCACCGCCCGCGCCCCCGTCCACGCCCGAAAACGGCGGTCGGAGGCCTAGAACGCCCCGAGGAAGCCCCGTTGGCGTCCCCGGATCGGCGCGTGCTATATATTCCCGGGGTTTTGGCGCGAGGGAGCCCGTTCGAGGCTCCGCAATCTGAGGATCAACATGCTTGGTTTTCTGCTGTCCATCGTCCACGTTGTCGTCGCGGTCTTTCTCGTCCTGGTCGTGCTGCTGCAGACCGGGAAACGAGCCGATCTGGCCGGCGCTTTCGGCGGAGGCGGCAGTCAGACCGCGTTCGGAACGCGCGGCGCGGCGACCGTGCTGGCAAAATTCACCACCGCTGCAGCGGTGCTGTTCATGATCACCTCGCTCAGCCTGTCCATCGTCAGCGTGCGTAATGCGGGCGGCGTGGGCGGCTCGGTGCTCGAGCAGGTCGAGGACGCGGACGCCGGCAGCGATGCTGCCGATGAGGGCGCCGCGTTACCGGCGACGCCCGACGCCGGTGCGATCGACGACCCTGCCGCCGGAACCGACGCTGCTCCCTCCGAGCCGAGCGGCGAAGAAACGACCGAGGACGGGGGCCAAAACCCGTAGGGCCGCGCTATGATGAGCGCGGATCTGTTGCCGAAGTGGCGGAATTGGTAGACGCACCGTCTTGAGGGGGCGGCGGGGGCAACCCCATGGGAGTTCGAGTCTCCCCTTCGGCACCACTCCCCGATCGATCGCGCCCGGCGCGCCGGACTCACCAGTCCCGGTAGTAGGTATCGTCGAGCGCGCGCTTTTCCGACAGGCTGTACACGTCGTAGACGTTCTCACCGCCCCAGCTGTCGGTATCCCACGGATCCTGGTATGAGCGCATGCCCCATTCCGCCTCGCCGGTGATGGGGTCCACGGGGATGCGCGGCAGGAACCTGATGATCTTGCGCTCGGGCGACTCCGGGCTGCCCACTTCCACGCCCTCGACCAGCTCGTCCAGCGTCAACGGGAAGCAGGTGGAGCGATCGGCGGGCAACGCGCACTGCTCGACGTCGGTAGTCATGATCAGCCCCTCGGCCATGTACTTGTTGTACTGGTCGATGGCCTGGCGCATCACCTGGAGCGTGACCCGTAAACGGTTCTCGAGCCGTCGCTTCTCGTCCCAGCGGGCGACCGGGATCACGGCCGAGGCCAGCACGATCAGCACTCCGGTGGCGACCATGATCTCGATGAGACTCATGCCGCGCTGGCGCTTGCGCCACTTCGAGCTTCTCTCCGCGCTCATCAAGGTCTCCCTGCAGTCAATCTAGGCGATCCGCCGCCGGCTCTCAAATCTGGATACGTTCGACTTCTCGGGGGCGTCTAGGGCTGTACCCGGGGGAAGGAAGAGGATGGTGGCATCCTGAGTTGATCGGGGGTCGGCCCCCCGAACCCCCGCTACCGCACTCCATGACGCCGGCAAGCCGACGTCATTCCGTTTGGTCCTTGTTCCTGAGGGAAATGAACGCTCTCTCACGAACCTCGCTCGCTCGACAGGAGATCCTGGCACACGGGCGATCTCCCGGCACCGACCGTCTCTCGTTCCGAAAGTCCAAGAACCAAACGGAACGATGGCCGTCTGCGGCCGTCGTGGAGTGCGGTAGCGGGGGTCCGGGGGGCCGACCCCCGGCCAACTCAGGATGCCACCATCCTCTTCCCGAAAAGCCGGCGATGAAGAAACCTAAGCCGGCCCCTCCGGCTCCTTCCACCGCTCTAGCCAGCGGCGGAACGAGCCCTTGTGGATCGGACACTCGCCCTGCGGCTCGGTGCCCCGGATGAAGAACTCCTCCCGGGCCTCGGGGCAGCTGCGGCCGGCCAGGGCTCCGGACTCGGGGTCGATCCACTCCGTCACGACCCCGGGGGGCATCCCGAACTCCCCATCCAGCTCCCCCGCCGCGGAGCGCGTCATCAGGTCGACCCAGATCGGCAGCGCCCCCGCGGCCCCCGAGAGACCGGTCGGCGAGTTGTCGTCGAAGCCGACCCAGACCAGGCCGAGCAGCTCGGGCGTGTAGCCGACGAACCACGCGTCGCGCTTGTCGTCGGTCGTGCCGGTCTTCCCCGCTGCCGTCCCGCGATAACCCAGGTCCGCGGCCGCGGCTGCCGTGCCGCGCTCGAACACGCCGCGCAGCACCTCGTTGACGAGAAACGCGGAGTCCTCGGCCATGACCCGGGACGGGGCGGGCGTCGCGCCCTCGAGAATCGTGCCCTCGGCATCGGTGACCCAGCGGACGATCCACGGCTTGATGTGCACCCCCAGCCGCGCAAACGTCCCGTACGACTCGGCCAGCTCCAGCGGCGTGACCTCCGAGCTGCCGAGGGCCAGCGACGGCACCACGGCCAGCGGCGAACGGATGCCGCAGGCGCGGGCAGCCTCGGCCACCGCATCGACTCCGATCTGTTGCGACGCACGGACGGTCGGGACGTTCAGCGACTCCTCGAGCGCCTGTCGCGCCGTGACCGGGCCGCGGTAGTGCCGGTCGTAGTTCGCCGGGCGCCACAGCTCTCCGCCCGACTGCATCTCGAACGGCCGATCCTCGAGCAACGTCGCGGGGGTGAGTCCCCCGGGCGCCCCGCTACGCGCCCTCTCGAAGCCGGCGGCATAGACGAACGGCTTGAAACAGGAGCCGGGCTGGCGCCGTGCCTGTGTGGCGCGATTGAACTGCGAATCGGCGTAGTCACGCCCCCCGACGAGGGCCAGGATCGCTCCGGTGGCGGGCTCGGTGACGACGACGGCGCCCTGTAATCGACCCTTCCCCTTCCGCGCGAGCTGCGGCGCGCCTCGCTCGAGCCGCTCGAGCCCCTCGCGCAGCGCGGCCTCGGCGCTCTGCTGGAACCCGGTGTCGATCGTCGTGTAGACCGAGAGGCCGTCGCGACGCAGGACGTCACCGGGGAAACGCTCCGCGAGCTCGGCGCGGATGAAGTCCGCCGCATACGGAGCGCTCTTGAAACCCGCCCGGCCGCTGGCGAGCCGCAGCGGCTCGGCCCCCGCGGCCGCCACCTCCTCCTCGCCGATCGAGCCGAGCCGGGCCATGGCCTCCAGCACCTGGAGGCGGCGCTCGACGACGCGATCGGCGTGATCGAACGGGTTGTAGCGCCCCGGGCTGCGGATCATGCCCGCCAACGCCGCGGCCTCGGCCAGTGTCAGGTGCGAGAGATCGTGCCCGAAGTAGAACCGCGCGGCGGACTGCACCCCGCAGATCGCCACCGGCCCGCGCTGGCCCAGATAAACGTCGTTGAGGTAGGCCTCCAGGATCCGCTCTTTCGAGTACGAGGCATCGAGCATCGGGGCCATGACCAGCTCGCGGATCTTGCGCCACCAGGTGCGCTCCTGGCCCAGGTACAGGTTCTTCACCGTCTGCTGCGTGATCGTGCTGCCGCCCTGAACCACCCGCCCCTCGCGGGCGTTGGCCAGCGCGGCGCGGGCGATGCCGCGGGGGTCGAAACCCCAGTGCTCGAAGAACCGGGCATCCTCGGCGGCGAGCACCGCGTGGACCAGCACGTCGGGCATCGTGTCGAGCGCGGTCGGCTCGCGGTCCTCGAGCCGCGAGCCGAACAGGGTCGCCAGCAGCTCGGGTTCGAGCACGGCCCGGCGGACGGAGCGGCCGCGACGGTCGGCGATCGACGCCAGCCGGTCACGCTCGAAGCGGAAGCTCAGCAGGCGCTCGTCGCGTTTCCCGGCGGGCGTGGACAGCTCGCGGACGTAGACATCCAGCGAGCGTTTCGCCCGGCGGAACTGCCCGGGGAGCTCGGGGCGGCGCTCGATGCGGGCGTACCCACTCCGTTCGAGCCGCCCGATCACCGAATCGATCGTCACCCGGTCGCCGACGTACACCTCCATGGGGCCGGAGTAGACGCGCGCCGGGATCGACCACAGGCGGCCGTCGAAGCGCTGACGGACGGCGACGTTCAGGAACAGGGCCGCTGTGGCCAGGGCCACGACGAGCACGACGCCGAGGGTCAGGATCTTCCTGCGGCGCGTCGGGCGACGACGGCGGGCCCTGCGGCGCTTCTTGCGCGCACGGGCAGGGCGGGACGACGAGCGGCTCATCGGAACCCGGAGATCCTCAGGCGGATCGCAGGGTCTCCTTCAGCGGCTTGCCGGCCTTGAAGGTCGGCGCACGCGTCGCCGGGATGTCGAGCGCTTCCCCGGTGTGTGGGTTGCGCCCGATGCGCGCCTTGCGCGGGCGCGACTCGAAGGTGCCGAACCCGCTGATCGCGACCTTCCTCCCCGATACCAACTCCGCGGCGATCAAGCCGACCGCGGGATCGGGATCGAAGATCGCGTCGATCAGCACGCGCGTCTCCTTCGCCGGCAGCCCGGTCCTCTCCGAGATTCTCTCGACCATTTCGGCCTTGTTCACGCTGGACCTCCCTCATTCGGAGGCCGGAAGCGGGGGACGCGCCTCGGCGGTCCCTCAGGCGATGCGCTTCAATTCCTTCATCGCGGAACGAATGACGAAGATGCGGATGTTGTTGTCCTCTCGGTCCGCGGGGAAGAAAAAGAAGCCGACACCGTCCTCTTCGGCCCCTTCACCCAGAATGCCCCATATCTCCTCGCCGTCGTCGAAGTGCACGATCGCCTTCTGGGCCTCGCGCATCGCTTCGTCGAACTGGCGGCGCGCCACGAAATCGCGGTTGCCGATGTAATCCTTGACGTAGAACAACGCCTTCATGCTGTCCAGGGCGATCCTCATCGGGACCCCGCCGCCCTCGCCGGGCAGCAGGTGGAAACTCTCGTTGCCGGGGTGGAAGTCGCTGGTCACCCCCTTGTGAATCACCCCGTCCTTCAAATGAACGACGATCTTGTTCTCCATCAAGGCCCTCCCCAGGGGGATTGAGCTCCCCTCGTTCCTGAATCCTAGCCCGGACCCTGCACAATTGCACCACCACGCCGATGGATCGACCCCAAAATCAGGACTTTCTGCTAGTACGGGCCAATACCCCAGGCTAGCGCCGGAGCACCCGCAGGGGCAAAGCCCATTTCTTGACTGCCACCGTCCGGAGAATTAAGTTCACGCCAACGAGGTATCCAGGCATGAGTGAAGAGACAAGTTCGCTTTCCTCCGCCATCGCGGCGGTCAAGAGTCGGGGACTGCTCGGCTACCGGAAGAACTTCCTGGTCGACAAGCCCTACCAGCTCAAGGCGGCCGTGACGCTCGTCGCGCTGGTCCTGGTCCTGCTGGGGTTCGTCAACTACGCACTCTACTCGGCCTCACTGGCCTCGGCGGCACAGCTCCTGACGGAATCGCCCGAGCTGGCCGAGATGATCCGCGGGCAGGAGCGAAGACAGGCGATCCTGATCATCGCCGGGTCCCTGGTCTTCCTCGGCGGGGTGTTCGCAGTCAGCATTCTCGAGACGCACAAGACCGCCGGCGCCGCTTACAACATCGAGATGAAGATGGGCGACGTCGAGCTAGGCCACTACGCCGCGCGCGTCAGACTCCGCAAGGGCGACAACCTCCGCGGCCTCGAGGACTCGTTCAACCGCATGGGCGCCGCGCTCGAGCAGCGTACGCGGCAGGACGCAGAGTCGCTGCAGCGGCTGGCCTCCGAACTCGATCGGGCCAAGGACCTCGTCGCGAGCCGTCAGGTGTCCGCGGAGATCCACCGCATCGCCGAGCGTCAGTTCGCCCGGCTCGACTGACCGCCGCTCCCCGGGTCGACCATTCCGGCATCGCGAAACCCCTTCGCACGCAACAGGCAAGAATCGCACGCGCCGCACGGCTCTCCCGCCGGGGACGGCTCGTAGCACGACAGCGTCATCCCCGGGTCCACGCCGAGCTCGACGGCCCGACGCACGATGTCCGCCTTGGACGACGCGAGCAGCGGAGCGTGCACGCGGATCTGCCGTCCCTCGACGCCCGCCTTGGTCGCCAGCCGCGCCAGCCGTTCGAAGCCCTCGATGAACTCCGGCCGGCAATCGGGGTAGCCGCTGTAGTCCACCGCGTTGGCGCCGATGAACAGGTCGTAGGCTCCCAGCGACTCCGCCCAGGCCAGGGCCAGCGAGAGGAACACCGTATTGCGCGCCGGGACGTAGGTCGACGGAATCCCGCTCGCCATCTCGTCGCCGGAACGCCCGCGCGGGACGGGGACGGTCGCATCCGTCAGCGCCGAGCCCGAGAGCAGGCTCAGATCGACGTCGAGAACGCGGTGTCCGGCGGCGCCGAGCGCCGCCGCGACCGCGGCGGCGCGCTCCACCTCGAGCCGGGCGCGCTGGCCGTAGCTCAGCGTCAACGCGTGGGCGGCGAACCCGCGCTCGAGGGCGACGGCCAGGGTCGTCGCCGAGTCGAGCCCTCCCGACAGCAGCACGACGGCCCGCGGTCGGCCCGACATCACACGCCTCGCACCACGCCGGGCCACAGCACCTTGTGCAGCTGAATCTGCACGCGCACGTCGAGCGCGTCGGCCGTGACCCAGTCCGCCAGTTCGGCGGGTTCGAGGTCGCCGTGGACCGGAGAGAACAGCAGCGGGCAACGCCCGGCGAGGCCGCGTCGCGCGATCTGCTCGACCGCCCAGTCGTAATCGGCCCGGCTCGCGATGACGAACTTCAGCTCGTCGCCCCCGCGCAGATGCTCGAGGTTCTCCCAGCGGTTCCGCTCCGCCTCGCCGCTTCCCGGGCACTTGACGTCGACGATCCGCTTGACCCCGGACGGAACGCCTTCGATCGGTAGGCTGCCGCCGGTTTCGAGCAGCACCTCGAACCCGCGGTCGAGCAGCGCCTGCATCAGCGTCGGCGTCTCGTCCTGAAGCAACGGCTCGCCACCCGTCACCTCGACCAGGCGCGTTCCGCAACGCTCGACCTGTTCGACGATCTGCTCGACCGACATCGAGCGCCCCTCGTGAAACGCGTACTCCGTGTCGCACCAGACACAGCGCAAGTTACAGCCGGTCAGACGCACGAAGACGCACGGCCGCCCGGCGTGCGTCGACTCGCCCTGGATCGAGTGGAAGATCTCGTTGACCCGCAGCATCGAGGTCATCCTATACGGCGCCCGGGTGGGTGTCCGGCGATCGCCGACCGCGGCCCCTCAGCGGGGCCCGTCGAGCGCGCGCAGTCCCCCTCCGAGGTTGCCGCCCACGTCGGTCACACGCACCATGATGGTGCGCGAGGCGCCGGTTTCGGGCGTCTGCGCCACGACCAGCTCGTACCGCTCGCGCTCCGAGTCCGCGACTCCGTCAACGGGATCGATCGGCTGCCAGTCCCCGCCGTCCAGCGCGAACTCGACGGCGAGCACGTGTCCGCCCTCGTCGCGTGCCTCGAACGCCACACGGTAGCCCTCCGACTCGGCGGCGACCTCGAAGCGCTCGACCGTCGGTCGCGTGTTGTCGACGGTGAACCCCCGGCTGACGCTCTCGTCGTTCTGCTCTTCACCGGCGGGATTGTCGCGCGAGTCGTCGACCGTCAGCCGGACGCGGTAGAGCCCGTCCGGCATCGCGCGCGCGTCCCAGCTGTAGAACGACTCGGTCAACTCGTCGGCCAGGACGAACCAGCGATCCCCACCCTCGCGTCGCACTTCGAGACGAAACGTCAACCGATCGCCGTCCGGGTCGGCCGCCTGCCAGTTGAACGTGCGCGCGCCCGACTCGTAGGCCTTGCGCAGTGCTCCCACCGGCTTGCGCTGCAGCGTTCCGGCGGCCTTGCGCGCCACGGGATCCTGCGTCACGAACGGGCCCAGTCGGTTCGCGCCCTGCGACGCGTTGCGCATCCACACGATCCCCGGCGGTTCGATGTTGACCGTCGTTACCGACGGCGCGCGGTTGCGCGTCCTGAAACGTACGTCGAGGCGTCCGACCGTCGGGACGTCGTCGCCCTTGGACGACAGGTCGACGCGCAGCTGGAGGAACCTCGCCGAGGGCACGTTCGTCGCTCCGCCGTCCGGCGCATCCGCCTTGACGATGCTCCAGTCGGACCAGGTCGAGTCCGGCTCGTCGGTGTTGCCGCTGCGCGCGTGGACCGTGACTCCGCGCCGCTCGTCGCCGGCGTCCCACTCGGCCCGGCCCCAGTTCGCGAGCGTGCCGGCGTCGATCGGCGCCGTCAGGTAACTGCCCGATCCACCCGCGCTCGAGCCGAGCAGCTCCACGCGCGCGTCGGTCGTACCGCCGATCAACACACCGCCGTCGGGCCGCAGCGCCAGCGCCGCGGCCTGATCGGACGCGACCCGCGTCAGGCGTGTCGACCGGCCGTCTCCGTCCAGCATGTGGATCCGCCCGCCGTCGCCGGTGGCCACCAGCAAGCGGTTCGGAGCCGTGAGCGCCACGGCGAACGGCAGCTCGGTGTTCGTGTGCCACACGTCACGCACGGTACCGTCGGGACGAATCGAGTACAGCGTTCCCCCGGCAGGCGAGGTGAAGCTCTGCTGCGGAGCCTGCTGTTGCTGCGCCGCGCCGCGTGAGTCCGCGGAGTCTTTCCCGTTCTCGGCCGGTGGCCTGGCCGTGACGGTCACGGTCTGACCGACCGTCGGCGGTGGCCCCTGCCCCTGCGGGCCCGGCGTCGCGACCTGCTTGCTCCCGCGCGCGGTCAACGCGAACACCGTCCCCTGCTCGTCGACGACGAGGTCGGCGACCTCGGTCTCGGGCGCGTCGTACAAGACGAACGGCACCAGGTCGCGGTCGACGCGGATCACGCGTCCCCGTCCGCCGGTGCCCAGGACGACTCCGCCGTCGGCCAGCGGCGCCAGACAGCGCACGGGATCGGCCTCGGCGTCGAACACCGGCATCGCCTGCCCGCCGGGCTCGCGCCGCAACACGCGCCCCGGGATCCCGGTCCCGATCCACAGCGTCCCGTCGGCGGCAACCTCGAGCGCCCAGACGAACGTGGCCTCGGTCGAGGCAACGACCTCGACCTCATCGGGCCCCCGGGCGTGTAGCACGCGCCCGGACGGCGAGAGGCCGAAGTAGACTCCGCCGTCGGCGTCCGCGGCGACCGACGTGACCAGCGTCTCCTTGTCGGGCTCCTCGTACCAGGTCTCGACCGCACCGTCGACGCCGATCCTCAGCAGACGCCCCGGCCCGGAGAGCACCGCGAAGCTGCCTCCGTCCGCCGCCGCGGCCACGCCCCACACGATGCCGTCGCCGGGCCCCCACAACGTGCGTAGCTCCGGCGCCAGGCCGATCCGACCTTCGACGTCGAGGGCGGTGCCCTCGAGCGACCCCGTGGCGAAGTGTTCGCGGCTCGTGGCCGACCAGGTCCGCGAGGCGGACGACCACGCGGGCGTCGCGCAAGCGGCCAGCACGAGGCCCGCCGCGACGAGGAGAACCGAGTTGCGGCTGCGCCGCGCCCGCTGCTTCATCGACGACTCCTGTTCGGCTTCTTCTTCCGGATCGGTTCGACCTGCAGTTGCAGCACCTGCGCCCCGTCGATCGGCCCGTCGAGCTCACGCTCGGCGCGAGCCAGAGTCGAAACGCGTCCGCGCGCAGCGCGATCGGTCGTCGCGGAGCCCAGCAGGCGTTGCGCGGTCGGCGGCAGGTTGTCGTAGGTCACGCCGCCGGAGTACACCCCGGGGGCGCTGCGATACAACGCGCCGGTCAGGCGGTGCGCCGAGCGCAGCCCGGCAAATACGTGAGCGACCGCGTCCAGGGTCTGTGCCGTCCGCAGGCGTCGGGCCAAGGGGCGCCCCAGCGCACGGTCGACGCCGTCGGGCGAGCCGATCGCGAGCGCCAGCCGCGTCCCGGGAGCGACGCCCTGCGGAATCTCGAGCTCGAGCGTGCGATGCACGAGCTCTCCACGGTAGCGTCGCAGCGTGCACTCGACCTCGAGGCGCTGTCCGGGGCGCACGGGACCGCGGTCGTAGTTCACGTCGACGAGACTGTAGCTGCGATGGCCGGGAACGACCTCGACGTCCAGCTCGAGCGACTCCAGCACCGGCTCGGCGAAGCGGTTGTGCCACAGCGCTCCGAGCACCGCCTGGATGCGCGATCCGAGCGCGACGGCGGGATCCGAGGCTCCGTCACCCGACGCGGCGATCTCGAGCGGCAGCACGCCGACGCCCCGCAGGCGCAGCGCGCCCGAGGCGAGGATCGTGGCGCGAGATTCGTACGCGGTGTTCGACAGCAGGCCGTTCGCCACGACGGCGCCGGCGAACAGCGGCGCGAGGACCGAGTTGCGAACGACCTCGAACTCGAACGGCTCTCCACCGTGAGCCGGCCCACGGAACGCGACGCGCACGGGGATCATCGCTGCGCGATGGTCGTAGCGACCGACGATCGCCGTCAGCCGATCCTCGACGATCGCTCCGATCTCCTGCCCCGTGGCGGCCAGCTTGATCGACCCGGCACGGTCGGCCAGCGTGTGAATCACCTTCGCGGCGACCATCGGTAACTCGACGCGCCCCACACCGAGGAACGGATGCCCGAACGCGAGGACGCCCTCGTCGTCGACCCAGGTCACCGTTCCCGTGGCGGCGATCACCTGGGCGCCGCGCACCAGCTCGACGCCGACCGGCGAGCCCGGCTGCAGCTCCGCGGGAACGTCCGCGCCGCCTGCGCCTCCGCCTGCGACGGGAGAGAAGCCGAGCTCGACGAGCTGCGGCTCGATCCAGTCACGAACCGGCCCGGAGAGAGCGCCGATCTGGATCGGTGTGCGGATCGCGTTGGCGCTCACGGTGCCCCCGGCGGGCACCCCGTCGGCGCGCGCCGCGGCGCGCATGTCGCCGATCGGCGTCACCCCCGCCACCGGTTCCGCCGGAATCGCGCCGAGCCGATAGGACAGGGCGCCGATCAGCTTGTCGTCGAAGAAGACCGGGCTGCCGCTCATCCCCGAGGCGACCCCGACGCGCTCGGCGACCGGCCCCTCGAGCTTGACGAGGTGCACGTCGTAGCCCGGCCCGACGAAGTCGGGATAGAGGCCGAGGTATCTCACCGGGATGCGCTCGACTCGGTTCCCCTGGACAACCGTCAGCGCATAGCCCTCGGCGCCCGCGGGGATCGGCGACGTCCCGTCGTGATCGTCCGCCAGGCAGGGCGCCGCCACGACGGCGAGCGCGAGCGCGACGAGGACCCAGCGCACCGCGGTCATCCGATGCGGCTCAGGACTTGTCGGTGCGGAGGGCCGACTTGATGGCCTCGACGATGAAGTTCTGCATCGACGGCTGTTGACCGCGGACGGCTGCATACACCAAGTGTGGCAGCTTCAACGAGATCTGCACCCCGTTCTCGTCCAGCCCGTCGAGCCACTTGACGAACTCGCTCCACGTGTCGAACGTCCGGGCCTCGATGGCGCCATTGCGATACAGCTCGATCAGCCGCACCTCGTCGCGCAGGCGGAACAGGACGTCGTCCTCGCGGAAATCGGAGAAGTCGCTGTAGGCGAAGAACTTGACCTCCCCGGCTGTCTGGTCCTTGCCCTTGATCGACATCTCGGGCGTCTTGTTGCACCGCATCATGATGTAGTCCGCCTTGCCCTTGAAATGAAAGGCAAGGATCGGATCGGTGCGAGGGTTGTCGTCCGAGGGGGTCTTCAGCGCGCGGTACACGCGCCGGGCCAGGTCCGCATTGCTCTTGAAGGCCATCCATTCTCTCCGCGCAGTCAGTCCGGGGCTTTCGAATAGGTCCGGTATGCCCGGGGGCATACCGGCGGCTTACCCTACCGGATATCGGGGAGGGGATCAATAGCATCGGGACCGGTTTGCCGCCCCGGCCCCGCCGCCCTAGATTCGCCACTGGATGGGCGGGCGTCGTAAATCACTCCATGCGGAGCTGTACTTCGGAAGCATCTATGGCTTCGGCCTGAGCGTCGTCCTATGGTCGCTGACCCGCGCCATGGCGCTGGCGGACCCGGGATGGCTGGTCTTCGTCCTCCTGGGGGGCCTGTGCGGGGCGCTCAGTATCGATCTGCCGCTGATCGGGCGGGTACGCGGGGTCTACGCCCTGACGCTGGCCACCGCCCTGCTCTTCGGCTCGCCGGCCTCGGTCGTGGCCGCGGCGTCCGCGTCGCTGACCCACTCGCTCGTGCGCCCCCAGGGGCGGCGCGAGGAGCGGATCGCCCACATCGCTTACGACCTGGGTTCGCGTGCGCTGGCGGCGGCGGTCGCCGGTGCGGCGCTGCACGCGGTCGGCAGCTCCGCCGGGCCGATCACGGCGTCTCCGGCGATGGGTCTGCTGGTCCACGCCGCCGCCTTCGCGGCGATCGAGGTCAGCCTCGACCTGCTGGCTTTCGTCGTCGAGACCACGTCCGCGAGCTCGCAATCGCCGTGGCGACGCGCCGGCGGCAGCCTGGCGGCGATCGCCGTCGGAGTGCTCGGCGCCGTGCTGGCGGTATCGGCCTATCGCAGCCCGACCTTCCGCCCGCTGCTCCTGCTGGCCCCACTCGCGTTCCCGGCCTACCGGCTCGGGCGCGTGCGCGGTGGACACCCGAGCCCGGACACGCTCGCGTGCGAACCCCGAGACGACGCGCTCGAGACTCTGACCCGCGGCCTCGCGGCCGGTCTTGCCGTGCACGACCCGCGCAGCGCAACGCGCTCGCGCAGAATCGAATGCCTGTCCGTCGCCCTCTCGCGGCGACTGGATCTGGACGCCGAACAGCAACGCGCGCTGTCCACCGCAGTCCGGCTGCGCGACATCGGCCTGCTCGCTCACTCACGCGTGCTGCGAGCGAGAGCGCCGCGCAGCGTGGACGAGATGCGACGCCGCCGCATGCATCCGGAGACCGGGTCGAAGCTGCTCGAGCTGATCCGCTACCCGTTCGACGTCGAGTCGATCGTGCGCCATCAGCGAGAACGATGGGACGGCAGCGGGCGGCCCGACGGTCTGGAAGGCGACGAGATTCCGCTCGGCGCGCGCATCCTGACGCTGATCGAGGCGTACGACAGCCTCACGGCCCCCGCTCCGGTCGGACGCGGGCTCACGACCCAGCACGCGCTGGAGCTGCTCGTCGCCGAGGCCGGCTCGAGCCTCGACCCATGGCTGGTCGACGTTCTGCTGGAGAACGTCGACGCGCTCGAGGCCGCCGATTCGACGTGGCCCGTCGTCGACGGCGACGACGATGCACGCGAGGAGAGCGACGCGAACACGGGCCACCGACTGGCCGACGCCGAGCGCAACCTGGACGCCCTGTACGCGATCCGTGCCCTGGCTCAGCGTGACCTCGACCGCGACGAGAACTGGGCGCTGACCGCCGCCAAGCTGAGATCCGTCGTACCCTTCGAGACCGGCGCGGTGTTGATGCCCGCGCCCGAACGGCACGACTGGTGCGTCGAGCGCGCGTTCGGCGATCGCGCCGCCCGGATCGCCGGCGCCCACCTTCCGCTGTGCGAGCCGACCCCCGTCAACACACTGCCGGGCATCGCCGGCGTACCGTGGCTCGATCGCCAGACCTGGCTCGAGCGCCACGAGTTCGGCGGAGCCGTCGCCGCACTGATCGACGTTGAGAACGCGCCGCGCCCCAGGTCTTCGCTCGTCGTGCCGCTCGTGCACGAGGGTCACTGGCTCGGAGCGTTGCTGCTCGTCCGCGCGGCCACCCACGAGTTCGACGTCGAAGAGCGTCGTTTCGTCCTGGCCGTGGCGGGCCACGTCGCTGCGTTGTCGGATCGACGACAGTCGAACGGCGAGAGCGTCGAGGACGAGCGTCGCATGACCGACGCCAGCACCGGATTGCCGAACGCGAGGTTCCTGCGACTCAACGCCGGCGAGCGCCTGCTGAAGCCACTGCGCGTGGAGTCCAGCTTCGGCCTCGTCGCGCTGGCCGTGCGCAACGGACCTCAGCTCATCGAGGAGCTCGGACTGGAGGCGTTCGAGACCGTGATCGGCAACGTGGCCAACAGGTTGGCCGAGACGTGCGATGACGACGAGACGCTGGTGCGCTTCGGACCGTTCGTCTTCGTCGCGTTGACGCCGCGGTTCCACCCCGGCGAACTCGTGGGGCGCTGGCACACGCTCGTCGACATCGTCGAGGCGACGCCGTTCGAGGTCGAGCGCGCGGATCCATGGTCGGCACGCCTCGATGCCGCTCACGTCAGCGCGCCGGAGGACGGCCAGGATATCGAGGAGCTGTTGCGAACGCTCGGCGAGCGTCTCGACCTGACGCGGACTCGCGGCCGGGCGGTGTTCCCGATTCAACCCGCGCAGCGAGCCGGCTGACGCGCGTCGCTGGCGCGGCGCCCGGCCTCAGGGCTCGGTGGCGTCGTTGTTCTCGGACTTCGTCGGTTCCTCATCGCCCTTGAGCGAGGTGCGAAACCCACGGATCCCCTCTCCGAGGCCACGCGCGATCTCCGGGATCCGGCGGGCACCGAACAGGAAAACCACGATCAGCAGCAGGATCACGAGTTCCTGCATCCCGAGTCCGATCGCCAGCGGTGCCATGTCGTACTCCTGAGATTCACGGGACCGCAGCGGCCCCGGGCGTCTTGGTTATTGTACACCGCGGCGCGGGGATGCGGCTGGTTGGCGTCCGGAATGGGCCGGGGGCCTGCCCCCGGCCCCCTCCGGACACACCCCTACCCCTCTCAAAGAATCTCGCGCAGATTCCCCACCCGCCGCGTCACCCGCGTGACGTCGAGGTGCTCCAGCAGCGGGATGGCGTTCTTGCGCGTCACTCCTGCGAGCGTCTTGAACGCGGCGACGTCGATCGTCTTCTCTGTCGTCGCGTAATCCCGCAACTTGGCCAGCAAAGCATCGAGTGCAGCCGCATGGAACAACCTGCCGTCGTTGATCTTGACCAGCGCCCCGGACGCGATCAGCAGATCGATCAACCGCGTCACCGTCGCGCGGTCGGCCTCCGGCGCGAGCGCTGCGGCGTCCGGCGGATCGAGCCCCGCGTCGCGGAATTCGCGATCGATGCGCTCGGAGAGCTTCCGGTCGGCTTCTTTCAACTCGACGCGGTGACCGGCGAGCGCCACGCGGTCGGCCTCGAGTCGGACCTTCTCCTCCGCGGCCAGGCCCTCGAGCATCTTGCGCCACGAGTCCTGCGCCAGTGCGGCCGACACCGCGGCGCGCAGCTCCTCGCGCGACATGCCGGTGCGCAGCGGATCCGCTGCGTGGAAGCGCTCGAGCAGGACCAGCGCCTCGGCCTCGAGGGTGCGCCAGCACTCCCCGTCGATCCAGCGTCCGGCGATCTCGACCAGGTCTCCGGAATCGCGCAGCGACTCTCCCGCGGCGCGCAGCTCGTCACTTCCGACGCCGAGCTCGGCCGCCAGCTCGCGCGACTTCTTGCCCGACGCCCCGGCGCGCGCCACGCGCGCCCGCACCAGCGCGTCCGTCGTCTGGTGCGTCGTGTCGAAGTCCTCCTCGCGCGCGTCACGGCGATGCGGCGGGTGGATGTCGACGACGACCCCGCCGCCGATCGTGTCGACCGGCGCCGGCCGGCGCAGCACGAAGCGGTCGCCGGGGCGCAGCACGGCGGCGTCCTCGAGAAACAGCTCCGCCAGCAGGTCGCCGTCGTCCGCGATGCGCAGCACGCGGTAGGTCGCGGCATGCTCGGACGTCCCCTCGTGGAAGCGGACGGGTCCACCGCGCTCCAGCGCCTCCGGTGCGGAGTCGAGCAGCTTCACACGGGCCCAGATGCGGCGTGTCGACTGCAACCCTCCCGTGGGCGCGATCGTCGAGCCGCGCGGAACCTGCGCCGAGTCGACCCCTTGCAGGTTGATCGCGACACGGCTCGTCGCCATGGCACGTTCGACCTTCTGCTTGTGAACCTGCAGGCCGCGGATCCGCGCGCGCGGCCCGTCGGGCAGCACCTGAACCTCCTCGCCCTCCGCGAGTGCGCCGGAGACGAGCGTGCCCGTGACGACGGTGCCGAAGCCGCGGATGACGAACGATCGATCGACCGGCAGACGCGTCACGCCCTCGGACGACCCGGGTTCGACTCGATCGAACAGCGCCGTCAACGCTTCGCGCAGTGCGTCGAGCCCCGCGGCCGACTTCGCCGAGACAGGGACGAGCGGCGCGTCCTCGAGGAAGGTACCTTCGAGCAACTCGCTGACCTCGAGCGCCGCCACCTCTTGCAGGTCGGGATCGACCAGATCGCACTTCGTCAACGCGACGATGCCCTCGCGAATCCCCAGCAACGAGCAGATCTCGAGGTGCTCGCGTGTCTGCGGCTGCACGCCCTGGTCTGCCGCGACGACGAGCAGCACGGCGTCGATCCCCGTCGCGCCGGCGACCATGTGGCGCACGAAGCGTTCGTGGCCCGGGACGTCGACGAACGACAGCACGCGCTCGTCGCCCAGGTGTAGGTCGGCGAACCCGAGCTCGATCGTGATGCCGCGGCGCTGCTCCTCGTCGAGACGATCGGGGTGCGTCCCCGTGAGGGCCTCGACCAGCGCGCTCTTTCCGTGATCGATGTGTCCCGCGGTGCCGAGAACCAGGTGGCGCAAACTCAGGAGCCCTCTCGCAGACCGGCCCGCGGAGTCGAGGGCCCGGGCCTGGAGTCCAGCTTCGCGCGGACGCGGCGCCGCAACTGATCGAGATCGAACGGCTTGTGCAGCAGTTCGAGCCCGGTGCGCTCGACGAGATGCTCGGGCTCGGAACCGACGGTATCCCCCGTCGTCAAGAGCAGGCGCTCCTGGAACTCGGGGCGACTGCGACGGATCTCGTCGTACAGGCGTTCGGCTCCCATGCCGGGCATGCGGACGTCGGAGATGATCAGGTCGAAGTCGTCGCGACCCATGTGCTTCAGCGCCTCGTGTCCGTTGCTCGCCGTCTGCGCCTGGTGCCCGTCCTCGGTGAGCACCTCGCAGATCATGTTGGCCAGCGACTCCTCGTCGTCGACGACGAGAATCCTGCCGGCGGCCAGCGGGGCGAAACGGCCGATCTCGGGTACGGAGACGCGCGGCGCGGCGTGAACCGTGGCCACGGGGAACACGACGCGGAAACAGGCGCCGCGTCCCTCCGGAGCGGTCTCCACATCGATCGTCGCACCGTGGTTCCCGAGGATGCCGTAGACCAGCGATAGTCCCAGCCCCGTCCCCTGCCCTTCTTTCTTGGTGGTGAAGAACGGGTCGAAGATCTTGTCGCGGATCTCCTCCGGGATCCCCGGTCCGCTGTCGCTGATCTCCAGGAGCGCGCGTCGCTCGCCGTCGGGCCGCGTGCGGATCGTCACCTTGCCGCGCTCGTCCGCGGAACGGATCGCGTGCTGCGCGTTCGTCACGAGGTTGACCAGCACCTGTTGCAGCTGATGCAGGTCGCCCTCGACCGGCGGCAACGACGAGTCGAGCTCGGTGACGATCTCGACGTCGGCGACGCGCAGCTGATAACCCATCAGCGAGACCACCGAACGAATGACCTCGTTGAGCACGACCGGGCGACGCTCGGGCTCGCGACGCCGCGCGAACGACAACAGGTTGTTCACGATCTTCTGACAGCGCTCGGCCTGTTGCTGGAGCACCTCGAGCCGCGAGCGCTGCGCGTCGTCCTTCCCCGTCACGGCCAGCAGCTGGGCGTAGCCGAGAATACTCGCCAGCGGGTTGTTCAGCTCGTGCGCCACGCCCGAGATCATCTGCCCCAGGCTGGACATCTTCTCGGACTGCGCGACGTGCCGCTGCAACTTGCGGCTCTCGGTGACGTCGTTGAGCACGAGCACCAGGCCCGGATCCGACGCGTGATCGGAGGCCAGCGGCGAGAGCGTCACGTCGAATTCGCGTCCGCCCGGGAGCTGGACCTCGGTCTCGCACACCGCGAGGCTGCCGCCGAGGACGGCGTCGAGCGGCGCGCGCAATTCGTCACAGTCGGAAAGCGATCCGATCTCGACCAGCAGTCTCTCGCCCGCGCGATTCGCCTGCACCACACGCAGGCTGCTGTCGGCAAGCACGACCGCCTGCGGCATCGAATCGAGCATCGAGCGAAAACGACCCGCCTCCGCCTCGCGCACCGTCAGGATGCGATCGAGATGCAGCGAGATCTGATTCGCCGCGCTGAACAGCAGCCGCGAACGATCCTCGTCGATCACGTCGGAGGGAACGACCGTCAGCCCCGCGACCGGCCGCCCCCGGCGCATCAGCGGAAGGGTCACGACCGACTCGGGAACGGGTTCCGGTCGGAAGCCACGCGCCTCGTCGTACGTGTCGAGCTCGATTCTGCGCGGAACCGGCCACTCCGAGCGCCAGCCGAGCGCCTCCCCGGCCGAGCGCGCGATCCGCTCCAGGGACGGCGCGGCGATCGGTCGCCCGAGGAAGGCCAGCATCTCGCGAGCCGGGCCGGGATCGTGCGCGGCCAGCGCCAGATCGAGGTCCAGTCCCTGCTGCAGCGTCACGACCGCCGCGTGGAACAGCTCCGTGGAGCTTCGCGCCTCGGCCGCCCGCCGGCCCAGCGCCTGAACCAGATCCAGCTCGCGCACGCGCATGGCGGAGTGCCGATCGGCGCGCCCCAGCGTCCCACGCGCCTCGCGCCATCCGCTCAGGGCGACGGTCACCCGTGGCATCAGATCAGCGGCGAATCCGGGGCTCAGCTCGGCCGTCAGCCGCCAGGCCGGCTCGCCGGCCACCTCGACGACCGCGAAGTCCGCGGGGCCGTCGGGCATCCCCGGTCTCCGCGCATCGGCGATCGGCTCGGCTCCCCGCGCGTCCTCGACCGTCAGCGCCCGCAGACCGCACCCCTCGAACGCACACACCAACTCGTCCAGGGCCCCCGCCGGGGTCGTGCAGGCGAGCAGAGTGCGCCAGGGAACGTTCGGGGAAGCCGCCTCGTGAGGGTCGTTCACGCCAACCTGGGGGCCGGAGGTCCTGGACCTCCAGGGTTCGTAACCAGTTCGGTACGTCCGGGGCGTTGAAGTCTAGAGGAGATCCCCTGTCGGGATCAAGTCGCCCGCCGCCGGGGCAGGAATCAGGACTCGATCCGACCGCCCAGGGGACCGCCGCGGCGCGCGGCCGGAGGATAGGGCTGCTTGGACGGCGCCTTGACCATCCGCTTGCGGGCAAACACCTTGCGCAGACGCGCTTTGGCCTGGCACTCGATCTGGCGCACCCGCTCGCGGCTGATGCTCATCATCTCGCCGATCTCCTTGAGAGTCAGCGATGGCCCGCCGGCGATGCCGAAGCGGTGACTGATGACCATCTTCTCTTGATCGGTCAGGTGCTTGAGGGCCTCGGAGACCAGTCGATTGGCCTCGCGCTTGATCATGTCGGCTTCGGGACTGCCCGAGCCGTTGTCGACCAGATAATCGGAGATCGGGGTCTCGCGGTCCTTGCCGACCTTGTCGTCGAGGCTCATCTCGCGCAGGCTGAACTGCAGCACCTGGTCGATCTTGGACAGGCTGCGATCCAGCCGCTCGGAGATCTCCTCGCGCCGCGGCTTGCGGCCGAGGGAACGCCGGAGGTTCTTCTCGGCGTCGCGGATCTCGCGCACCTTCTTCATCTGATAGGTGGGCACGCGAACCAGGTTCGAATGCTCGCTGAGCGCCTTGAGGATCGACTTGCGAATCCACCAGATCGCGTAGGTGATGAACTTCGTGCCCTTGCTGGCGTCGTAGCGGTGCGCGGCCTCGATGAGACCGATGTTGCCCTCGTTCAGCAGGTCTTCGAACGGCAGGCCGAGATTGCGATACTCGCTGGCGACCTTCACCACGAAGCTGAGGTTCGATTCGACGAGCTCGTGAAGGGCTTCCTGGCAGCCCGCCTTCACCTTGTCGGCCAGCTGCTGTTCCTGCTCTTTCGTCAGGAGCGGATACGCTCGGATCTCCGAGAAGTACCTGGACA
Source organism: bacterium (assembly GCA_024226515.1). Taxonomy (GTDB): domain Bacteria; phylum Acidobacteriota; class Polarisedimenticolia; order Polarisedimenticolales; family Polarisedimenticolaceae; genus JAAELQ01. Next base: position 19,701 of record JAAELQ010000072.1, read on the forward strand.
GTAGCGAGCTCCGATCGTTCTGCGCCGAATCCATCCGGAACCCTTCTTCAGTCGGTGATGCATCCTAGCAAGCCGAGAGTATTCACGAACGAGATAATCCTTGACCTCGTTGCCCGATCAGCGTAGCTTCAATTTCCGTTGTTTTTGGGTTCGCCAGATAACTGGAGTGCGACAAAGAAGCGGTTTCAGTGGCAATCTCGAACTGCGGCGATCGTCGCTCGTTCGTTAAACAGATAGCCCTGTTCCCTACGACCGTCACCCTATCCCCCCTGATAGCTGACCCATTGCCGGCGCGTGGTTGCGACGTGTGTCGCGATTGGCGCTTTGGCGGTGCTTGCAGTGTATGCACCGTTCCTGTGGGTGTCAACAACGAAATCCGGTCACGTAAGTCGGGGAATACCGGTTTTTACAGTATTTCCGCGTTTGCCGGGTTCTTCACGCCGACCACGGCATCGCGAACACGGCAAGTAAATTAACGCTGCGCGTTTTCAATTGACCCAACGGTCGAAATCGTCCGGCGAACCGTTGCCATCTTTCGAACGCATCACCCGAAAACGACGCCGCTTGATCCTCCAACGCAGCTCGCGATAGAAGTCACCGACGCGCCACGCGCGCTTGAGGTAGAGAAACCCGACCACCGCGCCCCCCAGATGGGCGACGTGCGCGACTCCGCTGCCGGGCTCCGTGAACGTGTAGAGGAAGCTGACCCCGAAGAGGATCATCGCCATCGTGCGAGCCTTCATCGGGAAGATCATCATGAACAGGATCGTCCGCTCGGCGTAGATCATGCCGAACGCGATGATCAGGCCGTAGACGGCGCCCGACGCGCCGATCGTCGCCACGCGGGACATGCCCTCCGAGATGAGACCGAGCGCCACGGCGAACAGACCGGCCCCGACGCCGGCGACGAGGTAGAACCGCAGGAAGCCACGGCCGCCCCAGTAGCGTTCGAGATCCGAGCCGAACATCCACAGCATCAACATGTTGAACAGCAGGTGGAACAGCCCCTGCGTCGTGTGCAGGAACATGTACGTCACGGGCTGCCAGATCCTGCCGTGCAGCACACCATAGGGGACGACCCCGAAGATCCGGCTCAGCTCGATTCCCATCTTCAGCGCCACGAGCTGCACGACCCACACCGAGACGCAGGCGATGATCAGCCCGCGCACGACCGGAGTCATGCCCGGAACGCCGATGTTGACGCCACCCGGTCGCTGGGGACCCTGCCGGTAGTAGTCGCTCATGCTGCCGCTCGCTCGTTCGTCCTCGATCCAGGGCTCGGACGCTGCAACATCACATACATACGTATGGGCTCCTGCATGGTCTGCACCCTGGGCGGGCGTTCTGAATGGGAAACCTCGAGCGGCGATTGCGATCTTGAAGGCCCGGGCCGTTCGGACGGAACCTTGGCGTATGGCCCGGAGCCCTGAGGATAGCCCGCTGCAACCGACCCCGTCAAACCACGGCGAGCTGCAGCCGACCCCCGCCCTGGCCGGACTGCTGGACTGGGTCGCACGGGCCGCGCGCACCGAACTCCCCGTCCTCGTCCAGGGCGAGACCGGGGCCGGGAAGGAGGTGGTCGCGCGAACGCTGCACCGCCAGAGCAGGCGGCGCGACGGGCCGTTCGTGGCGGTCAACTGCACGGCCCTGGCCGACACTCTGCTCGACGCCGAGCTGTTCGGCAGCGAGCGGGGCGCCTACACCGGCGCCGAGCGGACGCGCCCCGGGCTGTTCGTCCTGGCTGACGGCGGGACGCTGTTCCTCGACGAGGTCGGCGACATGTCGGCCTCCATGCAGTCCAAGCTGTTGCGCGCCATCCAGGAGAAGCGCATCCGTCCGGTGGGCGCCGATCGGGAGGTCGACGTCGACGTGCGGATCGTCGCGGCGACACACCACGACCTCAGGTCCCTGTCGGCGGGCGGCCTGTTTCGCGCGGACCTCTACTTCCGTCTGTCGGTCGTGCCTGTCCGGATACCGCCGCTGCGCGAGCGGATCGACGATCTCGCGATCCTCGTCGACAGCCTGTCGCCGCGCCTGGCCGCGGAGACCGGGCTCGGCCCGCCGCGGGTCGACGAGGGTGCGTGGCGTCTGCTCCGCTCGTACGACTGGCCGGGCAACGTTCGCGAGCTGCACGCGGTGCTGGCCCGGGCGCTGCTGCGATCCAGCGGCGAGACGATCCGCCCGGAGCATCTCGACGGAATGGATCGCCCCGCGTCGAGGACCGGCGGCAACCCGCAGCTGCTGGAACACGAGATGATCCGCCGCGCGTTACGCGAGTCGGGAAACCGCATCACGGAGGCGGCGCGTCGCATCGGCTGGTCGCGTCAGAAGCTGTACCGCAGGATGGGACAGCTGGAGCTTCGCGCCACGGCTCACGAGTCGGGGCCCACGACCTCGTCCGACAGCTCGACGTTCCAGTAGGCCTCGTCGAGGAAAGTCCGCCACTGCTCGGGGCACGGGCCGATCCACTTTGCACGCAGCATCGGATGGCCGGCGGGCTTGCGCGGCACACGCACGAGTCGCAGTCCCACCTCCTCCGGCGTGCGACTGCCCTTGCGCGTGTTGCACGGGATGCAGGCGCAGACGACGTTGTTCCAGCACGACCCTCCGCCGCGAGAACGAGGAACGACGTGGTCGAGATTGAGCTGCTTCTGCGGGAAGACCTGGCCGCAGTACTGACAGCGGTTCTTGTCGCGATAGAAGATGTTGCGGCGCGTGAAGCGCACCTCGCGGTTCGGCAAGCGGTCGTAGTACACCAGCTGGATCACGTGCGGAATGCGGATCCGGCGCGTCGGCGTGTGAATCACGAGATCGCCCGCGCGGGGCGCGAGGTCGCACCAGTTGTCGAAGTCGTAGCTGACGAAGTCGCTGGCCACGGCCCGGGCCCGACCGGCGTAGAACAGCCGGAACGCCCGCTGGACGCCCGTCACCTGAACCGCCTGGTACAGGCTGTTCAGGACCAGAACTGCTCCGTCGACTCGGCTCATCCTCCCCCGCTCGAAGGGTCAGACAGCCGGTCGCCTCGTGGTCCTCGCACGCTCGGATCGCGAGCGTTCCAGTGCCAGTGCAACCAGCCGCTCGATCAACCGAGGATAGGCCAAACCGGCCGCCTCCCACAGTTTAGGAAACATACTCACGGGGGTGAAGCCCGGCAACGTGTTGATCTCGTTGAGGTAAGAACGGCCGGATTCTCGGTCGAGCAGGAAGTCCACGCGGGCGAAACCGCACAGATCGAGAGCCCGGTAGGCCCGCAGCGCCTCGGAGCGGATCCGCTCGGCCAGCTCCGGCTCGACGCGGGCCGGAACGTCGAGCTGAGCGCTGTCGTCCACGTACTTCGCGCGGTAGTCGTAGAACTCGGTCGAGGGGCGGATCTCGCCCAGCCCGGACGCCTCCGGAGCGTCGTTGCCGAGCACGGCGCACTCGATCTCGCGCGCGTCGACGGCGACCTCGACCACGACCTTGCGGTCGAGCTCGAACGCCTGCTCGAGCGCCGAGCCGAGCTCATCCGAGCTCGCGACCCGCGCCACGCCGACGGACGACCCTCCGGCCGCAGGCTTGACGAACAGCGGCAGACCGAGCCGCTCGACGAGCCGCACACCGACCTCACGGGACGCCGCGGCGTACTCCGGCGCGGTCAAGCTGACCGACGGCACGACGTCGAGCCCCGCGTTGCGGAACAGCTCCTTGGAGATCGCCTTGTCCATGCCGACCGACGAGCCGACGACGCCGGCGCCGACGCACGGCACCTCGGCGAGATCCAGCGCGCCCTGCAGACGACCGTCTTCACCGCCCCACCCGTGGATCAGCGGGAAGACCACGTCCAGCTCGAGCGGTCGAGCGGCCGCTCCGTCGCCACCCAGCAGCAACCCGCCGCCCCCGGGATCGATCCAGACGCGCCGGCCGTCGTCCGTGTCGGTCGCGTCGGTCCGTTCGAGGTCGGCGTCCAGGATCGCGGCGGAGGGCTGCGGCGCGAGCCAGCGTCCGTCTCCGGTCACGGCGAGCGGAACGCATTCGAGCTGCGTCGAGTGCATCGCCGCGGCGACGCTGCGCGCGGAGACGACCGAGACCTCGTGTTCCACCGAGCGGCCGCCGAACAGCAGACCGACTCGCACTAGTGTTTCCCGCCGCTGCGAATCAGGTCCTGGATCGTGGACTTCACCCGGGGCGTCAGCGACTTCTCGCGCAGGACTTCGTTTCCGGCCGCGTCGAAGAGAATGTGCGTCGGCACGTCACCCGCTCCGAACGCCTTCTTCGCCGCGCCGTCGGCGTCGAACAGCAACCGACCGGGCACGTCCTGTTCCTGCGCCAGCCGCCGTAGCCGCACGGGAGACTGCCGTGTCGGCACCGCGATCAGCACGAGCCGGTATCCGCGCTCTTGCCAGCGCGCCTCGAGCTGCGACAGCGCGTCCAGCTCGTTCAGGCACGGCTGGCACCACGTGGCGAAGAACACGACGTGCAGCGCCTTGTCGCCCGCCTCGACGCGGACCTTCTCGCCGCCCGACGGGTCGGCGAGCTCGAGTGGCAGCGGCGCGGCGCCGGCGACGCCGGCGACGAGCGCGACGGCAAGCAGGACGCGAAGCGTCGCGCGGCGCGGCATCACGCGCTCCCGAGGATGATCTGGATCGTCTTCCAGACGAACCAGGCCCCGACGAGCAACATCGCCACGCCGAAGCCCTTCTTCACCCAGTCCATCCACCGGCCCGCGGCCGGCAGGCTCGACAGCATGCCCGAGAAGATGCCCAGGACGAGCAGCAGCAGGCTGAGCCCGATCGAGAAGGCCAGCAGCAGCGCACCGCCCCAGAACGGGTTGCCGGACGAGGCGACGTAGAACAGCAGCACGCCGAGCACCGGCGCCGTGCACGGCGCGGCGACGAAGCCCGCGGCCGCGCCCATGAGCAAGGCCCCGAGGTAGCCTCCGCGGCTGGCACCCTCGGTCTGGACCTTGCCGGCGAAACCGGGAATCGGGATGGTGATCCAGTCCAGCATCGCGAGACCGAAGAGCAGGATGATCAGCGCCACGGCGCCGAAGATCCAGGGGCTGCGCGTCAGCTGACCGAAGACCCCGCCGACCAGCGCCGTGACGACGCCCAGCGTGGCGTAGACCAGCGCCAGACCGACCGCGTAGATCGCGGAGAGCGAGAACGCCTTGCGCCGGCTACCGGCGGCGGCGCCGCCGATGAAGGTCACGGTGACCGGAATCATCGGATAGACGCACGGCGTGAAGCTGGTCAGTACGCCCGCCGCGAACGCGACGCCCAGCGCGGAGATCGAGCCCGAGTCGAGCTGCCCCTGCAGGGTCTGGCTCAGAGCATATCCCCATTCGTTGATACGCTCGACGAACCCGTCCATGTCAGACTACCTTGTCGACCTTGTCGGCGAGAGCCTGCTTGGACAGCAGGCCGACGACCTGGTCCTTCACCGCACCGGAGTCGATCAACAGCAACGTCGGCACGGAGAGCACGCCGAACTTCGACGCGGTGTTGCGCGCCTTGTCCACATCGACCTTGACGACCTTGAGACGGTCGGCGTAGTCGCCGGCGATCTCGTGCACGATCGGCTCGAGCTTCTTGCACGGTCCGCACCACGTGGCGGAGAAATCCACCAGCACCGGACGGTCCGCGCCCATCACCTCGTTTTCGAAGTTGCTGTCGTCGGCTTCAAAGACTTGGCTCATCGTTTTCCTCTTGGAGTTTTCGAGCGATATGGGGGTTAGCGTAGCACGAGGCCCCCGGGGCGGGCATGCCTCGCGGAGACCGGAGGGGCGGGGAAAAAGCTAGAGCTCGCGGTCCAACTCGCGGGCCCTCTCGACCCGCACGGTTCCGATCGCGGGGTAGAGTTTTCCGCTGACGAGCAGCCGGTGGCCGCGCATGTCGCGGTCGAAGGCCAGGCCGCGGTACGCGGAGTCGTCCAGGGCCGGGTGCCAGTAGGTTCCGTCGCGGAGCTTCAGCGCGTTGAGGTGCCGACGATGCATGCACTTGCGCTGCTGGCGCACGGGCTTGCCGGCGCGGTCGCAGTCCAGGTCCACCACCATCACCTCGCGCTCGACCGGGATCGCGCCGGCCTCGACGGGGCTCAGCTCGCCCCCGAGCCCCAGGAGCAGCACGACGGCCAGGACGACGGACGCGGCCGCCGCGGCCAACCCCGGGGAGCCCAGCCAGCCTCGAGGACGGCGCCTCAGCGCCTCGGAGTCGAGCGCGGCCCGCACGCGGGTCTCGAGCCCCGGAGTCGCCGGAGTCGGCTCCAGGCGGCTCTTGAGCGCGCGCAGGAACCCGTCCTCCACCTCGAGCAGCCGCGCACAGGGCGGGCATTCGTCGAGGTGTTGTTCCATCCGTCCACGATCCTCGGCGGTCATCTCGTCCGCCTGGAAGTGGTAGATCGACTGTCGGAAAAGGCTACAGTTCATGGTTTCCGGCTCTCTTCTCCATTGGGAACACTTCCACCCGTCCGGACTATTCCCTTGCGCTGCGCAACTTCGATCAGCGAGCCCTGGAGCAACTTGCGCCCGCGGTGCAGACGACTCATCACCGTGCCGATGGGAATCGCCAGCGCGGAGGCGATCTCCTTGTAGGACATCTCCTCGACCAAGGCCATCAGCACCACCGAGCGATACTCCTCGGGAAGCGCGACCATCGCCTCCTGGATCTCGCTGTCGACGATGCCGTCCATCACCAACGCCTCGGGCGACGGCGGGCGGCGCGCGGAGAGAAACGACTCCTCGATCGCCTGCTCGTAGGCCGCCTCGACCTTGGAGAAATCGACCTCGTCGGGCCGCGCCTTGGCCGCGCGGTAGCGGTTGATGAACGTGTTGCGCAGGATGCGGAACAGCCAGGCCTTGATGTGTGTTCCGGGCTGATAGGAATCGAAGAAGCGGTACGCCCGGAGGTAGGCCTCCTGCACGAGGTCCTCGGCGTCCTTGCGGTTGCGCGTCAGGTTCAACGCGAGGTTGAACAGCGGCGTGAGATACGGGAGTGCGACCTCCTCGAACTCGCTCTTCCGGTCATGCGGCGGTCCGGATGCCACGGTTCCTCCGGCGTTCGCGCGTGAACCGCGCAGGGACTGCACGCTACACCGCACCCCGGCGAGGGTCAATCCGGACGTTCGCGCGAGTGATACGATGCCTGGATTCGCCGGCGACCGTCCGGGCGAGGCAGATGGTGAGTTTCGCGATCTCGAACGAACTGCGGGCCAGGCTCGAGCGCGGCGGACCGATCCTGGCGCTGACCGGCGCGGGCGTGTCGGCCGAGAGCGGCCTCGCCACGTTCCGGGGCCCGGGGGGCATGTGGGAAGGACGCGACCCGATGGAGCTCGCGACGCCGCAGGCGTTCGCCGCCGACCCCGAGACGGTGTGGCGCTTCTACGATTGGCGGCGCAAGCAGGCCGCCGAGGCTGCACCCAACCCGGCGCACGTCGCGTTCGCCGCACTCGAACAGGGGCGTGATTCGTTCCGCCTCGTCACACAGAACGTCGACGGGCTGCACGAGCGCGCCGGCAACCGCGACGTGTTGCGCCTGCACGGATCGCTGTGGCGCCTGCGCTGCCTCGGCGATTGCGAAGAGCACGACAATCTGGAACTCGACCTCGGCCCACTGCCTCCGCGCTGCGCCTGCGGGGCGCTGCTGCGTCCCGCCGTCGTCTGGTTCGGCGAGCCGCTCGACCCGGCCGTGCTGCACCGCGCAGAGCAGTTCGCCGAGGAGGCGGACCTCGTGATCGTGGCCGGCACATCGGCCCTGGTCTACCCCGCCGCGGCGCTGCCGGAGATCGCGCGGCTGGCCGGCGCGTACGTCGTCGAGGTCAATCCGGAGACGACGCCGCTGTCCGAGCGCGCCGACGTGCACATCGCCGGGTCGGCGGGCGCGGTGCTGCCGCGACTCGTCGAAGTCGCGGGGATCGCGTGAAACCCGACGCCCGGCGCGTGCTGTTTCTGGACGCCGGCGCGGGCGCCGCGGGCGACATGATCCTGGGCGCTCTGATCGACGCCGGCGCGCCGCTCGCGCGGGTCAAGAGAGAACTCGCCGGGCTCGATCTTCCCGCGTGGTCGCTGACCTGCCGCAAGACGTTGCGCTGCGGAATCTCCGGACGCGACGCCCGCGTCCGGGTGCGCGGCGACGACACCGCGCGCGACTACCGGACGATTCGCAAGATCGTTCGCGGAGGCGGTCTCGCCGCCGACGTCCGCGAGCGCGCGCTCGCCGTGTTCGAGCGACTGATCCGGGCCGAGGCCGAGGTCCACGGCGTCCCCGTCGAGCGGGCGCACCTGCACGAGGTCGGCGCCGTCGACGCCATCGTCGACATCGTCGGCACCTCGATCGCGCTCTCGATTCTCGCGCCGCGGCACATCGTCGTCTCGCCGATGACCACCGGCCACGGCAGCGTGCGCTGTCAGCACGGGACGTATCCCGTCCCCGCACCGGCGACGCTGTTGCTGGTGCGCGGATTCCCGACCGTCGCGGGCGAGCACGCCTTCGAGCGGCTGACGCCGACCGGCGCGGCGATCCTGACGACGATCGCGGACGCATGGGGGCCGATGCCGGCGCTGCTGCCGCGCGCGATCGGCTACGGCGCGGGTGACCGCGACGTCCCGGGCGTTCCCAACATGCTGCGCGCGGTAGTCGGCGACGCGCCGGGCGAGGCCGGATCCGACGTAGAACGGCGGGTCGTCGTGATCGAGTTCACCGTCGACGACGCGACGCCGCAGCTACTGGCCTACGTCGCCGAGCGGCTGCGCGAGGCGGGAGCGCTCGACGTGTTCGTCACGCCCGTGCTGATGAAGAAGGGACGGCCGGGTCACAACGTGACGCTCGTCTCGCGACCCGACGACTCGGGTCGGCTGGCCGGGATCGCGCTGGAGGAGACGCCGACGCTGGGCGTCAGGATGCGCGACGAGCGCCGCATCGAGCTGCAGCGCGAGATCGTCAAGGTGCGGACGCGCTACGGTCACGTACGGGTCAAGCTCGGCCATCGCGACGGGCGGCGGATCCAGGCCTGGCCCGAGTTCGACGACTGTGCGGCCGCCGCACGCAAACACTCGGTGCCGCTCGCGGAGGTCCAACAGGCCGCGCTTTCGGCCCTGGCCCGCGACCGCTAATATACGGCCCGCCGCGCCCAGAGCCGGCAGAACCAGGAGAGAACCGTGGAAGACAAGCCGGTGAACGACGAAGCGGCCGCACCCTCCGAAGCCCCGCAAGAGGCGAGGGAGGGCAGCAACGAACCAGCAACCGAGCAGAAGGCAGAAGCACCGCAACCGAAGAAGGAAGAACCCAAGAAGATCTCGATCGACAAGTTCTTCGAGACCGAGCTTTGCGTGGCGCAGGTGATCTCGGCCGAGCCGGTCGAGAACGCGGACAAGCTGCTCAAGCTTCGCGTCAGCCTCGGCGACGAAGAGCGGCAGATCGTCGCGGGACTGGCCAAGGCCTACGAGCCCGCACAGCTCGTGGGCAAGCGCATCGTGGTCGTCGCCAACCTCAAGCCGGCGAAGCTGCGCGGGGTCGAGAGCCAGGGCATGTTGCTCGCCGCCGACTTCGAGGGGCGGCCGGTCGTGGCCACGTTCGACGAGGACGTCGCGCCCGGCACGAAGGTCCGCTAGCCCCTAGCCTTCCGTCATGTAGCGGATGTCGCTCTTGCGGATGAACAGGTGCGGGCCCTCGGGCCGCGTCAACTTGATCATGTCGTTGTCGTAGTACTCGATGCGGCCGTGGTGCGTCTCGCCCGTGCTCAGCTTGACCGACACCGGCGCGGCGCTCTCCTTGAGCTTCTTGATGAACACGGTCTCGGCGCCGGTGTTGTCGGGCGGAGGCGTGCGCTTGCCCGGAGGCTTCGCTCCGCCGTGTCTCGGTTTGCCGGGCTTCCCGCCCTTGCCGCGTCTGTCGCCGTAGACCATCGTTCTCCCCTCCTCGGCCGCTTTCAGTATACCGGGGGTTTCACGCCCCGGCCTGCACTGCGGTCACCGCCGCCGCGACGACCACGTCGTCGACCGTGCAGCCGCGCGACAGGTCGTTGGCCGGGCGGGCGAGGCCCTGGAGGATCGGACCGATCGCCTGGGCCCCCGCGAGACGCTGCACCAGCTTGTACGCGATGTTGCCCGCCCCGAGGTCGGGGAACACCAGCACGTTCGCGCGGCCCGCGACGGGACTGTCCGGCGCCTTGCTCGCCGCCACGTCCGCCACCAGCGCGGCGTCGCCTTGCAGCTCGCCGTCGAACTCGAAGTCGGGGGCGGTCGCGCGCAGGATCTCCACCGCGCGGGTGACCTTGTCGACCGACGCGTGGCTCGCGCTGCCCTTCGTGGAGAACGACAGGAACGCGACGCGCGGCTCGCGGCCGACCAGGAGTCGGTACTGCCCGGCCGTGCGCGCCGCGATGTCCGCCAGCTCGGCGTCGTCCGGGTCCGGCACGAGCCCGCAGTCGGCGAAGGCCAGCACGCGGTCCCCCGCCTCGGTCTCCTGCCGCAACTGCATCAGGAAGTAGGACGAGACGACGCGCGCGCCGTGCGCCGGACGGATCACGCGCAACGCGGCGCGCAGCGTCTGCGGCGTGGAGTGCACGGCCCCGGCCACACTGCCGTCCGCCGCGCCACAACGCACCAGCGCGGCCGCGTGATACAGCGGGTCGTCGATCAGCGCTTCGATCCCGCCCGCGTCGAGGTCCTTGCCCGCCAGCGCCTCGGTCGCCGCGGCGATGGCATGTTCGCGCAGCGGGCCCCGTGTCGGATCCTCGAGTGTCAGGCCGTCGAGCTCGACCCCCGCGGCGCGTGCCGCGGCGCGCACCGCCGACGACGGGCCGATCAGCAGCGGCTCGGCGATTCGCTCGGCCGCCAGCCGCGCCGCCGCACGCAGCGTGCGCGGGTCGGTGGCCTCGGGCAGCGCGATGCGGCGCGGGTCGGCGCGCGCGCGGTCGAGGATCTGTTCCAGTGGCGTCACGCGGGAATGCTAGCCGATCGTCGGCCAAAACGGGAACGCGCCGCGAGGACGGCGGCGATCGCGAGCGGCAACCCGTACTCGACGGCCTTGATCCACGACGGCACGTCGCCGTCCCCGGGCCAGTAGGCCAGCGGCAGCGTGAAGCCGAGCGCGAGCCAGAAGGCGCTGCGGTACGCCGCGGCGAACGGCAGCACCCACAGGACGTACCACGGGTGGAGCGTCGGCATCAGCAACAGCGCCCCGCCGAGAGCGAGGTACACCCTCCGCGCGAAGGTGAGCCCCCCGCGGCGCGCGACCCACGAGGCCCACAGGAGGGCCAGCAGCGCGACGCTGACGCGTGCCGTCGTCGCCGGCCAGACCAGGCCGTATAGCGCGTCCCAGTCCAGCGCGGTCTCGCCGATGCGTGACTTCAACGCCGAGATCGCCCCCGTGAGCGGCCGCGCCAGGTCGGCTGCCTCGTACAGGGCCTCGATCAGCGGGAACGCGACGGCGTTGCGCTCCCAGCTCGCCGCGTAGTCGAACGTCCCGGAGCCGACGGCGGGCCCCGTCAGCGCATACGGCGCGGCGATGAGCAGGACCAGGGCGACCAGCAGCGCGACGTGCGCGCGGCGCGTGTCGCGCATCCACGACGGGATCAGCAGCAGCGGCAACAGCTTGACCTGGATCGCCACGGCGAGCGCCGCCGCCGACCGCAGCGGGCGACCGTCCAGGATCCAGTTCACCGCGAACAACAGCGCGAGGATGCCCAGCGGCTCGACGTGGCCGCTGCCCGAGCTCTCGACCACGGCGAGCGGGTTCCAGGCGTAGAGCAGGACGGCGGCGGGGGGCAGCCCCTGTCGACGCAACAGGCCGGCCAGCGCAAGCACCACGGCGAAATCGATCAGGCCGAACGCGAGCTTGAAACCGACCGGGCCGGCGCCGACGAACGCCAGCAGCAGGAACCACGCCTCGGCCGCGGGGGGATAGATCGTGCGCAGCGACGGATGATTGATCTGCGCCCAGCTCTCGTCGCGCAGCGCCTCGAGCGCCGGGTCGTCGGGAGCGTGACGGTACGGGTGCTCGCCGTGGAGTTGGACGCGACCGTCCCACACGTAGCGCTGGACGTCGTCGGACAGAGTCGGCTCGCCGAAGGCGGCGACGACGCGGAACACCAGCGCCGCCGCGAGCGCCACGCGCAGATCGCCGCCGCGAGCGAGGCGCCAGGCGAGCAGCATCGCCGTCCCGAGCGCCAGGTGAGCCGCCAGGTAGAGTCCCGGGCGTTCGCGCATGTCGCCCGCGACCGCGAGGGCCCCGTAGGTCGCCGCCGCCGGGACGGCGATTGCGAGAATAAGACCGTTGCGGTACCTGTTTACGGAGTCTCGGGGTTCCACAGCCATGTCGTCACGGCGGCCAAAGTAGCACGAAGAGGCGGAGTCGAAGTTGATCACAGAGGGGCTGAACACCATCGGCTGGGCGATTCTCACGCTGTACTTCGCACTGCTCGGCGTCCTCACGCTGTACGGCGTCCACCGCTGGTTCATGGTGTGGCTGTACCTGCGCCATCGTCGCGACGCGGCGCGCCCGCTGCGGCAGTTCGACGAGTTGCCCCGCATCACGGTGCAGTTGCCCGTGTTCAACGAGCTGTATGTGGTGGAACGGCTGATCGACTCGGTGTGCGCGCTGGACTACCCGGCGGACCGACTCGAGATCCAGGTGCTGGACGACTCGACCGACGAGACGCGGGAGCTCGCGGCGCAGCTCGTGCTCCGTCGACGCGCGCAGGGGCACGACATCGTCCACCTGCACCGCACCGACCGCGTGGGCTTCAAGGCCGGCGCGCTCGAGGCGGGACTGGCCGTCGCCGGCGGCGAGCTGGTCGCGATCTTCGACGCGGACTTCGCGCCGCGCCCGGACTTCCTGCAGCGCCTGGTGCACTACTTCACCGACCCCGAGATCGGGATGGTCCAGGCGCGCTGGGGCCACATCAACTCGGACCACTCGGCGCTCACGCGGATCCAGGCGATGATGCTCAACGGACACTTCGTCATCGAGCACACGGCGCGTAACCGCTCCGGCCGCTTCTTCAACTTCAACGGCACCGCGGGCATGTGGCGCCGCAGCTGCATCGATGACGCGGGGGGCTGGCAGCACGACACGCTGACCGAGGATCTCGACCTGTCCTACCGCGCGCAGATGCGCGGCTGGAAGTTCGTCTTCCTGCCCGAGCACATCGCCCCCGCCGAGCTGCCGGTCGAGATGGGAGCGTTCAAGTCCCAGCAGCATCGCTGGGCCAAGGGCTCGATCCAGACCGCGCGCAAACTGTTGCCGCGCATCGTGCGCAGCCAGCTCCCGTGGACGGTGAAGCTCGAGGCCGCCGTGCACCTCAGCGCCAACGTCGCGTACGTGCTGATGGTGCTGCTGGCGCTGCTGGTGGTGCCCGCCGTCTGGGTCCGGCGCGACGTCGCGCCGTGGTTGATCGCCGGCGTCGACCTGCCGCTGTTCACGCTGTCCTCGGTCTCGGTGGCCGCGTTCTATCTCGTCGCTCAGCGCGCGTCGCTCGGCTCGTGGCGCGGCATCGTGCGCTGGATCCCGTTCCTGATGGCGGTCGGGATCGGCCTATCGATCAACAACAGCCGGGCCGTGATCGAAGCGCTGCGCGGACGCTCGTCGGAGTTTCGCCGCACGCCCAAGTACAACCTGCGGCAGGGGGAACGCCTGCGCTCGCGGCGCTACCGCGTCCTGATCAACGGCGACACCTGGCTCGAGCTGGCGCTGGCGCTGTACTTCGCTCTCGCGACGGGCTTCGCCGCGCTGGCCGGACTGTGGTCCGCGGTTCCGTTCCTGCTGCTGTTCGAGGTCGGCTACGCGTTCACGGCGCTGGCCACCATCGCGCAGTCGCTGCAACGCAGCGACGAGATCAGCGAGAGTCTCGAGGCCTGACCCGCAGCGGGAAGTCGCGCCACAGCAGCGCACGGACCGTCTCTCCGGGCGCGTGGCCGCGCGACTGGTCCCCCGTCACCACGAACGCGTTGGCCCGCGCCATGGCCAGCACGTCCCCCGAGCCGCTCGCCTGCACGCCGCGGGCGAGCAGGCGGCCGTCGCGTTCCCACACCGACGCCAGATGGTAGGTGACGCGTCCCGGCTTGGCGCGCAGATCGTCGTCGAGCTCGACGTCGACGTAGAGGTTGTCGCACGCGGCGAACCCCATCATCTTGCGCAACGCCGGCGCGACGAAGACCGCGAAACCGGCGTAGGTCGAGACCGGGTTGCCGGGCAGGCCGACGACGAGGCACGCGCCGCGACGCCCGGCCAGGATCGGCTTGCCGGGCTTGACCGCCACCTTGTGGAACAGCAGCTGCATGCCGAGATCCTCGAGCGCGCGGCCGACGAGGTCGTACTCCCCGACCGAGACACCGCCCGTGATCAACAGCAGGTCGGAGTCGAGCCCGCTCGCGAGCATGCGATCCAGCTCGTCGCGGCGATCCCCGGCGATGCCGAGGTAGTTCGCCGCGACGCCCAGCTCGAGCAGCTGCGCGATCAGCGTCGGCGCGTTGCTGTTTCGAACCTGATGCGCGAGCGGGGTCTCGCCGGGCTCGACGATCTCGTCTCCGGTGGAGAGGACGCTCACCCGCGGCGACCTGTGGACGGCGACCCGCTCGCGGCCGAGCGACGCCAGCGCCGCCGCTTCCGCCGCGTGAATCGGCATGCCCGGCCACAGCACCGTGCCGCCGCGCTCGAGATCCTGTCCGCGCGGGCGCACGTGGCGGCCCTGCGGCACGGCGACCGACAGCGTGACCCTCGTGCGCGCCTCGTTCTCGCTCGTGTCCTCGACCATCACCACGCAATCGGCACCGTCGGGCACGACGCCTCCGGTGAAGATCCGCGCCGCCTGCCCCCGGCCGAGACTGACGCCGGCGGCGCTCTGTCCGGCCCGGACCTCCGCCACGACGTCCAGCGTGACCCCCGGCTCGGCGGCGTCCGCGCTGCGCAGCGCGAAGCCGTCCATCGCGGAGCGGTCCGTCGGGGGGAAGTCACGGTCGGCGGCGAGCGTCTCGGCGAGCACGCGTCCCGCCGCGCGCTCCAGCGCCAGCTCCTCGGTGCCCAGCGGCTCGACGGCGTCACGCAGCGTGCGCAGAGCCTGTTCGATGGAGATCAACGCTCGTCCTCGTCGTCGTTGCCGACAGCTGGGATCCGGGCCGACAGCACGCGCGGGATACCGCGCAGGTCGGGCCGGATCTCGATTCGCTCGAACCCGTTCCGTTCCACGATGACACGAACGTCGTCGGCCTGCCCCGCCCCCAGCTCCAGCGCGAGCGTACCGCCCGGGACGAGCAGGCCGCGGGCCGCGGGCGCCAACGCACGGTACGCCTCGAGCCCGCTCGGCCCCGGGACCAGCGCCGCCTTCGGGTCGTGGACGCGCACCTCGGGGGCCAGCCCCGACCACTCGGCCTCGGTGACGTAGGGTGGGTTGCTCACGACCGCGCTGCAGCGCCCGAGCCAGGCCTCGGGCGGCGCGGCGAAGTCGCCCGCCGCCAGCTCGACACGGTCCTCGACGCCGTGCAGCGCGACGTTCTCGCGCGCCAACGCCAGCGCGTCGGCTGAACGATCGAGGCCCAGCAGGCGAAGGCCGGGCTGCCTCACGGCCAGCGCGACGACGATGCAACCGCTGCCGGTTCCCAGGTCCGCGACGACCGCTCCCGGCGGCAGCTCGAGACCCAGCACGGCGTCGACGAGCCCCTCGGTCTCGGGCCGCGGCACGAGCGCGCGGGAATCGCAACGCAGCGTCAGCCCGTGAAACTCCTGCGTGCCGACGATGTGCTGGAACGGCTCGCGCGTCAGGCGACGTTCGACCATGGCCTCGAACCTCGCGCTGAGTCCGGCGGGCGCCGGATCGGCGCGCCGCACGAAGACGCCGCCGCGGTCCGTGTCGAGCAGGTGGGCCAGCAGCAGCTCGGCGTGATCGCGGGCCTCGTCGACCCGTCCCGCGCGCAGCCGCGCGGTCGCGGCGTCGACGAGCTGCCCGATCGTCGTCAGGCCTCGACCTCTTGCTTGAGCCGCTCGGCCTGTTCGTGCGTGGCCAGCGCCTCGAGCAGCGGGGAGATCTCGCCGGTCATCACGGCGGGTAGGTTGTGCACCGAAAAACCGATGCGGTGATCGGTCACCCGGCCCTGCGGGAAATTGTAGGTGCGGATCTTCTCCGCGCGATCTCCGGTACCGACCATGCCGCGACGCTCCGCGGCGATCGCCTCCTGCTGCTCGCGCAGCATCTTGTCGTACAGCCGCGAGCGCAGGACCTTCATCGCACGCGCTTTGTTCTTGTGCCACGACTTCTCGTCCTGGCACTGCACGACGAGGTTCGTCGGCAGGTGCGTCAGGCGCACCGCGGACTGCGTCGTGTTGACGCTCTGCCCGCCGGGTCCGGACGAGCAGAACGTGTCGACGCGCAGCTCGTTGTCGTCGATCTCGACCTCGACGTCCTCGGCCTCCGGCATCACCGCCACCGTCACGGCGGACGTGTGAACGCGGCCCTGCGACTCGGTCGCCGGCACGCGCTGCACGCGGTGCACTCCGCTCTCGAACTTGAGCCGGCTGTAGACGCGGTCGCCCTCGATGATGAGGATCGCCTCCTTGACGCCGTCGACCGAGCTGGTGGAGAGGTCGGTGAAGCGCACCTTCCACTTCTGCCCTTCCGCGAAGCGCACGTACATGCGCATCAACTCCGCGGCGAACAGCGTCGCCTCGTCGCCGCCGGTGCCGGCGCGGATCTCGAGCACGATGTTCTTGGCGTCGTTCGGGTCGGACGGCAGCAGCAGCACGCGCAGCTCGTCGGACAGCGCGTCCAGACGAGCCTCGAGACTGGCGACCTCCTCGGACGCCATCTGCTTCATCTCTTCGTCGTCGGCGCCGGTCAGGAGCTCGCGCGCGCCGTCGAGGTCTTCCTCGACCTTGCGGTACTCACCGAACTTCGCGACGAGCGGCTCCAGCTCGGCGTACGACCGCGTCGTGGCGCGGTAGCGCTCCATGTCGGAGGTGATGTCGGGTTCGGCGAGCGACTGCGAGAGCTCTTCGGCGCGTTGCTCGATTCCCTCGAGCTTGGAGCGCAGCGACGGATTCAGTGCGGCCATGACTGGGCCTGAATCAGTTCGCGGCCCCGGTCTTCTGGTAGCGCTTGTTGAAGCGCTCGACGCGACCGGCGGAGTCGACCAGCTTCTGCTTACCGGTGAAGAACGGGTGGCAGCTGGAGCAGATCTCGACCTTGAGCGACTTGTTGGTGGAGAGTGTCTTGATCGTGTTGCCGCAGGCGCAGTTGACCTCGACCTCGTGCAGTTCGGGATGCAGCTCTTTCTTCATCTTCGGAAACCCTTCTGTCGCAACGACTTGACGTCATGCCCGCCCGAGAACCGGGGAAGTATAGCCAACTTCCGGCTAACCGGCCATCGACTCGAGGAATTCCTCGTTGGAGGCGGTTTTGACCATTTTTTCCCGCAACAGCTCCATCGCCTCCACGGGCGACATCTGCTGCAGCACCTTGCGCAGGACCCAGGTCCGGTCGAGCTCCATCTTGCTCAGCAGCAGCTCTTCCTTGCGCGTTCCGGAGCGCAGCAGGTCGACGGCCGGGAATACGCGGCGGTCGGCCAGCTTGCGGTCGAGGTTGATCTCCATGTTGCCCGTGCCCTTGAACTCCTCGAAGATCACGTCGTCCATGCGCGAGCCGGTGTCGACCAGCGCGGTGGCCATGATCGTCAGCGAGCCGCCCTCCTCGGTGTGGCGTGCCGCCCCGAAGAAGCGCTTGGGCTTCTGCAACGCGCCCGCGTCCAGGCCGCCCGAGAGCACGCGCCCCGAGGCCGGCATGCACGCGTTGTAGGCGCGAGCCAGGCGCGTCACCGAGTCCAGCAGCAGCATCACGCCGCGCCCCGCCTCGACCATACGCTTGGCCTTCTCCATCACCATCTCGGCGACCTGCACGTGTCGGCTGGCCGGCTCGTCGAAGGTGGAGGCGACCACCTCACCCTGTACCGTGCGCTCCATGTCGGTGACCTCTTCGGGTCGCTCGTCGATCAGCAGCACGATCAGGTGCATCTCGGGGTGGTTGACCGCCACCGCCCGGGCAATGGCCTGCATCAGCATCGTCTTGCCCGTGCGCGGCGGCGAGACGATCAGGCCGCGCTGGCCCTGCCCCAGCGGGGTCATCAGGTCCAGCACGCGGCCGGAGATGTCGGCGTCGCTCTCGACCTCGACCTTGATCCGGTTCTCGGGGTACAGCGGCGTCAGCTTGTCGAACGGGATGCGGTTGCGCATCACCTCGGGCTTGTGCGTGTTGACCGCCTCGACGCGGCCCAGCGCGAAGTAGCGTTCGCCCTGCTTGGGCGAACGGATCTGTCCGCGCACCGTGTCGCCCGTCATCAGGCCGAAGCGGCGGATCTGCGACGGAGAGACGTAGATGTCGTCCGGGCCCGGGAGATAGCTCGATTCCGGCGAGCGCAGGAAACCGTAGCCGTCGCTGAGCTTCTCCAGCACGCCCTCGGCCACGATCGATCCGTTGTTTCGCGCCGCCGAACGGATGATGCGGAAGACCAGATCGCGCACCGGCAGGTGCGAGGCCCGCTCGACCTTGAGGTCCACCGCCATCTCGACGAGGCGTCCGACCTCCATGCTCTT
Organism: bacterium; assembly: GCA_024226515.1. GTDB lineage: Bacteria > Acidobacteriota > Polarisedimenticolia > Polarisedimenticolales > Polarisedimenticolaceae > JAAELQ01. The sequence continues at coordinate 38,252 of JAAELQ010000072.1, forward strand.
CAGTTCCCTGAGTTCCATCGCTATCCCCTGACCGCGACGCCCGATTCCAGCGCGCGGTCCAAGTATCTCCACAGTTCGCGAATCCCCGTGCCGGTCTTGGACGACACGACGAGCGGTGCGGCAACCGCGCCTTCGCCGCACAGCGACGCCAGCTTCTTCGAGGCACGCTGTCGATCGCTCGATTTCATCCGATCCGACTTCGTTGCTGCCACCGCGTAGGGCAAGTTCCTCGGCTCGAGCCAGTCCCGCATCGTGACGTCCAGCGGGCTGGGCTCGTGCCGCGCGTCGACCACGAGGATACCGAGCACGATCTGCGCGCTCCGACGCTCGAGGAAGCCCTCGACCATCGGTCCCCACGACCGTCGCACGGCCTCGGGCACCTTGGCGTACCCGTAGCCCGGTAGATCGACAAAGTGAAACGTCTCATTGATCCGATAGAAGTTGATGCTCTGCGTTCGTCCGGGCCGCGAGGAGGTACGGGCCAATCCGTTCACCCCCAGCAGCCGGTTGATCAGCGAGGATTTTCCGACGTTGGACCGTCCCAGGAATACGACCTGGGGGTACTGGCTCTTCGGCTCGTCCTCCTCGCGGAAAGCCGACAGCTCGAAACGAGTCGATTCAATCTTCACCGGCCAACCAAAGGCTAATGCGTGACCGGCCCGCCGGGAGGAGCGTCCCCGAGTCGCGAAGATCCCTCTTCGCCCAGTTGCACGGAGCTGACGGGGTCGACCAGCGCTGCTTCGAGCACCTCGTCCATGCCCCCCACCAGCTTGAACTCCAGCTGCTGGCTGACGTCTTCCGGAATCTCGGCCAGGTCCTTCTCGTTGTCCCGCGGCAGGATGATCGTCTTGACGCCGAAACGGAACGCCGCCAGGACCTTCTCCTTGACGCCGCCGATCGGCAGCACCTTGCCGCGCAGAGTGATCTCGCCCGTCATCGCCACATCGCCGCGCACCGGGTTCTCGCTGAGCAGAGAGGCGATCGACGTCGCCAGCGCGATGCCGGCGGAGGGGCCGTCCTTCGGAATCGAGCCCTCCGGCAAGTGAACGTGAATGTCGAACCGGCGATAGAAGTGCGGATCGATGCCGAGCGCCTCGGCGCGTGTGCGGATGTAGGACAGCGCGGCCTGCGCCGACTCTTGCATGACGTCGCCCAGTTGCCCGGTCAGCGTCAGCTTGCCGCGTCCGCGCATCATCGTCGCGTCGATCTCGAGGATCTCGCCGCCGACCTCGGTCCAGGCCAGCCCCGTCGCGGAGCCGACCTCGGCCTCCCGCGTCTTCTCGGTGGGCAGATGGTATCGCGGCACGCCGAGCAGCTCGACGACCCGCGCCGGGGTCAACGTGATGTCGCCCTCGACGTCGCCCGCGACGAAGTTGCGCGCGATCTTGCGGCAGACCGAGGCGACCTCTCGCTCGAGGCTGCGCACGCCGGCCTCCTTGGTGTAGCGCTCGACGATCTCGCGGATGCCGTCGGTCTCGAACTCGATCTTGACCTTCTTCTTCAGGCCGTGCTCTTTGATTTGCTTGGGCACCAGGTAGCGCTCGGCGATCGCGATCTTCTCGCGCAGCGTGTAGCCCGGCAGGCGCAGGACCTCCATGCGGTCCTTCAGCGCCGGCGGGATGGTGTGCATCACGTTGGCCGTCGCGATGAACATCACGTCGCTGAGGTCGTACTCGCAGTCGAGGTAGTGGTCGAGGAACGAGTGGTTCTGCTCGGGATCCAGCACCTCCAGCAGCGCGGCGGAGGGGTCGCCGCGGAAGTCCGCGGCCATCTTGTCCACCTCGTCGAGCAGGAACACCGGATTGCGCGTCCCGGCGCGGCGCATCATCTGGATGATCTGCCCCGGGAATGCGCCGATGTACGTCCGGCGGTGCCCGCGGATCTCGGCCTCGTCGCGCACGCCGCCGAGCGACAGCCGCACGAACTTGCGCCCCGTGGCGCGGGAGATCGAGCGCGCCAGCGACGTCTTGCCGACGCCGGGAGGGCCCACGAAACAGATGATCGAGCCCTTGCTCTTCTTGACCAGTTGACGCACGGCGAGGAACTCGATGATGCGTTCCTTCACCTTCTCGAGCCCGTAGTGATCCTCGTCGAGGATGGTCTCGGCGCGGTGAATGTCCTTCAGCTCTCGCGAGCGCTTGCCCCACGGCACGGCGAGCAACCACTCGAGGTAGTTGCGCGACACCGTGGCCTCCGCCGAGACCGGCGGCATGACCTCGAAGCGCTTCAGCTCTTGCTGGGCCTTCTCCTTCGCCTCGGTGGGCATCTTCGTCTCTTCGATCTTCTCGCGCAGCTCCTCGACCTCGTTGAGTCGATCGTCCTTGCGGCCCAGCTCGCTCTGGATCGCCTTGATCTTCTCGTTGAGGTAGTACTCCTTCTGCGCCTTCTCCATCTGCTTCTTGACACGGTGATGGATCTTCTTGTCCATGCGCAGCTTCTCGATCTCGCCCTCAAGATGCTGGGCCACGGTCTGCAACCGCTCGAGCGGGTGGATCATCTCCAGCAGGACCTGCTTCTCGTCGACGTCGATGCGCAGGTGCGCGGCGATCGTGTCGGCCAGGCGGCCGGGATCGGCGATGCGCACGGTCGACAGCATCGTCTCGTACGGCAGCCCCGGCGCGTGCTTGATGTAGCGCTCGAACAGGTTGCCGACGCGCGTCATCAGGTCCTTGCCCTCAGCCGGCACCTCGGTGTCGGCCTCGATCTCCTCGATCAACACGCTGAAGTACCCATCGGCGTGCTGCTCGATCTCCTGCAGCCTGCAGCGCGCGATGCCCTCGACGAGCAGCTTGACGTTGCCGTTGGGCAACTTGAGGTGCTGCACGACCGTCGCCGTCGTCCCGATGGCATTGACCTCTTCGGGACTGGGACTGTCGACCTTGGCGTTGAGCTGCGTCGAGAGAAACAGCTTCTTGTCCGTGGCCAGCGCGTGCTCGACCGCCAGCAGGGACGACTTACGCCCGACGACGAACGGCACCATGGTGTGGGGAAAGACGACGATGTCCCGCAGCGGGACCATCGGTAGATTCAGAACGCCGCCGTCAGAACGCAGATCGCGCTCTTCCATATCGACTCCCGAGTGCTGTGTTTTTCAGTTAGCGACCGTGAGCAAAGCGCCTAGCCGGCCTTTTCCATGCCGACCAGAGGATTGCTCTTGTTGAGAACGACGTCCTTGGTGATCACGACCTCTTTGACGTTGGACTGCGAGGGAAGATCGAACATCATCTCGAGCATCAGCTCTTCCATGATCATGCGAAGCCCGCGGGCTCCGATCTTCCTCTCGACCGCCATGTCGGCAATGGTCTCCAGCGCGTCGTCGGTGAAACGAAGACTCACGTCTTCGAACTCGAAGATCTTCTGGTACTGCTTGACCAGCGCATTGCGCGGCTCGGTCAGGATGCGCACCAGCGAAGGGGTGTCCAGCTCGTGCAAGGTAGCGAAGACGGGCAGGCGCCCGACGAACTCCGGAATCAAACCGTACTTGATCATGTCCTGGGGCTGGACCTGACCCAGGATCTCATGCAGGTCGCGGTCCCGCTGCTTCTTGACTTCCGCCTTGAAGCCCATCGTCTTGCGGCCGATGCGACGCTCGATGATGTTCTCGAGCCCCACGAAGGCGCCGCCGACGATGAACAGGATGTTCGTCGTATCGACCGGAACGAATTCTTGATGCGGGTGCTTGCGACCGCCCTGCGGCGGTACGTTGGCCACCGTGCCCTCGAGGATCTTCAGCAGCGCCTGCTGCACACCCTCGCCCGACACGTCGCGCGTGATCGACGGGTTCTCGCCCTTGCGGGCGATCTTGTCGACCTCGTCGATGTAGATGATGCCGCGCTGGCACTTCTCGACCTCGTTACCCGCCGCCTGCAGCAGCTTGAGCACGATGTTCTCGACGTCCTCGCCGACGTAGCCCGCCTCGGTCAGCGTCGTCGCGTCGACGATGGCGAACGGAACGGACAGCAGGCGCGCCAGCGTCTGCGCCAGCAGCGTCTTGCCGGAACCCGTGGGGCCTACCAGCAAGATGTTGGACTTCTGTAGCTCGACCTCGTTGCGGCGGCGCGACGAGATCTCGATGCGCTTGTAATGGTTGTAGACGGCGACCGCGAGACGCTTCTTGGCCTCGTCCTGGCCGATCACGTAGTCGTCGAGGAAGGCCTGGATCTCGACCGGCTTCGGGAGGCTCAGGCCTCCTTCCTGGTCTTCGCTCTCGCGCTCTTCGGCGATGATATCCAGACAGATATCGACGCACTCGTCGCAGATGTAAACCGTGGGACCGGCGATCAGTTTGCGGACGTCTCTCTGGCTCTTGTTACAGAAAGAGCACTTGAGTCCTTCGCCGCCCTCGCCTTTCTTGCGCGACATCCAATTCCCTCAGCCACCGGTCAGTTGCGGTGTTGAATGACCTCGTCGATGAGACCGTACTCTTTTCCCTGGGCCGCCGTCATGATGTAGTCACGGTCCGTGTCATCGGCGATCTTTTCCAGGTCCTGCCCGGTGTGCTTCACCAGGATCTTATTTAACGACTCCCGCATGCGGAGAATTTCACGGGCATGAATGTCGATGTCCGACGCCTGCCCCGAAACACCTCCCAGCGGCTGATGGATTAGTATCCGAGAATTCGGCAAGGCGAAGCGTTTGCCCTTCGTTCCTGCGGACAAAAGCACTGCAGCCATACTGGCCGCCTGGCCCACGCAGAACGTGCTGATATCGGGCTTGACGAAGCTCATCGTGTCCAGGATAGCCAGACCGGCCGTCACCGACCCGCCCGGCGAGTTGATGTAGACCGAGATGTCCCGGTCAGGATCCTCCGCCTCCAGGAACAGCATCTGCGCGATCACCAGGTTGGACAGCGCATCGTCGATCGGGGTACCGATGAAGATAATGTTGTCCTTGAGCAGCCTCGAATAGATGTCGTAGGCGCGCTCGCCCCGACTGGTCTGCTCGACCACCATGGGTATCAACGTCATGCTCACTCCTCGTTTTGAATATTAGCAACGGAGGCAATCAAGTCAAGCGATTTCTCTCTAAGTAACTGAATCGCAAGGCCTTGCATCGCTTTGCGCTCCTTCAGATCCTCGAGCAGCTTCGCGGGCTTCTCACCCATGGCCACCGCCTGCTGGCGCACGCGCTCCTCGACCTCGGCGTTGTCGATCTTCAGCTTCTCGGCCACGGCGACCTTTTCCAGCACCAGCCGCGCGTGGACGGCCTTGCGCGCCGGCTCTTCCTGCTTCTGGCGCAGCTCTTTCCAGTCCAGGTCGAGTTGCTCCGGGTCCATCCCCTGCTGCATCAGCTGACGCACCATGTCTTCCAGCCGGTGCTTGACCTCGTCGTCAACCAGAAGTTCGGGCAAAGCGATCGGGTTTTCCAGTAGCACCTTGTCCAGAATGCGCTGCCGCACGTCGCGGTCGGTCTCGTGGTTCTTGCGCGCCTCGATGTCCTCGCGGATCTTGCCCCGCAGCTCGTCGAGCGTGCCGAAGTCGCCCAGGTCCTTGGCGAACTCGTCGTCCAGCCCGGGCAGGACCTTCTCCTTGACCTCGTGAATCTTGACCTTGTAGCCCACACGCGTCCCGGCCAGCTCCTGGGCCTGGAAGTCCTCCGGGTACTCCACCCAGAACTCCTTCGCGTCCCCCGCCTCGACGCCGTCGAGCTGCTCGTTGAATTCCGGCAGGTTGTTCGAGGCGCCGAGCTCGATCATCACCGCCTCGCGCTGGAACGCCTCGCCCTCGTCCGGTGCGCCCTCGACGTCGGCGACCAGCACGTCGCCGGTGCCGGCCTTGCGACCCTCGCGCGTCTCGAGCTGCGTGCGCGACTGGCGGATCTCCTCCAGGGTCTTGTCGATCTCGTCCTCGCCGACCGTCACCTTGGGACGCCGGGCCTCGATCTCGCGATAGTTCTTGACCTCGAACTCCGGGAAGACCTCGAACGTCGTGGTGAAGCGGAACGGCTCGCCCGCCTTGAAGTGCAGGTCATCCAGCTTCGGGTCCCCGATCGGCCGCAGGCCCTTCTCGGCGGTCGCCTCCTGAAAGCAGCGCGACAGCAGCCGGTCGCGGACTTCCTCCTCGACCTCCTTGGCGAAGCGCGTGCGCACCACGTCCAGCGGCACCTTGCCCTTGCGGAAACCGGGGATCTTGGCGTGCTTGCCGTACTGGCGCACCATCGCGTCGGTTTCCTTGGCCAGCAGGTCGGCCTCGAGCTCGACCACCATCGTCTTCTTGACGGGGCTGTCTTCCGTCAGTTCGATTCTCATCTTTCGACCCTCTTCGAACGGTCCGCTTCGAATGGTTCTTCTTGCTTGGAGTATCCGCCGATCCGGCGCGTGGTGCGAAAGGGGGGACTCGAACCCCCACGGGGGTTACCCACCAGATCCTAAATCTGGCGCGTCTACCAATTCCGCCACTTTCGCGTGTGGTTCAGCGGTCTCATTATAACAACCACCCCTCTAGGCCTCGCCTGCTCCGGGTGTGGTCATCGTGCGGGAGACTTGGTGAGCCGCCAGGGAATCGAACCCCGAACCCGCAGATTAAGAGTCTGCTGCTCTGCCAATTGAGCTAGCGGCCCACAGTGTTTGAATCCCCGGGAGTCTCCCGGGAAGCGGGAATCCTAGCACAACGTGCCGGTCGAATCCGCTAACCCGAGGCCGGCGTTTCGAGGACTCTGGGTGCCTCGGTCGCCGGGGTGGACGGGGTCAACGTCGAAATGGGAGGCGAGCCCGACGGCCCGCCTCCCATACTTGAGAATCGAACAGTTCCGCTTCAGATCTCGCAGCGTTAGAACCCTCGAAGCCGCGCGTACAGACTACGGCCACTCGTTGAGAACGACGGACTCGTCACGTGGGCGCGCTTGTGCTTGAAGACCTTGACGGAGCTGATCGTGTCGCCCCAGTTCTGCCCGTTCGGACGATCTCGCTTGAGGTCGGAGATATCCCCGGGACCGGTCAGAGTCAGGGTACGCCCTTCGTAGCCGGTATGCTCGTACAGGATCACCGTCCATCCTCGAGGAACCGTAACGGAAGATGCTTCGTCGTTGAAGTCCAGACTCTTGAACCCCGGAATGCTCCTCCACAGCTGGAGGCAAGAGCCCCGAAACGTGTCGTGAACCCATAGAATGGGTACTTCTGCGACGTCGTCCATCGAACAGATCTCGGCACGCGGGGCAATCCCCGTCGAGACGAGGCAGGCGAGAGCGGCAACCAGGGCCATGCATCTCTTGCTCATCGCAGCGCTCCATCGCTATCGACTCGATCGTCATCGTCCTCGCCGAACCGGACACTGGGTCCGACCCACGGTTCTCCTCCGACCAGGCCGCCTCCGATTCCGAGGTCTCGGTAGAGCCTGAGGTCCCCGCTCTTCAAGTCTCCGTGCCGTTGAATCCTCGACTTGATCTTGTCGAGGATGGTCCGTTTCTCAACAGGCGGTGTCTTGTGCAAGAACCGGCTGATCTCGCTCTCGCGAAAGCTGAGGTCCAGCTCGCGGAAGATCTCACGAAACTCCCTGTCGTAGTCCACGCCAAGGTTGAATTTCGCGGAGGTCGACTCGTACGGGCTGGTGAAACCGAACTTCTCGTAGTCGACGCCGAGGTTATGTTTCTCGAGGAACTTCTCGACCTCGTTCTCCTCCGCGAATGCCAAGCCAGAAGTCACCAGGCATAGGACGAGACTCGCTATTGTGAACTTTCCCTTCTTCGACATTTGAATCTCCTCTAGTTTGCGCCGCTCACGCCGCGGCGCGCGTCACCTGTTTCTCGCGCATCCGCACTACGGCGGAGGCGCGCGCGATCGGACGTCGCTCTCGATCGAGTTCGACTCGACGGTGCAACCCGGGCGAGGACTGGAGTCAAGGTTCATCGCCCGAGTAAATAGGTCGCAATCCCTCGCAAGACCGTTCCCGCCGACAAGATCGATCCAAGAGTCCTTGGCGCGACGCGGGGAATTCTCTTGGGTCGGTACAAGTTTTCTTGGGAGCAAGCGTTCGACGTAAGTGCCCGGAAGGAGAGACTCTCGGTACATTCCTCGTGCAGACGAATCGACCGGGGAAGGCGGTGAACAATGGTCGGCGACGACGAAGGCGGATTCGGAGCTCTGCTAACACGATGGATGAGGGCCCTCAATCGGAGCAACTCACAGGTGGCTGCGGCTGTGGGAGTGTCTGAGGAAACCGTGAGGCTCTGGCGATGTGACCTCACCATTCCCCGTTTTGACGCGGCCTGCAGGTTGCTCCAGCATCTCGGGATTCCCCTCGAAGCGGCTTCCCGGCTGTTCGCCCCGCTCCCCGTCATTGAATCGACTCCCGTTGGCTTATCACCGGAGGAACACCTCGATCGTGCACGCGAATGTCACCTGGCCGGAGAACTCCTGGCG
>JAAELQ010000073.1 GCA_024226515.1 bacterium
ACTTATGCATACTATCCAAGACATTGTTAAGTTTAGTAGCTTAAAGGATGCTTTTGTTAGGCGCTGCATTCGTGACATGAATGATATCCTCAATCCTTATATTGAGCGTGGTGAAAAGAATAGGCTTCTATTAGATCCTGATGTCATCCCTATTTTTGATAAGATTAAGCAGGATAAGGATAAAGGTTTTTCACTACCAACCATCAAGAGAAACCTGCTTAACAGTGATATCCAGCTTAAAAAGGACTTAAAAACTATTAACGAAGAGTTGGAAACTGACTGTCAAACTTTACCAAAGTCTACTAACAATCATAGTAATGGTGATGAATGGTTAAGTATAAAAGATGCTGCTAAACTAACAAAAAAAGCAGAAACAACTATCAGGAGATTGGTTCTTAAACTAAAGAAGGGCAACCATCTCTCGATGATAAAAAAAGATGACCAAAAAAATGATAAATGGCTGATAAGCAAACGATTTATTTTAAGCCATTTCAATCAAGACGACTATCCCACTGAGTATCCCACTGACAATACTATTGACTATGCCAATGAGTATGTCGTTGGCAATGCCAGTGGCTATCCCA
>JAAELQ010000074.1 GCA_024226515.1 bacterium
CGGCACCGACGCCGCGTCGAAACGTTCCAGCGCCTGCTGGAGTCGAGCGCGGCGAACGGGCTTGGCCACGAAGTCCAGCACACCGTGCGCGTAGGCTTCGATCGCGCGATCGGTGTGGGCTGACACCACGATCGTGTGCGCGCTGCCGCAGGTCGCCCACGGGAGCACGGAAAAGCCGTCGTCTCCCCCGAGGCTCAGATCGAGCAGAAGCAGATCGACCGTATTGCCTTCCAGGTGAGTGCGGGCAGCCGTCAGCTCCGCCACGACCTCGAGCGACGCGACGCGCTCGCCCAAGATCGAACGCAGCAGGCGCTCGAGCGATCGAGCGATCGCGGGGTAGTCCTCGACGACCAGGATGCGCAGCGCTGGGCGATCGGGCATCGGCATGGGGCCATTGTAGTCGTCGCTCCGGCGGAGTCATGTGGCATGCTGGGTGTCATGAAGCACCGAACCGTAGCGAGTTTGCTGGCGCTCGCCCTGCTGGGGGCGGCGATAAGTTCGGTCTGCCTCGCCGAGCCCGAGACGACGCCTCCGGTTCCGCTGTACAGTCCCCCGCTGCGCACGCCGATCGAGGTCGGCGGAACCGGGCTCGCGCCGGAGGTGACCGTGCGCGTGATCGTCGACACCCTCGGGCGTGTCTCCGAAGTCGAGGTGCAGTCGATCCAGCCCTCGTCGTCGTACGACGAGCTGTTCGAGGAGGTCGTTCACGAGACCCTGTCGCGCTGGCGCTATGCCCCTGCGATGCAGGACGGAGCTGCGGTCGAGACGCCCCTGAGCTGGATGGTGCAGTTCCCGTCGATCAAGGCACAGGACGAGCAGCTCACCTCGTTCGACTGGCGTGTCGTGCGCTCGGACGAGAGCCGCGTCGACGACAGCCGGCGGCGCATCCTCTCGCTGCCTCTCGAGCAGCGCGCGAAATTCCTGAGAGTCCAGGCCGGCACGATCCGCAACTCGCTCGACCAGGCGAAGCTGAAGAGCGCCAACTCGACGAGGTTCATGGTCTTCACCGACGGCCCCACCGAGGGCCTCGCCGAGATGCTGGCCTCGAACCTCGAGGTGACCTTCGACACGCTTCACCGGATCATCGGGGAGCGGCTGGGGCCACAGCCCGAGCCCTATCGGATCGTCGTGTTCATGTTCGCCAGCGATTCGGGATACCAGTCGGTCAGTAAGCTCGACTGGTCGTCGGGGTCCTACAGCCCGCTCGGCATCCTCGCCTTCCACATGCAGATGCCGTCCAACGAGTCGCTGCTGGGTACGATGCTGCACGAGGCGACCCACGCCTACCTCGACCGCTACCTGGCGAAGCCGGGCGTGCTGTTCCCGCGTTGGCTCGACGAGGGCTTCGCGGAATACGTGGGCAACTCGACGATCAAGAAGGGACAGTTGATTCCAGGCAAGACGCGCAAGACCGAGATCTACCGCACGCCGTGGATGGCGGTGCGTGGCAAGTCGCTGGCGCGCTACGGCGTGACCGAGGTCAAGAAGGCCATGCGCCAGGGTAAGGCGATGACCATCGCCGAGCTGATCTCGATGGACGTGCAGGACTTCTACGGCGAACAGCGCGAGCTGCATTACCCGATGTCGTGGCTGCTGGTGCACTTCCTGCGACACGGAGAGGAGAGCTGGGCGGAAGAGAGCTTCCCCCGCTTGATGCTCTACGTCGCCGAGGGCTACCCCGCCACGGACGCGTTTCGCGTTGTCTACGGAGAGCCGACGGCACTGGACGACGCGTTTCGCAGGTACGTCAAGACGTTCTGAGGCTCACTGCTCGACGGACTCGTTGTACAGCAGCAGGTGTGCATTGGACTGCTCCGGCTGCCCCAGGTTCTTGTAGCACTGGTAGAGGTAGTAGTGCGCCTGGGTCAGATCGGGCTGGAGCTCCACCGAACGCAGCAGGGGCACGGTCGCGTCCTCGAAGCGCTGGACGTAGGTCAACGCGATGCCGCGGTTGAGATGCGCCTCGGCGCGGGAGGGGTTCAGCTCGGCGGCCCGGCCGAGCGCGGAGGCCGCCTCCTCCCAGCGTTCCAGTCGAATCGCCGCCAGCCCGAGGTTGAACTGGGCGATCTCGGAGTCGGGCAGGTCTGCCGCCGCGCGCTGCAGCAGATCGAAGGCACCGGTCGCGTCGCCCCCCGCCAGCAGGCTCGCCCCCTCCTCGAGCAGGACGTGCGGGTCCGACTCCTCGCTGCGCGCCTTCTCCAGCTCCGCCTGATGTGCCGCACGCTCCTCGTCGGTGGCGTAGAAGTGGAGCAACGTCTTGCGCGCGGAGGCGTGATCGCCGTCGAGCGCCAGCAGGCGCCGGAACATCCCCTCGGCCAGCTCGTGCTGCCCGGAATCCCGCAGCTCCCAGGCGACGCTCAGCAGAAGCTCGAGCAGCCCCGCCTTGGCCACGCCGGACAGGCTCGCGATCCGCGCCTGGACGGCGTCCAGCTGCTCGATCAGCGCGTCGTAGCTGCCGGACTTCGCGAGGAACTCGACGTACAGCATGCGCAGGTGCAGAGAGTCGGGCTCGAGCTCGATCAGTCTACGGACGTGCCCCGTGGATTCTCCCCAGCGCTCGAACCGCGTGTCCAGGCTCATGCATTGCCAGTGCGCCTCGGGCGTCTCGTTCAGCTCCAGCCTGCGCTGCAGCGTGACGTGCAGGTCGTCCCAGCGCTCGAGGCGGCGTTGCAGGCCCGCCAGCGTCGCGAGCAGGATCGGATCCTCCGGGCTCGCGGCCAGGCGGTTGCCCACCGCGCCGACGAGCGGCGCCAGTTCCTCGGGGCGGGCGTCCGGGTCCCCGACCAGGTAGGCCAGCGTGCCCTGAGGGACGAGACGCTCGGGGTCCGCGAGCCTCCCGGTGAGCAGGCCCCGCAACCGGTTCACGTCCTCCGCGGGGGCGTCGAACTCGCGGTGGTGCTCCAGCAACGCGACGAGCGGGATCAGCTCGTCGGGAAACGACTCGGCCGCCTGCTGCAACGACGCGCGGGCGCGATCCGGATCGCCGTGCATCTTCGCGAGCCTCGCCTGCCGGAGGAGCTCGACGCATTCCAGGGGCGGCAGCGCCGCATCGGCGGCATGGGCCGGCGACAGTCCGAGCCACGCCAGCGCGACGATCAGCGTCAATTCCCTCATGAGCGCCTTCCAGTTCCGGAACCAGAGGGCAGTCTAATCGATTTCCGCCCGGCACCCGGGATCAGCGGGGGGGGTGAGAGCCGGGCGCGCCGACGCCATTCGAAAACCCGGTCGATCAGCTGGCGCAGCCGGTCGCGATCGCGAGCGCTCGGCAAACGCGCGTCATCTTGTCTCGATCCAGATGACCGATGTACTTCCGCAGCCGTTGTTTCTCGACGGTTTGCACGTGATCGAGGTTGATCGCCGAGTCGCGTTTCAAGCCCTGGTCCACTCCCACCACGACCTCGCTCGGGGCGCCACGAATCGTCGACGTGATCGGCGCGATCATCACCGTGCGAAGAAGCGGAATCACATCCTGACGCGAGAGGATGACGACCGGCCGGCGCTTGTCCGGGCGTTTGAACTCGTAGAACCAGATCTCTCCACGGTTCACGTCGGATCCGGCCACTGTCCCTGGTCTTCCCAGCCCTCGAACTCCTCACCCAGGGGTGACTCGTCACCGTAGGCGCGTCGATAGCTCTCGGCCACGGCGTGTCGCCGGCGACGCCGCAGGTACTCGCGGACCGCCTTGCGCAGGACCGCGGAGCGGCCCTCGCGGCGGGCCTCCTCGGTGGCGTCGAGTTCCGCCAGCAGGGCCTCATCGAAGCTGATCTGTATAGCTTTCATATACATAAACACTATACGCACAACCTGGGGCCCGGGCAAGCTCCTGCCCTTCCCGATTGAGTGGACCTCCCTGGAAGTTCAGCCTGCCTCGGTCCCGGTCCGTACCGGAAACTGCTTGGGCACGTGCAGGCCTCCGTCCACTTCCACGACTTCGCCGGTGATGTAGGACGCGTCGCCGCTGGCCAGGAACGCCACCGCACGGGCGACATCCGTGGTGGTGCCCGCCCGCTTGGCCGGGATCTTGTCCAGCCAGAATTTCCGGGCTTCGTCGGAGACCGCCTCGGTCATCTCGGTGTCGATGAAGCCGGGAGCCACCGCGTTGACGGTCAAGTGGTAACGAGCCAGCTCCAGCGCCAGCGTCTTGGTCAGGCCGACGACGCCGGCCTTGGAGGCGGAGTAGTTCGCCTGGCCGATGTTGCCGCTGGCCGAGATGCTGGAGACGTTGACGATCCTGCCGGCAGGCGACTTGCGAAGCAGCGCCAACCCCTGGCGACAGCACAGGTAGGTCCCGGTGAGGTTCACGTCGATGACCTTCTTCCAGGACTCCAGGGTCATCCGCGCGAACAGTCCGTCCCGCGTGATGCCGGCGTTGTTCACCAGGATGTCCAGCTTTCCGAAACGGTGCTTCACGGAACGGAACAGCGCCCAGACCGAGTCGGGGTCGGCCACGTCGCAGGTGAATCCGGCGATGCGCTCATCGTCGGTGGCCCCCGCGATCTCCTTGCAGGCGGCCTCGACCCCTTCCTGGGTCAGGTCGACAATCACCACCTCGGCGCCGCCCTCGTAAAACAGCCGGGCGATCTCCAGGCCGATGCCCCTGGCCGAGCCGGTGACGAGGGCGGTTCGGTCGGTGAAGTCCATGGTTCGAATCTCCGTTTCGTCTGGGGCCAAGATGAGCCAAACTATAGCACTCGGATCCTACGGAAAATGGCGGGGGGAGCGATGATGAGGTTCGGTAAAGCGCTGGCTGTGATGTTCGTCTTTCTCGTGACCGTGGCGACGCAGGTCGAGTCCCGACAAACGCGCCCCGGACGCGCCCTGCGGCCCCAGGCACGTCCCGCGCCGACGCGGTTCGGCGAGGTGCCGCGGTTCTTCGAGGCCAACGTCGGACAGTCCGAGTCGGCGGTGAGATTCGTGTCGCGCGGGTCGCAGTACAACGTCTTCCTGACGAAGGACGCGACGGTCGTGAGGCTCGGAAGAGCGGGCAAGCAGATCCGACTGCGCATGGCCGGCAACGACTCCGACGCCGCACTCAGCGGCGTTGAACCGCTCGAAGGGAAGATCAACTACTTGCTGGGGAACGACCCGGAGAAGTGGGTGACCGACGTGCCGACATACGGTCGCGTGCGCCGGACGGACGTCTACCCCGGCATCGACGTCGAGTACTACGGCTCGGGCCCGTCTCTCGAGTACGACTTCGTGGTCCGTCCAGGCGCGGACCCCGCGCGGATCTCGGTGTTCGTCGACGGCGCGGAGGACGTGACGCTGGAGCCGGGCGGCGACGTACGCATCGTGTCGGGACGGGAGACCGTCGTGATGACGAGGCCCCGCGTCTACCAGGAGTTCAACGGAAAACGACGCAAGGTCGACGGCCGCTATCGCTTCCGTGCGGACGGCACATTCGGCTTCGAGCTGGGTGAGTTCGATCGCAGCCGGGCGGTCACCATCGACCCGGTTCTGGAGTACGCGACCTACCTCGGCGGCTCGTACCACGACTCCTCCGGTGACATCGCCGTCGATGCGGAGGGCCACGCCTACGTCACGGGAACCAGCGGATCCAACAATTTCCCGCAGCTCAATCCGCTGCCGGGCGACTTCGGCTTCTCGATGTTCGTGACGAAGTTCAACCTCGCGGGCGACGGCCTGATCTACTCCACCCTGATCGGAGGAAACGGAATCGACAACGGCGAGAGCATCGCGATCGACGAGTCCGGCGCCGCGTACCTGACGGGATACACGCTGTCGTCGACGTTCCCGACGACCGAGCCCGATCTGCCCCCGAGCGGAAACAACAACCAGGCCTTCGTGACCAAGCTGAGCCCGGACGGGAATGCGATCGTCTACTCCAGACTGCTTGGCGGAACCCGCGAGGACCGCGGGCACGGCATCGCGGTCGATGCGGAAGGGCGCGCGCATATCGCGGGGTGGACCACATCATTGGATCTGCCGACCGTCAGCGCGGTTCAAACGACTCTCGGGGGTGTCGGAGATGCGCTGGTGGCCAAGCTGAGCGTCGACGGCTCCCAGGTGTTGTTCCTGACCTATCTGGGCGGCACCATGACCGATGGACTCGACCCCGGAGGGGGTGATTACGGGTCCGACGTCGGAGTGGGGCCGGATGGCAGCGTTTACGTCGCGGGCGATACCGCCGCGGACGATTTTCCGGTGGTGAACCCGTTTCAGTCCGAGAACCGGAGCGGGGCATTCGATGCCGACGTGTTCGTCTCGCGCCTTGCCTCCAACGGGGCCACGCTGATCTACTCCACCTACCTCGGTGGCCTCGGGGACGAGTTGCCGCGCGAGATGGCGGTCGACGCGAACGGCAACGCATACGTCATCGGAGACACGACGTCTCCGGACTTCCCCGTGGAGGCGGCCGTGCAACCCACGATCGCGGGTCCGCGCGATGCCTTCGTGACCAAGCTGAGCCCGGCAGGGAACACGCTCGCGTACTCGACATACCTGGGCGGAGAGTTCGCGACCTACGGACAGGGAATCGCGGTCGATGCCGGAGGAAGCGCGTACGTGACCGGCTCGACGGGGGCAACCGACTTCCCGATCCTCGACGCGTTCCAGCCCCAACACGCCGGGTTCTTCGACGTGTTCGTCTCGCGCTTCACGCCGGCCGGAGATCGGTTGATCTACTCGACGTTCCTCGGCGGAACCGAGGGCGAGAACGTAACCACCTGCTCGGGCGGCATCGCGCTCGACTCGTTCGGCAGCGCGTACATCGTCGGAGACACGACGTCGACGGACTTTCCGACCGTGAACCCCTTCCAGCCCGAGCACGGCGGCGGCATCGGCGAACGAGACGCTTTCGTGGCGAAGATCGCACAGCCGCAGGTCACACCGACACTCACCTGCCTCGCTCCGGAGGTCGCCGCCGGTCCCGGGTGTGTCGCCGACGTGCCGTGCTCGACCATCGCCCGGTGCGTGGCCCCGGGCGGCGACGCAGTGTCCCTGACCTGCGACCCGGCCGGGCCCTACGGCCTCGGCTCGACGTCCGTCGCGGTGGAGTGCTCGTACGACAGCGGCACGGTCGAGGAACTGTGCTCCGTGGAGGTCCGCGACAAGATCGCGCCGGAGGTCGTCTGCTCGCTGAACGCGATGTCCACCTCGGCGTCGTTCGACCCGCGCACGCCCGAGGCGGATGCCGCGGGAGCCCCCTCGCCCTTCGAACTCGATCGCGGGGCGCCACCCGGGCCGGGTACCTCGGCGCTTCGCGCCGTGGAGGTTGACTACTCGGCTTCCGACGCCTGCGGCGAAGTGACCGTCGAGGCCGTGCTGCATCTGCAGTCCACCGGTACGGATCCCGGAAGCTGCGAGTCGTTCCCCGTCTCGAATGGCGAACTGATCGGCGCGGAGTGTGGAACCTCGTGCAGCGTCGTCAGCGCCCCCGGGGAATTCCCCGTGACCGTCTCGGCCGATTCGATGACCCTCGTCGTCGCCGCTGTGGATGCCGCCGGCAACGCCGAGTCCACGAGCTGCTTCTTCGATCCGTGCACCGGAAGCGACGAGGACGAGGACTCGGACGGGACCGCGGGAGAGCCCGACAACGAGGGGCAGAGTGCGTCGGGGTTGTTGAGCATCGATCAGACGCCGTGATCGCCGGACAGCGCGCTCGGCCCGGGAGTACGAGACTCCCGGGCCGAATTGTGTGCGGACGGCTTACGAGTTGTCGCTGCGCGAGATTTCGACCCAGTTGTCGCCGACCTTGATCAGCGTCAACGTGTCGTCGGGATCGTCCAGCGAGACCGCGCCGACGCCGTCGAGCACGATGTTGTCGGTCTGCTCGACCTCGACCGTGCGGCCCGCGGCAGAGGATCGCAGCACGAGCAGGCCGCCCTCGTCGCCTCCGAGAATCGTGTTCAGACGATCCACGGAGGCTCCATTCTCGGTGTCGACGGTGTGAACCGTCCGAGTCACCGCAATGTCCCCGCCACTGATCGTGAGCTCGGTGGGGCTTCCCACGCTGAGACCTCCCTCCAGAACGACGTTGAGCGGCGGCTGCGCGTAGCGCACCGTGTCCGACTCGCGGAACGCGATGATCGCGACATGTCCGCTGCAGGGCGGGAATCCTCCACCACTGCCCTCGGCTCCGACGATCAGCTGGGCAAGATCCTGATCCACGAGCTGGACCGTCGAAACGACCCAGTCCGTCGTGGCGGCCGAGGCCTCGAGCAAAGTCGCCGGAGGAGAGCTTCCGTCCGTGCTGTACTTGATCTCTTGCGTGTCCGTGTTGCATCCCGCGCCGATGAGACGATGCCACACTTCGAGTTCTCCGGTGCGTACGCCCACGTCGGGGAACGTCCATTCGTGCGCAACGGAGCCGTTGAGTATGCGGATCGCCCAATCGCTCCCATCGCGGTCCGCCGCCGCCGAGCCGGCGTTGTAGCTTCCGGAGTTGGAACTCGGGTAGACATCCGTGAAATCGAGCGTCGGAGACTGCCAGAACAGGCTCCCATCTCCGTCGGTCGCCAGGAGTTGATGAAACTCCCCTGAGTTCGGTGGAAGCAGCAGCTCCGTGTCCTCCTCGGGTGCCTCGGAGATCGCGATCGTCGTATCGAAGCTACCGTCGGTCAACGTGATTCGGTTCGTCCCGAAGTCCATGCCCTCGCTGACCGGATCCGTCGTTTCGAAGTTGGCGAGCGAATACGCGAACGATCCGGGAGAGTCGCTGAACCCGGAATCGAGATCGAGCCCGAGTACCTGGTTTCCGATGGCCGTGCAGTCGTTGCACAAGTTCGCATTCAGGAAACCCCAATCCATCGTGGGAACCGCCTTCGTCTGGACGAACGTGTTGTTGTAGAACGTGACGTCCGAGGTGACGTCGCCGGGTCCCGCGAAGAACTCGAACGCGGCGTGGCCGCAGTCGACCGCCTGGTTTCCGATGTAAGTCGCGTGCTTGACATCGTGCACGATATAGCAAGAAAACGACTCCCCGGGCGCGCTATCCTCCACGCGATCGACGATGTTGTTCGCCACGAGGACCTTGGTCGAGTGGCGAATGCTGAGACTCGTCGCGTCCTGGCCCGAGATCGTGTTGCCGGTGACAAGCAGATGCGTGACGTTGTTGATGTTCATGCCGCAAGGTTGAGGGCGACCGAGCGGACCGTCCGTGACGGCGTCGAAGTAGCACTGGTTATCCGCTATGACCGCTCTATCGATTCCGGGACCGGACGTTCTCAGCAACAGGTCGGTGAAGGGACTGTTCGCGATGTTGTCCGTGATGCTCAGGGCCGTGCCCTCCAACCCGACGTTCATCGCGGTGTGCGCCCTGAAGGAGTTGCCCTGGATCGCGAGCACGTCGAAGCGAGCGCCGACCGCGCTCGCGCTTCCGTCACCGATCGAAACCGCCGTGGCGAATTGATTGTCGATGTAATCATAGTCGAAGTTGTTGTCGATGATCCTCAGGCGATCGTGGTCGTGCTGGGACTTCGAGTCGCCCCCTGCGACGAGCACGTTGAAATTGGCGGCGCCGAATCGATTGTCGGCGATCGTCGATGCCGTCGTCCCGCTGAAGATCTCGATCGTCTCTCCGTGGTGGACAAAGGGGTCGTCGATGTACCTCGCGCGTCCGAACACGTTGCCGACGATCGTGAAGTTCGCCTGACTCTCGGAGCTGCCGTCGCCGATCGCGATATAGGTGTGGCCCAGTCCACCGACTTCTCCCTCGTCCGGCAAGGCGATGCCCGGCTGGAACTCGCAGCCCCGGATCACGACTCCGGTGGCGTCCGCCGGAATCTGCAGCATGTATTTCGAGCCGGTCTGTACGGAGTCGGGCCATTGCAGAACGGCACCGGGATCGCAGGTCAGATTCGTCCCGGACGGCAACGTGACCGAATCGTCGGCCAGCATGTCGTAGAAGCCCTTGACGAATCGAGTCTCGTTGCCGCCCGCAAGCAGCGACGTCCATTCCGACGAGGTCAGGGACCAGGGACTTCCGCTGGAGCCGTCGCCCGACGAGGCGTGCAGATGGACGTAGCGTGCCTCGTTCAGGATCGTCACCGAGGTCGAACCCGCGACCTTGTCGTACTGCAGCTCCGATGCGCCTCCCTGTGCGCCGTTGTCGTTGAACTGAACGTCTTCGTTCGAACCGCCGACCTGCCCCAGCCCGGGAACGGACGCGGCCAGAAGCAGAATCGAAAAGGCCACGAGTCTCCACGGTGTCATGAACCTGGACATGAGTGCCTCCCCCTCGAATTGGTGTCGATGTCGAAGCACGGAACGACCAATGTTCGTACTTGAGATCGAACAGACACCGCGCCAGTCGGTGGGAACCACGCTCCGGTTCAACACATCGCCGACGAGCAGACCGATTCGAAGGATCGGTCGGCACGATCGTAGAATGTGACGCGAAAATCGGAGTGCGCACAGGAAGCGCGCGGCGGCCGCGCGAATCGAATCGAACCCGCGTCAGACCGAAGGGAGGGCGTTCAGGGCTCGGGCAGGTGCTCGAAGCCGGGGATGTCGAAGGTCGAGCCCAGCTTCAAGCTGCTGGTCCTCCGCGGCGCCCCTGACGTTGGTCGGCATCGTGCTGCGCGCGTCGAGCGCTGGACGTCCTGCGACATCTTCCTCTGCGTAGCAGCTAACCGGATGTCGTAGGAATGCGTAGCCGTCGAAGATGGCTCCCCGACCAAGCATGTGACACGACTGTTACGCGGCGATACTGCTCGACGGCGTATTCTCGATGGGCGAAGTCGAGCAGCACACCCTACGTCGCCGCTCAGACGCAATACTGTGAGATCAGCGGTCGCAACGCGACGACCCGGTCGGTACGGAGCTAGAACAATGCAGAACGCACGCACACCAACGCTCTTGCTCTTACTCGCTCTTGTAGCCCTGAGTGCTTGTGCGAGTCAGCCGCGACACACGGCCGACACCCAAAGCACTCCACCGGCTGTCGAAACCGCATCGATCGATCTGTCCGCGCGTCGTGTCCCAGAGCAGCAGGAGCCCGTTCTCCAGCAGCAGGCGTCGGTCCTCGACGTCAGCGCAGACCTCGAGGAGATTCGCGCTGCGTCCGACCTGCCCGGCTTGGCGGTCATGGCCGTTCAAAACGGCAAGCTGGTCGGCTTCGGCGTAGCCGGCGTGCGCTCGGTGGAGACCAAGGAGAGAATCGAGATCGACGACCCGTTCCACATCGGATCCTGCACCAAGGCCATGACCAGCACTCTGGCGGCGGTGCTCATCGAACAGGGCAAGCTCAGCTGGGGAACCACCATCGCGGATGGTCTGCCCGCGCTGGCGAAGGACTTTCACCCGAGCTATCACGACGTGACGATCGAGATGCTCCTGCGCCATCAGGGCGGCATCGCAGACTACGGGAATCCGGAGTTCAGCGGGTTGAGCGGGGCGAAAAGGATCGCCGCCAAGAAGGGCACGCCGGTGGAGCAGCGACGCGAGATCGCGAGCATTGTACTGAAGGGGGCGCCCACGAAGCCTATCGGCATCGGGATGGAGTACTCCAACAACGGCTATGTGATCGCGGCCGCAATCATGGAGAAGCGCACCAACCGCAGCTGGGAAGAGTTGATCGTGGCGGAGGTGTTCAAGCCCATGGGGCTCGAGAGCGCGGGGATCGGTTCACCACCGGGCAAGCATCATCCCGTCGGGCATCAAGAGAAAGACGGCAAGTGGCAGGCGCTGGACCTCGGGCCTGGGGGAAAGCTGCCCGAGTCCTTGTCTCCTGCCGGTCTCGTCCACATGAACCTGCGCGACTGGGCCACCTTCGTCATCCAACACATCGAAGGATACAACGGCTCGGACGAGGGCTTGATCAGCTCAAAGAGTTTCCGGCGGCTACACACGGATACCGGCCATAGCGGCTACGTTGCGGGGTGGGGCGATGGCGTAATGGACTGGGCCAAGGGAGAAGCCTGAACTCACGACGGCAGCGACGGCACCTGGCACTCGCTGGTCTGGGCGGCGCCCAAGCTGGATCTGGTGCTCCTCGCGGTCGGCAACTCCGGAACCGCCTCCGAGGCCTGTCATCAGGCGATCGGGAAGTTGCGTGAGGGGTTGAAGATCCAATGAATACGGTGGCCGTGCCGGGAATACTAGCGACGAGTACCCCTTCAGCCTCCCGTACGGAAGGCTGCTCGGCCATGCCCCCTTCGCCGAGCTTTTCAGGTCGGCGGTAGTGCAGGAGGGATGGGTCGGGTTGCATGGGGGGATTGTAGTGCTCCTGCGGGTCGTCGCGCCCCGACCGCGGTACATTTGGTGGGAGAGAGGGGGTCGCGATGGTCAAGATCACCGTTTTTCTGGTTTCCGCCTGTTTGCTCCTTGGGGCCGCGCCCGTGGAGGCAGCGCGAGATTTCAGCCACCCAACGGCCTACTCGCAGTTCGTTCCCGCTGCCGGCTACGCGACGCTGGGAGACGCGATCCAGAACGAAACGTACCTCTATCTCGAAGCCGGCGACCACTTCGTCGACAACCCGATCGTGATCGACCGCGAGACGCCGCTGTTCCTGCACGGCGGCGACCGCATGAAGACGCGGTTACGCTCGCTCGATCCGAGCCGGCCGATGTTCATCGTGCGCGACGCGACGATCCTGAACATCACCGGGATGATGCTCTGGCCGGCGCACGACCCGACGACCGGCGGCTCGACGCGGGAGAATTCGGTCAGCCTACGGATCGAGAACACGCTGCCGATGGAGCTCGAGATCCAGGACGCGTTCCTGGCCCAGAGCGTGCTGGAGATTCGCGGTCCCGGGAGCTTCCGGATCCAGAGTACGTTCATCGCGGGCAACGGTTGGGTCGACTCCCCCGTCGTCATCGATCACCCGGATGCCGACTATCTGATGGTCGCGGGCAACATCAACAACGGCCCGCGCGTACCCTCCGCACCCTCGGACGAGGTATTCCACACCCGGCAGAAACAGGGACGTCTCCGGCTTTACGGAACCGGGGTCCAGAGCGCCCGGGGAATCGCCGACTTTCGCATCGACCGCGCCTCGCGGCTCGGGCCGCACGCGGTCGTCAACGTACGTAGCGAGGGATCGAACGGCTACACGGCATTCCCGTCCGCGCATCTCTACGTCGCACCCTCCTCCGAAGCCGTCGACGTGCTGTTCATGAACAACAGCGGCGCGTGGATCGACCCGACGGACGGATCGAGCCACTACATCGACTACAACGCTGCGGGAACGGTCTGGATGCTGAGCAACAACTCGTTGACGGGAGCGGGAAAGCTGGTCAGCGGCAACGCCCCGTCGGCGACGATCGTCGCCTTGGGCAACCGGCTGCACGACAAGGTCGATCTGCTGCCGGTCGACGCGGCAACCGAGATCCACGCGGGGAACGTCTATTCCTACCAGTGGGTCACGGGAGATCCGACCGAGCCGCACGCGCGGTTCGCCTTCCCCGACCTCACACTCGACGACTACACGGCGATCCCGCCGATCCCCGAGGTGACCGTACCGCTGCCGCTGGTTCGTCCGACGGCCGACGTCGCGCTGCCGGGGATGCTCGACGTCAAGGCCGACTACGGCGCGGTCGGAGACGGCGTCGCCGACGACACGAGCGCGATCCAGCAGGCGCTGATCGATGGCAAGACGATCTACCTTCCCGAGGGCACCTACCGGATCACAGCGCCGCTGCGCTTCATGCACAAGGACTTCCCGCCGCCACCGCACTCCCAGGGAGGCTGGATCGCCGGCGCCGGATCGGACAAGACGTTCGTCGTGCGCGATCTCGCGGACAAAGGCTCGACCTTCCTTTCGGACGGCGTGGCCTACGCGACGATTCAGGGGATCACCTTCGAGACGGCCGCCTTCGACCCGTCGGACCCCGACCCGATCGCCGTGCCCAACGTGGGGCTCGAGAACGAGCCGGACGTGGGGCACGCGACCCAAGAAGTGATGTTCTACGACTGCCATTTCATCGGCGGGAAGCAGGCACTGGGGATCGGGCTTGTGACGCCGACCAACTGCTCGGAGAACCTGATGGTGGACTGCGTGTTCCGGGACGCCGAGTACGGGCTGGCCGTCGGGAGTTACAACGCGCTGGCCAACATTGTCTACGACGGCACCTTCCTCGACAACCAGGTCGCCATCGGTCACGGCGGAACGCTGAGCGGCGGCACCTGGGCGGTGCTGCACGGGAGCGTCAGCGGGACCGAGATCAAGGACTTCGAGTTCCTCAACTCGGCGAGCGGCGTCTGGTACTTTTACAACCTGACGACGGACTCCCCGAAGATATTCGAGCGCATGGGCGGTACGGGAGCGACGTTCCCGCTGCTCTTCGATCATTCCACGTTGACGCCCGCGGCACCCGACGACCCGGTGTTCGACTTCATCACGGGCGGCGGCCTGATGTTCCTCGCAACCGAGCTCGCTCCGGGCCAGATCCGTCACGCGGGAGGACTCTCGGTCAGCTACGGCTTCAAGCTGCACAGCGAGATCCCGTCCTGGTCTGCAGCGCTCGTCGGCCCCCAGCACCGTACCTACGAGCTCGTTTCGGACGGCGACGCGGACGGGATCGAGCATCCCTACGACAACTGCCCGCAGGACGGCAACACGGGCCAGACGGACGTCGACGGGGACGGCGTGGGAGATGTTTGCGATTGCGCACCGTCGGACGCATCGGCCTTCGCCGATCCGCTCGAGGTCGAAGGCGTCCGGATGTACGACGCCGGACGGATGGCCTGGTACTCGCTCGCCCCGCCCGCCGGATCCGGCACGACGTTCGACGTCTACCGCGAGTCCGGAATGTCGGGCGCCGTCGGCGGAGCGCCGGACGGCCTGTTCTTCTCCGACTTGAGCGAGCCCGGATGGACCGACGCCGGCGCGCCGCCGAGTGGCGCGTTGCTGCGCTACCTCGTCGCCGCGCGGAACAGCTGCTCGGACGGGCCGTGGGGCGATGCATCGGACGGTGCCCCGCGAGCGGTCCCGCCGTTGCCTTAGCAGAGCTCTCGTCGCCGACGCGGTGGAGATATAGCCTTCCCCCGCTCCGAGTCTTGGAGCATATTTCGAGCAGCCGGATTCCGAACCCGGCAAGGTGCGCACCTAGCAGCCCGTTGAAAAACTCCCATCTCGCCGATCGAACGTTCGAGTAAAATCGATCCGAGAACGAGGAGGACTCCGATGTCGATGGGCCGTCGGGACCGAGAGAGTCAGTCGGAAATGTGGCTTGCGACGGACCGC
>JAAELQ010000075.1 GCA_024226515.1 bacterium
AACTCGAAAAGGAGATCAGCGGAGCCATCAAGTCAACGATCCATGCACATGGGGACATCGACCTTCATAGTGGGGCTATTGGAAGTGCCAGTAAGCGTGTCGCGAGTCAGGTGTTCGCGATGATTCGATCCCACGTTTTGACGGAGGTGAGTCGTCGTGCCGCCGAGCAACCGAAGGGAGGCGACGAATGAAGCTGACGAAACGAGAAAAAGTGGCCATCACTATCGCGGCCATCTGGATGCTAACAGCGTTTCTCGTGGGCGGGGCTCTTGGTGCGTCGACGCACACCTGCGACCCGCTCCCCGCCTGCACCGCCGAGGAGTGCAAGCCGTTCGCAGCGTGCGTAGACGAGAAGGCCGCGCTCGGGGCGTGCCGCGGGGACAAGGCCGCGACCGTCGAGCGGATCGAGCGCCGCCTCACCGACATGGAGGCGATTTGCCGAGCGCGCGGGACGAGTTGCCCGCAGCCTTACGTCGAGGGTGACGCCGGCATGTCGGTCGGCGTTGCCCGAGGTGTGCCGCTGGGGCACACGGAGCCGACCTGGATCGTGTCGTGCAAGCAGTTGGAGCACGGCTGTGAACCCGAGCGCTGCCCGCCG
>JAAELQ010000077.1 GCA_024226515.1 bacterium
CGCCTTCGCCCCGCGCCAGGCCGAGGCCCTGCAGCTGAGCTACTTCGGCGGCCTCAACCACGACGAGATCGCCCTCGCCCTCGAGGTCTCGCGGACCGCCGTCAAGCGCGAGGCGATGGCGTTGGCGGCCATGATCGACTTCGATGATGGTAGACTGATTTCATGAGCCAGGTCAGTGTCGATACGAGACAGCTGAAGGCCCTGGTGCAGGAGGCCGTGGCCGAAGCCCTGAAGCAGCACCGGGAGGTCGTCTATGATGCCGTGGCAGAGGCCCTCGAGGACCTCGCGATGGTCCATGCCATTCGAGAGGGCGACCGTGGCGATTACGTCTCGAGGGAGGAGATCTTCTCGATCATCGAGGGCACTGCTTGAGGGTCAAGTTCGAGTCGAGCTTCGCTCGCGATCTCAAGCGAATCAAGGATCGAAAGCTCCTCGAGCGACGTCAAGAAGCTCAAAGGTGCTCAGGATGCTTATCGCGTGCGGATCCGCAGTCACCGGCTGGGCTTTCTGTTCAGGGAGAGGGTGATCATCATGGTCCGATTCCTCGATCGCAGAGAGATCTATCGTTTCTTCCCTTGAGCGGGAACACGGCAGCTCGCCGACCGTCTGACCGAGGTGGGTGGCGCCTTTCCAAGCCTCGGAAGGGGTGGATTGCCAGGAAGCGGACGACGAACGCGGCGATGACCAGCAGCGGATGATGGCCGCCGTCGTCGAGGGCCGAAGCCGTCCAGCGGGCCAGCGACTCCATCAGTCGAGGGGTTTCGAAGGGCGTGGCGGTTTCGAACACGACGCCGAGACCGCGGCCGGCGGAGTCGAAGGCTTCCACGTGGTTGGGGGCGGTCTTGTACCGCCCCCGGTGGTGCTCGTCGCGAGTCGACTCGCGCAGCAGGTCGCGGTGCAGCTGCTGCAGGTGACCCTCGGTGAGGGAGATCTCGCGCCAGGATTCGACGTGCCCGACGGCCACGGCGCTCTTCGCCAAGCCGTGCCGCGGGGCCTCGGAGAGGCGAGATTTCAGAGAGTGACGCCTGTCCGGGCGGTCTGGTCGAGCTGGACGGCGCGAGCTATCAGCACGTCATCCCGAGTGCTCGGTGGCGAGCCGTAACCCTCTCCAGGGCCGGATCTTCTTCAGGGCCTCAGCGAGCGTGGCTTCCGCCACTTCAGTGTCGTAGGCGGCCTGGGCGCGTAGCCAGTAGCCTTTGGACAGACCGAAGAACCGGCACAGGCGTAGATCCGTGTCGGCCGTGATGGCTCGCCTTCCCAGGACGATCTCGCTGATTCGCTGGGGTGGCACGCCGATCTCTTTCGCAAGTCGATACTGCGAGATTCCCATAGGTACCAGAAACTCCTCGCGCAGCAACTCGCCGGGGGTCACAGGCTCGAGCTCACGCATGGTCTTCTCCTTCAGTGGTAATCCACGATCTCGACATCTTCGGCCCCTGCGGGCGCAAGCGCTCGAGGCAGGTCTTTCTAGAGAGTGGGAACCAGCTCGGCTCTTCGGATGCGCTGGTCCTGCGTCAAGAGAGTCGCACCAAGTACACGGGCTGTCGCCACGATGATCCGGTCCGCCGGGTCGCGATGAAAGGAGTCCGGCAGGGCCGCCACTTCGGCCGCGACCGCCGGTGAGAGGCCGAAACGCCGGACCAGCGGCGGCGCCGTAGCCTTCTCGAGCCAATCGCGAAGGGGCAGACGCAGCTCGATGCGATCCAGGCTGCACAAGGTCGCGATCTCCCAGAGGGTGATCTCGGAAACCCAGAGGGGCCTTCCCGGACCGGCGCTTTCAATCACCTTCCATTGGGCTGCAGACAACCGGCTGCCGGTCCCCAGCCACCACAGGAGCACGTGGGTGTCGAGCAGGGCCTTCAATCGCCGGATCCAGCCACTGCTTCCCAGGCTTCGGCCGGGAGCACAGGCTCCACGACGTCTCCCTTGATCACGACGCTCTCCCGCAGATCGTCCTGCGGGTACCTGGAGTCGGTCGAGACGGGCGGCACGAGCTCTGCCACGGGCTTTCCGCGCTTGAGGATCGTCACCGCTTCGCCGGTGGCGGAGACTTCGTCGAGGATCGCCAGGCACTTGGCCTTGAACTCTGAAGCGTTGATCACCATATGACCAGTCTAGTTGACCGGGCGCGAACGATCAAGTCCACCTTGCCGCGAGGAATCACGTCGGATATCTCGGTCGATTCGTCGTCTCGGAAGGTAGGTCGCGTGCTTTCGTCCCCGCGAAGAGGGGCGAATGAGACATCACGGTTCTCAATCAGTGCGGCCTCCAAAGAGCGCTCGGCCAAGACCGCCGTGCCCGAGGCTTCGTCCGTCGCCGCCATAGCTCTGGGGCGGGCCGAAAGCGCGGCCGACGCCGGTCAGGCGGAAGTCGAGGTCGAAGTCGATCTCCTTCGAGCCGAGAGCACCGAGTGATCGGAAGACCCGTCAGCCCGGGCCGCTTCGAGAAGCGCCGGGGCTGCTGCGGTAGCAGCCCCAAGAACCCTCGCCTGCGGCGAGGCTACTTGGCCAACCCCTCCTCTGGCCAACAGTCCGTCCGAGCACGGAGTGCTGGCGCCCCAATGAGAGAGGCGGAGGCCCAATGGCCTCCGCCTCAGCTCAGCCGAGCCGGCCGCGGTTCACTTCTCGATGAACTCGACCACGAACCAGTCGTAGGAGAGAGCACCCCGCGGGTCTTCGAGCGGCATCGCCTCACCGCGGTGGATGCGCTCGGAGCAGCTGGTGTGCAGCTCCTGCATCATGCCGTCGACGTAGATCCGCATCTTCTTCCCGAGGTCGTTGCGGCCGTGCTCCATGGCGTCGATCGAGAGGTTGTTCTCGCTCGACAGGCTGAGCACGGTGCCGTAGGTGAGGCCGTTCGGGAAGGAGTGCTCCACCCGATCGTGGCGGAAGCGGTCGGCCTGGAGCTCGACGGTCAGCGGACCGCTGCGGTCGGGACCGCGGTACTCGAGCTGGACGCCCTGCAGCTTGGTCCGGCACGAGCCGGTGTAGACGTCGCTGTCGCTGTCGGAGTCATCGTCGTGGTGGGAGTCGCTGTCCGAGTGGTCGCAATGGTGATGCCTGCGTCCGCACTCGGAACGCCGCGCCGCACGCTGGATGGCCTTGCGCTCGTTCTTGGTGATCAGGCCCTCGCGCTCGAAGGTCCGGGCGCTGCGCCGGATGCACTTGACGTACTGCCCGTGGTTGCGCCACGGCCGGCTCATGCCGGAGGGCCCGTCGCAGGGGCAGAGCTGGAAGATCGAGCAGCCGGTCTCGGGGTCGACCACCATGCCCGGCAGGGTGAACTCGCAGACCTCGTTGTCGTTGGCCACGCCGTCGCCGTCGATGTCGTCGTCGCAGGCGTCGCCGGCGCCGTCCTCGTCCCAGTCGATCTGGTCGATGTTGGCGTCGAGCGGGCAGTTGTCCGCGCCGTCGGGGACGCTGTCGTTGTCGTCGTCGTCGTCGCAGACGTCGCCGGCGCCGTCCTCGTCGTTGTCGGCCTGGTCGGGATTGGCTGCCAGCGGGCAGTTGTCCGCCGGATCCAGCACTCCGTCGTTGTCGTCGTCCGGGTCGCAGGCGTTGCCCTGACCGTCGCCGTCGCTGTCGGTCTGGGACGGGTTGGCCTCGGTCGGGCAGTTGTCCGCGCCGTCGGCGACGCCGTCGTTGTCGTCGTCGGCGTCGCAGGCGTCGCCCTGACCGTCGCCGTCGTTGTCGGCCTGGTCGGAGTTGGCGGCGAACGGGCAGTTGTCCGAGCCGTCCTCGACGTTGTCGTTGTCGTCGTCCGGGTCGCAGGCGTCGCCGAGGCCGTCCTCGTCGTTGTCCGCCTGGCCGGGGTTGGCGTCGGTCGGGCAGTTGTCCGCGCCGTCGGCGACGCCGTCGCTGTCGTCGTCGCTGTCGCAGACGTCGCCCTGGCCGTCACCGTCCAGGTCCTCCTGGAAGGGGTTGGCCTCGAACGGGCAGTTGTCGTTGACGTCGAAAACGCCGTCGTTGTCATCGTCGTCGTCGCAGACGTCGCCGAAGCCGTCCTCGTCGGTGTCGGTCTGGCTGGGGTTGACGGTGAAGGGACAGTTGTCGTCTTCGTTGGCCACCCCGTCGCCGTCCAGGTCGCCGTCGCAGACGTCGCCCTGGCCGTCGCCGTCCGCGTCCTCCTGGTCGGGATTGGCGGTGAACTGGCAGTTGTCGGCCGGGTCGAGGACGCCGTCGTTGTCGTCGTCGTCGTCGCAGGCGTCGCCGGCGCCGTCGAGGTCGGCGTCGTCCTGCCCCGGGTTGTCCACCAGCGGGCAGTTGTCCGAGCCGTCGTTGATGCCGTCGCCGTCGTCGTCGTCGTCGCAGACGTCGCCGATGGTGTCTCCGTCCAGGTCGGCCTGGTCGGAGTTGGCGTCGAGCGGGCAGTTGTCGCCTGAGTCGAGGACGCCGTCGTTGTCGTCGTCGTCGTCGCAGACGTCGCCCTGGCCGTCGCTGTCGTTGTTGTCCTGGTCGGGGTTGGGGTCGAGCGGGCAGTTGTCGGCCACGTCGTCGACGCCGTCGCCGTCGTCGTCCGGATCGCAGGCGTCCCCCTGGGCGTCGCCGTCGAGGTTGGCCTGGTCCGTGTTGGCGGTCAGCGGACAGTTGTCCAGACCGTCGGACACGCCGTCATTGTCGTCGTCCGGGTCGCAGGCGTCGCCGAGGCCGTCGCCGTCGGCGTTGTCCTGCGCCGGGTTCGGATCGAGCGGACAGTTGTCGCCGGTATCCGGCACGCCGTCGTTGTCGTCGTCCGGGTCGCAGACGTCGCCGATGGTGTCGCCGTCGTTGTCTTCCTGGCCGCCGTTGGCCAGCAGCGGACAGTTGTCGGCGACATCGAAGACGCCATCGTTGTCGTCGTCGTCGTCGCAGACGTCGCCGGGCCCGTCGAGGTCGTTGTCGTCCTGCGACGGATTCGGATCGAGCGGACAGTTGTCGAAGTCGTTCTCGACCCCGTCGCCGTCCAGATCCAGGTCGCAGGCGTCGCCGATGCCGTCTTCGTCGAGGTCGGCCTGGTCGACGTTGACGATGGTCGGACAGTTGTCTTCCGTGTCGTCCCAGCCGTCGTTGTCGTCGTCGTCGTCGCAGGCGTCGCCGATGGCGTCGCCGTCGTTGTCCTCCTGGTCCTCGTTGGGATCGAACGGGCAGTTGTCGTCTTCGTCGGGCACCGTGTCGCCGTCGTCGTCGATGCTCAAGCAGTCCGGGGTGCCGTTGCCGTCCGTGTCGTAGCAACCCTCATCCACGAAGCCGTCGCAGTCGTCGTCGATGCCGTTGCAGTAGACGCAGTCTTCTTCCGTGGTCTGGGTCTCCTCGACGTCGGGGTGGGTAGCGGCGTTGCGATCATCACAGTCGAGCCCGCCCATGAGGCGCGCGATGTGCCCATCGCCATCCTGGTCGGGGTCGCAGAGGTCACC
>JAAELQ010000078.1 GCA_024226515.1 bacterium
GCGCTGTCGTCGCCGTTGAGGACGTTGTCGTTGTCCTGGTCGGGATCGCCGGCGTCGCACAGCCCGTCGGAGTCGGTGTCGGTGCCGTCGTCGTTGACGTTGTCGCTGCCGCTGGAGCAGTCGTCGCAGTTGTCGTTGTCGGCGTCGCGGCAGACGGTGTTGTCGAGCGGCGCGTTGTCGTCGCCGTTGAGAACTCCGTCGTCGTCCTGGTCGGGGTCGCCTGCGTCGCACAGTCCGTCGGAGTCGGTGTCGGTGCCGTCGTCGGCGACGTTGTCCGTTCCGCTGGAGCAGTCGTCGCAGTTGTCGTTGTCGGCGTCGCGGCAAACGGTGTTGTCGAGCGGTGCGCTGTCGTCGCCGTTGAGGACGTTGTCGTTGTCCTGGTCCGGATCGCCTGCGTCGCACAGTCCGTCGGAGTCGGTGTCGGTGCCGTCGTCGTTGACGTTGTCGCTGCCGCTGGAGCAGTCGTCGCAGTTGTCGTTGTCGACGTCGCGGCAGACGGTGTTGTCGAGCGGCGCGTTGTCGTCGCCGTTGAGAACCCCGTCGTCGTCCTGGTCGGGGTCGCCTGCGTCGCACAGTCCGTCGGAGTCGGTGTCGGTGCCGTCGTTGGCGACGTCGTCGACGGTGCTGGAGCAGTCGTCGCAGTTGTCGTTGTCGACGTCGCGGCAGACGGTGTTGTCGAGCGGCGCGCTGTCGTCGCCGTTGAGGACGTTGTCGTTGTCCTGGTCGGGATCGCCGGCGTCGCACAGCCCGTCGGAGTCGGTGTCGGTGCCGTCGTTGGCAACGTCGTCGGTGCCGTTCGTGCAGTCGTCGCAATTGTCGTTGTCGACGTCGCGGCAGACGTTGGGGTTCAGCGGCTCGTTGTCGTCGACGTCGTCGACGAGGTCGTTGTCGTTGTCGGTGTCGGTGGCGTCGCAGATGCCGTCCGAGTCGACGTCGGGTCCGTCATTGGCCGGGTCGCTCGTCCCACCGATGCAGTCCTCGCAGGTGTCGCCGTCGGTGTCGCCGCAGAGCAGCGGGTCGAACGGGTGGCTGTCGTCGCCGTCGAGCGCACCGTCGTTGTCGTCGTCGGGGTCGCCGAGGTCGCACAGGCCGTCCGGCTCGTTGTCCGGGCCGTCGTTGGCGGGATCGTCGGTGCCCGAAACGCAGTCGTCGCACTGGTCGTTGTCGGCGTCGCGGCAGACGGTATCGTCGAACGGGTCGCTGTCGTCGCCGTCCGGGACGGTGTCGTTGTCGTCGTCCGGGTCGCCGTCGTCGCAGGCGCCGTCGCCGTCGTTGTCCGGGCCGTCGTTGTTGACGTCCGGCCCGCTCGCGGTGCCGCCGAGCGTGAATACCACGTCGTCGATCAGGATCTCGGTGATCTCGTCAGCGGTGGTCTTCTTGTTGTTGTAGCCGCCGAGTATGAAGTCGTGCTGGCCCGAGCTCAGCGCGCCGAGGTCGGCCTGGAACTGCATCCAGCCGGTGGTCTGGTCCGGTCCGCCGCCGCCGGGGCCCACGAGCTGGGCCACGAAGTCGTCGGGGTCGGTGCCCACGAGCAGACCGTCGACGCTGAACAGCACCTCTCCCTCTTCGTCCGCCTCGTACACGCCGGGCAGGAACAGACGGTAGCGGAACGAGACCTGGACGTCGGTCGCCGCGGCGAGATCCAGCGTCGTGCTCCAGCCGCCGGACATGAACAGGATGTCGGTGCCATTCACGCCGCCGACGTTGACCCGCAGTCCGCCGCCGCTGAACCCGCCCGCGGCAACGTAGTCGCCGGCGGCGTACGTCGGCTGGTTCGTACCGCGGAATGCATCGTCCTGGTAGGTGAAGCCGTCGGCATCGGAATCGAATCCGAAGCTGAGCACGGTCGCCTGCTGCGAGCAGTCGTCGCAGTCGTCATCGTCGAGATCCTGGCACACGCTGGGGTCGACGGGGTCGGTGTCGTCGTCGTCGAGGACCGTGTCGTTGTCGTCGTCGTCGTCGCAGGCGTTGCCGTCGCCGTCGTTGTCGGTGTCCACGAGGCCCGGGTTGAGCACGGCGGGGCAGTTGTCGCAGGCGTCGCCGGCGAGGTCGGTCGAGACGCCGAGCAGCTCGACCGCGTCGACCTCCTCCCAGTTGGGCGCCTGCGTGTTCACCCGCACGCCGGTGACGAGATACGGCGTCGAGTTCCAGGTCGGCGAGAACACGTCGCCGCACGCGGTGTTGTCCGTTCCGGACCAGATCGTCTGCAGCGAACCGGAGAAGTCGCGCAGCTCGATCGAGGTGACGAAGCCGCTCTCCAGAGCCTCGTGCACCGAGACTCCGGTGGCCTGGACCGGCGTGGCGTAGCCCAGTTCGAGAAACTCCGGCGTCGAGACCGGATCGGCCGGCGACCAGTTCGTCGGACCGTCCGCACAGACGCCACCGCTGTCCGGGGCGCCGGTGGCCTGGTTCGCCGAGTAGTCCCCGGTGTCGAACTCCGAGCTGGCGAACGCGCTCGAGGCCCACTGTGCCAGGGCGCCCGCAGCGTCCGTGTCCGTCTGGTCCAGGTTGGACACCGTCGGACAGTTGTCGCCGAGGTCGCAGATGCCGTCGCTGTCCGTGTCCGTTCCGTCGTCGTTCGGGTCGTAGGAGCCGTTGGCGCAGTCGTCGCACATGTCGGCGTCGTCGTCGCGGCACACGTTGCCGTTGTTGTTCGCGCTGTCGCCGGCGTTGCACACGCCGTCGCCGTCGTTGTCCGTCCCGTCGTCGGAGGGGTCGTACGTCCCGCTGGAGCAGTCGTCGCAGGTGTCGTTGTCCACGTCGCTGCAGACGAACGGGTCGAGCGGGGCGCTGTCGTTGCCGTCCAGCACGCCGTCGTTGTCGTCGTCGGGATCGCCGAGGTCGCACAGGCCGTCGCCGTCGCTGTCGGTTCCGTCGTTGCCCGGGGCCCAGACGCCGCTGGAACAGTCGTCGCACAGGTCCGCGTCACCGTCCAGGCACTCGCTGGTCGAGTTGTCGTTGGTGTCGCAGCCCAGGGCGAAGCCGTCGCCGTCGCCGTCGACCGTATCGACGTCGCACGGGTCACCGTTGCCGTCCAGGTCGCAGTCGAACTGGGACGGGTTGTAGTCGTTGAAGCAGTTGTCCACGGGGCACAGCTCCCCCGGACCACCCCCGCCGAAGCCGTCATCGTCCGGGTCGTCGCACACGTTGAACTCGTCGCAGCCGATGTCGACGATCACCGAGGAGTTCCCGTCGCCGTCGATCTCACGCTCGTCGCCCTCGAAGTCCTCCGCGGGCAGGTTGCTCGGTGTCGGGTCGCCGGCGTCGATCAGCGGGGACGATGCGCTCAGGTGATAGTCCCCGGCGGCTCGGTTCTCGAATTGCGGATTGATCGAGATGTTGCCGTTCGAGCCGGTCTGGTTGCCGATCCAGCTCTCGTAGTTGCCGAACGAGTTGCTGTAGAAGTCGTTGTAGCCGAAGGCCACGTCGAAGTTGGCCGCGCCCGGGTTGTTGCCGCCGATACCGTAACGGTTGTTGTAGGCGACGATCGAGTTCGTGAGGGTCAGGTCGGCGGCGCCGCCGAGCAGGGCCAGGTGACTCAGGTGAATTCCGCCGGCACCGGTCTCGGCCGTGTTGTCCGCGATCGTCGAGACGTCGAGGAAAATGTCGGAGTCCGAGTCGCGGCACGCGCGAACGAACACCAACACACCGCCGGCCAGAGCGGAACCCGTTCCCGAGGATGCCGCGTTGTCGACGACGAGCAGGTTCGACACGTCCATGCGAGCCGAGGCCGGGTTCGACACCAGGAGACAGCCCAGCGGATCGGAGTCGTCGACGTTGGAGTTGACCCACAGCACGGCGCCGCCGCCCGACAGGTCACTGGTGTTGTTGACGATCGTGTTGGCGTCGACGATGAACTCCGCCAAGCCGAAGTTGGACGTGACCGTGTTCTCCGTCTCGAAGTTGGCCACCATTCCGCCGCCGCCGACGAAGTCGCCGATTGCGCGGTTGCCTTCCATGTGGTTGCCGCGCACGATCATGCTGAGGCGCTGCGAGGCCCCGCTGACCACGCCGTCCGGCAGGTCCTGCGCGGTCACGTAGATGTCGAGTCCGCCGCCGTCACCGAGATTTGCGGTGTTGTTCGTCAGCGTGTTGTTCTCGACCAGCATGGAGTGGTCGGCGTTGCCCACGGGCTCGAGCCAGGCTGCGAAGCCTGCGCCGTTGCGGTGCGAGGTGTTGTTCGACGCGCTGTTGCCGCGGATGACGAAGTCCTCGGTCCCCTTGCCGAACGAGAAGAAGCGGCCGCCGCCGCCCATGCCGCCGTCGCCGGTGGCGTCGTTGGACGTCATCACGTTGTCCGTCGCCGTGACCGTCGTCGTCCAGCCGGCGAGCGAGTTGCCCTCGATGGAAATGCCGCCGGCATCGTCGCCCGCCGTGTTGTTGTGCACCGTGTTGTTGTCGACCAGCACGGTGACGTCGCCGTTCTGACAGTTGCCCTGGTCCTCGCCGGCGTTGACGTAGATGCCGCCGCCGTCGCCGGAGGTTGCCGTGTTGTTCTGTACCAGGTTGTCGCGGATCACGAGGCTGATGTCGCCGTAGTTGCACGTGCGCGAGGATGAGTAAATGCCGCCGCCCTGGAAAGCAGCGGTGTTGCCGATGACACGGTTGTCCTCGATGATGACGGAGCCATAGGCGATGACGCCCGAATCGTCTCCGTTCTCGATCGTGAAACCCTTCAGCGTGGTGGCGCCGCTGCCGCCGAGCGTGATCGGCGTACAGCCACCGGTGCCACGGATCTTCGTCTGCGTGTTGTCCGGATCGTCGGCGATGTAGCTGACCCACTTGTCGTCCGGCCCCACGAACGCGCCGACCGCCAGGACGCACTCGTTGTACGTGCCCTTCTTGACGCGGATCGTCTCGCCGACGGTGGTGACGCGGTTGTAGGCGCTCTGTAGCGTGGCCCACGGTGCGGAGAATGTGCCGTTGCCGGTGACGTTGCTGCCCTCGGGAGGAGGGGCGACCCACACGTCTGCGCGCGAGGGGAGGGCGAGCGAGAGGAACAGCACACACGAAAGGCCAACCAGCCGCAACAGCTTCATAGACTGCCTCACGGGCGGCACGCGATTGGAGTGCAGCAACACTCCGCCCTGCATGCGTGACCCGACCGGACCCGAGTTTTTTTCCAGAACATTCCAGGGGACGTCAATTCCTATACGGAGCCGCGTATGAGGTGTCAAGCAAAACTCCCCGTTATCGTTCGATCCAGGGGAGCCAATTTCGAAACCGGCACGCCGTCGGTCGGGCACAGGCCGAAAAGCCCGGAAAACCCTACCTAGCCGTCCGAGAGCCCGGTCAGGATCCTGTCCACCGCATCGACCACCGCGAGGCCGACTTCGGGCGCCCGGCCCGGAAACAGATGCGGCGCTCCGTCGATCGGCAACAAACGTCCCGGAGGGACCATTCGGTCCAGCGCCGGTTCCACCTCGGCCGGTGTGCCGAACTCGTCGCTCGTTCCCTGCACGACCGCGAATGGGCGCGCGAGCCGCGCAAGCTCGTCGACGGAATAACGACGCAGCGGAAGACCGATCGCGACGACGCCCGAGATCGTTCGGTCGTGCAGCGCATGACGGATCGAGCAGATCGAGCCGAACGAGTAGCCGACGAGGACCAGTGGGACCGCGGGAGCCAGTCCGCGCAGCCACGACGCGGCCGCCGCAACGTCTTCCACCTCGCCTCGCCCCTCGTCGTGCGTCCCCTCGCTCGACCCGGTTCCGCGGAAGTTGAAGCGCAGCGTCGTCATCCCCGCGCGGTGCAGCTCGCGCTCCGCGTGGAACACGACGGGGTTGTGCAGCGTCCCGCCGTGCTGCGGATGGGGATGTGCCACGACCGCGACGGCACGCGGGCTCGCCGCCACGCGCAGCGCCGCCTCGAGTCGACCTTCCGGCCCGGGGATCCAGAGTTTGCGTACCTCCGACAAGGGCGGGCTCCGTTCGCGGCGCACTATCGCCAAAGCGCGATGGTCTGTCAAACGTTCGCGTCCCGACCCGGCAACGCGAATTCCGGCGGCTGTGGGAATCGAGCGTATCCTCGCTGGCGGTCCCGTCTACCGACGCCGCCTCCGGGGGAAGGAGATGCGGCAAACCGTGCTTCGAGTGCTTGCGGGCTGGGTCTGGCTCTGCGCGTGGGGAGTGCTGTTGTGGGTCGTGGTCTCGCCGTGGCGCGAGCTGGGCGGACTCGTGTCGGAGAGGCTGCGCTGGGTCGAGTGGCTCGTGCTGTGCGTCGGCTTTCTCGGCGGGTTCACTCTGGGTGGGCTGGGTCGCGATCTGTGTGCCTCGGGGTCCGGGTGGACCCATGCCCTGATCCTGCGCTGCTGGGTGATCCCGGTCGCCGGTTGCGCCGCGGTCGCAATGGTCGTGCTGTCCTGGCTCGGTAGCACGGACGAGATCGGGGTCGCGCTTACCGCACTACTGGCCTACTGGGCCGGGCTCGACGTCGGCATCGCGGCGCTGCCGCTGATGCAGGGGCGCGACTACCGGCTGCGAGCGCCGATCGACGAGGACTCGGCGCCGCCGGAGTCCGAGCGCGACCTGGCGCGTCCGCCGTGGGACGTCTGGTGAGCGGCGAGGACGCCCAGCGCCTTGCGTGTGGCGCCGGATACCGGGACCTCGTCGAGCTCGGAGGGCGCGATCCAGCGCAGGTCCACACGCCCCGCGACGCGGCCGCGCACCAGCGAGGCACGATGGACCTCGAGGCGCAACCGGCGGTTCATGATCGCGTGCGGCGCCGACCCGGCGGCTTCTCCGACCGACACCTCGAGTCGGTGGCGCCGGGCGAGGCCGGTGGCCAGCGCGCGCGTGGCGGGGGCGGTCGGTCCGAGCTCGATCGCGGGCAGGTCCCACGTGCCGCGCAGCGGGGACGCTTGCGTGGGCCGCTCGAGCAGGACGCGTCCCGCGCGAAAGACCGCCGCGACCCCGACCCGCACCGCGACGATCTCCGGTCGGGGTCGCGGCGGCGGATAGCGCTCGATCTGCTCCAGAGCCAGGGCGCGACAGTCGCCCCCCGCGGGGCAGGTCGCGCAGATGGGGTCGCGCGGCCGGCAGACCGTGGCCCCCAGCTCCATCAGCGCCTGGTTCAGGTCGCCCGGCCGCGGGCCACGGACCAGTTCGCCCGCCAGCTCCCACAGCCTCCGCTCGGCGCGGGCCGCGGGGGCGCCCACGGCGAACAGTCGCGACAGCACGCGCCGCACGTTTCCGTCGAGGATCGCCTCTTCGCGGTCGAACGCGATGCTGGAGATCGCGCCGGCGGTGTAGCGGCCGACCCCGGGCAGCGCTTGCAGCTCGCGTGGGTCGTCCGGAACGCGACCGTCGTGACGTTCCATCACCGCCAGCGCTCCGTCGCGCAACGCGCGGGCGCGGCGGTAGTAGCCCAGCCCGCTCCAGAGGCTCAGCACCTCGTCGTCCGACGCGCGAGCCAGCGCGGCCACGTCGGGGAAGCGTTCCAGGAATCGCCGGTAGAACGGCAGTACCGTCTCCACCCGCGTCTGCTGCAGCATGACCTCGGAGACCCAGATGGCGTAGGGATCTCCCGTTCCGCGCCACGGCAGGTCGCGCCGGTTCTCGCGGTACCAGCGGAGGAGCCTGTCGCGCAGGGTCGAGGCGTCGCCGGAGCGGCGCTTCCGCGTCACCGGTCGGCGCCGGCCGGGCGGTCCGTACGCAGCCGCTCCACCGGGCGACCGTTCAGCACGTGCTCGTGGAACAGCTCGTCGACGTCTTCGGGGCCGACGTTCCCGTACCACACCGCCTCGGGGTAGACGACGATCGTCACGCCGTCCTCGCAGCGGTCGAGGCAGCCGGCCGAGTTGATGCGGATCCGGCCGCGCAGCCCGGCGTCGAAGGCCAGCTTCTTCAACCGGGACCGGACCTCGTCCGCATCCTTGGAGGCGCAGCAGCCCTTGGGGTTGCTCGGGTCACGCTGGTTGGTGCAGATGAAGACGTGTCGTTCGTAGGGAATCATGCGCCGCAGTATAGCCCCGTGAAACCCCGGCGCCGCGGGGGCGCTGTGCTAGCATGCACCGCTTCTAACCCACGTTTTCTCGGAGAGAACTCATGCCTGCAGTCAACGTCGATCGGGCCAAGGCCAAGGAAAAGACGCTCGCGGATCGCCGTGGAGCCCTGGGCGAGGGCGCCGATCAGGCGGCGCGCCGCAAGGCGAACAAGGCGCTGAAGCGCGCTCAGCGCAAGCGCCGGCGCCTGGTGGCCGCCATGCCGCCCGTGCCCGAGGCCAAGTCCGAACCGAAGGCCGAGGATTCCCCGGCCGCGGAGTCCTGAACCCGGAGAGGCCGATCGTGAGGTCCTGGAAGCGCATCGAATCGCGGCGCGTGCGGCGCTGCGGCATCTTCGACCTCGACCACGCCCGCTACGAGCAGCCGCATCGCGACGACGACGCGTGGTTCTACGTCATCGACGCTCCCGACTGGACGAACGTCATCGCGTTGACCCCCGACGACGACGTGGTGCTGGTGCGCCAGTTCCGTTTCGGCATCGACGAGACGACGCTCGAGATCCCGGGAGGGATGTGCGATCCGGGCGAGGATCCCGCCACAGCCGCGCTGCGCGAGTTGCGCGAAGAGACCGGGTACGCCCCGCCCGACGGCGCGTACGAAACCCTGGGCTGGGTGCACCCCAACCCTCCTCTGCAGAACAACCGCTGCCACACGTTTCTCGTGCGCGACGCCGTGCGCGTCGCCGAGCCGCAGCCCGACGCGCACGAGGTCCTCGAGCTGGAGCTCGTCCCGCGAGGCGAGATCCCGTCACGTATGGCGCGCGGCGAGATCTCGCACGCGCTCGTGCATGCCGCGTTTCAGTTGTGGGCCGTGAACGGCGACTAACGCTTCTTGCGGCGTCCGACCAGGTAGTGCCAGAGCAGCCGATCGACGAGGCCGGGCGCGAGCCAGTCCACGAACACCATCAGCTTGGCCTCGGCGGACAGGACGATCTCGCGCCTGCGCGACGTCGCCATCTTCAGGATCGCGCGTGCGACGGACTCGACGGAGTGCAGGCGCGGTCTCTTCTTTTTTTGTTCCGGGCCTATGCGCTTCAGCCGTTGCTGGAACTCGGTCGCGGTCGACGACGGGCAGACGATGCCCACGCTGACCCCGGAGCCGTAGATCTCGGCGCGTAGCGCATCCGCCAGGCCGTGCAGCGCGAACTTGCTGGCCGAGTACGCCGTGTAGTGCGGCACGCCGCGCTTGCCGACGATGGACGAGATCAGCAGCACTCGGCCGCTGCCGCGCTCGAGCATCGCCGGTAGGTAGGGGCGGACGCTGCGCACCACGCCCAGCACGTTGACCTCCAGCACCGAGCGCAGCGCCTCGTCGGTCGTCTCGTCGAATCGGGCGTCGAGACCGATTCCGGCGTTGGCCACGATGACGTCGGGCGCCCCGACCGTATCGAGGACACGCTGCGCCAGCCGCTCCATCGAGTCGCCGTCGCTGACGTCCGCGGCCTCGACGATCAGCCGCTCGCAGCCGGCCTCGGCCGCCATCGCGTCGAGCCGCTCGCGGCCGCGCGCCACGGCGACCACGCGGGCCCCCTCGGCTAGAAACGCCAGGGTTGCCGCCCGTCCGATCCCGCTCGTGGCGCCGGTGATCAGGACCGTGCGACCGCCGAAGCGTGCTGCCATGGACCGCCCTCCAGTGGCTGGTTAGTCCGCGGTCTCGAGCCCCTTCACGTCGGCCGCGCGGGACCGATAGTACCAAGCGCGCCCTCTCGTAACATGCCCCGGTCGTTCGGCGGCAGCCGGAGTGCCCGGCGAGCAGACGGCGTCCCGTGCGTCGAGCAGCAGCCGCCACGAGCGCAGGACCCCTCGGGGAGTGGGCCGCGGCTCTCCGCCGACGGTGTCGAACACCTCGAGGGTCCAGGTTCCACGGGCGGACTGGCCGTCGAAGTCCGGGAGCGAGCCCGGACCGTCGGGCAGCCGATGCAGGTCGAACGTCGTCCCGATGTCTCGCGTTCCGCCGCCGCTCTTGTCGTGCAGCGTGACGCTCGTTCCGGCGGGGGAGGTGAGCCGTACCGTCAACTCCGAGACGTCGAGGTGCGAGATCCGGACCTCGACGTTGGCGTCGGCGACAACGATCTCCTCGTCGACGAAGATCTCCGAGCGCAGCGGTGTCGGCGACTTGTAGGGGATCGTGCCGGCCTCCGTCGAGCCGGCTTCGATCCGGATACGTCCGATCGGCAGCGCGAAGACGGAGCGCTCGCTCCACGGCGTCTCGATTCCGAGCTCGACCTCGGCGCCGCAAGGCGCGTCGCGGTCGATCGCGAGCTCGAAGTGCGGGTCGAACGAAGACGCGCGCTCGCCGTCGGCGAAGTCCGGGAAGCGGGCCGTGTCGCGCAACAGCGAGACCGGCGCGCTCGCGGGGGCGATCAGCCGGGCGGACACGCCGGCGGCGGGTTCGCCGAGCCGGTTGCGCAGCGTGACCGGCAGGACGATCGTCTCGCCCGGGTCGGCGACGCCGTCCTCGTTTCCGCCCGGACCCGCGTCCTTCACGACGTGCGAGTCGTAGCGCAGCCCTGCGCCCAGCTCGTCGAACTGGCCCGTGGCGACCAGCGCGAAGCCCTGCCGCCCCTCGTTCACCGCCGTCGCGTGCACCTCGATGCTCCACTCGCCGGTTTCGGGATGCGGGAAGACGAGCTGCTCGACGTTGTTCCTCGCATCCGGCGCGCCGCGCGAGACGGATGTCCCGTTGCGGAAGTTGTTGCCGTAGTGCAGCCGCCCACCGGGCGAGACGGCGACCAGGTCCAGATCATTGACCGTCGCCACGACCGAGTAGACGGCCCCCGGGGGTTCCGTGTAGGCCAGCGTGATCTCCAGCGGATGCCGGTCGTCGCGCACGTTCAGCGAGAACGAGCGGACCTTCTCGGTGCGTAGCCCGTCGACGTTCCTGCGGTCCTCGAGCACGACGAGCCCGCGGTCGTCCCCGTCGAAGTACAGGGCGTCGTCAAGCGCGACGCGGCCCCAGCCCTCGCGGTCGCCGGGAAACCCACCGGCCGACGGAAGATCCGTCCCGGCGTTGATCAGCACGGCCTTGAGCAGCGCCCCCGACGGAATCAACCCGTCCTCGGGACGCGGGGAGCCCGACGGGTAGTACCCCTCGACGAAGTACTGCCGCGCCAGCGCCGCCGCTCCGGCCACGGCGGGGGCGGCCATCGACGTCCCCGAGAGCGTGCGCGTGGAGCAGGTGGAGTTGTTGCGCGCCGAGGCGACCCCGCACCCCGGAGCGACGAGGTCCGGCTTGCGTCGCCCGTCCGTCGTCGGCCCGCGCCCGCCGATGCAGAGCGCATCCGACTCCGTGCCGTTGCCCGTCGCGCCGACGGCCAGGACGTTCTTGGCGTTCTCCGGTGTGCGCAGCGTGCTGCGGCTGCTGGTGGCGAAGACCACCAGCGCATCCTCGTGATCGTAGGCGAACAGGTCGGCGTCGCGACTCCACGTCGTGTAGCGCACGGTGCCCTCGTCGCCCCACGAGTTGCTGTGCACTCGTGCGCCGTCGGCGCGGGCCAGGGTCAGGCGCTCGTACAGGTTCGATGGATCGAAGTCCGAACCGTAAATGTCGCCCGCGTTGTCGAACGCGATCCGCGCGGCCCAGGCATGGCCGCGGTTCCCCGCCGATCCGGTGGCCGGCACGGCGTCACCCGCGACGATGCCCGCGACGTGTGTGCCGTGCGAGAAGCCGACCAGACCCTGGCTCGAGCGATAGGAGACGATCTTGCGGTGATCGGGCCCCGGCGAGTTGTCGCGCGGATCCCTGAAGAAGCACGAGCGCACGTCGATCGGCGAGTCGATCACGCCGACGATCTGCCCCTCGCCGTGCAGGCCGCGATCCCACACCGGAGTCGCCGGCGCGTCGCCGCCCTGCACGACCCAGTGAGCGTCGTCGTTGCGCAGCGACAGCTCTCCGCTCTCCTCGATCCAGGCCACCGCGTCCAGTCGGGCGAGCCGCTCGAGCTGGCCGCGTGTCGCGCGCAGCTCGAGGCGTCGTACCGCTGCGAAACGCTGGCGGCCGAGCAGCTCGGCGCCGAGGCCGGCGGCCGCGCGCGCGGCCGCGTCGAGGTCCTCGCCGGGGTGTAGTTCGACCGTGGCGCGCATGCGGCCCGCGCCGCGCCGCGTCGCGTCGACGAAGGGGCGCGTGCCGAGGTCGGGTGCCAGCTTCCACTCGGGCCGGAACGCCCCGGC
The DNA here is from genome assembly GCA_024226515.1 of bacterium. Lineage (GTDB taxonomy): Bacteria > Acidobacteriota > Polarisedimenticolia > Polarisedimenticolales > Polarisedimenticolaceae > JAAELQ01. The sequence continues at coordinate 12,172 of JAAELQ010000078.1, forward strand.
CCAGCGCACGCCGCCGAGCGCGCGGATCCCGTCGAGACTCGCCGCTCCCGCGCGCACGACGTATGCCCGATCGGGGAGGTAGCTCAGCGGCTCCGCCCCCGCAACGCGCAGGCGGTCGAGGGTTGCCTCGTCGATCGATCGTTCGAACTGTACGACGTGGTAGCGACCGTCGCGCTGTTCGCCCGCGGCGTGCTCCAGCGGATCGAACGGACCCGCCGCAAGTCGCAGCTCGACGCTCGCGGCCCCGGCGTCGGTCGCGCCGACGGTCAGCATCCACGCCGCAATCACGATCTGGAACAGACGAGCTCTCATCGAGACCTGATCTTACGGCGAACGGGCGCCCATCGCAGGCGGACAGGCTGCTAGGCGATCTCGATCTCGAGCAGGCCCACGCGGTCGATCTCGGCGCGCGCGCGGTCTCCCGAGTGCAGCGGGCCGACGCCTGCAGGCGTGCCGGTGAACAGGAGATCGCCGGGCTCGAGCGTGATCCAGCGCGACGCGTGCTCGATCAGCTCGGCGACCGAGCGCGACATGGAGGAGGTGTTGCCCTGCTGCCGCGTCTCGCCGTTGACGGTCAACCGGATGTCGAGCGCGGAGCCGTCGCCGACCGCCTCGCGCGCCGCGACGGCCGACACCGGCGCAGAGCCGTCGAAGCCCTTGGCCAGCGTCCAAGGCTCGCCGCGCGATTTTGCCTGTGCCTGCACCTCGCGCGCCGTGAGGTCGAGGCCCACCGCGTATCCCAGCACGTGATCCAGCGCCTCGTCGGCGGCGATCTCGCGACCGGCCTTGCCGATGACGACGACCAGCTCGACCTCGTGATGCACCTCTCCGGCATCGGCGGGCAGCTCGATCCGGCCGCCGCCCGGGACCAGCGCGGTCGTCGGCTTGAGGAACATCACGGGCGGGGCATCCGCCGCGTTGCCCATCTCCTTTACGTGGTCGGCGTAGTTGCGGCCGACGGCGAGGATCTTCCCCGGACGGATCCGCTCGCCGCTGTCCGTCCGCAGTAGATGAGAGCCGCGCGCCTCGGGGCGCGAGCCGGGGCGGCGGGGCCACAGTCTCCAGCTTCCGCTGGCGGTGGCGACGACGCGGCCGCGCTCGTCGCGCACTTCACCCTCGGCGAAGGCGATGCTCGATCCGCGGCGCACGACGCGTCCCGTGCCGACGAGTCTTCCGCCACGCGGTCCGTCGACGAAGTTCGTGGTCAGCGACGTCGTCGCGCACCACCATTCGGCGGGCATCGAGGAGATCACGGCCATCCCCAGAGCGCTGTCGAGCAGCGAGGCGATCACGCCGCCGTGCGCCACGCCGCGCCGATTCAGGTGGTGCGGCTGCAGCTCGAGCTGCACCTCGGCCTCGCCGTCCCCTCGGTGCACGAGGCGAGTTCCGAGGAATTCGTTGAACGGGGGAATGCTCATGGAGTCTCCAGCGGTTTGCTCACCCGGATCGCGCCCGTATTATGGTTCACCGTTTCCTGGAGGCAATCTATGCGCTCGAGACTTCTCGCACCGGCCCTGCTGTTCGCCCTGGGACTGCCGGCCGCGGCCGCCGAGTTGGCCGAGGGCAGCCGCTTCCCCGACCTCGTGCTGCCCGACGCGCGCGACGGTCGCCCGCGCTCGCTCTCCGAGTTCCGCGGAGAGAAGGTCGTTCTACACGTCTTCGCCTCGTGGTGAGCGGGCTGCCGCAGGCACGTGCCCGGGTGGCACGCCGAGACCGCGAGGCTGCGAGACGAGGGCAAGCTGCGCATGGTGGGGATCGTCCAGGAGCAGCACCCGGATCGCGCGCGGCTGTTCATGCAGTGGAAGGAGCTCGACTGGCCGATCCTCGTCGACTCGCTGAACCTGCTCGACGTGAGCCTGGTGCCGATCACGTTGCTGATCGACGAGGACGGCGTCATTCGGCGGACGACGCCGCCGGTGGCGGAGGCGCGCAGCGCGGCGCAGGAGCTCGTCGAGCTGCCTCCGGCAAGCGACTCCGCAGCGCCCGTCCGCCCGCAGAAGCCGTCGCTCAAGGCGCTGCGACGCGCGGCGGAGGAGGGCGGCGCGGAGGACTGGCGGCGCTACGCCGAGGCGCTCATCCTGTGGGGCGGGCCGAAGCGGTTGGATTCCGCCGTCGAGGCGTTCGAGCAAGCGCTGCGGCTCGATCCCGCGGACGCGAGGGCCCAGTTTCGCCTGGGCGTCGCGCGCCGCATGCGCTACGACGGTGCCGCGGGCGAGTCCGACGATTTCGGCGCGGCGGTCGCCGCCTGGTCGCGCGCGCTGGAGCTCGATGCCAACAACTACATCTGGCGCCGCCGCATCCAGCAGTTCGGTCCCAGGTTGAACAAGCCGTACCCGTTCTACGACTGGGTCGTTCGCGCGCGCGCCGAGATCGAGCGCCGCGGCGGGGTCCCGCTCGCGCTTCCGGTGGAACCCCGCGGCGCGGAGATCGCGCAGCCGGCGCGTGTCTTCGCCGCGGCGGACGGTGCCGCCGTCGAGCCCGACCCCGAGGGCAAGATCCACCGCGACCCCGCGCGCTACGTTCGCGTGACGGCGGCGCAGGTTCCCGGGAACGTGCGGCCGGGCACCAGCACGCGCGTACATCTCGAGCTGCGACCGAACCCCGAGGCCCGTGCGCACTGGAACAACGAGAGCGGCGGGGTCGTGCTGTGGATCGACCCCCCGCAGGGCTGGGACGCCGATCGACGCCTGATCGAGCTGGAGAACCCGCCGCGGGCCGTCAGCGACGAGCCGCGACACGCCGAGCTCGAGCTGCGCAGCCCCAGGCAGGGGCCGGCCGCGGCGCAGCTCGACGTCTATGCGCTGTACTACGTGTGCGAGGGCGTGAAGGGCGCGTGCCTCTACCGGCGCCAGGACGTCAGCGTGCCGCTCTCGATGGAGGTGCGATAGCATGCCCGGCTTGCGAGCGGAGGGTCTCACGATGCGGGTGCTGGCTCGGACGGTAGGTTGTGTGCTGGCGGCGCTGTGTCTGGTCCCGGCGTGCGCGGATCAGGGCCGGGTGGAGACCCGCGCATCGACGGACTTCGCCTACGAGGACATCAACCCCGCGAGCTCAACGCACGGCGAGACGCTCGCCCTGAGCGAGCTGTACTCCGAGCGCGGGGTCGTGCTGAACTTCTTCGCCACGTGGTGCGGTCCGTGCTGGGAAGAGCTGCCCCACATCGAGGCGCTGCACGCGTCGGACGCGGCGCGGCTGGTCGGCATGGCCGCCGACGAGGGCGGCGATCCGGCGCGCGCGCTGTACATGATCGACAAGCTCGGATTGACGCTCCCGGTGCTGTACGTCCCGCGCGAGGACGTCGAACGCTTCGAGCAGACGTACGATCACGGCATGCTACCGTCGACCTACGTGATCGACCGCAAGGGGAGCATCCTCGAGGTGCTTCAGGGCAACGTGTCGAAGAGCAAACTCGAGGCGCGCATCAACGAACTCTTGAACTAGGGGTTCGCGGCGCCGAACAGGGCGGTCTTCGCGAACGCGGCCAGCACCAGCAGCACGCCGGCCAGCGCCGCGAACTGCCACGCGTTGCGTTCCGCCTTGCCTTGCGGTTCGCCGCCTGGAACGATCCAGCCCAGCACCGCGCCGCAGACGAAACCGCCGATGTGATTCCTGTGGTCGATGGCCAGTTTGCCCCAGGTCAAGGCCGTGAGAATGACCATGAAGACGACGTATTGCATCATCGCGCCACGTAGCGTTTGCCCGACGCGTCCCCCGACTCTCCACGCATAGCACAACAAAAGCCCAACGAGGCCGAAGATCGCGCCAGAGGCGCCGACCGTGTTGACCGACCGCGGCAGTTGGCTCACCAGGCTTCCCGTGAGCCCGCACGACAGATAGAGGACCCAGAACTTCTGAGTGCCGAAGAGGTCCTCCCCGATGGCTCCGAGCCGCAGCAGCACGAGCGAGTTCATGAAGAAATGAAACAGACCGCCGTGGAGGAAGATCGGCGTGACCAATCGCCACCACTCGCCGCCGGTGATGGCGCCATTCGACAGCATGGCCGGCCGACTGAGCCCCGAACCGAATCGGACCAGCAACTCGGGGTGGAAGCTGAAACCGCCGCCGAACTTGCGTTGCGCCAGCACCATCAGCAGGAACCAGAAGCCGTTGACCAGCAGGATCAACGAGACGGCGCTGCGCATGCCCGGAAGCAGATTGGACGCGAGGCGTCCGACCCCGGGAGTCGATGCGCGCGACAGATCGGATTCGCACTCGGGGCACTTCGACGCGGAGCGCGGCACGAGGGCGCGGCACTCGGGACACATCTTGTGCGGCGTCTGGGTCGAGCGCAGCATCTGCTCGGCCCGCATCCCGGCCTCGCCCATCATGCGCTTGCGCTGGCCCCACTTCCACAACAGACGCCTGCCGTTGAGGCCGACCGCGTCCATCGCGCCGGCCAGCAGCCCAACGGCCTTGTCTTTCCAGTCGGGAGCGGGGTTCTCGTCCAACGTCCAGCCTCTAGCGTCCCTTGAATTCGGGGCGCCGACGGCCCACGGTGGACAGCCCCTCGTAGGCGTCCTCGGTGCGGAAGATCTCGGTCAGGTGGTCGAGCTCCAGCGCCAGCCCTTCCTCGAGCGGCTGGGTCGACGCGTCGATCAGCTTCTCGGCCAGCTGCAGCGCGATCGGCGCCTTGAAGCGGACCTGCTTGACCGCCTTGGCCAGCCGCTCGTTGTCGTCGACCTCGGCGCGGCCCGCGCGCAGCTCCTCGACCTCGTTGCCGTCGAACAGCGTCTCGAGCGCCGCGTGGTCGTCGGCCAGCGACGGGCGCTCGAGCGCGGCGGATTCGATCGCGGTGCGCACCGCGGCGTCCAGTGCGTCCGGCGTCGCGACAGCGTCGACGAGGCCGATCCTCGCCGCCTCGCGGCCTCCGATCATCTGGCCGGTGAAGATCAGCCACTTGGCCAGTCCCGGTCCGACACGGCGCGGCGTTCGCTGCGTGCCGCCGAGGCCGGGGTAGATGCCGATGCCCGTCTCGGGGAAGGCCATCGACGCCTTGGTCGAGGCGACGATGCGGTGGCAGGCGAGCGCCAGCTCCATCCCGCCGCCGAGAGCCAGTCCGTGCATGCGCGCGACGACCGGCTTGGCGCAGCCGGAGATCTCCTCGAGCAGCGCGTGACCGGCCTTGGTGAACTCGACGATGCGGTCCAGGTCGCCGGCGTCGATGTTGCGCACGAAGAAGCGGATGTCGGCTCCGGCGATGAACGCCTTTCCGGCTCCGGCGACGACGATCGCCGTCACGGCGGGGTCGGTCGCCGCGGCCCGCAACTGCTGGTGCAGCTGCTCCACGACAGATTCGTTCAGCGCGTTCATCGCGTCGGGTCGGTTGATCGTCAACGTGGCGACGCCGTCGCGCACGTCGGTCTTGACCAGGCGGAAGTGGAACGGCCGCGCGGCTTCGCCCCGCTCGGAGATCGTCTTCGGGACGTCGAGCTCCCAGCGCGCGCAGACCTCGCGCACCGCCTCGAGGGCGCGGTCGGTTCCCATGCGGTTCATCAGCTCGAACGGTCCCTTGGGCCAGCGCAGCCCGACGCGCGCTCCGATGTCGGTGTCCTCGATCGTGCTGACCTGCTCGTCGACGAGCGCGGCCGCGACGTGGAACACGACGCCGAGCATGCGGCGCCCGATCGCCTCGAAGCGCGACTCGTCGGTCTCGCCGTCCAGGTTCCACATCTCGCCCGATTCGACCTGTTGCGCCAGCTTCTTCGCCGGCGCGTACAGCGGTCCGAACTCCTGGCCCAGGGTGGTGGCCGCGTGCAACGCGATCGGCACCCCGGTGACGTTCATCAGCTCGAACGGGCCCATGCCGACCCCGAACGCTGTCTTGCACGCCTGCTCGATGGTCGCGATGTCGGCCTCACCCTCCTCGAGGATGCGCACGGCCTCGTTGAGCCACGGGACGAAGTAGCGATTGACGACGAACCCCGAGGCGTCGGCGGAGGCGATCGGCGTCTTGCCGATCTGCTCCTGCAGCGCCCACGACGCGCCGACCGCGTCGGCGGACGTCTCGCGTCCCGGGATCACCTCGACGAGTCGGTTCTTCGCCGGGTGGTAGAAGTAGTGCAGTCCGACGATGCGCTGCGGATGCTCGCTGCCCTCCGCAAGCTCGGTCACCGAGAAGGACGACGTGTTCGTGGCCAGGATCGCGTCCTCACGACAGACCTCTTCGAGACGCCGAAAGACGTCGCGCTTGACGTCGCGGTCCTCGAACACGGCCTCGACGACGAGATCGACGTCGGCGAGTTCGTTCCAGTCGGACGTGCCGTGGATGCGCGACTTGATCGCGTCCACCTGCTCCGGCTTGAAGATGCGGCGCTCGACGCCCGCGGCCAGCGTCGAATCGATGATCGACATGCCGCGCGCGACCTTCTCGTCGTCGAGGTCGACCAGGACGACTTCGAAGCCCTCGGTGGCCATTTTCTGCGCGATTCCGCCGCCCATGTTGCCGGCGCCGATCACGCCCAACTTGCGGAAGCTACTCTCCCGGCTCGTGCTCATCTCGTTCCTCTGTTGTTTGCTAGGGGTGCCGAATAACGACTCGACAGTGTAGCAGGGCGCGGCCCGGTCGCCTCATCCTCCGGCGAGCGCCCGCGCGCCCTCGCCCGCGACGACCAGGACGACGAATCCGCCGAGCGTCAGGCCGGCCGCGACGTACCCCGTGGGCCGCGGTTTGCCGGAGAGGCCACCGAGCAGACCCGCGAACCCGGCTACGCCGAGCGACAGCGTGGCGCAGAGCAGTACGACCGTGTGCGCGGGCGCCTCGCGCAGCAGGCGCAGCCGCTCGTCGGCGGGCATCGTGATCAGCCGCAGGCCGAGCGAGGAGACGACGAGGGCGGACCCGACGAACATCCACTGCCCCGCGAAGCGGGCCAGCCGTCGCGAGCGCGACGCGCGCCCACGGATCTCGTGGGCCGCGGCGCGGAGCAGCAGCCACGCCCCCGCCGTCAGGCCGGCGGACGCGCCGGCGAACAGGCCGGGTGCGAACAGGATCCAGGGCTCCGGCTCCACCGAACCGACGGCGAGCCGACGCAGCAGCCCGGTCAGGATCACGAACGGCAGCGCAGCCATGGTGGCGGGGCGCAGGCCGCGCTCGGCCAGTCTCCAGCGCACGCGCGGGCCGCGCCTCGCGCCGCGGAGCGCCAGGCAGACACAGGCGGCGGCCGCGTGCGCCAGCGCGAGCTGCAACGCGAGAAACCGCACGCTGTCCACGAAGGCTTGCACGGCAGGATTCTACGCGCCCCGCCGGCCGTTGACCGGCGCCGAGCGAATTCCTATGCTGTCCGCCTTCATCCGGGAGATTCGACGTGGCGGAGATCGAACGCATCACGGTGATCGGGGCGGGGACGATGGGGCACGGGATCGCCCACGTCTGCGCCACCGCGGGTTTCGAGGTCGACCTGCACGACCTGTCGACCGAGCTGATCGACAAGGGGCTGGCCTCGATCCGACGCAACCTGGACAAGGGCGTCGAGAAGGGGAAGGTCGCCGAGGAGGATCGCGACGCGGCGCTCGATCGCCTGCACGCGGCCCCGGACCTCGCGGCGGCCGTCGCGCGCGCCGACATGGTCATCGAGGCCGCGCCGGAGTCGCTCGAGCTCAAGCGCGAGCTGTTCCGCGACCTCGATCGTACGGCTCGCGAGCACACGATCCTGGCCAGCAACACCTCGTCGCTGCCGGTGGGCAAGATCGCCGAGGCGACGGGGCGCCCCGAGCGCGTCGTCGGCATGCATTACTTCAATCCGGTGCACCTGATGCCGCTGCTGGAGATCGTGCGCGCCGAGCGGACGTCGTCCGAGACGATCGACGCCGTGGTCGCGGCCGGCACGAGGATGGGCAAGGACCCCATCGTCGTGCGCGACTCGCCGGGGTTCGCCTCGAGCCGCCTGGGACTCGTGCTGGGTCTGGAAGCGATGCGCATGCTGGAGCAGGAGGTCGCGAGCGCGGAGGACATCGACAAGGCGATGACGCTGGGCTACCGCCACCCGATGGGCCCGCTGCGGCTGACCGACCTGGTCGGCCTCGATGTGCGCCTCGCCATCGCGGAGCACCTCCACCGTGAGCTCGACTCCGACTCGTTCCGACCGCCGGAGATCCTGCGCCGCATGGTCGCGGAGGGGCGCCTGGGCAAGAAGTCGGGCCGCGGCTTCTACGACTGGGGCGCATGAGCCTGTTCGCCCTGCTTGCCGTGATGATCACGGCTACCGCGCTGTTGAGTTACGCCAACGAGCGCGTGTTCCGCCTGCCGCCGACCATCGGTGTCATGGTCGGGGCGCTGCTGCTGTCGGTCGCGTTGACGCTGCTCGGCCAGGCCGGGCTGGTCGTCGATCGCTGGGCCGAGGAGCTGTTCCTCGAGATCGACTTCGACGCCGTGCTGATGCGTGGCATGCTCAGCTTCCTGCTGTTCGCAGGCGCGCTGCACGTCGATCTCAACGCGCTGTTCGATCGCAAGTGGACGATTCTCTCGCTGGCCACGGTCGGCGTGGCGCTGTCGACGTTCATCGTCGGCACGTTGTTCTGGTTCGGGCTGGGTCTGTTCGGGCTGGAGCTGCCGTACATCTGGGCGCTGCTGTTCGGGGCGCTGATCTCGCCCACCGATCCGATCGCGGTACTCGGCATCCTGCGCGACGCGGAGGCCCCCGAAAGCCTCGAGTCGTTGATCATCGGCGAGTCGCTGTTCAACGACGGCGTCGGGGTCGTCGTGTTCTCGGTCATCCTCGGCGTGGCGGTCGGCGGGCACGAGCTGTCCGCCGCCGGAGTCGGCCTGCTGTTCCTCGAGGAGGCGGTCGGCGGCGTCCTGTTCGGGCTGGCGCTGGGCTACGCGGCCTACCGCATGCTGCGTACGGTCGACAACTACGCGGTCGAGGTGCTGATCACGCTGGCACTCGTTTCCGGAGGCTACGCCCTGGCCGGCGCGCTGCACACCTCGGGGCCGATCGCCATGGTCGTGGCCGGTCTGTTCATCGGCAACCACGGCCGGGTGTTCGGCATGTCCGAGCTGACGCGCCAGCGCCTGGACGATTTCTGGGAGATGGTCGACGAGATCCTCAACGCGCTGCTGTTCGTGATGATCGGCTTCGAGCTGCTGGTGCTCGAGGCGTCGCCGAACGTGATCCGACTCGGGTTGGCGGCGATCCCGCTGGTGCTCGGCGTGCGACTGTTCTGCGTCAGCCTGCCCCTGGGTGTGTTGCGCGAGCTTCCCGGCGCGAGCCCGAGAACGGCGGTCCTGATGGCCTGGGGTGGCATCCGCGGGGGGATCTCGATCGCGTTGGCGCTGGCGCTGCCGCCGACGCCCGAGCGCGACGTGTTGCTGGTCGTGACCTACACGGTGGTCGTGTTCTCCATTCTGGTCCAGGGTCTGACCGTCGGCCGCGTGACGCGCTGGGCCACGAAGAAGAGCTGAGGTCGACGCGCGATGGAACACCTGATCCCCGACGTCTGGTTCGAGGGCCGGTCGCAGCTCGTGCTGCTGGCTATCGGCGCTGTTGCCGTGCTGCTGCTCGGCAAGGGCGCGGACTGGCTGGTGGACGGCGCGTCCGGGCTGGCCTATCGCATGGGACTGTCCAAGATCATCGTCGGCGCGACGATCGTCTCGCTCGGAACGACCAGCCCCGAGTGCGCGGTGTCGGTCATGGCGGCGTGGGGTGGCGACCCCGGTCTGGCGTTGGGCAACGCGGTCGGCTCGATCATCGCCGACTCGGGGTTGATCTTCGGCCTCGGCTGCCTGCTGGTCGTCCTGCCCGCCGACCGCTTCGTCCTGGCGCGTCAGGGCTGGGTGCAGTTCGGCTCCGCGGTGCTGCTGGCGCTGATCTGTTACGGCGCGTGGATCGTGGCCGGTCCCGCGGCGGCGATCCCGCGCTGGGTCGGCTTCGGCCTGCTCGTCCTGCTCGCGCTGTACATGGTGCAGTCGGTGAAGTGGAGCCGCGCCAATCCCGAGTCGGTCACCGCAGAGGCGCACGAGGTGGGCGGTTCGGCGGCGAGGCTGGTCGGCCTGATCCTGATCGGCCTGGTCTTCGTGCTGCTCGCCAGCCGCGTGATGATCGGCTCCGTGACCGAGCTGGCCGAGGTGCACTGGAAGGTGCCGAGCGTCGTCATCGCCGGCACGCTCGTGGCATTTGGGACCTCGCTGCCCGAGCTGGTGATCGGCATGGCCAGCATCGTCAAGGGGCACCGTGAGATCCTGGTCGGCAACGTCATCGGCGCCGACATCCTGAACGTCCTGTTCGTCGTCGGAGCGTCGGCGTCGGCCGCGCGCCTGCCGATCGTCGAGCACGACGCGCGCGTCCCGGAGATCGCGCTGCTGGTGCACATCCCCGCGATGCTGCTGATCATCGTGGCCTTCCGCGTCTTCATCCAGTTCGCGGTGAAACGCGGCCACTTCAAGCGCTGGTACGGCGTCCCGCTGATCGCGATCTACGTCGTCTACACCGTGCTGCAGTACGTGATCAGCTGAAGATCACGGACCCTCATCCGCACCGAGCGGGCCGCAGGCGGAGAACACCTTGTAGAAGCGGAGCGCTTCGGGGGCGAGCAGCGCATCCTCGTCGATGCACGACTCGGCTCCCGCGGCCGCGTCACACGCCGACTCTCCCATTCCACCCGCAACGTCGGGTCGGTGCAGTCCGGGGTCGGGCAGGGCGGAGAGCGAGCTTACCGAGTTGACGTGATACTCCGCGGCGTTCAGGTCCTCGCCCCAGGTGAACTCGATGCCGTCGCCGCTGCGCTTCGCCTCGAGGTCGGGGACCGGCTCGAGCAGCTGCACCGCGCAGAAGCCCGCCCCGTACGGGTTGAAGTCGAACTCTACCTCGAACACCTTCGGCCACAGCTTGCCCGTCAGGAAGAAGCGATGCGTCGACGGGTCGAACGCGATCCCGTTCAACACGTCCGCCTTCGTCTCCTCGGCGGGCGTCAGCAGCCCCGAGGCGTCGATCGACGTCAGCACCGCTCCGCTCGAGGGATCGATGCGCAGGATCGTATCCGTCAACCACACGTTGGCGTAGACCAGATCCCCGACACACTCGAGCTCGTTCAAGCGGTCGATCGGAGACCCGTCGACCGTGACCGTAACCTGACCCTCGAGCGCGAAGGTCTGCGGGTCGCGAAAGAACAACGTGTTGCTGCCGTTGCTCATCACCAGCCGAGAGCCGTCATGACACAGCCCCCAGCCCTGCCCGCCGTAACTGAAGGACCCAATGTCGGACAACCCGTCCACCGTCCACCGGTGGGCGACGTTCTCCTGCCAGGTGAGCTGAATCAGCTCGTCGCCGACCCGAGCCAACCCTTCCCCGAACTCCGAGGACGGCAGATCCACCGACTGCAGAACGAACCCCGTAGCCGGATCCACCTTCCGAACGTCCGATTCCCCGTACAACCCGGCGCTCTCGTAGAAGAACCCCTCGTACAACAGCAGCCCCTGAGTAAACGACTGCTTGTCGTGAGGCATCACCGAAACCACCTGAGGCGTCTCGACATCGACCGCGAATGCGGGAGCAAAGCCCGATCCGAGCAGCAGGAGCGCGAACAGGGCGGCGCAGGGCCGATGGGTGGAGCGAATCACGAACCTCAATCTACCCAAGAACTCACCGTGGCGACACAAAAACCCCGACGAATTGCTGAGCCGCTGACAACTCGAAACAGGCCGAGGCGGGCTCTTTTTCGTTTTTTTGGGGGGGTGCCCCCCTCCCGCCGGGGCCTCTCGAAGCCGGAGGAGTCCACACACCGGGCGACGGAGGCGGAGAGTGGAGCGAGGCTACCGAGGCGGAGCCGGCCGAGCGTCCCC
>JAAELQ010000079.1 GCA_024226515.1 bacterium
CACGAAGTCTCACCGGGTCAGGGATGCACCAGTCGCCACAGGAGCCGCGGTGCGGTCTCGAGACCGATCTTGCGCACCGGCAGAGCGCGGCAGTGGACGGCCAGGAACCGCGAAAAGACGGATGGCTCGTGGGCCGGGCCGTGGCCTCGATCCTGGCCGCGCGGGCCAACTTGTCGCGGACGCTCTCGAGACGGTGGCGATCGCCGTTCCGGGACTCGAGATGGTCGTACCTCCGTGGATTTGCGTTTTTCGGCGCGAATTCGACAGTGGGTGTCGAATTCGGGTCGTTTTTGGGCCGGTAACCGGAGTCACAGCTGACTCGGCGGGACCTGGTTCTGCTCCAGGATCTTGTCGAGCAGCTTCCGGTCCCGCGCGGCAGCCAGCCCGGGCGAGCCGAGGGCGCGGGTGTAGTAGTCCACGATGCGCGGCCTCCTGGCCCGCACGGGGCCCTAAGAGAAGAACGCGAGCGATTTCGCCTGCGGCGGCGCTTCTCGGCCCAGCCCCACCGCTCTTGCGCCGCAGCAACCCGTCCTCGAAGACTCGGACGCCTCGCTACGGTACAAGATTGTCGAAGCCCTGCTGCGCCCGCAACGCGGCTTCGACGCCGTCGTCGA
>JAAELQ010000080.1 GCA_024226515.1 bacterium
CAATAAACTAATACTATCTGAAGAAATTCCCATCTTTTCGCAGTCTTCAGAAATTGAAGTTGTAAATAATGTTTCCCATGCGGTTAAGAAGGCGCTCTCTTTAACATTTACTTTTACCTTTTTGGCCTTAACTTTAACCTCTTGCTTTAAGGTAGTTTTTACTTTGTCCTTGACTTGATCAATCGGTTTAGCAACTATTTTTTTTGATACTACCACCTCTTTTTTGAGGGTTGTTTTTTCAGGGACTTTTTTCTTAGCAACTTTTACCTCTACCTTACTGGCTTTCTCCCTTGCATTTTTTTGCCATGTATATAAGGTGGAAACTCCAATTCCCTCTTTTTTTGCAAGCTCTTTGAATGTAAGATTTTGGGTTTTTAACTTTTTTAGGATAGCTTCTTGTTGCTCTTCTGTGTAAGAACTTCGGCTTTGCTTATCATCTTTAGGCTTAGTTTGAACCTTTTCTACTTTCGGGGTCTTTTTAGTTGGCTTAACTTCTTTAGGAGCAACCTTTGTCGGTGCTTTTTTCGTGGAAACATTTTTACCTTTTATCTCTTTTTGTTCCTTTTTCCATTTGTATAAGGTAGAGACACCGATCCCTTCTTTTTTTGAAAGCTCTTTGATTGAGATATTATCTGTTTCCAATTGCTTTAAAATTGCTTCTTTGTTTGGCTCACTGCCTGGTTTTTTGGTAACTTTTAATTTAAAAGTGCTCATAAGGATACTCTTCTCTCCTGATTTTTTAAATAAATATTTTTTTTTCGGGATTATTCTACATGAAATGAATTTGTTTTTCTATTCTATTTTTAAGTGATATCTTTGTGGATGGAATTATTCTTAAAGAATGTGAAGTTGTGATATTTTTTGATATCACAAAAGTGCTGTAATCTGTGATACACTGCAGATATACGTAATTTAATTAAAAATTAATGCTCCTATAGTCTCTTTAATTTTTTTATCAGGTTCCCATTTATAAAGATATTGGGTGTAATTAAACATTTGGGTGAAAATCCCCATAGGGTTTGATTAACCTAACACTGTTCTTGCTTCTTCAATCCATTTATAAAGATTCGGAAACAAAGTCTTATATTTTTTGGAGATAACGTTTTTGGCTAAATTTTACTAAAAACATAAAAAGCCAATTTTAGTTTATAATTTTATTAACTAAAATTCAGCCGTATTCAGTTTATGTTTTTGGAAACCATTAACGTCCGTTTTTACGATAAAGGACAAAGGCCTACTTGCAGGGTGAATATAATTTCTCTGAGGAAAGATTGAAGAATTCTATTAAATTTTCATTTCCAGAATTA
>JAAELQ010000081.1 GCA_024226515.1 bacterium
GGCCAGCTGCTCGAGCATGCGACTGTCGGGACCGGAGATGACCACCGTGGACGCACCCTGGCCCAGCAAGCCGGCCAGGCCGTCGCCGTCCTGCGACTGGGTCGTCGACACGTCGATCCCCAGCTGGTCGGCCACCTCGTTGATCACGCTGCGTACACGCCCGACGCTGAGGTCGGCGGGCCGTGAGTCTTTCGGCGGAATCTTGACGATGAACGAACCGCCCTGGCCCTGGATGAAACTTTCCACGTGCTCGATTCCCGGCAAGGCCAGCGCCTCTTGCTCCAGGCGCTCGAACGCCACGACCGACGCCTCGATCGACTCCTCGGAGTCGAACTGGACCGGAAAGGTCAGTCGTTCCGGCTCGGGTGGCTCCTGGTTGAGCGAGCTGAAGGCGACGAACGGGAGGGCGAACACCACGGTGATCAGCACGGCGACGGTGACGGAGGTGACCCACCCACCGGGACGGCGTAGCGCCACCGTGAGCAGCGCGCCGAACAGCTCCCGCGCGCGATCGGGCGCGACGAGCCCCCCGAGCTCTTCACGCTCACGCTTCAACCGGGCCACCCGGGCCATCGCCGCCGGTGCGGCCAGGCGACGCGCCAGCAGCGGAACCAGCCCCACGGCAACCAGGACCGAACCCGCCAGCGGAAGCAGGATCGCCAGCGCCAGCACACCGAGCAGCGCGCGGAAGGCGGCCTGCTCGAAGTCGACGAACAGGATCGGCAGGAACACGATCGCGTTGGTGATCGTCGCGGCCAGGATCGCGCGCACCGTCCGGCGCACCCCGAACTCGGCCGCCGTATCGGGATCGACCCCGCGCTCGAGCTGTCGCTGGACCGCCTCGTAGACCACGATGCTGTTGTCGACGAGCATGCCGATGCCGATGGCGAGACCAAACAGGGTGA
>JAAELQ010000082.1 GCA_024226515.1 bacterium
ATCACCGGCATCGCGCGCATGGGTCTTGCGCGGTGCAGGCGAGGCGAGAGGAGGAAGTCGATGCTGTTGTATCGTCAACGACGAACAACGAAGCATGCGCCCGCAACCCCCATGCGCCCAGAGGGTTCCGGCGGCGTGGGGCCGTCTGCTTCGTTGCGCCGACTTCCCTATGCCGGGCATATGTCTGCGTCGCCGGCGCCTCGCATACGGCCCCACGGCGCGCGGAACGCGATGTCGGTGATTATTCGGACAGGCTCCTAGATGCGGTCGTCCTCCTCGAGCACCGCGCAACACGCGACGACCAGCCGCTCCTCGCAGCGGGAGGCCAGGCACGAGCCGTAGTCTTCGCGCAGACCGATGCTCAGCCCGAAGTCCCTGTCCGACGTAGAGTTCCAGCCACGGCAGTTGGACAGCTCGTGAGCTTTGCCGGCGCTGCCGGCGGCTCCGACGTCGAACAGCACGTCCGGGGCGGCCTCGACGTTGACCCAGGCTCGATCCTCGCCGGTCGGCGGGGAGGGCGCCAGGGACGTCCGGTTGATCTCCGAGAGCGTGCACATCCGGCTGCCGGGCCACATCTGGTGGCAGGCCCGGGTGAAGGACAGCACGCCGCGGTTCGCGGCGAGCCTGTCGTGCGTGAATCCGACGAGCTGCGGCTCGCCCTGCACGATCTTGATGCTCAACGGCGAGATTGGCACTTCCGGATGCGGAAGTGGTGCCGGGCCCTCGATCAGGCCCGGAGGTGGAATGCGTTGCAGATCTCGGACGGGTCCGCGATCGTCCTCTCGGATCGGGTCGGTCATCGCCGGCAGCGCTCCGAGACACAGGAGCAGCGCCACGACGACCACGCCCCTTCGTTTCCCTCTGTTCATCGGGTTCCTCCTTGACCGCCCTCGGGAGTGAATCGGGCTATGAATCAGTCTAGGAATCTCGCGGACGACGGCTCAACGGAAACGGCATCGAAAGTCGTGCCGCTTCGGTCATCCCCGCCCCGCACCGGTGCCGGAAGTGCACGAACCGGACTAATGCGCTCCGTTTCGCGCGCCGCGCATCTTGAGACGCTCTGCCGCTTCTGGTAACACCGGAGTAGGGTCGGTGCCGGTGAGGTGAGCATGACCGACGGTTTCCGAATGCCCGAAATCGGCCAGCGCCTCGCGTCCGCGCGCCTGCGCCGCGGTCTGTCTCAGGCCACGGTCGCGCGACGCAGCGGCGTCGCGCCGTCGTACATCTCGCGCATCGAGAACGGACGCGTCCAACCGTCTTTTCGCACGGTGCAACGCGTGGCCGATGCCGTTCGCGTATCGGTCGGAGAGCTGGTCTCCGAGAGCGAGACGCGAGACCACGCACCGGGGGCCGGCTGTCCGGTCACCCCCAGCGGTGGCTGTCTGCTGGACCTCCTGCGTCCGCAGCAGGAGGTCGACCGCGGCTCCGGCGCCGACGTCTTCTCGCCGCGCCAGGTGCGCCTGCTGCGCAGGCTCGCCCGCTGGCTGGTCGGCGCGAGCGCCGACCGGCAGCGTGCGATGGAGATCCTGCTCGACGACCTGACGAAGAGTCAGGATGCGCCGGATTGAACCGTCCCGCGGCGCTCTATTCGAGCACGTGGATATTCTTGCGCCGGCACATGTCTTTCAATACCTCGGGCCATACCGTCACGCTGACCTCGCCGAGATGCGCCTTGCGCAGCAGTAGCATGTAGGTCCGCGCCTGTCCGATCCCGCCTCCGATGCTCAGGGGAATCTCTTCGTTGAGGATCGCCTTGTGGTACGGCATGTCGAGGAAGTCGAGTTGTCCGGTGATCTCGAGCTGCTGCCGCAGGGTGTTCTTGTCGACGCGAACGCCCATGGACGTCAGCTCGTGGCGACGCTTGGTGACCGGATTCCAGACCAGGATGTCTCCGTTGAGCCCGTGCATCGGGCGGCCGTCGGCGGACGTCGTCTCCGAGACCCAGTCGTCGTAGTCGGCCGCGCGAAGCTCGTGCGGATAGCCGTCGGCCAGCTTCCAGCCGATCCCGTAGATGAAGACGGCCGGATAGTCCTGCAGGATCGCCGTCTCGCGCTCCTTGCGCGGCAGTTCGGGGTAGCGTTCGAGGATCTCCTCGGCGTGGATGAACTTCAGTTCGTCGGGTAGCCGCGGGTAGCGCTCGTCGACGAGGGCGGGGAACTTCTCGAGCAGGTGCGTCTCCGCGCCCTTGAACACCTTCCAGATCTTCTGCACCACGCCCGTCAGGTACTCCAGGCTGCGTTCCTTCTCGGTGATCGCCTGCTCCCAGTCCCACTGGTCGACGTACGCGCTGTGATCGTGATCGAGGAAGTAGTCCTTGCGCACCGCGCGCATGTCGGTGATCAGCCCCTCGCCGGGATCCATCTCGAACTGCTTCAGCGCGACGCGCTTCCACTTCGTCGCCGCCTGGACGATCTGTGCGTCGATCGGGTTCTGCTCGTGGTCGTTGGAGATGTGGAACTCGATCGGGGTCCGCGAGCCGTCTCGGTCCAGGTAATCGTTGACGCCGCTATTGGTGTCGACGATCAACGGCACGGTGACGCGCATCAGGTTCAGCTCACGACACAGGTGCGTCTCGATGTAATCCTTGGCCTCCCAGATCGCCTGTTGCGTCTGCTTCACATCGAGCAGCGAGCGATAATCCTGCGGCAGGATTTGCTCGACATCTTCGTAGTTTCCGATTCCAGGGCCCGCGAGATCCGCCTGCTTGTTCGCCATCGATGCCTCCGTGAGTCCGACGATCCGCCGAACGTTCGAAATCGATTCTAGGCACCGGAATCGCAAGCAAACGGGACCTCCGGACTCCCGTTGTCCGGTCGCCGGCGGTGCTAGGAAGAACCCGCGGGAGGCTACTCGGCGGGCAGCTCGAGGATCTCTCGCACCTTCGGCTGAAGACTCGTCATCCCGTTGGCCCTGCCGTACGCGAACGCCTTGTCGGCCGGGACATCGCGCAGCCAGTGCTCGCGCAACGCCAGCAACGCGCCGATGCGGTTGCCGCTTCCGCAGTGCAGCAACACGGGGCCCCGACCCAGCCCGTCCTCGAGCGCCGCATCCAGCGCCTCGACGTTGGCGAGCGTCAGCCCGTCGCCGCCCCCGACCGGCAGGTGCACGTAGTGCATGCTCAGCCGTTCGACGGTCTCCGCCTCCCACTCGAAGCCCGTCTCGCGCGAGGTGCGCAGGTTGATCACGGTGCGCACTCCCGCATCCGCCGCGGCCTCGATCTGCTGTGCGGTCGGCTGGCCACCGGAGAGCACGCCGTCCAGCGGCACGCGCGCGTTGTAGATGGCCAGCAGCGCCCCCGACGCGGGCGCATCCGGCGTCTGGCTCGGCGGCGCGGCACAGGAGGACACGAGAAGGATCGAGACGGCGACGAGACCGATACGCAGCGCTGGTTTCACGGGAGCTCCTCCGTTCGGCGCCGCATTATAGAGGTCCGTCGGGTCGTCCGCCGCAGGCTGCCGGCGAGCGTTACATCGTGAGCAGCGCCGCGAGCAACACGGCAAACGTCCGGGCTTTTCGACGGTTCACCGCGAGACCTCCTCTCGACTGCGGATTGTGCACGACGGGCGTGGAATAATCCGAATCATGCGCTTCAGCGGGAGCATCGTCGAACGTCTGCTGCTGCCCCGCGCCGTCCGTCGCGGAGTCGAGGGACCGCTGCGCATCGAGCCCGCGGTCTTCGATCGATTTCTCCGGGCGCCGTTCGACGTCGTCACGAGCTTCACCCCTCCCCCCGGCCGTGAGGGTAAGCCGAGTTCCGGACGCGGCAAGGACCATCCGCGCTACGGCCGCTTCGTCTACGCGCTGGCCCGGGAGCTCCGGCCCGACCTAGTCGTCGAGGTGGGCACGTCCGCCGGCGGCACGGCCGTGGGCTGGGCCCGCGCGCTGGTGGAGAACGGCGGTGGGGCGCTCGTCTGCCTCGACAACGACAGCTACGCTTCCGGAACCTATCCGGAGGTCGCCCGGCGGAACATCGCGTCAACCGGCCTGGCGCAGGAGCGCTACGAGTTGCTGTCGGGAGACTCCCGCGAACTACTCCTCGATCTTGCGCTGCGCCACGAACGGCAGGTCGACATCGTCCTCGTCGACGGCGATCACACGTACGACGGAGCGACGCTGGACATCGCGTCCGGACTGCGCATGCTGCGCCCCGGCGGACTACTGCTGGTCCACGACGTGGACCGCGGCCGTCGCATGGACGAGGCCACCGCCGAGCACCCGTATCCGGTTCACGAGGCGTTCATGGCAGCGGTGCGGGGGGCGGGGCTCGAGTGGTGCGTCTTGCGCTTCGTGCGGAAGCATCTTGGTGTTGCGCGCGCGGAATGAACCCCCGGGGGGCTTCCCCCCGGACCCCCCTCTACCGCACTCCACGACGGCCGCAGACGGCCATCGTTCCGTTTGGTCCTTTTCTTCCGGACGGCGGTTTGCGGTCGGGTGAGGCTGTTCGTCGCTTCAGGTAGTTCTGGTTTCGTTGGATCGAGGACCGTCGCCGAGACGAGGCAAGCGGCAACGATCGCACCTCGTTCCGAAAGAGCAAGGACCAAACGGAGTGATGGCGGTCTGCCGCCGTCACGCAGTGCGGTAGAGGGGGGTCCGGGGGGAAGCCCCCCGGGGTCTCCCGAAAAGCGCCAGATCGGGATAGGGGCGGCCGGCATTCCCCGGCCGATCCCCTCCCACACCACCGG
>JAAELQ010000083.1 GCA_024226515.1 bacterium
ACGTCGTCGAGGGTACCCGGCGCCGTGTCCAAGCCGACCTCGAACAGATTCAGCTTGACGCCGGCGATGCCCGGCTCGTCGTCGTCCGCGCCGTTGCCGTTCAGGTCCAGCCACACCCGGTCGCCGACGCTGCCGCCCGGCGAAGGCGCCGGCGCGAAGTTTGCCGCTGCCACCTCCACCGTGTAGGTGCCCGGGTCCACCGCGAACTGGTAGAAGCCGTCGCTGAGCGGATCCTGAGGGTCGGTCGCGGTCACCGTCGTGCCTACCAACCCGCCGCCAACGCGCAGGTTGAGGATCACGCCGTTGATACCCGGCTCGGGCACCTGCTGGATACCGTCACCGCTGACGTCGGAAAACACCGTGTCGCCCAATAGCAGACCGCGCAGCGGCTCGCACGCCTGACCGAGGTCGTCGATGCAGACGATCTGCGGCAGCCGCAAGGCGTTCAAGTTGAAGAAGTCGTTGCCCTCGACCCGCAGCTCGTAGAGACCCTGCGAAATCGTCGAGGTAGTCGGCCCCGGCGTCAGGCAGACGTCGGCACACGGCAACCCGACCGGGTCGATCGCCGTCGCCGGGCAACTCGGATCGCTCCCAGGACCCATGGAAGGATCGAAGGGAGGGCAATCGGGTACGCATGCCGGCGACGGATCGCAGCCCGCCCGCGTCGAGATGACGAATTGCTCCCACTCCTGGTTGCCGGAAGGATTCTCGTTGCCGAATACCCGCCCGTCCGGAAAGATGACGTCGTAGCGCACCTCTGGCGAGCGGATGAAGATGCCGCTGTTGAACTGCTCGAGGTCGTCCGATGGCTCGCCGGTGGTGCCGTTGAGGCCGTCCGCGACGCCTTCGGGCAGCGCGTCGGCGGTGATCGGGAAAAGTGGCAGGAAGGGGGCGTTCAAGGTGTCCGCATCATCCGTGTCCTGGCCACCATCGAGCAGGCATTGCGGTTGCGGGCTGCACGTGCGATCGCCGCTGAACGTCCCGCGGTCGAGGTCGCCGTCCCACACGATCAGATCCGTCTGATCCATCGACACGTCGAAGAAGAAGCGCCACACGCCGTCGTAGGTCGTGTCCGACAGGTCAAGGGTCGGAAAGACGATGGCGAGATCCGTGTTGCCGCCGAACGTCGAGCGGTAGGCGAAG
>JAAELQ010000084.1 GCA_024226515.1 bacterium
CCGCCTGGCGTGCCCTCATCGGGGAACCGTCTGCGACCTTTCGCTTTCAGATCGCGATCGCGCGCACCGCAAGCCCGCTCCAACAAATCCTGCGACCCCTGCCGATCATCGGTTTTTCAACGGCCTGCTAGGAGGAGTATGCACGGCCCGGGTGCGCAGGGATGTCCTCTCCACCAAGATCTGTTGCAGATTTGCAGCCGGGCTGCTTCACCTGTCATGACGACCCTCCATTCTGTAGCAGTCGGCGCACAGCCCCCTGGAGCTCCTCAGCTCCGAAAGGCTTCTCGAGAAACCCGGCTGCACGGGTGCTGATGTAGTCGTGCGTGGCGTGGTCCTGCGCCGCTCCGGAGATAAAGAGGCACCGTCGAGCAAGATGGCGATCGCGCTGCCAGATCTTGCGGTGTAGTTCGATGCCGCTCGCGCCGGGTAGGTTGACGTCCAGGATGGCGGCCACGTAGCGCGTGGTCGCAAGGAGTTCGAGCGCGACCTCTGCGCTGTCGGCGAGGCACACGGTGTAGCCACAGCTCTTGAGAGCCTGTTCCATGAGCCGCCGAACGACGTACTCATCATCAACGACGAGGATTCGATCCATGTGGCTGTCCCGGTATTGCGCCTCTGCAACGCTCGCTATCCGTGTACAATGGGCCAGGCTGACCGTCCGTCATACCCACGGACGTTTGCAGGAGAAGGGGGGCACCCGAGGTCAGCCTGGCCCTCTAGAAACTGTGAGCATCGCGGCTCGTGTCGTTTGTAGTGCGGTTCTGGTAAGGGGGCAAGCCGTGACGCGCAAGTCGACTACAGGACGCAGGCGCGCCGTTGACCGTAAGCAGTCATCGCGCAAACGAAATCCAGTCAAGAAGCAGAAGCGTGTCCATCAGAGTGTCTCTCCGGACGTTTCAAGAGCCATTGGTTCGCTGTTTCGAGCCGCACGTGAAGCCCAACAGCTAAGCCAAGATCAGGTGGCAGCGATGACGTCGGGCAAGAGAAGCCCGGTCTCACGCACTACCGTGAGTTCTGTCGAGCGTGGCGTGCATCTGCCTGGCGCCGATGTGCTCGTATCCCTTGCTCGTGTCTTGAATGTCGAGCCGGTCGAAGTCTTCGAGCGGATCGAGCTCGAGATGACGCAACCGGTCGACCTAACCGGTCGCACGCGTGAGAATCTGTTTTCGGAGGCGGAAGAGTTTTTCTGGGCAGGCGATTACCGTCGAGCTCTTGCCACCTACGATGCCCTGCTCCAACACCTGGTGCTCGACCCACCGGCTGATGAGCGTGAGCGCGCACGACTCCATGCCAGAATTGAGATAAACCGAGCAACGGCGCTTCATCGCTGCTGCGCGCTCTCTGCGTCCCGAGCTGCAGCCGAGCGAGCGATCTCGATCGCGACGGACTTTCCTCACCTGCAGGCAGAAGCCTACGTCGTGCTTTGCGGCGTGCTCTACCGCGCGGGTCTGCTGCCGTTTGCGTCTGATGCTGCAGACCACGCGGTACGCCTCTCAGAAAACGAGAGCCCAAAGACCCAGGGCTGGGCCTGGATCGTCAAGGGCGACGTCCTCTACATGACCCAGCATTTCGAAGAAGCCACGCAGGCCTTTACCAAAGCGCGGGGGTTCGTGAAGAAGGCCCGTGACGAGAAGCATCTGATTCAAGTTGAAGGAAACCTCGGTGCGTGCTGGCTTGAGCTGCGAAAACGCGGGCAGGCCCGCAAAGCGTTCACGAAAGCGGTGGAGCTTGCCCGCAAACACACCATGCCCGCGGCCGAAGCGTTCTGGCTGGTTGAGCTGGGGCTCATGTCCCTGGACGATGGTCAGCTCGACAAAGCGGATTCCTACGGTGAGGCTGCCTTGCGGATCGCAAAGCCAACGGCGCAGCTTCTGACGATCTTCCGCGCCGAGTGGCTGCGGCATCGAGTCGTCATGGCACGGAGCCCGAAGAGCGCCGACGCTCGACGGATGGCGTATCTGCGGAAACTCTACCCGCAGATCAAAGAACACCGGGGCCTTCGGGTGGTTCAAGAGTACGAGAAAGCTGTCGTCGACCGCGGCGGTCAGGGAGGTCCCGATGAGTAGGTGGGCCAGCATCATGCAACGCATTGCTCTTTGCCTCCTGATCGCTGGGACATCTGGAGCAGTACACGCCGAGATCGCGGTGGATCCTCCAGGCAACGATCCAGTCAGCACACTCATTCTCGGGACGATCGTTGATTCACCCGACCCGATCGGATCGGCGATGTGGAAAGTCTTCAGGCCGCTTCCGCCTGGTCAGATTCTCAACCCCGGGGGCTACGCACGAGAAGACGGCCGGCCCGATCTCTTTTGGAAGGAAAACTCCTGGCCCGTGGTCGTCTGGAGCTACAACTTGGGCGCGGACCACGACATTGCCATCTCTGAGTGGGACGGTACTGCATGGACCTTCACGGAGTTCATCACGTCAGGCGCTGTCGATGAGCTGGACCCACGTGTCTTCGTCGACGTCGACGGCACCGTGCACGTGGCCTGGTGGGTCGCTGGTGTCGAAAAAGTCTACGTGGCGACCCGCCCAGCAGGAACGACCATCTGGGATCCTCCGGTCCTGGTGACAGCCGGCGCCGAGACCGGCCGGAGGCCTTCAATTTTGGTCTTCGCCGGCGAGGTCAAGGTCGCGTACGAACGCACCTCGAGCGTCGGTGGCATGGCACAGGACGTGGTTGTTGCATCCGAAGTTGGCGGTAGCTTCGTCCTCGAGCTCGCCGGTTCGACGGTCCGAACCGATCCGCTGGACGCGATGCTGCACGCTGAAGATGGGCATCTGTGGCTCGACTGGAAGCACGAGTCCTCCGAATTCGGCTGTGCTGAGTACGTGGGCACCAGCTGGACCGCGATCGCCCCTGAGCCTTGGACCGATCCGACGTGGGTTGGCGTTGAGGAGGTCAGGAAAACGATCCGGAACGAGGTCGTGGGGCCGTAGACAAACCAGGGATTGACAAAGGGTTGCTCTGGGGGCACTATTTGTAGTGCGACTAGGGACGGAGACGCGACGCGACTCCTTTGGGACCTTTGGGTTCCACTCTAGACGCTTTTTTTTGTCCCGAGCCCCCAGGTGCGCGCGTGCTCATCCTCTACATCGATGAATCAGGCGTCGAAGAGCTAAAGGCTCCTCCGGAGCATTTCGTCTTGCTGGGCGTCATGATTCCCGCAGATCAGTGGAAGCGTCTTGACGGTTTTCTCGATCGAAAAAAGGCCAAGTACGGCCTCGAAGGCGTTGAGATCCACACGGCGTGGATGACACGCCGATACGCCGAACAAGAATCGATTCCCGATTTTGAAAAACTGGACCGCAACGCACGACGGGCGGCAGTTACAACTGCGATCCGACAGCGTGCTGGCGTGCTCGGCGTTCAGGGGAACAGCAAAAAAATCAAGAGCTATCGCCGCCAAAGCAAAACCATTGAGCCGTACATCCACCTCACCCACGACGAGCGGCTGAAGTGCCTTGAGGATCTCGCCCGGGAACTGGCGAGCTGGGGAACGGTCAGGATCTTTGGGGAAGCTATCAGTAAGCGTGATTTTTCCGTTCGCAACAAAACCCCCTACGAGGTTGCGTTCGAACAAGTGATGACACGGTTTGAGGCCTACCTTGCGCAGGTGAAAGAGAGCGGAATTGTCGTGCACGACAACAATACGACGGTGGCGCCGCGGCTAACCAAGCTATCGCGCAAGTTCCACCAGCAGGGAACGCTGTACCGTCGGATCAGGAATATTGTCGAGACGCCGTTGTTCGTCGACAGCGCGTTGACGAGCATGATTCAGATGGCCGACATGTGTGCGTTCGCTCTTCGCCGGTTCCTTGAAAACAACGAAACCACACTCTGGGACATCGTTGAGCAGCGGGTCGATCGGAAGAATGGCGTTGCGGTAGGACTCCGGCACTACACAGCCGGACGGCGTTGCCAGTGCCGACTCTGCGTTGCCCACGGTCGTCGGTAGCGCGGTCAGACTGCTTGGCTGAGGTCGCCTGGCGATCGTCGCTTCTCGAGCGTTCTACGCGCTCGGTTTTTATTGCACTCGGCCGTTGGGCCGCACAATGGCGATGATGCGGTCGGCGACGCGCCGTGCCTCGACGTGGACGGTGATCTTCTTGAGCGAACTCCCGTCCGAGTGTGTCCAGCTCGAGAGCTTCTCGATGCCCGACCGTTCCTGGGCGACGTCGTTGGTGCCATCGACCAGGTCGTCGAAGTAGGCAACCGATTCTTTCGGGATCTGCATCCCGGATCGAGGACGGCGCGGGTTGCCCTTCGGGAACCGAGCGGCGTCTCATCGACGAGATCGACCAGGCCGAGGCCCACAAACAGTGGCGCAAGCTCAAGCGGCGCGAGTCGCAGATCTGCGAAGGGGTCGCGGCAGAGATTCAGGATGCGTAGACTTTGCGTAGACTTATGTTATTGAAGGTATTTCGCGGGGTGTCCGAATCGGGCTAAGTCGTTTGGTTTGAGCGGCTTGAATGGTGGACGGCAAGGGGATCGAACCCTCGACCTCTGCGTTGCGAACGCAGCGCTCTCCCATCTGAGCTAGCCGCCCACTCGCCTGGTGGGGCGTACTGGATTTGAACCAGTGACTTCCACCGTGTGAAGATGGCACTCTACCGCTGAGTTAACGCCCCGAAGGACCGACCTTTTATAGCACAACGTCGGGCGGGCGGCCTGCCCCGTCAGATGCGCCAGTCCGCCACCCTGTCGGGATCGATCGGCACCCCCTCCCGGCTTACCGGCGGCTCCGCGCAACGCCGCAACTCCACCGCGACGCAGCCCGCTCCGCTCGACCGGCTGTAGGTCGCGGCGAGCCCGGCGATCGCGTCCAGGTCGCGGCCGGAGCACTCGCCGTCGACGAGCACGACCGCGCCGTGTCCGTCGGCCGCGCGGCACGTCCAGCGCTCCCCCGCGTGCTCGGTCAGCCAACGGCTCTCCTCCTCGTTGCGAGCCACGACCGCCTTCAGCGCATGGCCCAGGCGGAAGTGCCGCCCTCGATCGAGCAGCGCGATGGCATCCGGATGGATGCCAGGTGATTCGCTGCGGGACAGGAGATCCCGCATACGACGCGCCACGTGTCGATCCGCCAGCCGGCAGCAGCCGCCCGAGGACGCCGGGCATCCGCCGCACTCCAGCTCCTCGCGGAGCCGCTCCTGCGCACGGCGCGCGCGCCCGTGCAGACGGAGGAAGGTCGAGCGGTCGAGCGTACCGGCGCGCTCCGCATCGCACGGCTCGAGCAGGGCCGCCGATAGCGGGCGCAGCACCCGGCCCGCGACGCCCGCCTCCGCGTCGATGCGTTCCAGGGCGTGCCGGCTCTGCTCCATCGCGCGCTGGCCGAGGACGTCGCCCGTGGCCAGCAGCTCGATCCCGCGTTCGCGCGCGATCGCGTCGGCGGTGCGCAGCATCAGGACGCGGCAGTCGAGACAGGGATTCAGCCCGCTACCGTACCCGTGGCGCGGCTCGCGAACGAGCCGCAGGTAGGCCTCACGCAGGTCGACGACGTCGAGCCGTGCCGCACCCGAGCCGGGCAGCTCCCCCTTGGCGCGGGCCGCGTCGATCCAGACCTCCCGCGCCCGATGGACGAACCCCGTGCGGAAGTGGAGTCCGACCACATGGATGCCCTGCCGCTCCAACCAGCGGACGGCCAGCAGGCCGTCGAGCCCTCCGGAGACCAGCGCCAGCGCGCGTATCGCCACCCTCTCCTCCCGTCCGAAACGAGGTGGCATGATAGTCGGCGCACGCACACACGGTTTGACACCCTGATTCCGGCAGAACTATCCTCAGTTCCAGGATCGTTGCCATGCACCGAGGGTCTGCCATCGTCACCGCTTGCATGCTGTGGCTCTCGCTGCAGGCGCCGACGCACGCCTCGGGACCCGGCGAACCCGCCGCGCGAAAGGCGGCCGAGGCGGTCGGGGCGGCGCTCGTGCGCGGCGACACCTCGCAGTTGCGTACGCTGCTGCCCGAGCGCGGGAAGGTCCAGTTGCGTCTCGCCCGCCTGGGGCCCGAGGAGGGCTTCTTCAGCCCCGGCCAGGTCCAGACGCTGCTCCGGGACTTCCTCGGCCACGGCTCCATCGACTCCTTTCGCATCCGCCACTTCGAGCACGAGGCGGGCTGCTACGCGCTGGCACGCGCCGCCGCCAAGGTCACCGACCGCGACGGCCGGCCGGCGAATCTGGAGCTGCACCTCGCGTTCCAACCGGAAGGCGAGCGCTGGGTGCTGCGCGAGCTGAGGGAAGCGCCTCCATGATCCCCGGCCGCGGCGACCCGTCCGCGATGCCCCTGCGCCTCAAGCTCACGCTGCTTCTGGTCGCACCTTTGCTGGTGGCCGGAGCGTTCCGCCTCGCTGCGCCGGGCGCCCGCCTCGGCCTCGGTTCGGCGCCCGACCTCGCCGCGCGCGAGGAGCGGCTGACCGCGTTCTTCACGCAACTGCTCGAGGACGCCGCAGACGGGGCCGACGCCGCGCTGGTGGCCGAGCATCTCGCCTCATGGTCGCCCGACCCCGCGCAGCCGCTCGCGTCGCGCTTCGAGGGCGCCGGCGTCACCGACGGCGGATTCGACTACGTCGACTGGACGGGGAACCCGATCGTGGCACCCGGCGACACCGGCGACCCACGAGCGCCGCGCTGGCGGATCTACGTCGACGGCGTGCAGACGCGACTGGTCGTCCTCTCCGGTCCGGCGCCGGACGGCCGTTCGTCGGTCGTTTCCTTCGTCATCGACGCGCAGCTCGAGGCGGGAGAGTTCTCCCGATTGCTCCCGCGGCGGCTGCACCGCGACGTGCATCTCGACATCGCCTTCCTCGACTCGACCGTCGACCCCGGCCTCCCCGCCTCGCCCCCGGATCACGACGGCGCGCGGGAGTTCCTGCTGACCGCGCCGTCGGGCCACCCCCTCGCGTCTGCGCGCCTGGAGCCGATCCCGCTCGAGCGCCGAGCAGGCCGCGCACGGCGCAAGGGTCGCGGGGCGGCGCTGCTGGTGTTCGCGCTGCTGGTCGCGGCCCTGTTCCGCTGGAGCAGGCTCGTCGAGCGACCGGCGGGCCTCGTCGCCGCGCTCGGCGCGCTGGTGGGGCTACGCTGGCTGCTGGCCGCGGCCCGCGCTCCCGCCGAGCTGCTGCCGCGTTCGATCGGCACCGCCAGCCTGTACGGCACCTCGGAGCTGTGGCGGCTGATGGCCTCGCCGGCCGACCTGTTGCTGACGGCGCTGACGCTGTTCCTCGCCTGCGTCGCCCTGCGGCGCTTCGCGTCGCCTTCGGCCGCGCGCCGCCGCGCACCGTCCCTGCTGATCGCCGTGTCCGGTGCGCTGTTCGCCCTGTGGTTCGCGACACGCCTGACCGCCTCGATCGTCGCCGACAGTCGCGTGCCCGTCTTCGAGCGATCGGCCGTCTTCGCCCTCGACGCGGGCACCGTCCCCGCCGTCGCGCTCGCGCTGACGCTACTCGCGGCGGCGGAGTGCGCCGCGCAGTTATGGGCCTTGCTCCGCAGCGGCGACGAGCAGCGCTCCGCGGTCCCCTCTCGCGTCACGGTCTCCGCGACCTTCGTCGTGCTGGCGCTGGCAGCCACGCTGTACCACCAGCGCCTCGACGAACGCATGATCGTCGAGCGGCTGACCTCCGAGCTGGCCCCGCAGGTCCTCGAACAATCCACGCGACGCTCCCGCGCGCTGACCTCGGCTCTGGACCGCATCGCCGCCTCGTACGCGGAGGACCCCGACGGGCTCGCGCCGCGCAGCTCGGGCGAGAGCTTCCTCGCCTGGGACTCCTGGTCGCGGGGCGACCTGTCGCAGGGCGGCTACAAGTCGTCGCTCGAGTTCTTCAATGCGGACGGGCTCCCGGTGAGCTACTTCGGCTTCGACGTCCCGCGACTCGAGGACCTGGACACCGATGCGCCCGAGCTGGAGACACGGGTCGTGGAGGAGGAGCTGACTCGCGGCGTCGACAAGAGCCAGAGGCTGCTGCACGCCTCGCGCACGGTCGAGGGGCCCGGCGGCGTCCTCGGAACCGTCGTCGGCCATGTGCTCGACGAACCGAACAACCTGCCGTTCCTGCCCGGATCGCAGCCGTACCTCACCGCGCTCGGATCGTCCTCGGCCCGCCTGCTGGGCCACGACCTGGCCGGCGGCGTGCACTACGTGCTGTACGACGCGAGCGGCGCGCTGCAGCTCAGCTCGCTGTCGCAACCGCCGGCGTTCGGGCCGGCCCTGCGGGATGCCGAGACGATCGAGCCGCTGCGCACGCTGGCCGGCGACGAGCCATTGATCGGAATCGTGATGCCGGAGGCGGGGCGCACGCATCTGTTGCTGGCCGAGTCGCGCGGCCTGCTCGAGCGCCTGGCCGACGCCGTGCGCGTCGCGCTGCTGGGGTTGATCGTCTTCGGGGCGATCTCGCTCGCGCCGCGCATCGTCGCTCGGGGTGGGGCGCTGTCGTTGCTGCGCACCGTCCGCCGCTCGTTCCGCCGCAAGCTCCTGTTCTCCGTCGTCCTCGCCTCCGCCGTTCCGCTGATCGGCCTGGCGCTGATCCTCCAGGGGTATGTCGAGCGGCGCAGCGAGGCCGCACTGGTCGATACGGCCACCCGCGTCGTCCGTGCCGCGCAGCGCGTGCTGGAGGACTACTCCTCGGTCAACGTCGACGGCGCCGACGAAGTGCAGCTCGACGACAACGTGCTGTTCTGGCTCAGCGACATCGTCGGCCAGGAGATCCACGTCTACGATCGCGGTCGCCTGCTCGCCTCCTCGAAACGCGAGCTGTTCACCTCGGGCCTGCTGACCCTGCAGCTCGACCGCGCGGTGTTCGACGGCCTGTCCGGCGGCGGCGAGGCGTTCATGGTCGTGCGTCGCACGCTGGGACCGACGTCCGTGCCGGTGGTCTACGCACGTCTGCGCTCGGGAGACGGCGACTCGCGCCTGGTCGTCGCGGTGCCGATGGTGCTGGAGCAGCTCCAGATCGCCCGCGCCGCATCGCGCATCGCCGACCTGATCCTGCTGACCACGGTTTCCCTGGTCGGCCTGCTCTCGCTCGCGGCGGCGACCCTGGCACGGACGGTGGCGCGCCCCGTCCGCGAGCTGGTCGAGGCGACCGCTCGCATCGCCTCGGGCGACTACGCGACACGCCTGGTCCCGCGCACGCGCGACGAGGTGGCCCAGCTCGTCGGCGCATTCAACACGATGGCGTCCTCGCTGGCGTCGCAGCGCGCCGACCTCGAGCGGCGCCGCGACTACATGGAACGGCTGCTGCAACATGCCACGACCGGCGTCATCTCGACCGACCCCGCCGGAGCGATCGTGACGCTGAACCCCGCGGCGACGATCCTGCTCGGGTCACTCGGCGTCGAACTGGCCCCCGGACGCGACCTGGTCGCCGCGCTCGACGCCGGGCAGCCGGCCCTGGCTCGCGTCGTAGCGACGCCTCCGCACTCGCCGGGCGAGCCCGAGGAGATCGACCTCGCCTGCGACGGCGAGGTCCTGCGCCTGCGCGTCGTACGCATCGACCTTCCGGATCCGACCGCGGACCTCGCGGGCACGCTGATCCTGCTCGACGACGTGACGCAGCTCATGCGCAGCAACCAGCTCGCCGCCTGGGCCGAGATGGCGCGCGCGATCGCACACGAGATCAAGAATCCACTGACGCCGATCCAGCTCTCCGCCGAGCACCTACGGCGCCTCCTCGCCGACCGCGGCGTGTTGCCCGCCCCGCAGATCGAGGCCTGCCTCGAGACCGTGAGCAAGCAGGTGCGCAGCCTGTACGAGATCGCCGGCGAGTTCTCGGCCTTCGCGAAGACGCCCACGCTCGCCCCCCTGCCGCTGGATCCCGTCGAGTTCATGCGCCGCACGATCGAGCCGTATCGCGCCGCGCCGCCCCCCGGCATCGCGGTCGAGGAGCAGTACGAGCCGAGCCCCGAGGCCGCGATCGACGAGCGCGTTCTCTCCCGGGCCGTCGTCAACCTCGTCGAGAACGCGATCCAGGCGATGCCCGAAGGTGGACGGCTCATCTCGCGCGTCGGGCCGTCGGCCGAGGGCGGCGTCCTCGTCGAGGTGCGGGACACCGGCGTCGGTCTCGAGCCGGAGGTGCGCGGGCGGCTGTTCGAGATGTACTTCTCCACGAAGTCCTCCGGCACCGGTCTCGGCCTGGCGATCGTCCGTCGCGCGGTCGAGGCGCACGGCGGCAGCATCGAGGTCGAGAGCGAACCGGGATCCGGCACCTCGTTCCGCTTGTGCCTGCCGGCGATCTAGCAGCCCGTTGAAAAACTCTGATGGGTCGCGCGCCAGGGTCTTGCGGTGCGCAGGCGAGGCGCGAGGAGGAAGTAGATGCCGACGCATCGTCGACGACGAGCAACGAAGCCTGAGCCCGCACCCCCCTGGCGCCCTACGGGTTGCGGCGGCGCGCTGCCATCTGCTTCGTTTCCGCGCCTGGCCTATGCAACAGCATATGTCTGCAGCGCGGCGCCTCGCATACGACAGCGCGGCGCTCGCAACGCGGCCCATCAGAGTTTCTCAACGGGCTGCTAGGGGATCGCTGCGGAGCAGGTATACTTGCGCCGATGGCAACCCGTAACGGGCGCCGCGGCAGCGCGACGGCCGACAATCCGTGGTACCGCGACGGCCTGCGCTTCGAGTGCCAGGTCGACTGCGGTGCGTGCTGCACGACGCACGACGACTACGCCTACGTCTATCTCGAGGGCGACGACCTCGAGCGGCTGTCCGCGCACTTCCGCATGACCGAGGACGAATTCCTCGATCGCCACACCGAGCTCGACGAGAACTACGTCGTCCTGCGCATGAACGAGCCCAGTTGCCCGTTTCTCGACGGCGCGCGCTGCACCGTATACGAGGCGCGACCCGTCCAGTGCCGCACGTTCCCGTTCTGGCGCGAGAACGTGCGCACCAAGGCCGCCTGGAACCGGCTGCGCGGGTTCTGCCCGGGGATCGGGACCGGCGAGAAGGTCGCATTGCTGCAGATCCGCGAGAGCGTCGACGCGAGAGAGCAGGCCGAGGAGATCACGCGGTGATCCCGGCCGGCGGGGCGCGCCACGTGACTCCGGGCGCCGGGCGTCCATATGTTTCCCTTCCGCGTCGATTCCCGACGCCGATCGGAAGGTGACCATGAAACGCCACGCTCTACTGCCCACACTGATTCTTCTGGCCGTCCTCGCGGGCTGCGCCGGCGACCCGTCGGGGTCCGCCCCGTCGGAAGCGTCGCCCTCCACTCCGGAGTCCGGCGGAACGCTCGTCGTCGGCAGCATGTCCGACGTCAAGGTGTGGAACGAGTACCTCGGCGCGAACACCGTCACGCTGAACACGCTGCGCCGCATCTATCTCAAGCTGGCCCAGGAGCTGGGCGACAGCGCCGAGCACCCCTCGACCTTCGAGCCCTCGCTCGCCGCGTCGTGGGACGAGTCGGAGGACGGCACCGCGCTCACGTTCCACCTGCGCGACGCGCGCTGGAGCGACGGCGAACCGATCACGGCCGACGACGTGGTCTTCACCTGGCGGGCCCAGACCAGCGAGGAGGTGCCGTGGGCCGGCCGCGACTCGAAGGCGCACATCACGCAGGTCGAGGTCATCGACGACCGGACGGTTCGCTTCGACTTCGACCGCGCGTACCCTTACCGCTTCGCCGACGCCGTCGAGGGTGGGATCCTCCCCGAGCATGTCTTCGGCAAGGTCCCGTTCGCCGAATGGGCGACGCACGACTGGTCCGCCTACTCCATCGGCTCCGGGCCGTTCGTCCTCGAGTCCCACAAGCCGGGGCACGAGGTCGTCCTGCAGCGCAACTCCGCCTACTCCGGCTCCGAGGGCCCGTACGTCGATCGCCTCGTGATCCGCGTCGTGCCCGAGATCCACAGCCTCGTGACCCAGCTCCAGGCCGGCGACATCGACTACGTCGACGGCATCCCACCGCGCGACGCCGAGCGTCTCGCGCAACGCGACACGTTGAAGCTGATCAGTTTCGACCACGACTACGCGTACATCGGCTGGAACGGATCGGCCCCGCCGTTCAACGACCCGGAGCTGCGGCGCGCCATGACGCTGGCCATCGATCGCGAGGCGCTGGTCGAGGATCTGCTCTACGGTTTCGGGCGCGTCAGCAAGGGGCCGGTGCTCTCCGACTGGTGGGGCGCCGATCGCGACATCACACCCTGGCCCTACGACCCCGACGAGGCACGCAGGATCCTGAAGGCGCACGGTTACGACGAGAGCTCACCGCTACGCTTCGAGTTGATGACCAACGCGGGCAACAGCCTGCGCGAAGAGGTGCTGGTCAAGACCCAGGAGCAGCTCTCCCGCGTCGGGGTCGAGGTGCAGGTCGCGGCGGTCGACATGGGCACGCTGATGCAGCGCGCCTTCTCCGGCGAGTACGCGGCCTACGTCGGCGGCTGGAGTTTCACCGGCAAGGTCGATCTGGGCGTCCTGTTCGCATCCGACGCTCGTCCGCCGGCGGGCTACAACATCGTCGGCTACCGCTCGTCCGAAATCGACGGCCTGCTGGACAAGATGCAGGAGGTCGCCAGCTGGCGCGAGATGAAGCCGCACCTCGCGGCGATCCAGCGCAGGATCCACGAGGATCAGCCGTACACGTTCCTCTACGAGTCGAAGCGCATCGCGGGCGTCGGACCGCGCGTGCAGGGCATGAGCATCGAGAATCCCGCGGACCCTTTCGCGGCGTTCGAGCAGGCCTGGATCCGCCCATGAGAGACCGCGGCCGTCGAGACCCGTGACGGGATACGTTCTTCGTCGTCTCGCGGCCGCCCTGCCACTGGCCCTCGCGGTCGCCTCGCTCGTCTTCGTGCTGATGGAGACGGCGCCCGGCAGTCCGGTCGATCTTGCCCTGGCCGACCCACGCGTCCCGCCCGAGGTCCGCGAGCGCCTGGAGCAGATCCACGGCACCGACACGTCGCCCGTCCGGCGCTACGTCAACTGGCTCGGCGCACTCGTTTTGCACGGCGATCTCGGCTGGTCGCACTCGCGTTCCCGTCCGGTCGCCGTCCTGCTGCGCGAGGCATTGCCGCCGACGCTGACGCTGGCCGCGACGGCGCTCGGCCTCCACATCCTGCTCGGGATCCTGCTCGGCGTGGTCTCCGCCGCGTGGCGCGACCGTACGCCGGATCGCGCCGTGACGTTCGCGGGGCTGATCGTCTACGCCATGCCGACGTTCTGGCTGGGGCTGATGGCGATCCTGCTGTTGAGCTACCACGTCCCGCTGTTTCCGGCGTCGTCGCTCGAGAGCGTCGGCGCCGCCGACTGGCCCTGGCCGCGGCGCATCCTCGACCGTGCATGGCACCTCGCCTTGCCTGCGCTGGTCCTCGGCGTCGGCTCGGCCGCCGCGATGGCGCGCTTCGTGCGATCCGGACTGCTGCTGGCGCTGGGGCAGGAGTTCGTCCGTGCCGCCCGCGCACGCGGCGCCGGGGCGCCGCGCGTCCTGACCACGCACGCGCTGCGCAACGCCTTGATCCCCGTGATCAACCTGATCGGACTCTCGCTCCCCGCGTTGATCTCGGGCTCGCTCGTGATCGAGGTGATCTTCGCCTGGCCGGGGATGGGTCGCCTGACCTACGACGCCATCCGCGCGCAGGACTTCCCCGTCGTGCTGGCCACCACGCTGCTCGCGGCGATGATGGTCGTCGTCGGTAGCCTGCTGGCCGACCTGGCCATGGCTCTCGTCGACCCACGTATCCGGCTTCGCGGTGCGGGCGGGGGCGCGCGATGAGCGACCGACGCCTGACGTTGTTCGTGGCGCTGATCGCCCTGCTGGCCGCACTCGTCGGGCTGGCGCCCAGCCTCGGCTTGCGCGACCCCGCGGCGCAACCCGACGGTCGAGTGCTGCGCGATCTGCCTCCCCTGTCCTCCGTCGACGTCCTGCTGCCGCGTGTCGGCGACCCGATCTACGTCCACTCGTATCGTGAGCTCGACGACGGCTCGATCGAGTATCGCCGCGGCACGAGCCGCCAGGTGATCGCGGCCGAGGCGCTTGCGCAACCGGAGTGGCACCGCCGCGACCTGTACCTGCTGGGGACCGACGGCTTCGGCCGCGACCTGCTCAGTCGCCTGCTGCACGGAGGGCGAATCTCGCTGCTCGTCGGCCTGGTCGCCGCCGCGATCGCCCTCGGCATCGGAGCGGCGGTCGGCGGGCTCGCCGGCTTCGTCGGCGGGCGGCTCGACTCCGTGCTGATGCGATTGACGGACATGACCCTCTCCGTGCCGCGGTTGTTCCTGGCGCTGATGCTGATCGCCCTCTACGGCTCGTCGGTCCGCACGACCGTCCTCGTCCTGGGCGCGACGACGTGGATGGCCGCCGCGCGGCTGGTGCGCGGAGAGATCCTCAGCCTTCGCGAACGCGACTACGTCGTGGCAGCCCGCGCCGCCGGCATCCCCGAGGCGCGCATCGGCCTGCTGCACGTCCTTCCCGGCGCCAGCGCCCCGCTGATCGTCGAGACCGCGCTGCGCGTCGGCGACACGATCCTGCTCGAGGCCGCGCTGTCGTTCCTCGGCCTCGGCGTCGCGCCGCCGACGCCGTCCTGGGGCAACCTGATCGCGGACGGTCGCGACCGGCTGCTCGACGCGTGGTGGATCGCCACCCTGCCCGGCCTGGCGATCGCGGGCACCGTGATCGCGCTGAATCTCGTCGGAGAACGGCTGCGCAGGCGACTGCGCTAGAATCCAGACCGTGCAGACGTTCGACCATTTCATCGGCGGCGAGTTCTCGGCCCCCGACTCGGGCCGCTACCTCGACAACGTCGAGCCGGCGACGGGCGCAGACTACTCCCGCGTCGCGGCCGGCAACGCGGCCGACGTCGGACGCGCGGTCGCTGCGGCTCGCGCCGCGTTTCCAGCCTGGTCGAGAACCGCGGCCGCCGAGCGTTCGCGTCTGCTGAACGCGATCGCGCAGCTCGTCGAGGACGACCTCGAGGCCTTCGCACGCGCCGAGAGCACGGACAACGGCAAGCCTATCGCGCTCGCGCGCAGCGTCGACATCCCGCGCGCCGTGGCCAACCTGCGCTTCTTCGCCTCGGCCGTGACGCACTTCGGCTCCGAAGCGCACGTCACCGACCACCAGGCGCTGAACTACACTTTGCGCCGTCCGCGCGGCGTCGTCGGCCTGATCTCGCCCTGGAACCTCCCGCTGTACCTGCTGACCTGGAAGATCGCGCCCGCTCTCGCCGTCGGAAACACGGCGGTCGCCAAGCCGTCCGAGCTGACACCGGCGACGGCGACGATGCTGGCGCGAGCCTGCGTCGGCGCCGGACTGCCGCCCGGCGTGCTCAACATCGTCCACGGCCTCGGCGCGGAGACCGGCGGACCGTTGACCGAGCATCCCGACGTGCGCACGATCTCGTTCACGGGAGGCACCGTCACCGGCCGTCACATCGCGCGCGTCACCGCACCGGCGTTCAAGAAGGTCGCGCTGGAGATGGGCGGCAAGAACCCCAACGTGATCTTCGCCGACGCCGATCTCGACCGCGCGATCGGCGAGTCCGTTCGCGGGGCGTTCACCAACCAGGGACAGATCTGTCTCTGCGGCTCGCGCATTCTCGTCGAGCGCCCGCTGTACGACGAGTTTCTCGAGCGCTTCGTCGCCGCGGCGAACGCACTCGAGCCCGGCGACCCGCTCGAGGAGTCGACCGCGCAGGGGGCCGTCGTCTCGTCCGCACACCGCGACAAGATCCTCGGCTACATCGATCTCGCGCGCGAGGAGGGCGGACGGATCCTGGCGGGCGGCGGACCGCCCGACGGCCTGCCCGAGCGCTGCCGCGACGGCTTCTTCGTCCGCCCGACCGTCATCGCCGGCCTGGCGATGGACTGCCGCGTGAACCGCGAGGAGATCTTCGGTCCCGTGGCGACCGTCTCGCCGTTCGACGGCGAGGAGGAGGCCGTGCGGCTGGCGAACGCGTCGCGCTACGGCCTGGCGGCGACGATCTGGACCCGCGACGTGGGCCGGGCGCACCGTGTTGCCGACCGCATCGACTGCGGCACCGTCTGGGTCAACTGCTGGCTGCTGCGCGACCTGCGCGTCCCGTTCGGGGGGATGAAGGAGAGCGGGATCGGGCGCGAGGGCGGCAACGAGGCGCTGCGTTTCTTCACCGAGGCCAAGAACGTCTGCGTGCGGGTCCCCGACGCCGACGCGCCGGAGGACACACGATGAGCCGGGACGAGGACAGAATCGTCAGCCAACGCGCCCCCGAGGCGGTCGGCGCCTTCCCGCACGCGCGGCGCGTCGGCCCGTTCCTGTTTCTCTCCGGAATCGGCCCGCGAGTGCGCGGCAGCCGCGAGATCCCCGGCGTGACGCTCGACGCGGAGGGCAACGTCACCTCCTACGACATCGAGAAGCAGTGCCTCGCCGTTTTCGGCAACGTCCGCACCGTACTCGAGGATGCCGGCTCGTCGTGGGATCGAATCGTCGACGTGACCGTGTTCCTCACGGACATGCGCCGCGATTTCCCCGCGTTCAACCGGCTGTACGCCGAGCACTTCGCCGACAATCAGCCCACCCGTACCACGGTCGAGATCAACCGCCTGCCCACGCCGATCGCCATCGAGCTGAAGGTCATCGCCACGATCGAGTGATCCGCTCCGTCGATCTCCGGCAACGCTTGTCTTTTCCAACGCTGCGCCCCATGTTGTCCAAACGGGTGTGCGGGGGTGCCGCAACACGGGGAATCTATGGGCCTGCGCAGTTTTTTTTCGACATTACTGGGCAAGAAGAGGGAAGACTCCGCGGCCGAAGAGGCCGTCGACAGAGTCTCCCCCGTGGCCAGTTTCGCCGAATCGGCGCCCACCCCCGAACCTGTTCTCGAGCCCTCTGCGCCCGAGGCTGACTCCCCCGGACCGGGCCTGGTCGGCTCACTGACCGACGAGGTGGCGTTGAATCCGGTCGAGGTCCTCGAGGCGGCCGTCGCCGAGGTCGAGCTGCCGCCGGCCGCGGAACCGGCGATCGACGTCGCCGCCCCGGCCAACGACGACCCGCTGGGCATCGCCGACGACGAGCTCTGCGCCGCGCTGGACGACGTCTTCGGCGGCGCCGCATCCTCCAACGCCTCGCCGGCCGCGCCGGCCGAGGGTCCGGCGCTGGCCCACACGAACCACGACGAACTCGCGGTCAAGGACCTGTTCGCGAGCATCGCCTCCAATCATTCGGTCCCGGTCAAGAACTTCATCGCGGACCTCCAGCGCGGCACCGCCAGCAAGGAATGGATCGAGATCTGCCGCCCCGTCATGCACACCATGATCGACGCTGCCGAATCGATCGACCTACCGCAGATCGCCGAGCGGATGGTCGACTTCGGCGAGGCGCTGACGCTGGCGCAGAACGAGGCCGGACCGCTGATCGACGGCGAGGGCCGCGATCTGATCCTCTCGTGCTACGACGACCTGGTCGAGGCCCTGCCCGACACGTTCCGTATCGTCGACAATACGGAGCGCCGCGAGAGCGTGCTCGTGCACTCGCTGCTGCGCCAGATCCCCGGTGTGGGACACGTGACGTTCGAGAAACTGTACGGAGCGGGCCTGACCTCGCTCGATACGCTGTTCGTGGCGCGCCCCGACGAGCTCACCGTAGTCACGGGCATCCAGGCGCGCCTCTCCGAGCGCATCTGCAGCAAGGTCCAGGAGCACCGCGAACGTCTAGGGTCGCAGCTGCCGGACCAGTTGTTCGCCTTGCTGCGCACGCGCCTGGCCGAACGGGTGCAGAAGCTGCGCGACACACACGAGACCTTCGAGCGCGCATCGCGCAAGGACATC
Source organism: bacterium (assembly GCA_024226515.1). Taxonomy (GTDB): domain Bacteria; phylum Acidobacteriota; class Polarisedimenticolia; order Polarisedimenticolales; family Polarisedimenticolaceae; genus JAAELQ01. The sequence continues at coordinate 17,732 of JAAELQ010000084.1, forward strand.
ACGCTGCCCGAGGTCGCCGAGGCCAAGAGGCAATCGCGTCGCAAGCGCCAGGCTTGCGCCCTGCAAATCAACGTCGTTCTCGCCGAGATGGGCGAGCTCGACCTAGTGGACGAGATCAAGAAGCTTGCTTTCGGGCGGCGCATCGAGCGCCTCGAGAAGTTCCTCCGCAGCGCGGAGGATGCGGACATCGGCATCCCCCACACGGATGCCGGAGAGTCCCTTCCCGAGACCTCGACTGCGCAGGTGGAGTGAAAAGGTTCATGGCGGACTACACCAGAGAACAGGTGATCAAGAAGATCAAGAACGGCGACAGCCTCGAGCGCTGTGACCTGCGTCACGTGAAGCTCGGGCAGGCCGACCTCTCGGGCGCGAACCTGCGGCGCGCCGATCTCGAGGGCGTCAACTTCGAGCGCACGAAGCTGGACAAGGCCAACCTGGCCAATGCCAACCTGTGTGACGCGTATCTCGTCGGGGCCAATCTCGAGAGCGCCCGGCTGACGAAGGCCGATCTCGAGGGGGCCAACCTCGAGGGCGCGAACTTGCAGAATGCCGACCTCAGCCGAGCCAACCTCGAGGGCGCGACGCTCGAGGGCGCCAACCTCAACGGCGCTCGCATGCACTCATGCCAGCTCGAGCTGGCCAACCTCGGCGGCGCTCAGCTGGTCGGGGTCGAACTGGTCAACGCCGACATGCGCGAGGCGTACTTCGGCGGCGCCCGGCTGCTGAATGCCGACCTGCAGTTCGTCCAGGGCGAGAAGGTCAACCTCGAGGAGGCGGACCTGACCCAGGCCAACCTCACCGAAGCAAACCTCCGCGGTGCCTTCGGCGACGGCTCGAACTTCGCCCGCTCGATCCTGGAACGCGCGACGCTCGACGGCTCGTCGTTCAACAAGGCCGACTTCACCGATGCCGACCTGCGCGGCGGAAGCCTGCGCGAGTGCAAGATGAACGGCGCGAAGCTGACCGGCGCACGCCTCGCCGGCACGGACGCGTCCCCGGAACAGTTCGACCAGGTCAACGCCGAATGGGTCGATTTCTCGACCCGCACCAACGAGGTGAAGGTCCAGGGACACGAGCTCGTCGACTACTATGCGCGCCTCAAGAGCGGCGCCCCCGTGCTGCCGCCGGAGATGCTGCAGGCGATGGAATCCGGCGCCGCGCCGGCCGCGAACAACGACTCGCGACGCTACTTCGGCAAGGGCGACGTCCTGCGCAACGCCTCCCTGGAGTTCGGCGGGCAGTCGCTCGTCGAGATCGACAGCCGCTTCGAGAGCTGCACGATCAAGCTCGTCGAGGGCACCAAGTTGATCATCGGTCAGAGCGGCAAGCTCGAGGGCTGCCGCATCACCGGATCCGGAAACATCGAGGTCCACGGCTGGCTGTCGCAGGAAGGCGACGAACCGTGCGTCGTCGGACCCAGGCAGCTCGTCGTCGGCAAGTCCGGCCGCGTGCGCGGTACGGTGAAACAGCACGCGGACCTTACCCAGTTCGGCTTCGAGCGCGGTTGCGCAATGAACCTTCGAATCCAGAGAGCCTGAGGAGATAAGCGGAAATGTCAGACACCCCGAAACAGACCGTGATCGAGGAAGGGACCGAGTTTGACGGTTCCGTGAACTCCAAGTGCGACATCACGCTCAGCGGAAAGGTCAAGGGCAAGCTCGACGCCCCGTCGCTGACCGTCACGCCCAGCGGCGTGGTCGACGGCCAGGTCACCGTTGAGACCTTGTGCTCCAAGGGTCAGATCTCGGGCGAGATCCTGGCCGACACCGTCGAACTCTCCGGCAAGGTGAACGACAAGACGGTGATCAACGCGGCGACGCTCGAGGTCAAGCTCAGCGATCCGGGCAGCGGACTACAGGTCGTCTTCGGCAACTGCGAGCTCAAGGTCGGCCAGAAGGCGGGCAAGGGCGAGATGCAGCAGCAGAACAAGTCCGAGCAGAAGCAGCCCCAGCCGGTCGGCAAGTAGCCGCAAACAGCCCTAGACCGCGCGCAGAACCGCGCGGACCGGGCTTGCGTCGAAACCGACCAGCTTCAGCGGCAGGGCGATCAGCTCGTAAATCCCCTCCGGTACCGCTTCGAGCACGAGTCCCTCGAGGATGGCGACGTCGTGCTGCAAGCAGCGGCGGTGCGTCGGCAGGTCCTTCGAGTCGAATCGATCGACGCTGGGTGTATCCACACCGACCAGCCTCACGTCGCACTCGTGCAGCCGGTCGATCAACTCCGGCGAGAGTGCGGCGAAGTCCGTGTTGAAGTCGTCCGGATCCGGATAGGTTCCCGTCGCCAGCAGCACGCGCGTGGCCGCCGGACGCCCCCCGAGCACATCGGGCCCGAGCGCGGCTCCCCGTTCGGCCGCCACACGGATCAGCTGACAGCGTCCAAGGTAGCGCCCCAGTGAGCGCGCGTCGATCGTCTCCCCCTCCGCCCCGTAGTGGCTCGGGGCGTCGGCGTGGGAGCCGAGATGCACCGTCGAGTGCAGCGTCGACAACGTCAGGTTGTCGCCGTTGCGCATGTCGAGCAGCACCTCTCGCGCCGGCGGCGTGTCGCCGGGCCACACGGCGAGCGAGGAACGGATCGCGGGCGAGATGTCGTAGAGCTCGGCCACACTCACATCTCGTGACGGATCGCCCACAGGTCCGGGAAGATCGGGTTGAACAGCGAGCGCTTGAGGAACTCGACTCCGGGGCTGCCGCCCGTGCCGCGCTTGCTGCCGATCGTGCGCTCGATCATCTTGACGTGGCGATAGCGCCACTCCTGCAGGCCCTCGTCCACGTCGGCCATCATCTCCAGCAGAAGCGTCACCTCGGGCTGCTCTTCATACAACCGCAACAACGCTCGCTGCACGCTCTCGTCCGCCTCGGCGGGGGCACCGCGCCGCGAGCGCACGCTATCGGGCAACTCGACGCCGCGCTGTTCGAGAAACTCGTAGAAGTGATCGATGATCGAGGGCTCTTCCAGACGGCGCGCGGCGCGCTCGTAGCCGTCCCACTTCGGATCGAGGAAGCGCAGCACCTCCGGGCGCTTGTAACCCAGGACGAACTCCAGCTCGCGGAACTGCGCAGACTGGAAGCCGGACGCGGTGTCCAGCCGATCGCGGAAAGCCGAGAACGACATCGGGGTCATCGTCTCTAGGACGTCGAGCTGGCCGACCAGGGTCTTCAGGATCATGCGCACGCGCTTGAACGTCGCCAGCGCGCCGAACAGGTCGTTCCCGGTGAAATCGACCTTGATCTTGTCGAGCTCGTGCAGCACCTGCTTGAACCACAGCTCGTAAACCTGGTGAATCACGATGAACAACAGTTCGTCGTGCTCGGCGGGGTCCGATCGCGACTCCTGCAGGTCGAGGAGCTGCCGCAGTTTGAGGTAGCTGGCGTAGTCGGTCTTCATGCCTCTCGATCCTCCGTGTGGCCCGCCCAGTCGCACACAGCCCGGCCGAACCGCCGGACGTCTCGAAACGTGTTGTACAACGGAACGGGTGCCACGCGCACCACGTCCGGCTCGCGATAGTCGGCCACGATCCCGTCCGCCGTCAGCGCGTCGAACAGCTCGCGCGGGCGTTCGAGCACGCGCAGCGAGAGTTGACAGCCGCGAGCAGCCGGCTCGGGCGGCGTCCGGACCTCGATCCTGCGATCGCCCGCGCGCTCGATCCAGTACTGCAGGTAACCCGTCAGGCTCTTCGATTTGGAGCGCAGCGCCTGCATCCCGGCCCGGTCGAAGAGGTCCAGCGAGGCCCGCAGCGGAGCCAGCGCGAGGATCGGCGGGTTGCTCAGCTGCCACCCGTCCGCGCCCGGCTGCGCCTCGAATCGCGGCTCGAGGTGCATGCGAAAACGCCGACCCGGGTCGTTGCCCCACCAGCCGCCGAAGCGCGGTAGATCCGTTCGTCGCGCGTGCCGCTCGTGCACGAAGCAGCCGGCAACCGCTCCCGGACCCGCGTTGAGATACTTGTAATGACACCAGACGGCGAAGTCGACGTCCCAGTCGTGCAGCCCCAGCTCGACGTTGCCCACGGCGTGCGCCAGGTCCAGACCGACGACGCAACCGCGCTCCCGCGCGGCACGCGCGATGCGCTGCATGTCGAAGACCTGGCCCGTGAAGTAATTCACGCCGCCGAGCAGCACGAGCGCGATCTCGTCAGCGTGCCGCTCGAGCGCCTGCTCGAAGCTCTCCGTCGCGATCGCCGACTCCCCCTCCGCGCCACCGATCGCGATCACGCCGCCCTCCGGGTCGAATCCGTGATACTGCAACTGAGTCTTCGCGGCGTAGGTATCCGAGGGGAAGGCGCATTCCTCCATCAAGATCTTGTAGCGCTTCGCCGTCGGACGGAAGAACGACGCCAGCATCAGGTGCAGGTTGACCGTCAGCCCGTTCATCGCCACGACCTCGTCGGGGCTTGCGCCGACCAGCCGGGCCAGCGGCTCGCGAAACGGTTCGTGGTACGAGTACCAGGGGTGTTTCCCGTCGAAGTGCGCATCGACCGCGAGCCGCGACCAGTCGTCGAGCTCGTCGGTCACCGCCGCGGCGGCGCCACGCGGCTGCAGCCCGAGGGAGTTGCCGCAGAGGTAGACCGCCGGCGAGCCGTCGGGGCGCTGCGGCACGTGAAACTCGTCGCGCAGCCCGCGCAGCGGATCCGCCTCGTCGGCGGCGCGCGCCCACGCCTCCTCGGGAGCGTAGTCGGGGAGCACGCGGCTCTCGTTCGATCCGTCGTTCATTCAGCTCTCTTCGAATGCGGCCGACGCGAGGCCGAGGAACTCCAGCGCCGTGCCGCCGAGCATCCGCGCCCGCTGCTGCGGCGCGAGATCTGCCATCGAATCGATCAACGCCCCGGCCGGCGACTCGCCGAGCGGAAACGGATAGTCCGACCCCAGCGCGATGCGATCCACGGTCACCAGATCGATCAATTGCCGCAGCACAACCGGATCGTGCACCAGCGAATCCAGGTAGAACTGGCCCAGGTAGTCCGCCGGCGGCCGCGGATTATCCACCGCCACCAGGTCCGGGCGCACGCGAAAGCCGTGCTCCATCCGGCCGAGGATCGCCGGGAACGAGCCGCCGCCGTGAGCGAAGGCGATGCGCAGCTCGGGCAAACGCTCCAGCACGCCGCCGAAGATCACCGAGCCGATCGCCAGCGCCGTCTCCGTGGGCATCCCCACGAGCCACGGCAACCAGTACTTCGGCATGCGCTCGCGTGCCAGCATGTCCCACGGATGCACGAACACCGCCGCGCCCAGCTCGGCCGCGCGCGAGAGCACGGGGAACAGGTCGGCGTCATCCAGGTTCCGACCGTTGACGTGCGTGCCGATCTGCACGCCGGCCAGTCCGAGCTGCTGCACGCTCCGCTCGAGCTCCTGGATCGCGAGGTCCGGGTCCTGCAGCGGCAGGCTGGCCAGGCCGACGAAGCGCCGTGGGTGGTCGCGCACGATCTCGGCGATGTGGTCGTTGAGCAAGCGGGCCAGATCCCATGCGTGCCGCGCGCGCGCCCAGTAGGCGAACATCACGGGGACCGTGCTCAGCACCTGCACGTCCACGCCGTCGCGATCGCACTCCTCGATCCGCCTCTCGGGCGACCACGAGTTCGCCTCGATCTCGCGAAAACAGTTGCCGCCGAGCATCATCCGCGCCTTGCCCGGACAGTGATGCTCGAGCCCCACGAAGCCCTCGCAACCATAGCGGGCGTCCAGATCCGGAAGCTTCTCCGGCAGGATGTGCGTGTGCACGTCGACTCGCAACGCCTCGCCCCTCATCCGCCCGCCGTCCCTGCCGCGCCGGCGCCGTCATTCCACGCTCGCGTCAGCTCGAGGAAGTTCCGCAGCAGTTGCTTGCCCTCGAGGGTCAGCACCGACTCCGGATGAAACTGGACGCCGTACAGCGGGTGCTCGCGGTGCACCATGGCCATGATCACTCCGTCGGCCGTGCGGGCCGTGACCTCGAAGACCGAGGGCAGCGTCGCGGCATCCACGATCAGCGAGTGGTAGCGCGTGGCCTCGAACTCGCGCGAGAGGCCGGCGAACAGCCCCGCGCCGTCGTGCTCGATCGTCGAGGTCTTGCCGTGCATCAACGTCGGCGCGGACACGACGTCGCCGCCGAACGCCTGCGCGATCGTCTGATGCCCCAGACACACTCCGAGAATCGGGAGTCTGCCCGCGAAGCGCGCGACCAGATCGAGGCTGATTCCCGCCGACTCCGGGCGTCCCGGGCCGGGCGAGATCACGATACCGTCGAAGCCCTGCTGCTCGACCCAGTCGCAGTCGACGCGGTCGTTGAGCCGCACCTCCAGTTCGGCGCCCAGCTCCTGGAGGTACTGCGCCAGGTTCCAGGTGAAGGAGTCGTAGTTGTCGAGCAGCAGCAGGCGCAACTACTTGACCTCGAACTTCAGGAACACCGGGTCGGGGAGCTCGGGCGCATCGAGGAACAACTCGAAGCGGTGGTCCTTCACCCCCGTCGCGGGCGCGGGGAAATAGAGGAAGTCGAGGATGTAGCCGTGGCGCGGGATGCCGGTCCGGTCCCGCACCAGGTTCGACTTCATCCCGCCGACGGCCTGCGTGGGACTGAACTTGCTCGCGTAGCGCGTGTACGCCGCGTACTTGTTGGCCAGAACACCTTGCAGCTCGGCCAGCGCGGTCCGGTCGAGGTCCAGGAACTCGTAGCCCTTGATCAGCTCGGCCGGCATCGCGGCCGGGTAGCGGTTGCCCTCCTCGTCGATCAGCGTGAACGACTCCCGCGTCAGCGTCAGCTGCCGCAGGCCGCGATTGGCGACGCTGATCTCGAGCGGGATGTACTCGGTCCTATCGCGGTAGCGCGTGGCCTTCGTCCCGACGACGAACGTCAACAGGTCGCCCTCCTCGATGTAGACGAAGGTCGACAGCTTCCGATCGGTGTTCGGGGCAGACGTGCCGCGCATCGGCTGACGGGCGCCGCAGGCCCCCAGCAGCACGGTCGTCACAACCAGCACTCCGACGATCGACATGGCACGGCGTAGCTTCAAGACACACCTCCGCAGTGTGTGGCCCCTCGAGAATTCCAACCGAGGTTATGCCGCCCCACGGGCCGCGTCAAGCAACCGCGACGCGCCGCGCGAGCCACGCCTCGCCAACCCCGCGCATCTCGTCGAACGCTGCCTGCCGGCCGGTCATCAATGCGTACTGTCGCACCGCCTGGGCGGCCAGCAACTCCGTCCCGTCGACGACGACACAGCCCGCGGCGAGCGCCTCGCGCGCGAGCCCGGTGCCGCCCGGCGCGTAGACGAAATCGAGGACGAGCCGCCCCGCCAGCCGCGCCCGGTCGAGGATCGGTCCCTCACCCATCGCGCGGGGAGCGGTGTTCACCAGCGCGTCGAAGCGCGCCCGCCCCAGCGCGTCGAGTGGAGCCGAGTCGACTCCGAGCGCCTCCGCGACCGTGCGTGCGCGACGCTCCGTGCGGTTGAACAACGTGACCAGCGCTCCCGCCTGTTTCAGCACCGCCGCCACGGCGCGCCCCGTCCCGCCCGCGCCGACGACGGCGACCGCCTTGCCGAGCGGATCGAGGTGGGGCCGCATGCGGTCGAGCGCGCCCGGCCCGTCCGTGTTGTGGCCCTCCCACGAACCGTCCTCCAGGACGCGCACCGTGTTGACCGCGCCCGCCGCGCGCGCCAGGGGATCGAGCCGCGCGCAGGCGGCGGCCACCGGTTCCTTGTGCGGGATCGTCACGCCGAACGCCTCGATCCGCGCGCAGCCGCCGTCGCCCAGCAGCGGTCGCACCTCGTCTGCGTCGTCGACCTCCAGCGGCACGTAGCAGGCGTCGATGCCGCCGCGGCGGTAGGCCGCCGCGTGCATCGCCGGCGACGGACTACCGAAGACGCGCGCTCCGATGAGCGCGAAACGGCGGGTGCCCCGGCCCAGCTCGCCGAAACGATAGGTCTCGATCAGGTCGCGGCAGGCAAGCTGCCCGGTCGCCGTCGGCGACGCCGCGTCGAGTGCGCCGTACGTGGCCCACGAACCCCAGGTTCCGCACAGAATCCGGCTCGACGCCCCGGCGCGACCCATGGCGAACGCCGCCAGCCGCCTGCCGTCCTCGCGTGCACACGCGAGCAACGCCTTCACCGCCGCGACGTCGGCCACGCGTCGCGCCTCCGGCACGATCTTCAACGCGAACGCCGGCGTACCGCGCATCTCGCGGTACAGCGCCGCGAGCTCGGAATCGACGCACGCGGCGCCGTGGTGTGAGAGGATCACGCGCGACGCGTCCTCGCCCGAGGCCAGTTCGCGCAGCGGACCGTTCCATTCCACATCGACCCGGCACGCTCCCGCAGCCAGAGCGCCGCGCAGCAACGCCCGGCGATCGTCCTCGCTGCCGGCGAACGATCCCCCGTCCTCGGGCCGGCGCACGGTCACGATCAGCTCGCGCTCGGAAGCCGCCACGATCCGCTGCACATCCCCGGGATCGAGCGCATCCGCGCGCAACTCGACGAGTCCGCAACCGGCGGGGGCGTCCCCGATCCGGCGCTGCGCGCTCGCCGCGTCGCGCTCGAGCACCGAGCAGATCACGATCGGCGTTTGGCTGTCGGTCGATCTGGACATCCGAGGCTCTCCGGGATGCGGCCACCCAAGCCTACAGCAGCGAGAGCGGATCCACATCCACCTGCAACGCCCGGCTGGGCACCTTGTTCCCGATCGCGTTCAGCGCGCGATCGACCGCATCGACGACGCGCCGCCGTCCGTCGCTGCGCACGAGGATCTGCTGCCGGTAGCGCCCCCGCATGCGTTCGACGGGCGCCGGGCCCGGCCCGGAGATCAGCAGTTTACCGTCGCCCGCGTCACGCACGGCGTCGGCGACGAGGCCCGCCCAGGCCCGCGACTGCAGCTCGTCGGGATCGCTGATCCGCAGCTGGACCAGCGCCGCGAGCGGCGGATAGCGCAGCGCGCGTCGATAGTCCAGCTCGCGCTGAAAGAACGCCTCGTAGTCCTGGACGGCGGCCAGCCGCAGAATCGGATGATCGACGTCGAACGCCTGCACGACGACGCGTCCCGGTCGCTCACCGCGGCCGGCCCTGCCGGCGACCTGCGTCAGCAGCTGGAACGTGCGTTCGCCCGCGCGGAAGTCCGGTAGTCCGAGGCTCTGGTCCGCCGAGACCACGCCGACCAGCGTCACCCGTGGGAAGTCGTGTCCCTTGGCGATCATCTGCGTGCCGACCAGGACGTCGATCTCCCCGCGCCCGAAGCGACCGAGCAGCTTCTCGTGCGCGCCGCGTCGGCGAATCGTGTCGCGGTCCATCCGCTCCACGCGCGCACCGGGAATGGCGTCGCGGATCAGGTCCTCGATCTTCTCGGTCCCCTCTCCGACAGGCTTCAACTCCTCGTTCGCACACGTCGGGCAGCACTCGGGGTACGGGTGCTCGGCGTCGCACGTGTGGCAGCGCAGCCGCCGCTCGGCGAGATGCCAGGTCAGCGCGATGCTGCAGGACGTGCAGTTCACGCGGTTGCCGCAGCGTGGGCAGAGCAGCGCCGCCGCCCAGCCGCGGCGATTGCGCAGAATCAGCGCCTGCTCCTTGCGCTCGAGGCAGTCCTCGAGCTCCTCGAGCAACACGCGTGACAGCGCGGACGCCTGCTGCAGCTCGCCGTACTCCTGCCGCATGTCGACCAGGCCGACCCGCGCGAGCGGTCGGTCCTCGACACGCGACCCCAGCTGCAGCAACGCGAAGCGCCCGGACTGCGCGTTGTGGAACGACTCCATCGACGGGGTCGCCGAACCGAGCAGCACCACGGACTTCTCGGCACGCGCGCGCACGATCGCCACGTCGCGCCCGTTGTAGCGCGGCGTCTCGTCCTGTTTGTAGGAACCGTCGTGCTCCTCGTCCACGACGATCAGTCCGATGTCGGAGAGCGGCGCGAAGACGGCCGACCGCGTCCCGATGACGAGCCGACAGCGCCCCTCGTGCACACTCTGCCACTCGCGCCAGCGTCGCGCCCGCGGCAGTGCGCTGTGCAGCACCGCGACCTGGCCCGGAAAACGGCGAGAGACACGCGACAGCAGCAGCGGCGTCAGCCCGATCTCGGGGACGAGATACAACACGCTCCGGCCACGGTCGAGCGCGTGACGCGCCGCGCGAAGATAGACCTCCGTCTTGCCCGACCCCGTCACGCCGTGCAGCACCATCGGCGCGTACTCCCCGCTCTCGATCGCCGGCAGGATGCGCTCCAGCGCGGCCGCTTGCTCCGGCATCGGATCGAGCGGGCGCTCCGCCTGCGCCACGTTGCGCGACTGCGGGGGCTGCGGGGCCTCGCGCGTCTCCTCGATGGCCGCCAGGCCGCGCTCGACCAGCACCACCGCCGCCCGCCGCTCGCGTGGCGTCAGGCGCGCGAGCGGGAGCGGCTCGCCGGCGTCACTCAGCGCCTGCAGCAACTCGCGCTGCGCGGCGGCACGTTGCGAGACTTTCGCGGTCGTGCCGCCCGGGAGCAGGTGGATTCGCCTAACGAGCGGGTCCTTTCCGGCGAAGCCCGGCGTCGCGGCCTCGAGCGCCTCGCCCCACGAGCACAGATAGTAGTCGGCCACGAAGCGCGTCAACTCGAGCACCGCGGGCTGCAGCGGCGGCAACTCGTCGACCAGCGCATGGATCGACTTGAGCTCGATCTCTTCCGCGGGCACGGCGGCCGGCCACTCGATGACGGTCCCCTCGACGCGGCGCGCCCCGAACGGGACGCGCACGCGAGCCCCCACGCTCAGCCGGGCGGCGATCGGCTCGGGAACGAGATAGGTGAACTGGCGCCGAACGGGAATGGGGATGGCGACGGAGGCGTGACGCGGCCTCGCCGTCACGCCGTTCCGTCCATCCGGGAGCGCGCGGCCTGCAGATCCTCCCAGACGGCGCGGCGGTTCTCGACGGTGTAACGCCGCAGCAGGTACGCCGGGTGAAACGTCGGCATCACGGGTACGCCGTTGAACTCGTGCCACGTTCCGCGCAGCTTCGTGATCCCGATCCGCGTCTGCAGCAGGAGGCGCGTCGCCGGGGCGCCCAGCGTGACGATCACGCTCGGTCGGATGGCCTCGATCTGCGCGTTCAGGAACGGAGAGCACGTGCCGATCTCGTCGGGTTGCGGGTCGCGGTTGCCGGGCGGCCGGCACTTCACGATGTTGGCGATGTAGACGTCCTCGCGCCGCAGGCCGATGGCGACGATCATCTCGTCGAGCTTCTTCCCCGCGCGACCGACGAACGGCTCGCCCCGAGCGTCCTCCTCGGCCCCGGGCCCCTCACCCACGAACATCAACCCCGCGTCCGGGTGGCCCACGCCGAAGACGATGTTGTTTCGCTGCTCGTGCAGCTTGCAACGAGTGCACTCGCCGATCTCGTCGCGGATCAGCGCCAGGCGTTTCACGGCATCTCCCGCTGACGCCGGCGCCTTGTCCGTGGCGGGCCGAGTCGCCTCGGACGCGCGCTGCTTTGACGCCGCCGGGCCGGCCGGCCGCGAAGCTGCGCCCGCAGCCACGGCCGGGGGCCGCGCGAGGCGAAGATCGCGCACGCCGCACTCGCTCAGATAGGCCACCCACTCGCGCAGATCGGCCCAGGGCGCTCCCGCATCAGACATCGGCAACCACCTCCGCCGCGCCGAAGACGTGGTCCAGAATCCGATCGGCGATCTCGCCCTTGGAGGCCTTGGGAACGTCGATCCGCTCGCCGTTGCGACCGAGCAGCGTCACGGCGTTGTCCTCGGCCTCGATCCCCACGTCGGGTCGCGAGACGTCGTTGGCCACGATCCAGTCCAGGTTCTTGCGCTTCAACTTGTCGCTCGCGTTGCGCAGCAGGTCGTCGGTCTCCGCGGCAAAGCCGACGAGCAGCCGTTCGCAACGGCTCTCTCCCAGCTCGCGCAGGATGTCCGGCCCCTCGTCGAGCGCAAGCTCGAGCGCGCCGCCGCTGCGCTTGATCTTCGACGCCGACGCACGCGGCAGGTAGTCGGACACCGCCGCCGCCATGAACACGGCGTCGGCTCCCTCGCGAACGGCCAAGAGACGCTCGCGCATCTCGCGCGAGGTCTCGACGTCGAAGCGTCGCACGCCGTAAGGCGTCGGCAGCCCCACCGGCCCGCTGACGAGCACGACCTGCGCGCCGCGTCGGGCGCAGGCGGCCGCCAGCGCGAAGCCCATCTTGCCCGAAGAACGGTTCGACAGAAAACGAACCGGGTCGACCGCCTCGCGCGTCGGTCCCGCGCTGATCACGATCTTGCGCCCGTGCAGCTCCGAGGAACGGCGCGCGGCGCGCAACGCCGCCTCGACGATGACCTCGGGTTCCGCCATGCGGCCGACACCGGTCTCGCCCTCGGCCAGCCATCCGTCCTCGGGCGGAACGACGGCCACTCCCCGGGCCTGCAGCGCCGCGAGGTTCTGCTGCGTCGCCGGGTGGAGCCACATGCGGGTGTTCATCGCCGGTGCGACGACCACCGGAGCGGCGACCGAGACGTAGAACGTGGACAGCAAGTCGTCCGCGATGCCGCGCGCGAACTTGGCCAGCATGTTCGCGGTCGCCGGTGCGACGACGAGCGCGTCGATCTGTCGCGTCAACTCGATATGCTGGATCGTCTTCTCGGCGTCGAGGTCGAATGTACGCTGCAGCACCTTGCGGCGCGACAGCGTCTGCAACGTCAGCGGCGTGACGAACTGCTCGGCGCTCTCGGTCAACAGGACCTGCACGCCGGCGCCGGCCTTGTCCAGCCCGCGCACGATCTCGCAGGCCTTGTAGGCCGCGATTCCCCCACTGACTCCGAGCGCGATCAACACCGGGCGATCTCCGGTTCTATTCCTCTTCTTCTTCGGCGACCTCGTCGACCTCGACGACCTCGGGGTCGTACGTGCCGACGAAGCCCTTGGCGACCTCTTCCTGGGCCACCACGGTCGTCTTGCGCTTCTGCGGGTTCTCGACGCGCGCCAGCGCGCCCACCTGCAGTTGCTCGGCGCGCTTGCTGGCAAGCGTCACGAAGCGATACTTGCTCTCGAGATTCTCGGGCAACTTGTACATTCGCGTCTCCTGACCGGGGCCCGCCTACGCGGGGAACGTCTCGATGATACGCCGGGCCTCGCCCCGACAGCGAATCGCGCGCCGTCGTTCGGCCCGCACGATCGCCTGCAGCTCGGAATAGGCGGTCTCGAGGTCGTCGTTGACCACCAGGTAATCAAAATTGTCGTAGTCCTCGGCCTCGTCCCGTGCGCGACCGAGGCGCCGCCGCAGCTGCGCTTCGTCCTCGCTGCCGCGGCCGGAGAGACGCCGCTCGAGCGTCGGAAAGTCGGGCGGCAGGACCATCACAGTCGTCGCCGGGATCGGGCCGCCCCGCACTTGCCGCGCCCCCTGGACGTCGATGTCCAGCAGCAGGTCGCCCCCGGCGTCGAGCGACTCGCGCGTCGTCTCGATCCCGGTGCCGTAGCGGTTGTCGAACACGTTGGCCCATTCAAGGAAAGCCTCGCGCGCGATCATCGCCTCGAACGCCGCCGCGTCGACGAAGTGGTACGCGCTGCCGTCGACCTCGCCCTCGCGCGGAGCGCGCGTCGTGAACGACACCGAGAACTCGAGCTCGGGCGTCTCGTCGACGAGGCGCCGCGCGAGCGTCGACTTCCCGGTGCCCGACGGCGCCGAGATCACGAACAGGATGCCTTCTCGCCCGCGCATGCTCATTCCAGATTCTGCAATTGCTCGCGGACCTTCTCCACATCGGCCTTCAACGCCAGAGCCGTCCGCGTCAGCTCCAGGTCGGACGACTTGCTGCTCGTCGTGTTCGTCTCGCGATGAATCTCTTGCAACAGAAAGTCGAGGCGCTTGCCGACCGGATCGCCGTCGGGCGATGCCAGCAGCTCGCGTGCCTGTTCCAGATGGCCGTCGAGGCGCACGACCTCTTCGGTGACGTCGCTTCGATCGGCGAGGATCGCGGCCTCCTGGGCGAGGCGCGCGGGATCCAGGGCGACCTCACCGGCGAGCTCGGACAGGCGCTGCGTCAGGCGTTGCTGAACGAGTCCCGCCGCGCGCCCGGCACCGCTGCGAATCGCCGCGGCCAGGCGCGTCATGTTCTCGACGACCTCGAGCAATTCGGCCTGCAGGTTCGCCCCCTCGCGCAGACGCTCGGCGTCGAGCGCCTCGAGCGCCTGATCCAGCGCCGCGAACAGGGCCTTGCGCTCGGCCTCGCCCCACTCGAGTTTGCTCGGGTCGGTGCGCAAGACGCCCGGCACACGCAGCAGCGTCGCCACGTCGGGCTCACCCGTCACCCCGTGCTGCTCGCGTAGCGCACGCGCGGCCGCCAGCACCTGGCCGACGAGGTCTTCGTCCAGCAGGGCCCCGACCTCGCCGCCCGCGGCCTGCTCGAGGCGCACGGTCAGGTCGACCCGCCCGCGTCGCACCTTGGTCAGGACGCGGCGGCGGACCTGGGCCTCGAGGGCGGACAACTCCCCGGGCAACCGCAGCCGCACGTCCACGAAGCGGTTGTTCACGCTGCGCAGCTCGACGGAAATGCGCGCGCCGGGAAGATCGGCCGCACCTTGCCCGTAGCCGGTCATCGAACGGATCATGGGGGTTGGCTCTCTCGGGGGTCGGAAGCCGAAATCGGAACCGATTACGAAAGATCGATTTGAGCATAACGAATCGCGCAAGTCAAGCAATGGGAGAGGTTAGCCCCGATCGAGCTCCCCGAGGACGGCCTCCGCGGCTCGCTCGTAGACCCCGCCCGCGCCCAGGCCCGAGCGGATCCCGTCGAGCTCCCGAGCCATCGCGGCCGCTCGCTCGGGCTCGTCGAGCAATCCGCCCACCTCCGCGGCGATACGCTCCGGCGTGCAATCGCCCTGGATCAGCTCCCGGACGACCTCCCGACCGGCCACGAGGTTCGGCAGGGAGTAGTGCGGCAGCCGCACGAGCGCCCGCCCGATGCCGTACGACAGTGGGCTCATGCGGTAGACGACGACGAGCGGCATCCGCGTCACCGCCGCCTCGAGGCTGGCCGTGCCGGCGGCCACCGCTCCGGCGGCGCAGGAGTGCAGGATCTCGGGAAAATCCCCGGCGTGGAAGGTCAGACCGACCTCCGTATCACCCATCCGTGCGCGCACCCAGTCGATCTCCAGGCCGGGCGCGACGGGGACGAGGAACTGTAGATCCGGCCGCCCGGCGGCGAGCAGTTCCGCCGCCGCGGCGAGGATCGGCCCGATTCGTTCGACCTCGACCCGGCGGCTCCCCGGCAGCAGCGCCACGACACGCCGCCCGGGATCGAGGCCGGCGCGCTCTCGCATGCGCGCCGGGGAGGGCTCGGTTTCCGGGCTCTCGGCGAGCGGGTGCCCGACGAACGTCACCGGAACACCGGCCTCCTCGTAGATCCCGGTCTCGAACGGGAACAGCACGAGCATGCGCCTCACGCGGCGTCGGATGACCCGCACCCGTCCCTTGCGCCAGGCCCAGACCTGCGGGCTGACGAAGTAGACCACCGGCACAGCGGCGCGCTTGGCCCGCGCGGCGAGCCGCAGGTTGAAGTCGGGCGCATCGATCGGCACCAGCAGATCGGGCGCCTGCTCGATCAGCTCGCGCTCGAGACCGCCCATCACGGCGCGCAGGTCGGAGAGGTGCCGTAGTACCTCGACGATCCCGTTCACCGCCACCGAGGAGTAGTCGTGCGTCAGTCGAACGCCCGCGTCCGCCATGCGACGTCCGCCCATGCCGAACAGCTCGGCGTCCGGGCGGGCGCGCAAGATCGCGCGCGCCAGGCCGGCGCCGAGCCGATCTCCGGAGGCCTCGCCCGCCGTCAGCATGATGCGCGGTGGCCGGCTCAAGCGGCGTCCTCGACGCGCGGCGCCTCGAGCGGGATCCCGATCGCGCGATCCGCCTCGTCGGTCAGCCGATCCAGCTCGTCCTCGAGCACGGCGCGCAGCCGCTCCTGCTCCGTCTCGTCCGCCCCGCGCGGCACGATGATCGGCTCGCCGTAGACGTAGATCCCGCGGCCGAACGGGAGCGGCAGCAGCGTGCCGTCCCACGAGCGCAGGCGACGAAACGGTCGAGCCGAGAAGCCCACGGGAACGATCGGTTTCCCGCTCAGACGGGCGACGGCGATCACTCCAGGCTGCACGCGGCGCCGCGGCCCACGGGGCCCGTCGGGCGTCAGACCGACGTCGTGCCCGTCCTTCACCAGGCGCAGGATCTGACGCACGCCCTGAGCCCCGCCGCGCGAGCTCGAGCCCCAGGCCTGGGCCAGTCCCGACCAACGCATCATCCGCGCCACCATGCGCGCGTCGCCGTGCTCGCTGTGCAGCACGACCAGCCGCCGATCGGGGTACGCGTAGCGCATCATCACGAAGCGAGAGTGCCAGAACGAGAGGATGTACTGTCCCGCGATCTCTCGCGCGCGGGCCAGTGCGTCACGATTGCGGTACTCGAGTCTCAACGTGAGCCGCAGAGTCTTCAGGTACGCGTAGCCCACGAACGGTGCGATCGCCTCGACGATCCGCCTCGACAACTTGCGGCTCTTGGCCAATGCGTCTCCAACCGGCTGCACGGCCGACGCCCCAGCATAGGCCAGACCGCACGACGTCGCACCCACCCTCCCCTCGAGCCGCAAAGTCCGAAGCTGGAGTGACTTAGCTCCGTACCGGCGTTGACGGCTGCCGCGAGCGCCGGTATCTTCAACGTCTGCGACAGCGACCCGACGTCGAACTCCCGAGGACGACTCCGCCCGATGCGCGACGATCACCAGCCCGCCCGGCTCCTGCTGGCGCTGACGCGTCCGGACTGGGATCTGGCGTCGGCGATCCTCGAGCGAGGCGAGATCTCGGGCCAGGCGCTGATCGCACAGTTCCGCGAGGCCGACGTCCACCCGTGGGTCCACGGGCTGCTCGAGCGGCACGATCGGGGCGACCTGCTGGACGCCGAGACGTTCGAGGAGCTGGGCCGCCTGCGCGCCAAGGTGCGCGTCGACAACTTGCTGCTGCTGGCCCGCGCGGAGCAGGCCGTCGAGCTGCTGCTCCAGGCCGGTGTCGTTCCGGTCGCGCTGAAGGGCTACGACCTGTTGAACCGCCTCCTGCCTTCGATCGACCTGCGCACGATCGACGACGTCGACCTGCTCGTGCAACCCGACGAGACGGAGCGTTCGCTCGAGGCGCTGGAGCGCGGCGGCTGGATTCTGCCGCCCGAGCCGCAGCGCACGCACTACATTCGCGCCAGCCACCACCTGCCGCTGCGCAGCCCGGGTCCGGTGCCCGTCGAATTCGAGCTGCACTGGAACCTGGCCCAGGAAGACCGCTTCGGCATCGATGTTCCCGGCCTGCTCGAGCGCGCCGTCCCGCTCGACGTCGGCGGCCGCACGCTGCGCCGCCTGGAAGATCACGACCTGGTGGCGCACCTGCTCGTCCACCACTTCACGCACTACTTCGACCGGCGGCTCAAATGGGGCCTCGACCTGGCACTGATCACCGCGCAGCCGCATTTCGACTGGGATCTCGTGATCGAACGCGTGCTGCAGTGGCGCGTTCCCACGACCGTCGGCATCTCGCTCGTGCACCTGGCCAAGTTGTTTCCGCACCTGATTCCGCAACGGGCGCTCGACCGCCTGCCGGTCGCGATGTGGCGCCGCGCCCTGACCGCGCCGCTGCGCTCGTCACACCCGCTCGAGCTCTTCCGCCACACGCGACGGCGCGCGGTGCAGCTGTACCTCGCGGCCGTGATGCTGGAGAAGCCGCTGGGGCTTCCCGGCTGGATGCGCCATCGCACCGTGCGCGAATCGCGCGAGAGCGAGAGTCCCCTGGAGTCGCGTCTGTCGCAACGGACGACGCCACCCGTCACGCCCGAAAAGGAGAGCCGATGACCAAGACCATCCTCGTGACCGGAGGCGCCGGCTTCCTCGGCTCACACCTGTGCGATCGGCTGCTCGGCCAGGGCTACGCGGTGATCGCGATGGACAATCTGATCACCGGATCGACCGACAACATCGCGCACCTCATCGGGCGCGACGATTTTCGCTTCATCCATCACGACGTGACGGAGTATATCTTCCTCGCCGAGCCGCTCTACGGCGTCGTGCACTTCGCCAGCCCCGCGAGCCCGCAGGACTATCTCGACTACCCGATTCACACACTCAAGGTCGGCTCGCTCGGCACACACAACTCGCTCGGCCTGGCCAAGGCGCGCGGCGCGCGTTTCCTGCTGGCGTCGACTTCGGAAGTCTACGGCGATCCTCTCGTCCACCCGCAGCCCGAGAGCTACTGGGGCAACGTCAACCCCGTCGGCCCGCGCGGCGTCTACGACGAGGCCAAGCGCTTCGCCGAGGCGATGACGATGGCGTACCACCGCGTGCACGGCGTCGACACCAAGATCGCGCGCATCTTCAACACGTTCGGCCCACGCATGCGACTGGACGACGGCCGCGCGATCCCCAACTTCATGACCCAGGCGCTGTCGGGCCAGCCGATCACCGTGTTCGGCGACGGCTCGCAGACACGGTCGTTCTGCTACGTCGCGGACCTGATCGACGGCATCCAGCGCCTGCTCGAGTCGGACCGGCACCAGCCGGTCAACCTCGGTAACCCCGAGGAGTGGACGGTCACGCGCATGGCCGAGACCATCCGCGAGCTGATCGGCGACGCCCCTCCGATCGAGTACCGCGACCTCCCGGTCGACGACCCCAAGGTGCGGCAACCCGACATCCGCACCGCGCGCGAGCACCTGCGCTGGGCTCCGGGGACCGCGATCGACGAGGGACTGCGCCACACGCTGGACGATTTCCGCCGCCGGTTCCAGGCGGCGCCGCATACGCGGACTCGCGCCTGAACCCACGCCGGATCCGCGGTCGCCGAGCTTGATGCGAGCGCCGTTTGCCGGCGCATCGAACTGCGCTACGGCTCGGTCAGCCCCTGCAGCTCGACGAGGTGCCCCTTCTCCTCGTCGGTCGGCACGAACACAGGATCGAGCCGCACGCTGAACACCTCGGCCTCGGTCCCCTGCACCCGCGCCAGCACGTCCTTCGGCCCGCCACGCTCGACCCGCGTCAGATCGAAGCTGTGCCACACGGTGGCGATCTCGGCGTCGTCGGCGTCGAGCAAGACGGCGCGAACGGTGAAGCTCTCGATCGTGCTGTTCGGAGGACCCGAGAGGCGCGTATCGAGGCTCAGCGTGGCGCCGTCCTGCGCGAAGCTGAGCAGCTGCACATTCCAGCGCGCCCGCTGGTCCAGCACGTCCTGCGCCGGATCCTTCTCGGAGCAGGCAAAGAAACAAAGGGCCGCGGCGATCAACACCGCGGCCCGGCAAAGCCCCCGATTCTTGTTCATCGGACTCCTACCCGACGCTCGCCTTCTTCGGCGTGTCGCGCCGCTTTTTCACCGGGCCCTCGGCGCCCTCGGTGTAGTAGTAGTAACCCGCGTAGTAGTAGTCTTTGTTGTAAGCCCGGTCAAGATCCACGTTGTTCAGCACCGCTCCGGCCATCGTGTCGTTGACCGCGCGCAGGCGCTGTACCGTCTTGGCCACCAGGTCGCGATCCGTGCGGTTGTGCTGGACCACGATGACCTGCATGTCAGCCAGCGAGGCCAGCAACGTGCAGTCCGCGAGCGAGGCGGCGGGCGGCGAATCGACCAGGATCCAGTCGTAGACGCCCCGCATCTCCTGCAGCATCGCGGCGAAGCGCTCGGAGCCCAGCAGCTCCGGCGGACTCGGCGGGATCGGGCCGCAGGTCATGATATCCAGGTTCTTCGGACCCGGCGCGCTGACGAACGACGCCCAGTCGGTGTTCTCCAGCGGGGCGGTCAGGTAGTTCGTCACGCCGTGGTCGCGGCCCAGCTCGTGATGCATGTGCTGCGTCGGTCGGCGCAGATCGCAGTCGATGATGATGACGCGGTCGCCCGCGGCCGCGAGCGTGCGGGCCAGGTTGGCCACGGTGGACGACTTGCCCTCCTGCGGGCCCGTGCTCGAGATCAGGATCAGCTTCTTCTGACGGTTGGCGCTGGAGAAGATGATGCTGGTTCGTAGCGACTGGAACGCCTCGCGGACGCCGCGGTTGGCCAGCCCCTCGGAGCGCTGCACCTTCGGAATGACGCCCAGCACGGCGAGACCGAGGTACTTCTCGATGTCCTCGGGCGTGCGGAACGTGTTGTCCAGGTAGTCCAGGAAGAACGCGGCAGCGACGCCCAGGAACAGACCCAGCATCCCGCCGATCGCCAGGTTCACGCGCTTGCGCGGCTTGATCGGGTACGGCGGCGGGGTGGCCTCGTCCAGCATGTTGACGTTGTTGTTCATCAACTCGGCGCCGAACTGCACCTCGGTCATCGTCTTCGCGATCAGGTCGAGGATGCGCTTCTTCGTATCGGCGCGCGTCTTGTACTGGCCGTACACGGAAGTCGCCTTGCCCACCTCGAGCGACATGCCCTCGGCGCCGCGAATCTGCTCGCGCAGGTACTTCTCGTGGTCGGTGGCAAGCTCGTGACGCGTGTACAACCCGCCCATCAGCACGCCGAGTTGATCGCGGATGCCCGATTCGACCCGAGCAATCTCCTTCTCGATCTTCTCGTATTCCGGGTGGCTCGGCAGCAGGTCGACCTTGGCCGACTCGAGCTGGCGCTCGAGATCGATCTTCTTGCGGTACAGCTCCATCAACTGCGCGTCCTCGGACACCTCGGGCAGCGTGGCGAGATCGCTCTCCTGCTGCATCTTGCCGATGGCGTCCAGCGTGTCGCGCAGATGGCTCAACTCGAGTTCGACGGTCGTCAGCTCCTGGTTGTAGGATTTGAGCCGCTCGCGCACGATTTCAACTTGGTCCTCGGAGTTGAACAGCTGCGAGCCCTGCAGCGCATCGAAGCGCTCGGTCTCTGCGGCGGAGAACTCTTCCTGCAGCGCGTCCATCTGTTCGCGGATCGCGCTGATCGCGACCTCGACGTTCTCTTTCGCCTTGTCCAGGTTGCGATCGACATAGGCCGACGCGACGCCGTTGACCCAGCGGGTGATCTCGTCGCGGTCGATCCCCATCATGCTGATCTCGATCAGCCCCGTGTCGCGACGAGGCACGACGTGGACCAGGCCGCGGAAGGCCTCGACCGGATCGGTCAACTCGGAGAACATGGGATGCGAGTGGAGATCGAGCGTGTCGACGACGCGCATCGCGATGTCGCGACTGCGAATGATCTCGACCTGCGTGTTGTGGTATTTCTCCTCGGCGAACCAGCCGTACCCCGCGGCGCCCATGCCGGAGGCATCCTGGCCGGCGGCGAGGTTGCGCGCCTTGGGCTGGACCTCGACCGTCGCGGTCGCCTGGAAAACGGGCGTCTGCAGGAAGGTCCAAACCGCGGTGGCGCTCACGATCACGAAGAAGATCGCGATGATCGTCCAGCGCGCTTGCCAGATGATCTTCCAGTAGTCGCGCAGGTGCGCCTCGCGGAACGCCGAGTTGTCGAGCTCACCCTCTCGGGTCTTCATGGGATTCCCCCAAAACTTTCACGGACCGTCGGATCGGCGGGCCTACCGGGAGTCATGGCGTGAATGTACCGTTGCTCCGCGGCCCCTTCAACCGGACAATACTCAGAAAAACCGTCGCTGAACGTGGATAATCTCGCCACCGGTGAGGATCGGGTCCACTTCCTTACCCTTTTGTATCTTGACCAGGTTGACCACGCGGACTTTAGCACTGGGTCCCTCGCCGGACAGGATGCGCACCGCCTTGCGGTCGGCCCAGTCCGTCAGACCCTCGACGAGCGTGATCGCCTTCAGCAGAGTCATGTTGCGCTCGATGCGGACGCGGGTCGGGCTCCGCACCTCGCCTTGCACGTAGCAATACTCGGCGCGCGTGACCTCGACGATGTCCCCGTGGCCCACCGCGGGGTTCGTCTCGCCGTTCTCGAAAGCGAGGCGGTCGTAGGTAAACACCGTGTAGTCTTCACCGTCGTCGGCCTTGCGCGAGATGCGAATCTCCTCGCCGGCCTTCTCGGTGAAGCCCTCGGACTCGGCCAGGATCTCCTTCAGCCGAGTCCCGCCGCCGCGGAGCGGGATGCGTCCCGGCCGCAGGACCTCGCCCGCCACCATGACCCACTGACTGCGGTAGGTCTCGACCTCGATGTCGACTTGCGGATCGCGAATGTACTCCGCCGAGAGCTCGTACTCGACCCGCGTCGCCAGCTCTGCGGTGCTCAGCCCGACGGCCGAAACCTCGCCGACGAGCGGAGCGGTGATCATGCCGTTCTCGTTGATCGACAGCGTGGTCGCCAGCTCGGGGTGGTTGTGCACCTTGAAGTGGATCCGGTCGTACGGCCCCAGACGGTAGACATCGATACCGCTGTCGGCCCGGGCGAAACGGTTCTCTAGTCGCAGCACGATCCCCTCGGGGTCGTAGACGACACGCTGCAACGCGCCGAGCCCCGTCTCGAGCGACAGGTGCACGCGGGATCCGTTCTCGGTCACGGTCGCACCGGCGAGCAGCCCACCGCTGGCGGCGGCAAAGTCGCCGGGGAACACCGAGCCGCTCGGCAGGTCGACCTCGATCCGGTCCTTACCGGGAGACACCGAGACCACCGGGGGCACGCCGGTCGGTAGGTTGATCCGGATCTCCGCCGTGGTGCGCTGCGCGGGTTCTTCGGCCCACGCCGGCGCCAACGCCAGGGCCGCGATCAGGAGTAGACAATTCAGCCAAAGTTTCTTGCTCATCGCTCTAGAACCATCCGACCACGAAGGCCGTCGAAATGATGTTGGTTGCGTAATCGCCGTCCTGGCATTGCGAGTTACGGCGACGGTGGTCACCTGAGATCCGGATACCCATCCGCGGGTGAACGACAAAGTCGACGTACGCCCGAAATCGTAGCAGCCGATCGTCGCGACGCACGGGATTGGGGTTGTTTCCTTGCGGATTGCCCGGAACGCTGCCCGGCGCGCTGCAGGTAGTACTGCTGTCGTACAGGTTCCTCGCGAGCCGGCTGTCGATACCGATGCTGGAAAACTGGCGCCAGCTACGCTCGAAAACCACGCCCAGCGCCGAGCGCACGTAGAACGAGCTGACGGTCGAAGGGTAGGAGCCGCGGCTCAGGTCGAGGTCGATCTGAGAGCGGCCGCCCACGCGCAGCCGCACGCGGGCCTGGCCCACCACTCCGGTGAACTCCGAATCCTCGGCCCCCTCATAGGTATACTTCCCCTGGCCCAGCTTGAACACGAAGGGTTGGCGCTCGCCGAACGTCCCGCGCAGACCGAGCTCGTACGTGTCCGACTCTTCCTTGCGGAACGGAACACCGACGGGATACTCGATCCCGTCGCGGCTGCGGTCGTAGTGATTGAAACGTCGCGCCCCGTAAGAGCCGGTGATCCACTTGTTGGACGCCAGCGGCTGCCGGTACTCGAAGTTCGTTTCGAAGCCGCGGTAATCGAAGTAGCCGGTCTCGCGGTCGAACTCGTCGTAGACGAAGTCGACGCGATCGATGCGGATCGAATAGCCCTGCCGCCTGGGCACCGAACGCGAGAGCTCGACGCGAAAAACGTTCGAGTCGTAGCCCTGCCCGACGAAGACCTGCTCGTCCGCCCCGTCGAACACCTGCACGTCGATCAGGCCCGTCTCATAGGTCTCGCGGATCCGCAGGCGGTCGTTGGAGCTGAAACGCAGGTCGAACACGGCCCCGGTCGTGCCGGAGGTCTCGCGGGAGAAATCCGTGCTGAACTCCTCGTACTCGAAGCGTGACGCCTCGTAGAACAGCTCGATCTCGCTCCGTCGCAGCGGAAGCAGCGCGGTGACGCGGCCGGTGATTTCCCGGACCCGATCGGAACGTGGCCCCTCTTCGTTGATCTCGGGATCATCGGGGTCGTAGAACACGTTGTCGTTGTAGGCGTAGTCGAACGCGATATACGGGTTGACGACGACCGGCCCGATCTTGATGCCCTCGGGAAGCGAACGTCGGGTCCCGGCCTCGGTAGCGGACGACCAGGCCGCGAACGCTGCAAGCGCAGCGCCGCCCAGAACCGTACGCACTCGGGGGGACATGGTCATCGTTGTATTCGCTTCGGCCGGTCCACGGAACGCTGCGACGGCGCGCACGACGCACGCCGCCCACAGGCATCCCCTTGGCAACACTGTGGTTTCGGACGTTGGAGGCTCTTAATATACGCATATCCCGGATGGACAGCAGCCCGGAATTGCATATCTTCGCCTGACCTTCGCCCTGCCGGTCGGGTCAGCGCGCCGAAGGCTGAGTGCTCGGCGGCGCGAGCCCCTCGATCGACGCGGCTTCCGGCGTGTCGGCTGACGTGGCGTCACGGGCCGCTGCATCGGCCTTCGCGCGCTCGTGGAGCAGCACCAGCAGGAAGAACGCCCCCCCGCCGAGGGCCAGGACCGCGACCAGCAGCGCGGCCAGGGCGATGCTCTTGACCAGCACAAGGGCGAACGCGGCCAGGGCGAACGTCAGCGCCGTGGCGTACAGCACCAGCACGGCGGATCGATGGCTCATCCCCAGATCGATCAGCCGGTGGTGGATGTGGCCCCGGTCGGGCAAGAAGACCTGACGCATATTGGCCAGCATGTAGCGCGCCGCGTTGTCCGAGCGCATGCCGTCGCTGACGAGGCGGAAGGACCGGCGGGCGACCGCCAGCCCGGTGTCGAGCAGCGGCAGACCCAGGACGAGCAGCGGGGCCAGGATCGCCACGGCGACCGGGCCCTTCTGGCTGCCACGGATTGAAGTCACGGCCAGCACGAAGCCCAGGAACAGGCTGCCCGAGTCCCCGAGGAAGATCCGCGCCGGATTGAAATTGAAGCGCAAGAAACCGAGCAGGCTCCCGGCCAGCGTGACGCTCACCGCGGTCACCCCCAGCTGGCCCGAGCTGCCCGCGAGGACGGCGACCGACCCCGTGATGATCAGCGCGACCCCTGCGGCCAGACCGTCGAGGCCGTCGATCAGGTTCACCGCGTTCGTGATGCCCACGATCCACAGCACCGTCAGCGGGAACGACAGGAGGCCCAGATCGAGTGTGCCGCCCAGCGGGTGCGTCACGGCCTCGATACGGAACCCGGCGAACCAAACGTATCCGGAGGCCAGTATCTGGGCCGCGAGCTTCCACTTGAACGAGAGCCCCCGCACGTCGTCGTACAGGCCGACCAGCAGCATCGCCGCCGCGGCGAGGGCCAGTCCCCTGGCGTAGGCGGTGAACTGGGGCACCAGCGCCATGCTGCCCGTGGCCCAGCCGGCGAACAGCAACCCGCCGACGAACCCGAGGAACACGGCCAGACCGCCGATGCGCGGCATGGGCCGCGCGTGCGTCTTGCGGCCACCGGGAATGTCGACGGCGCCCCAGCGCTCGGCGAGCCGGATCAGCGCGGGGGTGACCCCCCAGGTCACGCCCATGGCGACCACCAGCGAACCGAATCCGACGAAGATCATGTCGATCATGGAGTCACAGCCCTACTCCGGGACTTGCCGACGCGGCCTTGAATATACGCACACCGCGCGGACGCAGCAGCCGCAAAATCGCCCCGGGGGCGCCTCAGGGGCTCGCTGGAGCGGGTTCGGCAGCCCCGGCGGACGAATCAGGCTCATCCACGGCCTTTTCCGCCTCGTCGACCGGCCGGATGTATTGCAGCTCCAGCCGTCGCGCCACCCAGAAATAGGCCTCGAGCAGGATCAGCGTCCGGATCAGCGTCACCGAGCCGTGCACCAGGCCCCCACCGAAGTGGCCGAACTGGATCAGCACCAGGATGTGCACCGCACGCCGGACGGGGTCCAGCGCCTCGGCCTCACCGTAGCGCCGGTACAACAAGCGCATCGCCAGGCCCCATAGCGCCATGCCGACGATGATCCCGGGCAGGTGGAAGTTCCAGTACAACTCGCCCGGGACCGTGACGGAGGGGTTCGTCCGCTTGTCGAGTATGTGGACGACACGGAACGTCTCGCCGAACTCGCGCGCCGTCCGCTCGACCGGCTTGTTGGGCCAGATGAATCGCGGGATGAACGTGGCCATCACGTTGAGGAACAGCTTCTCGCCCCTCTGGTACGGGACCCAGCGACCGCAGTCACGCACGATCACGGCCACCGAGGTGATCAGCGCCATGCGGAACTGGAACAGCCCGATCGAACGATCGAGGTACTTCTCCCCATCCCATTGCTTGATGACATCGGCCGTCATCGTGATGCGTTGCTTCGCGCCCAGCCGCGGGTCGATCTCGCGATACGTGTTGAAGAACGGGAAGACGACGAAGATCAGGATCAACAACAGCGTGAGCAGGGTGGCCCATGGGATACGGTGCCGCGCGTACCACAGCGCGATGATCGGAATCCCGCCGAACGTCATCATCAGCGACTTGTCCGACACCTGCATCACGAACAGCAGCGCCGTCGCGGGCAGCATCACCAGCCAGAAAAACCTGCGCTGCTTCGGCGACGCTCGCCCCGAGAGCATGAGCATGCACGCCAGCGCCCACGCGAAATTGAACAATGGGTGCAGCTGCGCCAGCGAGCTCTCGAGGCCGACTAGGGCGCGGCCCATCCAGAACGAGCGGTCGAGCGCGGCCAGCGCGAGATTGCCGACGAAGCCGAACGCCGCGGGTATGGCGATGAAGTAAGTCCCCCGCGGTAGCTCCTCGAATCGCGGTGCCGGGCGGCGGCGGATCCAGGGCCCGAAGTACCCGGCCAGCATCGCGGCGTAGCCGATCATGCAGTAGATCGCCGCCAACGGGACGAAGCCCACCAGGAACTTGTCCGTCGTCACGCCGTTCACGGCCCAGATGGCCCCGACGCCGAAGTAGATCAACTGCAGGAAACCGATGATGTGAATCGTCTCGAATGCGTCCAGCTGTCCCCGCTGCCACTGGTACCAGATCGGCGCCACGAACAGGAACGCCATGCCCGCGACGACCGCGTAGACCGTCGCGTGCTGGGCGAAGGGGATCAGCAGCGTCAGTGCCGCGGCGGCGACGAACAGCGCACCGACGCGCAGCGGATGGAATCCCCCGCGGGGCGCTTGGACACTGGCGGTTGACGATCTCACTTGGACTCCGGCCGAGAGATGGGGGTCAGGCTAGCGCAACGCTTCCCGCACCGCCCCTCCTCCGGACGGGGGGCACGCGAGGCCGCCCACGTTCCTTGGATATACCGTCAATCGGGCAGCCCGCCACCGGCGAGGGAGCCTACAACAGGTCATCCCGCTTGCGCGTCTTCAGTTCCTCGACGACGCGGCGCACCTTCTCCGACCCCTTGCGGGACACGATGAGCAGCGCGTCGGGCGTGTCGACGACCGCGATGTCCGGGGCGTCGACAACCGCGACCAAGCGGCCTTCCCCGAATACCACGCTTCCCGGGCTGTCGACCAGGATCGGGGCGTCGGGCCCCGGGGAGGCGAGGGCCTCCCGCAGGCGCGCCGCCGCATCCCACGAGCCGACGTCGTCCCAGCCCGCGTCGAGCGGCACGACGCGCACGCCCTCCGCCTTCTCCATCACGGCGTAGTCGACCGACAGCTTCGTGGCGCGATTCCACGCCCGCGCCTTCCCGGCCAGGTGCCCGTCGACCGCACGCGCGATCGCGGGCGCGGTGCATGCGAGCTCGTCGAGAAATCGCTCGACGCGCCAGATGAACATCCCCGCGTTCCACAGGTAGCGTCCCGAGCGCACGAAACGGCGCGCACGCGCGGCGTCCGGCTTCTCGACGAAGCGCTCGACCGTGCCCGCGCGGCCACGCACCGGCTTGGCCGCGCACTTGAGGTACCCGAATCCGGTCGCCGGCCGATCGGGTCGGATCCCGAGGCAGACCAGCGCGTCTTTCTCCGCGGCGTCGGCAGCCACGCGCAGGCTGCGCGCGAACTCGTCGCCGTCCGGGATGACGTGGTCCGTGGGCAGCACGGCCGCCACCGCCCGCGGGTCGGCGCGCGCCACGGTGGCGCAGGCCAGAGCGACGGCGGGACCCGTGTCCCGCGGGCTCGGCTCGAGGATCAGGCGATCGGAGCGCAGCCGGGGCAACTCGGCCCGGATCGCGTCCGCGAGTCGGGCCGGAGCCGCGACCCACAGGCGCGAGGGCGGCACGCGGTCGCGGGCGCGACGCCAGCTCTCCTGCAGCAGCGTGCGTTTGCCGGTCAGCGCGATCAGTTGCTTGGGGCGCGCGGTGCGGCTCATGGGCCAGAAGCGCGTTCCGCTCCCCCCCGCGAGCAGAACGACGTGGAGCGGGGCGCGTGACTTACGGCGTGCCATGGCCTACCAGGCCTCGACGGTGCGGCGCAGGCCCTCGTCGAGCTCGACCAGCGGGCGGTAGCTCAGATCTTCCTGCGCCCGCTCGATCGCGGCGAGCGAGTGACGGATGTCTCCGGCCCGCGGCGGCTCGTGGACCGCGCCGGGCTCGGCGCCGTGCAGCTCCGCCAGCCGCGCCAGCAGCCGGTTGAGGCTGACGCGCTCGCCGCAGGCGATGTTGAAGGCGCGACCCAGCGCCCGCTGCGGCGCCTCGCACGCCGCGAGGTTGGCCGCGACGACGTTCGCCACGAAGGTGAAATCGCGCGTCTGCTCGCCGTCGCCGTAGATCGTCGCGGGACGCCCGGCGCGCAGCGCCTCGATGAAACGCGGGATCACGGCGGAGTACTCACTACCGGGATCCTGTCGCGGGCCGAACACGTTGAAGTAGCGCAACGCGACCGTCGGCAGCCCGTACAGGCGATGGTACAGACAGCAGTACGTCTCCCCCGCCAGCTTCTGCAGGCCGTAGGGCGAGATCGGTGCCGAAGGCATGGACTCTTCCTTCGGCAGCGTCTCGCTCTCGCCGTAGATCGACGACGACGATGCGAACACGAAACGCTTGACCTGCGCGGCTCGCGCCGCGTCGAGCAGGTTGAGCGTGCCGCTGACGTTGACCGCGTTCGTCTCCGCCGGGTTCTCGACCGAGCGCTGAACCGACGGGATCGCCGCGAAGTGCAAGACGTAGTCGACCCCGCGCATCGCGGCGTGACAGGTATCCGCCTCGCGCATGTCGCCCTCGAGCAGCTCGAACGCGCCGCCCCCGGACTCGGCCCAGGCCGGAGCCGACTCGAGATTCGAGCGCCGGCCCGTGGCGAAGTTGTCCAGAACGCGAACGGTGTGACCGTGCCCCAGCAGGGCCTCCGCGAGGTTCGACCCGATGAAGCCGCCGCCCCCTGTCACGAGATAACTGGCCACACTCACCTCCCCACGCCGGTGTAGTCGAACCCGCGTTCGCGCATGCGCGACGGTTCGTAGATATTGCGCAGATCGACGATCAGCGGATGGGACATCGAGTCCTTCAGCCGAGCGAAGTCGAGCCCGCGGAACTGGTTCCATTCCGTTGCCAGGACGAGGCCGTCGGTTCCCTGCGCCGCCTCGTACTCGTCGGCGCAATAGGTGACCCCATCGCGCGCTTCGTCCCGCACGAGCGGGATCGCCACGGGATCGTAGGCCTGCACACGCGCACCACCGGCCAGCAGACCGTCGAGGATCGCCATCGCGGGCGATTCGCGCAGGTCGTCGGTGTTCGGCTTGAACGTCAGCCCGAGCAGCGCCAGCGTCTTGCCCTCGAGCGTGCCTCCGACGGCAATGCGGATCTTCTCCAGCATGCGCGTCACGCGCACGTCGTTGACCTCGATCACCGCGCGGACGATGCGCAGGTCGATGTCGTGGTCCTTGCCGATCTCGACCGCGGCACGCGTGTCCTTCGGAAAACAGGAACCGCCGTAGCCCGGGCCCGGATGCAGGAACTTCGGTCCGATCCGGCGATCGAGCCCCATCGCCCGGGCCACGACGTGCACGTCGGCCCCGAGCGGCTCGCACAGATCGGCGATCTCGTTGATGAACGAGATCTTCGTCGCCAGAAACGCGTTGGAGGCGTACTTGATCAGCTCGGCGGTGACGACGTTGGTCACCACGATCGGCGTCTCGATCAGGTACAACGGCCGGTACAGGTCGCGCAGGATGGCCGCCGAGGCCTCGTCCTCGGTGCCCAGCACCACGCGGTTCGGTCGCATGAAGTCCTCGAGCGCCGAACCCTCGCGAAGGAACTCGGGGTTCGACGCGACACTGAACGGGTGCTCCTCGCTCTGGTGCTCCTCGATGATCTCGCGGATCATCTTGCCCGTACCCGCCGGAACGGTGCTCTTCGTCACGACGACCTTGTACGAGTCGAGGTTCTCGGCAACCGCCTTCGCCACCTCGCGCACGAACGACAGGTCGGCCCGGCCGTTCTCGTCCTGCGGCGTCCCCACCGCGATGAACACGACGAGCGAGTCGCGGATCGCGGTCGGCAGGTCCGTGCTGAAGGTCAGGCGCCCCGCCTTCGCGTTGCGTTGGACGACGTCCTCGAGCCCGGGCTCGTAGATCGGAATCTCCCCGCGATTCAGCGCGTCGACCTTGGATGCGTCCTTGTCGACGCAACACACCGGATTGCCGAACTCGGCAAAACAGGCTCCGGTAACGAGTCCGACGTAGCCGGTTCCGACGACGCAAATGTTCATACCGTCTCCTTGGCCTGCTTCTTGAACCAGTCGAGAAACAGCCGGATACCTTCCTTCAGCGGCACCTGCGGGCGCCAGTCGAGCTCGTCCGCGGCCCGCGAAATATCGGCCCAGGTGCGATCGACGTCGCCGGCCTGCGGCGGTTGCTCGTCGATCCGGAGCGGGACGCCCAGCTGGCCCGCGAGCTGCCGCGTCAGCTCGTCGAGCGTGATCGTCTGCGAGCCGCCGAGATTCCACACGTGGTAGGTGCGACAACGCTCCCACGACCGGACGATGCCCTCGACGATGTCCGCGACGTACGTGTAGTCCCGGGCCGAGCTACCGTCGCCGAAGCGCTCGATCGGCCGACCGCCGGCCAGCAGCCGCGAGAACTTGTGAATCGCCATCTCGGGACGCTGACGCGGTCCGTACACGGTGAAGAAGCGTAGACAGGCCACACGCATGCCGAACAGGTGGTGGTGCGCGTGGCACAGCACCTCGCCCGCCTTCTTCGTCGCAGCGTACGGCGAGATCGGGTGATCCACCGGATCGTCCTCGCCGAACGGGACCTTCTCGTTGTTGCCGTAGACCGACGACGACGAGCCGAAGACGAAGCGCTTCACCCCGTGGCGTCGCGCAGCCTCGAGCAACACCGTCGTTCCCATGAGATTGACCGAGGTGTAGGTCTCGGGGTCCTCGATCGACGGACGCACGCCCGCGCGAGCAGCGAGGTGGATCACGCCGTCGAACGCCACCCTGGAGAACAGCTTCTCGACGGCCCGCGCATCGCGGATATCTCCCTCGACGAGCTCGTAGTCCGGGTCGGCGAGCGCCTGTGCCACGTTGCGCCGCTTGATCTCGGGCGCGTAGTACGGGTCGAAGTTGTCCAGGCCGACCACGCGCAGGCCGTCGGCGAGCATGCGCTCGGCGAGGTGCGAGCCGATGAATCCGGCTGCGCCGGTGATCAGAACGGTCGAGGGGCTCATCGACTACAACCTGTGGATTCGGGACCGGCCGGTCTTCACGTTGCGCGTCGCGTTCCGCGTATCCAGGATCAACCGGGAATGACGCACGATCATGTCGTAGTCGTATTCCGAATGGTCGGTGACCAGCAGCACCAGGTCTGTCCGCTCGAGGTTGGCCGCGGTCAGCGGCGTCCTCTTGTACACCTTGCCGCCTTCGAGCCGCAACTGCGCGTGAAACGGATCGTGAAAGGCGAGCCGGGCGCGCTGCTCGTCCAACATGCGCATGATGTCGAGCGCCGGAGACTCCCGCGTGTCGCCGATGTCTCTCTTGTAGGCCGCACCGAGCACCAGCACGCGCGAGCCGTTGACGCTCTTCCGCACGTCGTTCAGCAACTGGCCGGCCTTGCGCACGACCACGCTCGGCATCATTCCGTTGATATCGGAGGCCAACTCGATAAAGCGAGCGGAGTAGTTCAGCGTCTTCATTTTCCACGACAGATAGTGCGGGTCGAGCGGGATGCAGTGCCCGCCGATGCCCGGTCCGGGATAGAACGGCATGAAGCCGAACGGCTTGGTCGAGGCGCCGTCGATCACCTCCCATACGTCGAGGCCCAACCGCTCGCACATCAGCGCGAGCTCGTTGACCAGGGCGATGTTCACTGCGCGAAACGTGTTCTCCAGCAGCTTGACCATCTCCGCGGTGTGCGTGGACGACACCGGGTGGACATGCTCGATCGCCTGTCGATAGAGGTGTACGGCAACGTCCGTGCAGTCCGCGGTCGTACCGCCGACGACCTTGGGCGTGTTGCGCGTCACGAAGCCGCGGTTGCCGGGGTCGACGCGCTCCGGCGAGAACGCGAGGAAGATGTCCTTGCCGGCGCGCAGGCCCGAGGCCTCGAGCCGCGGGCGCAACACCTCCTCCGTCGTACCGGGATAGGTCGTCGATTCGAGGATGATCAGCTGGCCGCGCCGGACGTCCCGGGCAATCTCCTCGATCGCCGACACGATGTACGAGATGTCCGGGTCCTTCGTCTTGCGCAGCGGCGTGGGGACACAGATCAGGATCGCGTCGAAGCGGTCGCAGCTGCGGTAGTGATGCTGGACGCGCAGCGCGCGCTTCTTGATCAGCGGCGCGACCACCTCGTCGGGGGTGTCCTCGACGTGGCTCTTGCCCGCCTTCAGCCCCTCGACCTTCTTGCGATCGAGATCGATCCCGGTGACCCGGAAGCCGGCCTGCGCGAACTCGACCGCCAGCGGCAGACCCACGTAACCCAGACCGACCACTCCGATCCGGGCGGAACGGTCAGCGATGATGCCTTTCAACTGGGCGACTAGGCGACTCACGGTGCTCACGCCCCCGGCAACCCTCTCGGCCGGGGAAGGGTTGAATATAGGGATCCGGCGAGGGCTTCGCCACGAGCGTACCGGCCGCCGCCGGCTAGCGAGAGGCGGGTGGCTCCGCCTCCTCGGGCTCCAGCGTGATTCCCTTTTTCTGGTAGTGCCGCAGCATCCAGCGCGCGAACTTGCTGTCGTTGACGCCGGCGACCACATCCTCGAGTCCGTCGTGCAGCGTGCGCTCGTTGATCAGCGCGCCGAGTGTGCCTTCCCCGCGGTTGATCTTGCCGGTGATCTCCGCGAGGTTCGAGGTGATCTCACGGACGTCGGCCGCGACGGCGTCCGCGTACTCCGTGTCGTTGATCAGCTTGCCGATGAGGCCCTCGCTGGACTCCAGCCGCGAGGCGACCGTCTTCAGCGAGGCCGCCGCTCCGGCGAGATCCTCGACCGCCTGCTGGCCCGCGCCGTCCTCCTGGAGTAGCGCGCCCAGCGCCCCCTGGTCCGTGCGGAGCGAGCTGACGAGCTCGGTGATCTTCTCCGCAGCGACGCCCACCTGGCCCAGCTGGTCGGCGAAGCCCTCGTCGTACAGTAGCTTGCCGACGACCCCCTGGCGCGACTCGATCGCGACTCCCAGCTCGTCGGACAGCTTGCGCAGGTTGCCCATCGTCAGGCCCAGATCCTCGACGCCCTGTCTACCGAACTCGGGGTCGTTGATCATCTGCCCGATCAGCCCCTCGCCGCGCTCCAGCGCGCCCAGGATGTTCTTCAGCGAGACGGTGATGTCGTTGAGGTTCTCGGCGGCCACGGCCGCCTGCTCCATGATCTCCGGGTCCTCGTGCGGCTCGATGAACGAGCCGGGCGGCAACACGTCACCGTCGGCTTTCCCCGGGATGATCTCGATGAACTTCTCGCCCGACAGCAACTGGCCCAGGCGCAGCGCCGCGTGCACACCCTCACGAACTCGCCCGGCCTGTTCCTCGCGGATGCCGATGCGAACCTCGATCCCCGCTTGCTGCGGATCGCTGGGGAAGGCGATCCCCAGCACGGTACCCACCTGCACGCCGCCCATCTCGACGGGCGAGCCCTGGACCAACCCGTGCGTGTTGGGGAACGCCACGCGATACTCGACGCTCTTGTTGAACAGCTGCGAGTCGCCGCCAACCGCCATTACGCCCAACGCCAGGATGAGCAAAGCGAGCGCGAACATCGCCCCAACCGCGAGATCACTGGACCGGCGTTTGGCCATAGCCCCCTCCTTGCAGAAAACTGCGCAGCAGCGGCTGAT
Source organism: bacterium (assembly GCA_024226515.1). Taxonomy (GTDB): domain Bacteria; phylum Acidobacteriota; class Polarisedimenticolia; order Polarisedimenticolales; family Polarisedimenticolaceae; genus JAAELQ01. The sequence goes on from JAAELQ010000084.1 coordinate 51,651, forward strand.
CGCTCGCGCGCGCCGCCTCCACGGATCCGTCGAAGACGATCTGTCCCTCGTGCAGGAACGCGATACGATCGGCGACGGTGAAGGCCGACCGGATATCGTGCGTGACCACGATGGAGGTCACGCCCAGACGCCGTTGCAGGCTGCGAATCAACTGACTGATCGTATTCGCGGTCACGGGGTCGAGCCCGGTCGTCGGCTCGTCGTACAGAATCGCACGCGGCGCGAGCGCAACGGCGCGCGCCAGCGCGACGCGTTTGCGCATGCCGCCCGACAGATCCGCGGGCATGAGATCCTCGACGTTCTCCAGCTCGACCAGTTGCAGCACCTCGCGGACGCGCTCGCAGACACGCTCGTTGTCCCAGTCGGTGTGCTCGCGCAGCGCGTAGCCGACGTTCTCCTCGACCGTCATCGAGTCGAACAGCGCCCCCGCCTGAAACAGCATGCCCACCTTCTTCCGCGTGTCGATCAGTTGCTCCTCGTCGAAGCCGGTGATCTCCTCTCCGTCGACGCGAACCTCACCCGAGTCCGGCCGATGCAGTCCGATCGTGTGCCGCAACAGAACCGACTTCCCGGTGCCGGACCCGCCGAGGACGACGACGGTCTCTCCCCGTGTGATGCCGAGAGACACACCGGCCAGCACGCGCTTCTCACCGAAGCTCTTGTGCACGTCCGAGTATTCGATGAAGAAGTCGTTCATCCGTTCATCATCAGCAGGAAGAGCTTCGTCAGAAAGAAGTCGGAGATGATCACGCAGATCGAGGAGACCACGACCGTGTTGGTCGTCGCGCGGCCCACTCCGTCGGCGCCGCCGCGCGCGTTGATCCCGTTGTAGCAGGCGACGATACCGATGGCCAAGGCGAAGAAGACCGTCTTGCCGACGCCGCTGACCAGATCCTCCAGCGTGAGCGCCTGCAGCGTGTGCGTCATGTAGTAGATGCGGGTCTGACCGATCTCGACCATGCCCATCAACAGCCCGCCGAACAGGGCGACCGTGTCCGCGAGGACCGTCAACACCGGCAGGGCCAGCAACAGGGCCAGCACGCGGGGAACGACCAGCTTCTTGATCGGGCTGGCGGCGAGGGCCCGCATGGCGTCCACCTGCTCCGTGACGGCCATCGAGCCGAGCTCGGCGGTGATACCGGCACCCACGCGCCCGGCGACCATCAGCGCGGTCAGCACCGGCCCCAGCTCGCGCACCACGGACAGCGCCACGACGTCGCCGACGAACGCCTTCCCACCGTAGGCCCCCAGCGAGTACGCGGTCTGGATCGCCAGCACCATCCCGGTGAACAGCAGTGTCAGGTTCGTGATGGTCAGCGAGCGGAAGCCGAGCTGATATAGCTGCTCCATCCACAGGTCGACCTCGTACGGCGGGCGCACGCCGTAGCGCAGCGTAGCCCACGCCAGGCGCATCCTGGACCCCAGGCCCTCGAGAAACGAGCCGACGAGACTCATAGCCGTGGACACCGCCTCCTGCCCCGGCCGGTACACCGGAGTTTCCCCGGCAAGCATAGGTGCGCGCCGAGAAGAGGTCAATTTCGGGCGACCTCACGCTCGTTCGCCCCTTGCAACCGTGCTCGACTCGAATCGCGGCGTATACTGCCCGCGGCCAAACCGTCCCCTGCACCTTCCCCACGAGGTCGACCGTGTTTCGTACGCTGTGGGCATTGCTCGTCTTCTGCTTCGCCACGCTGCTCTGTGGGACGCCGTCGATCTTCGTGCACCTGGTGCGGCCGCGCAGCAACTTCGTCATTCGCGCGGGAGCCCTGTGGTCGCGCATGATGCTGTCGGCGACGGGAGCCCGCGTCGAGTACGTGGATCTCGCGCGGGCGTCTCAGCAGCTGCCATGCCTGTATCTCTGCAACCACCTGTCCAACGTCGACATCTGGGCCATGCTGTCCGCGGTGCCGGAGACCACCCGCTTCGTCGCGAAGGCGTCGCTGTTCCGCATCCCCGTCATGGGGCAGGCCATGAAGGCCTCGGGCTTCGTTCCGATCGACCGCAAGAACCGTCACGCCGCCATGCGCAGCCTCGAGGTCGCGGCGCAGCGCGTCCGCGACGGCACCTCGGTGCTGATGTTCGTCGAGGGGACGCGCAGCATGGACGGCAAGCTGGCCCCGTTCAAGAAGGGCCCGTTTCACCTGGCGCTGGAGGCTCGCGTCCCGGTCGTTCCGGTCGCGATCTCCGGCTCCTGGGATGTGATGCGGCCGCGTTCGCTGCGCCTCCGCCCGGGCCCGGTTCGTGTCCGCTTCATGCCGCCCATCGACACGACGGGCTACGCGGCGGACGACATCGAGGGGCTCCAGCGGGACACGCGGCGCGCGATCGTGAGCGGCCTGGACGATCCGGGAGAGGAGCCACGGGACGAGGTTCTCGAGGCCGCGCGTTGAGCCCGGAGCTACCTCCGCAACAGGATTGAGCGGACCTCCGCGGGCGAAGGCAACGCTGCGTGGGTCCACATGCCGGTGAACCAGCGGGTCGCCGCCCACGTGACGAGATTCTGCAGGATCGTCGTCGCGCAGACGACGGAGGCCACGCCGAGCGCGCCGTAGCGCGGGGCCGCGATCAGGCAGCCGACGAGGCTGACGACCGCCGAGACGGTCGTGATGCCCATCAAGATGTTCTGGTGGCCGGTCATGCCCATCGTGATGCCGCACGACCCGGTCCACACGTTGAGCAGATGCCCGACGCTGAGCAGCGCCAGGACCGTCGCTCCCGCGCGGTACGGCTCGGTGTAGACCAGCGCCATGATCGGCCCACCGAACAGGATGAACGCCAGCAGGACACCCACCGCCGGCAGCCCGGCGACGCTCGCCGTGACGCGCAGGACGCGCTGCAGGCGCACGCGCTCGCCCTTGAAGTACAGGTCCGCGATGTACGGCGGCACGATCAGGTTGACCAGGGACAGCGGCATCGAGACGACGGTGACCAGCCTCGCCGCGGCGAAGTAGACTCCGACCACGTCGTTCGTCTCGTGCGCGGCGAGGACCCACAGGTCGAGCTGACTGACCGAGAAGTGCGTCAGCCCGATTACCATCCAGGGACCCGCCACGCCGAACACCACCCCGGCGCCGATCGGCGCACCCTCGTCGCCGAGGCCCGCGACCTTGCGCCGCAACGCCACCGCCGACACGGCCACGCTGATTGCGGTCGCTCCGACGGTCACCAGGACCACGTCGAGCAGCGTCGCGCTGCCGCGCACCTGCCACAGGACCCACAGCGCGAGCGCCGTCAGCGGAACGGAGATCACTCCGCCGTAGATCGAGGCCAGCGACAGGTCCTTGAACCCGCGGAAGAACTCCGAGATCAGGATCTGCAACGCCATCACCGCGACCCAGGCCGCGATGGCCCACATGATCGGCGCCAGCGCCGGCGTGTCCCACAGCCCGACGACCAGCCAGTCCAGGCCGCCCGCGATCATCACGATGCTGAGCACGACGATACCGATCGCCGTGTAGCGCAGCGCGACACGGACGACGCTCTTCGCCCTTGCGGGCTGCCCGGCTCCGATCCACTGCGCGATCAGCCGCACCGCAGCCTGGTGCAGTCCCAGCTGTGCGATCAGCGTCGCACCGAGGACCAGACTGAATGCCTGGCCGTACGCGCCGAACGCGTCGTCGGTCAGCAGGCGTGCCAGCAGCGCACCGACGAACAGCCGCGCCACGGAGGTCGACAGCCGGCCGGCGAGGACCCAGGCTCCACCGGTGAGCAATCGCTGACGGAGCGAAGGCGCCACTCAGCGCCCCGAGTACTCGATGCCGAAGCCGTCGAGCACGCGCAGGGCCAGCATGCGCGATGCCTGCCCGAACGGCGTGGTCCCGTCGACATCCTTGTCGATCCATTCCATCACCGGGACCCAGAACCCCGACTTCGGTCGATTCCACAGCGCCTCGGGCAGCTCCGGGGCGACGCGACGCGCAATCTGCCCCTTGCCCTGCGTGCGCGCGGGCTCGTAGCCCGCCGCGCCGATCTCGGCCCGCAACCACGGGTCGACCAGCGGGACACGCAGCTCGACCGAGTGCGCCATCGAGGCCCAGTCGGAATCGCGCAACAGCTGATTGCGCATGAACTGCGTCGATTCCATGACATGCACCGCCTCCCAGCCGCGCTGCCCCTCCGGCAGCCGAGGCGTTCCGTTGGCCGATGCCAGCGGCCCGAGGAACTTCGCGCTGTCCGCGACCGGATCGTAGGCCGCGAGTCCTTCCCGGGCTCGCTCGAGCCCGATCAGGCCCGGCAGCTCGTCGGGCAGGTAGACCGCGTGACGCAGGAAGTACGCCCCGGCGAGCGAGCCTCCGTGCTTCAGCATCCCGCGCAGCTTGGGCTTGTCGGAGCGCAACGCCGAGAGCGTGGGCCAGATCTGCTGCAGGCCGGGCACGCGGCGCAGCCGGCGAGTCCAGTCCGCCCAGCGCGGAACGTCACGAAACGATGCGTAGCTGCCGAACAGCTCGTCGCCACCGAGACCCGACAGAACCACCTTGATTCCGGCCTCGCGCGCGACGCGGCTGACGACGTACGTGTTGAAGCCGTCGATGCTGAGCTGGTCCATGGCCGCGAGCGCCTCGGGCCACAGCCCCAGGAACTCGTCACGGCAGACCTTGCGTTCGACGTGGCGCGTTCCGAGCGCGGCGGCCACCTGCGCGGCGACCGGCGCCTCGTCCAGCGACGTGCCCGCGAAATCGTCGAACTGCAGCGTCAGCGTCGTCAACTGGTCGCCGACCTTGCGCGCCGCGAGCGCCGCGATCAGCGACGAGTCGAATCCGGCGGAAAGGAACACCGCGACGGGCACGTCGGACACCAGGTGCGCGGCGACCGTATCGGACAGCGTCTCTTCCAGCGAACGAGTCTCTCCCGGCTCGATCGGCCCGAAGCGATAGTGCGGCTGCGGTGTGCCGACGACGCCGTCGCGCAGCTCGATGTAGTGCCCCGCGGGAAGCGCGTGGATCTCGCTGTACATCGTGCGCGGCTCCGGAATCGACCCCCACAGCAAGTAGCCGACCAGCGCGGCCGGGTCGACCTCGCGCCCTATGCCCGCGCCCTCGTGCAGCGCCTTGACCTGCGACGCGAAGTGCAGCTGGCCTGCCCGCTCGGCGTAGTACAGCGGTTTGATCCCGTACGGATCGCGCGCCAGCAGCAGCGTCTTGCGGCTCTCGTCCCACAGCGCCATCGCGTACATCCCGCGCAGCTTGGGGAACATCTCGGCACCGTGGCGCTCGTAGAGCGCCATGATCACCTCGGTGTCGCTCTGCGTGCGGAACACGACACCCGCCGCCTCGAGCTCTTCGCGCAGCTGGCGGTAGTTGTAGATCTCGCCGTTGAAGACGATGCGGAAACGGCCGCTCTCGAAGGTCATCGGCTGCAGCCCCGACGGCGACAGGTCGATGATCGCGAGGCGGCGATGGCCGAAGCCGACGCGCCCGTCCTCGGAGATCCACTCCCCGTCTCCGTCCGGCCCACGCGAGACCATGCGGTCGCGCACGCGGATCAGATCATCCCGATCGACCGGGGCCGCGTCGGGCGCTAGCGCCAGAATGCCGTTGATCCCACACATGGCGAGTCAATTATGCGCCGCGAGGCGCCCAGGAGCCTGTCCGAGTCATCACCGGCATCGCGTTCCGCGCGCCGTGGGGCCGTATGCGAGGCGCCGGCGACGCAGACATATGCCCGGCATAGGGAAGTCGACGCAACGAAGCAGACGGCCCCACGCCGCCGGAACCCTCTGGGCGCATGGGGGTTGCGGGCGCATGCTTCGTTTTTCGTCGTTGACGATACAACAGCATCGACTTCCTCCTCTCGCCTCGCCTGCACCGCGCAAGACCCATGCGCGCGATGCCGGTGATGACTCGGACAGGCTCCTAGCTGCCCAGAACGCTCGCGATCGGCTCGCGCAGATACTCCCGGATCGGAGGTTCGAGGCCCGGCGCCGCGGCGAGCAGGCCGCGGAACTTGGGCTTGCGTCGATTGAACACGGCGTCCTCACCCTCGATCGTCCACACCGACCCGCCGGCAGCCGCAACCAGCGCGGCTCCGGCGGCGACGTCCCACTCGTGCTTCGGAACGAGGGTCCACGTCGCGTCCGCCAGGCCCGCCGCGACACGCGCCATCTTGTAGGCCACCGAGCCCATCGGGACGACCTCGAACGGCGCGTCCCGGAACTGCTCCCATTCGCCGCGCTTGACCTCGCTGCGGCTGGCCAGGACGCTGGCGCCCTGCAGTCCCGCCCGAGCCGTCAGCTGCGAGCGCGTGCCGTTTACGCGCACGCCGTCCTCGACCGATCCGATCACCGTCAGGTCTTCGGGCGGATTCCAGATCCCTCCGGCCACCGGCCGACCGCCCTCGACGAGCGCGACCGAGACGCACCACTCCGGCACGCCCTGCACGAACTCCTTCGTGCCGTCCAGCGGATCGACGACCCACACGCGCTCGCAAGACAACCTCGCCGGGGCATCGACGGTCTCCTCGGAGAGCCAGCCCTCGCCCTCGCGCGGCAGGCTCTCGAGCAGCACGTCGTTGATCGCGGTGTCCGCCTCGGTCACGGGGTCGCCGCGGTCCTTGAGTCGGTGCTCGACCTGCCCCGGAGTGAACTTCGCGAGCACCTCCCGTGCACGATCGAGCGCGGCGGCGATGCGCTCGATGTCTTCCCTGCGCGACATCAGCCCTGCCCGTCCACGCCGACGAAGCCCTCGCGTTCCAGATACAACAGGATCTGCTGCGCCGCCTGATCCGGTGACACGTCGGTCGTGTCGAGGTGCATCTCGGCGTTCTCGGGAATCTCGTAAGGATCCGACACGCCGGTGAACTCCTTGATGATGCCCGCGCGCGCCTTGGCGTACAGGCCCTTGCGATCGCGTTGCTCGCAGATCTCGATCGGAGTCGACACGTGCACCATCATGAAACCGCCCAGCGGCTCGATCATCGCCCGCACCTGCCCGCGCACCTCCGCGTACGGTGCGATCGGAGCGCAGATCGCGACGCCGCCGTTCTTGGTGATCTCGGAGGCGACGTAACCGATGCGACTGATGTTGAGGTTGCGATGTTCCTTGGAGAAGCCGAGCTCGGAGGACAGGTTCTTGCGCACGATGTCCCCGTCGAGCAGCGTCACCGGGCGGCCGCCCATCTCGAGCAGCTTGACCATCAACGCGTTCGCGACGGTCGACTTGCCCGATCCGGAGAGCCCGCTGAAGAACACCGTGAGTCCCTGCCGGTGCCGCGGCGGGTGCCGCCGGCGCAACGCGGTCGCCACGTCCGGGAAGGTGAACCACTCGGGGATCTCCTTGCCCTGGGCCAGCCGGCTGCGCAGCTCCGTGCCGGAGATGCTCAGCACGCGCTTTCCCTCCGGGACCTCGTCGTGCGGATAGTACGCGTCGTGGTCCTCGACATAGACCATCGTGCGAAACGGCACCATCTCGACGCCGATCTCCTCGGCGTGCTGCTGCAGCAGCTCCTGCGCGTCGTACGGGCCGTAGATCGGCTCGCCCTTCGAGTCGTTGCCGGGACCGGCGTGGTCCCGGCCGACGATGAAATGTGTGCAGCCGTAGTTCTTGCGAACGATCGCGTGCCACACGGCCTCACGCGGCCCACCCATGCGCATGGCCAGCGGCAGGAGCGACAGCTTGACCGTCAACTGCGGGTAGCGGTTGAGGATCGCCTCGTAGCAGTGCACGCGCGTGTAGTGGTCGAGATCGCCCGGCTGGGTCATGCCGACGACCGGGTGAATCAACAGATTCGCCTCGACCTGCTTCGCCGCGCGCGACGTCAATTCGTAGTGCGCGCGGTGCATCGGGTTGCGCGTCTGGAACGCCACGACGCGCTGCCAGCCGAGGCGCGCAAACTCGGCCCGCAACTCGGCGGGCGACAGCCGCAGCGCGCGGAAGTCGTAGTGCGACGGCTGCTGAACACCCTCGAGCTTGCCGGCCACGTAGACCGGATGCGTCCCGTTCTTCAGCTGCGCGACGGCGGGGTGTGCCTCGTCGCTCGTGCCGAAGACCCGCGCGGCCTCCGCGTCGCGATCGGGCCGGTACAGCTCCTCGAGCTCCAGCGCGGCGAGCATCACGCCTTCCGGGTCGCGCAGCGCGATCCGGTCACCCAGCGACAGCTCGCCGGCCAGTTTCTCCGGGATGTCCAGCGTGATCGGCATCGGCCACAGCGTGCCGTCCGCCAGGCGCATCCCCTCGCACACCGCCTCGTAATCCGCCGAACCCAGGAAGCCGCGCAGCGGCGAGAGACCGCCGTTCATCAGCAGCTCGAGGTCGCACAACTGACGTGGCGTCAGGTCCCACGAGACCCAGTCTTTCGAGCGTTCCTTGAGCTCCGCACTGCGCTCCTCGCCGGCCATCAGGTCGACGAGCTGCCCCCCATGCGGGTCGATCAACTTGTCCATCGCACACTCTCTGCCGGCCGGCGGTCCATGGCCCCGGCCGCACGACGAACGCCTCGACGACGGCTAGCTGCTCGTCGTCTGCGTTCGTTCCCTCTCATACCACTCGATCGTTCGGGTCAGACCCTGCTCGAGCGTCGTCGCCGCCTCGAAGCCGATGCGCTCCTTGGCGCGCTCGGTGTCCAGGCAGCGCCGCGGCTGGCCGTCGGGCTTGCTCGGATCCCAGGTCAGCGCGCCTTCGAAACGTGTCAGGTCGCGGATCGTCTCCGCCAGCTTGCGGATCGAGATCTCGCGCCCCGATCCGAGATTGACCGGGTCCGGACCTTCGTACTTCTCGGCCGCGAGCAGAATGCCCTCGGCGCAGTCGTCGACGTAGAGAAACTCGCGCGTCGCGGAACCGGTGCCCCAGCAGGGAACGTCCGCGTCGCCGTTGTCCCGCGCCTCGACGCACTTCCGGATCAGCGCCGGGATCACGTGCGACGAATGCAAGTCGAAGTTGTCCGCCGGTCCGTACAGGTTGACCGGCAACAGGTAGATCCCGTTGAAGCCGTACTGCTGGCGGTAGGCCTGGAGTTGCACGAGCAGCAGCTTCTTGGCCAGACCGTACGGCGCGTTCGTCTCCTCCGGGTACCCGTCCCACAGGTCGTCCTCGCGGAACGGCACCGGCGTGAACTTGGGATAGGCGCAGATCGTGCCGACGCAGACGAACTTCGACACTCCCGCCAGGCGCGCCTCCTCGATCAGCCGCGTGCCCATGATCAGGTTGTCGTAAAGGAAGCGCCCCGGGTTGTCGCGGTTCGCACCGATCCCGCCGACGACGGCGGCCAGGTGCAAGATGACGTCCGGCTTGCCGGTCTCGAGAAACCCGCGGACGCCCTCCTCCGTGCGCAGATCGAACTCCGAACTGCGTGGGGCGAACGGCTCGACACAGCCCCGCTGCTTCAGTTTCTCGACGACGACGCGGCCCAGAAAACCGTTGCCCCCGGTCACGGCGATGCGCCGGGAGGTGAAGAACTCGCTCATCGGTAGCTCAGCTCCCCTTGAGACTGACGCCGGCGCGCTTCTCGGCCTCGGCCAGCTTCAGGTCGGAATCGACCATCATCTCGACCAACCCGGACAGTTGCACCTTCGGCTCCCAGCCCAGCTCGGTGCGAGCCTTCGTCGCGTCGCCGAGCAGCAGGTCGACCTCGGCCGGACGGAAGTAGCGCGGGTCGATCTCGACGTACTCGTTCCAGTCCAGCTCCAGTCGCTCGAACACCAGTTCGAGAAACTCGCGAACCGAATGCGTGCGGCCCGTGGCGACGACGTAGTCGTCGGCCTGCTCCACCTGCAGCATCAGCCACATCGCCTCGACGTAGTCCCCGGCGAAACCCCAGTCGCGCTTCGCGTCGAGATTACCGAGGAACAACTTGTCCTGCAGGCCGAGCTTGATGCGTGTCGCGGCGCGCGTGATCTTGCGCGTGACGAACGTCTCGCCGCGGCGCGGAGACTCGTGATTGAACAGGATCCCGTTACAGGCGAACAGGTCGTAGGACTCACGGTAGTTCTGCGTGATGTAGAACGCGTACGCCTTCGCCGCCGCGTACGGACTGCGCGGATGGAACGCTGTCGCCTCGGTTTGCGGCGTCTCGACGACCTTGCCGTACAGCTCGCTCGACGAAGCCTGGTAGAACTTCGGGCGTACGCCGGTCTCGCGAATCGCCTCGAGCAGCCGCACCGCGCCGAGCGCCGTGACCTCCGCCGTGTACTCGGGAATGTCGAACGACACGCGTACGTGACTCTGCGCGCCGAGGTTGTAGACCTCGTCGGGCTGGATATCTCGCAGAACCTTGTTCAGCGACGACGCGTCGTTGAGATCGGCGTAGACGAGATGCAGCCGCACGCCGCTCTCGTGCGGGTCCTGATACAGATGATCGATGCGCCCGGTGTTGAACGACGACGACCGGCGGATCACGCCGTAGACCTCGTAGCCCTTGTCCAGCAGGAACTCCGCGAGGTACGAGCCGTCCTGGCCCGTGATGCCGGTGATCAGGGCGCGCGGGCGCCCGCCTGTCGGTTTGTTCATCGACTGATACCCCCCGGGGAAAGGTACGAATGATCCCACGCGGAACAAGCTTTTGCCAGCCGCCGCCAGGCCTTCAATCTCCCGGGAGGCCCCGCAGTTCGCGCTCCACGGTCGAAAGCAGCCTCTCCCGCGACGCCGCGTCGGAGATGCGGAGCTCCAGCTGTTCGATCCACGTGGCCCGGTAGCGGGCCGCGACGGCCTCGGGCCGGGGCGGGGTCCGGCGCAGGGTGACCTCGCGCTCCTGCCACTCGCGCCCCAGCGCGACCATCCGCAGCAGCGTCGCCCGGTCGAGCGAGAGGCGCGCATGGCGCACGCGACGCAGCAGCACCGGGTCGGACCGGACACGCTTCTCGGCCTTGTCGAACAGCCGGTGCGCCCGCGAGACGAAGCTCAGGTCGAGGTAGTCGTAGTCCCCCGCCCGCGCCGGATAGCCGATCTCCGAGGGGCGCTGCCGCAGCGCGTCGGACAGCTCGTCGAGATAGCGCCGGATCGGCGGGGCGGCGCGGCCGTAGAATCCGTCGGTGAAGCGGAGCACCAGCTCGTCCACGTCCCGTGACGGGTCCTCGAGCAGCTTCAACAGCACCCACACCTTGAGGTCGCGCATGTCCGCCGCGATCGGATGATCGTGCTGAACGAACACGCCCTCCACGCCGAGGTCGCGGTAGTAGCGCAGATCCGAGGCCACCAGCGACAGGTTCGGCAACGGCAGGTCGGCGCCCCCGAACGTCACGATGTAATCCCAGATATAGAGGTGACGCGTCTTCCCGGCCCACGTCTCGATCGTCCGGCGCACGTCGTCGTGCTGCGCGTCGCTCAACGGCCTGGAGAAGTCGCGGTACTGCAGCGCCGACACGAACAGCGCGACGTTGTCGCGGAACGCGACATCCTGCGGCGGATCGAACGAGTAGTAGTACGCGAGCGTGTCGAGGAGCACCTGCGGGTGCTCCTCCCCCACCCGATCGGCCAGTCGGTTGACGAACTCGACGATCGTGCCCGACTGCGCGCCGAGTCGTCGCACCTCCGCCGAGCACTCCACGCACGCGCAGGGATCGCCCCAGTCGTTGTGGGAGAAGCCGAACCTGCGCGGGGCGGGTTCGTTGCGCTCGCTCGCCTCGCGCTGCGCCTGGGCGATGTAATCGAGCATACGATCGCCGACGAGCTCGACGAGCGCCTCGTCGGTCAGGCACAGTTGTGTGCGGTCGTGATCGCGCTCACCCTCGATCTCCGAATAGTACTCGGGGTGTTCGTCGAAGAACTCGTCGGGCGGGACGTAGTGGAAGAAGTTGTGGACGTGCCATGGCGGGCCGTAGCGATCGCTTCCGCCGTGCTCCCAGGTCAGCTTCGAATAGTGGCCGTTGAGTCGGTTCCTCGCGCAGAACTCTCGGGGCCCGTGAATACCGTGAACGTCACGGTACTCGAACGCCGGCCGGCCGCGGCGGTCGAGTTGCCCGATCGACAGGTCCGCACTGTGCGGCACGGCCTCCTCGAACGGCGTCCACCAGCGCACGCCCAGCTCGTCCTCGAGGAAACGGTACACGGCATACAACGCGCCGCGCGGCCGCCCGCCGTACAGCAGCAGCCGATCGACGCCCGCGCTGCGGACGACCCAGGCCTCCCCCGGAAGTCCGTCGAGGTCGGGAGCCTGCTCCCGGACCCGGACGGTCGCTCCGACCTCGATCGTGGGGCCCACCGCGTCACGCTCGTCGATGACCTCGAACGAACCCCCGGTAATACGACCGAGGTAGTCGGCGAGCTCGCGCGCAGCCGTCCGCTCGGCGGGGATCGCATCGGCGGCATGCACGATGCTCAGCCGCGCGCGACCGCCCTCGGCGACGGTCAGCGCCGCCACGGGCGCCGCCACGAAGCACACGACGCAGACGGCGGCGGCGACGACTCCAACGCGCAAGGCCATCTCAGACGGCCGGCAGCTCGAGCAGTTCGGCGAAGCGGGCCCAGTTCGGCGAGTCGGCGTCGAACGGTCCCTTCGCCGGGTGGATCCGGTCGAGCTTCAGCTCGGGCAGCTCCATGTCCAGCTTCGCGTAGATCGACTCGAGCGCGCTCTCCGGCTCCGAGCAGAACGCGTCGAACTTCAGCGAGATGAAGTTCTCACCGAACTCCTGCCTGCCGTCGCGCTCGACGCGCTCGAAGTTGACGCGCCAGTACGCCATCAGCTTGGCCACCGCCGGCATCTCGTAGATGCTCTGCGGGTCCATGCCGGCCTCGCGCAAACGCTCCGCGAACAGCGAGCGGTCGGAGCCGCCGATGATCGACTCGAACTGCCAGTAGTCGTAGCGATCCGGGCGCGTCCAGAAGTCGCGCGTGTTCAGGTAGCGCCTGGCGCGCGTGCGCATCTTGTTCGTGCTGGTCGGCAGCATGTGCGAGCAGGCGTGGGCCTGCGGCGGTCGATAGAGATGCAGCAGCAGGGCCTCGGGGGCCGCGCGGCGCAGGGCGGCCACCTTGAAATGACAGCGCGTCGAGTCGAGCATCACCGCCTCGCCGGTCGCGCCGAGGTAGTCGAGGTACTCGAGCTGTCTGTCGCTCAGCCCCTGGCACAGCTCGTCGGACTTGTCGATCGGGGCGAAGCGCGACCAGAACTCGACCTTGTCGCGTTCGACGAGCGCCTGGAATTCCTCGGGATGCTTGATCTGGGCCACCCGTTCGCCGGGCAGCACCTGCAACAGCGAGTTGAACGGCTCGTCGTAGCCGACGAAACGCCGATCCTGCCGCAGCGTCTCCCAGAAGATCGTCGTCCCCGAGCGACGCAGCCCGAGAATGATCAGGCGGATTCCCATCGGACCTCCCGTGGTTCCTCGTTCCCCAGAAAAATAGTGGGCCGCCTCCTCCGCTGCAACATCGGGCGTATGTTACTTTTTTCGCTTCGCCTGAGGAGCCCGAGCCATGCAACGTCTGCGCGTGCTGGCCCTCGTCGCCGACGCCTACGGTGGACGGGGTGGAATCGCACAGTTCAACCGGAATCTCATCGGTGCGCTGCTGGAGCACGACGCGATCGACGTGCGCGGCGTGTCGCTCAATGGCGCCGCCGACTCCGCGATCCCCCCGGGGCTCGAGTGGGAGTCCGTCGAGCCCGGCGGCAAGGCCGCGTTCGGTCGGCGCTCGCTCCTCGCCGCGCTGCAATACCGGCCCGACCTGATCATCAGCGGCCTACCCGGCTTCGGTCCGCTGGCCTGGCCGCTGAAGGCGCTCGTCCGCTCGCGATTGTGGACCATCACGCACGGTGTCGACGTCTGGGAGCCCGGTCCGTTTCTCGACAACCTGGCCCTGCGCCGCTCGGAGCTCGTCACCACGGTCAGCCACTACACGAGACAGCGCGTCCTCGAGTGGTGCGCCATTCCCCCGCAGCGGGTCGAGGTGCTGCACAACACGATCGACCTCCAGCGCTTCACACCCGGCCCGCGGCCGGCGGAACTCGTACGCCGCTTCGAGGTCGACGACACCAAGGTGCTCGTCACGGTGGGACGGCTCGCCTCCTGGGAACGCTACAAGGGACACGACCGGGTGATTCCGCTGCTGCGCGAGCTGCGGGATCGCATCGGACCGCTGCGCTACCTGATCGCCGGCGAGGGCGACGACCGGCCACGCCTCGAGGCGCTCGTGCGGGAGACCGCTACGGAAGACCTGGTCACGTTCGCCGGCTACGTGCCCGACGAGCAGCTGCTCGACCTCTACCGGCTGGCCGACGTGTTCGTCATGCCATCGACGGGCGAGGGATTCGGCATCGTCTTTCTCGAGGCGATGGCGACCGGCTGCCCCGTCATCGCCGGCAACCGAGACGGCAGCGTGGACGCGCTGGCCAACGGAGAACTGGGTCGGCTCGTCGATCCCGACTCGCCGGAAGAGCTGCTGGCCGCACTCGCCGCCACGCTGGCGACACCGCGCAGTCACGAGGCCCCGATCCCCGGCGTGGATCGATTCGAGCTGTCGCGGTTCCACGGCCGCGTGCACGAGCTGGTCGCGCGCTGGCTCTAGCAGCTACTCGCCGTAGTGACCGACGACGCCGTCCAGTCCGTCGGAACCGACACCCACGACGACGAAGAACTTCTCGTTCGGGCCCGGGACGAAGCTGAAGCTCTCGGAGGTCGTAGTGCCGACGACGGTCCACTCCGGATTGATCGGGAACTCTCCCGACGAGAGCAACGGCCTCGGCGTCTCCGCCGCGTAGACCCGGTACTTCTGCGGACCCTCCGCGAAGCAGGGCGCCGTCACGGGAAGCCAGCTCATGTCCACCGCGCCGTTGGCTCCGCGCAGCATGTCGAAGCCGTCGACCTCGACCTGTAGATCGCACCCGAACGTCGCGCTGTAGGTCGTCGGCAGCGGCTGCGTCACGATCTCGTGCTGCTGCGCCCCGGCGTCGGACCAGCCGAGCCAGCGATACGTGTGGCCGTCGGGACGCGCCTGCGGTTCGCCGCCGCCCAGAACGCGCACGGTCCCGACGACGCTGGCTACCGTGATCGGAGCCGTCACGCTCAGACCGTCCAACTCGAGCTCGAAATCGGGCTCGGGCAGCGTCTCCAGCGTGATGTCCGCCAGCGTCGGACGGATCTCGATCGAGATCATGTCGGTCAGCACCGCCTCGCTGCCCAGCGGGCTTCCGCTGTCGGCGGCGCTGAGTCGGACCTCGTAGTAGACGTTCGTCGACGGCTCGGTGTACACCTCGATGTCGAACGTACCGCCGCAGTTGCCCTGGATCGGGCCGACGTAGGGATAACTGTGCGCGCCGTGGTGGAACAGGACCTGCCACGTCAACGCGGAGCAGGGCAGCACACCGTCCTCGAGGTCCAGACCCTGCCCCGAGTAGGAGATCGTCTGGCCGCCGACGTACAGGCTCTCGTCGGCGGGAGTCGAGACCGACGCCAGCGGCGCCGTGTTGCCGGACACGATGCGAACCTGCTCCAGGTCCTCGCCGCCCGCGCCGTCGTCGACGGTCAGCTCCACGTGGTGCACGCCGAGCTCGAACGATCGCACCAGCGACGACTGCGTGCTGGTGCCGAGATCGCCCATGTCCCACAGGTAGCCCAGCGGATCCTCGTCGGGATCGAACGACGCCGTCCCGTCGAGCTGCACGAGGAGAGGCGCGGCACCGGAATCGGGCGTCGCGAGCGCCACCGCCACCGGCTGGCTGTTGTCGCCGCCGACGTACGAGACCTTCTTCAACTGGCCGGGGAAACTCCCGACGCCGCGCTCCACGTAGTACAGCGAGCTATCCGGTCCGAACACCAGGTCGACGAGCTGGAATACGTCCGAGGCGAACACCTCGACCGACACCGGGTTGTTCGACCCGTCGAGCTCCATGCGGTAGATCTCGCCCTTCGAGAAGTCGCCGAAGAAGTAGTCCCCCTCGTACTGCGGGGAGAAGTCTCCAACGTCGGCGAAGTCCCCGGCGATCACCGCCGCGCCCTGCTGGTTGTGGTTGTACTCGTAGAGCGGGTAGACGAAGCCGGCCTCGCCTTGCGGGTTCGGCCCCTCGACCTCGGCCCAGCCGTAGTTGCCGCCGGGGAT
The DNA here is from genome assembly GCA_024226515.1 of bacterium. Classification (GTDB taxonomy): domain Bacteria; phylum Acidobacteriota; class Polarisedimenticolia; order Polarisedimenticolales; family Polarisedimenticolaceae; genus JAAELQ01. The sequence continues at coordinate 67,607 of JAAELQ010000084.1, forward strand.
ACCGAGGCTGATCTCCTCCCACGCAGCGTTGCCCACGTCGCCGATGAAGACGTTGCCGCTGCCGGGCTGGATGCTGAAGCGGTACGGATTGCGGAATCCCAGCGCCCAGACATACGGATTGCCGGCGCTGCCGTCGAGGTACGGGTTGTCCGCAGCGGGCGAACCGTCGCGGTTCATGTGCAGGATCTTGCCGCGCATGTCGAACGGATCCTGCGCGGTGATCGACCCCTGGTGATCGTCGCCCATGGCGATGAACAGGGTTCCGTCGACGCCGAAACGCAGGCAGCCGGCCACGTGCCCCGGGCTGGAAGTCAGCGGCCCGACCAGCATCGGAACGCCGCTGCCCAGCGTGGTGCCGTTGAACGTGTAGCGCCAGACCTGGTTCGTCTCATCGGGAGCGGTGTAGTAGATCCAGACGTGTTTGTTGGTCAGGTAGTCCGGATCCGCGACCATACCGTTCAACCCACGCTCGGAGACGTTGCTGACGGTGATGTTCAGCACGCTGGTGAGGCTGCCGCCGGAGAACCTGCGCACGTCGCCGTTCTTCGTAGCGATGAACAGATCGCCGTCGGGCGCCCACGCGAACTGGTGCAGTCCCTGGAGAGAGACGACCGAGGTCTCGTCGAACCCCGCCGGAAGCGTGGCCGCGACCGCGGGGCCGCTCGCCAGAAGCGGTAGAGCCAACAACAAGGTCCCGACGACCGCGCGCGCACGCCGCCTCGGGACCGACACTGGTAATTGAGCCCCGGTCAAACATCCCCCCCGAAACGGATCCAGTGGACCCTTGCTCTAGATACTTCGCAGCCGAGGCCGTTTCAAGGGAGAATCAGCCCACCGCGTTTCCACATGGAAACGCCGACCGGGCGTCAGCTTTCGGGGATCAGGCGGTCGTAATGCGCCGTCCAGCGGCGGGCGATGCTCTCCCAATCGTAGCGTTCGCGAGCGAATTCGCGCGCCCGCTCCCCCGCGGCGCGCAGTTTCGCCGGTTCGGCGAGCCAGGCCTCGAGTCCCCGCGCGACCGCCGCGGTCTCCGGTCGCACGACGCCGCCGACCCCCGCGCGCACGATCTCGTCCTGGATCCCGACCGCGTCGGAGACCAGGACGGGAGTCCCGCAAGCCAGCGCCTCGACCACGACGATACCGAAGTTCTCGTGGTAGCTGGGCAGGACGAACAGGTCCGCGGCCCGGTAGGCGAGCAAGCGATCCCGGCCGCGCAGCATGCCGGTGAACAGCACCCGATTCTCGAGCCCGATCTCGCGCGCCGTGCGCTCGAGTCCCGCGCGGTAGTCGGAATCCGAGGGACCCGCGATCACGAGCAGCGCGGGCTCCGGCGCCGCCCGCGCAAACGCGGGCAGCAGCATCTCGATCCCCTTCTTGGGGTGCAGCCGACTGAGGAAGAGCACCAGCGGCCGATCGCCCGCCTCGGGAAAGCGGCGGCGGAACTCGGCAGCGTCGGGCAGCTCGCCGAACTCGTCCCACTGGATGCCGTTGGGTTCGACGATCGACTCGGCCTGTCCGGCCTCGGGGCGACTCTCCTCCGCCTCGGCGTCGGTCGTGAAGTGCATCGCCGCCGCGGCGCGAATGTGGCCCCTCAGGCGCAGGGCGAGATACAGGCGCTTCTTCCAGCGACTCTGCGCCAGACTCCACGGTGCGAGGTGGCCACACGTGCGCAGGATGTAGGGACGCCCCGTCGCGCGCGCGCGGACCGCCGCGTGATGCTGCGGACTCTCCCACAGTTGATGGATGTGAACGATGTCGGCCTCGGGCACGGCCCGCGCCAGGACACCGCGCGTCGCAGGGTGCCAGCCGGAGGGGCCGCGGCACGGGCCGACGAGCGTGACGCCCACGCCGGCCTGCCCCAGCCGCTCGACGATCCCGAGGTCGGTGCCCTCGCGCCAGCCGCTGACGATGCTCACCGAGAGGCCCTGCGCGGCCTGGGCTCGCGCCAGCCCGTCCAGCGCGACCGCGGGGCCCCCGACCGAGGGATCGATCCCGCCCGTCACGTGCAACACGCGGGTCGGGTCCGCTGTCGTGCGAGTCATCCAGGCTCCTTGGCGCAAGGCGCAGCATTCTTCGCCAGGGCCCATCCGGTTGTCAAACAGCCGCGAAGCGCTAGCAGCCCGTTGAAAAACTCTGATGGGCCGCGTTGCGAGCGCCGCGCTGTCGTATGCGAGGCGCCGCGTCGCAGACATATGCTGTTGCATAGGCCAGGCGCGGAAACGAAGCAGATGGCAGCGCGCCGCCGCAACCCGTAGGGCGCCAGGGGGTTGCGGGCTCAGGCTTCGTTGCTCGTCGTCGACGATGCGTCGGCATCTACTTCCTCC
>JAAELQ010000085.1 GCA_024226515.1 bacterium
CTGGGTGAGCACATTGTATATGTTCGGGGAAAAGATGCAGACGGGAACTGGGGGCCTGTCACTGCCGAATTTCTGGACGGTTCACTGAAAGTTACGATTTCACCGCAGGGCGCAGTTGATGCAGGCGCACAGTGGCAGGCTGACAGCGGATCATGGCAGAACAGCGGGTACCTTATGCATGACCTGGATGCAGGAACTCATACAGTCACTTTCAAAACAATTTCCGGGTGGACAGCACCCCCGAATCAGGCTGTGGACGTCGGCGGACAGACTGTGAACAGTACCGGAACTTACACTGAAATCTTCCATCAGATCGGTTCACTGAAAGTTACGATTTCACCCCAGGGTGCTGCTGATGCAGGCATACAGTGGCAGGTTGACAGCGGATCATGGCAGGACAGCGGAACTGTTGTGCATAACCTGGGTGTGGGGACTCATACAGTCACTTTCAAAACAACTGACGGGTGGACAGCGCCCCCGGATCAGACTGTGAACGTCGGCAGCGGACAGACTGTGGAGAGTACCGGAACTTACATCCCGCATCCCGGTTCACTGGAAGTTACGATTTTACCGCAGGGCGCAGTTGATGCAGGCGCACAGTGGAAGGTTGACAGCGGATCATGGCAGAACAGCGGAACTGTTGTGCCTGACCTGGACGGGGGGACTCATACAGTCACTTTCAAAACAATTGACGGGTGGAGAACGCCCCAGGATCAGACTGTGAACGTCATCAACGGACAGACTGTGAACAGTACCGGAACTTACGGCCCGTGGCCCGTTTCAGTGAAAGTTGCGATTTTACCCCAGGGTGCTGCTGATGCAGGCGCACAGTGGAAGCTTGGCAAGCGTTCATGGCAGGACAGCGGAACTGTTGCGAATGATCTGAATATGGGAACTTATACAGTCGCTTTCAAAACAACTGACGGGTGGACAGCGCCCCCGGATCAGACTGTGAGCATAGGCGCAGGCGAGACAAAAGCCATGAGCGGAACTTACACTGAAATTTTCCATCAGACCGGTTCACTGGAA
>JAAELQ010000086.1 GCA_024226515.1 bacterium
AACGGCACCGAAACCTGCAACGAGGCCACAGACTCCTGCGACGCCGGCACCCCGCCGGCCTGCGCCGACGGGCTCTTCTGCAACGGCGCCGAGGCCTGCAACGAGGCCACCGACAGCTGCGATGCGGGCACCGCGCCGTCATGCGGCGACGGCGTCGGTTGCACGGTCGACTCCTGCAACGAAGGCACCGACAGCTGCGACAACGTGGCGACAAACTCGCTGTGCGACAACGGCGACTTCTGCGACGGCGCGGAGACCTGCGACGCAGTCAACGACTGTCAGACCGGGAGCGACCCGTGCCCCGGGCAGAGCTGCGACGAAGGCGCCGACTCTTGCACTAACCTGGCCAACAACAACAACTGTATCGATGGTCTATGGTGCAACGGCGATGAGACCTGCGACGCGGTGAACGACTGCCAGGCCGGGAGCGATCCCTGCCCCGGCCAGTCGTGCGACGAGGGCGACGATCAGTGCGTCGCCTGCATCGTCGATGCCGACTGCTCGGACGGCGCCTTCTGCAACGGTGCCGAGACCTGCAACGCCGGCGTCTGCCAGGGCGGCACGCCGGTGGTCTGCGACGACGGTGCCTTCTGCAACGGCACCGAGTCCTGCAATGAAGGCACCGACAGCTGCGACGCCGGCACCCCGCCGGCTTGCGACGACGGCCAGTTCTGCAACGGCGCCGAGTCCTGCAACGAAGCCGCCGACAGCTGTGACGCCGGCACGCCACCCTGTACCGGCGGCGAGGTCTGTGACGAGGGTACCGACAGCTGCAACGTGCCCGGTGGCGACCCGGTCATCTGGATGTCGTTCCGTTCGAACACCGCGGTACCCGGCGTCGGCACCGTCGCCGACGAGGACGTCGTCTCCTACGACGAGGGCTCCGGCACCTGGGCGCTCGAATTCGACGGTTCCGACGTCGGCCTCGGCAGCCTCGAGATCAGCGGCCTGGGGATTCTCCCCTCAGGCGACCTCCTGCTCTCCTTCACCGCCGCCGGCACCGTCGGCGGGCTGTCGGTCGACGACTCCGACGTCGTGCAGTTCACCCCGACGTCGTTGGGAGCCACTACCGCCGGCACTTTCAGCCTGTACTTCGACGGCTCGGACGTGTCCCTGACCAGCAACGGCGAGGACGTCGACGGCATCGCGTTCCACGCCGACGGCCGGCTGATCGTCTCGACCACCGGCGGCTTCTCGGGCACCGGCGCCTCGGGCGCCGACGAGGACCTCTTCCTGTTCACCGGCACCCTCGGCTCCTCGACCTCGGGCTCCTTCGTCCGGCACTTCGACGGCTCCGACGTCGGCCTCGGCGGCAACAGCGCCGAGGACGTCGACGCCGCGACCTTCACCGCCGGCGGCGAGCTGCTGCTGTCGACCGTCGGCAGCTTCGCGGTGACCGGCCTCTCCGGCGCCGACGAAGACGTCGCCCGTTTCACCGGCAGCTTCGGCTCCTCGACCTCGGGGACGTTCTCGATGCGCCAGGACCTGACGGCCCTGGGCATCATCTCGAACGAGGACATCGGCTCGATGCACGTCGTCGAGTGATCCCCGCGCCAAAGCCCGGACCTTCGGTCCAGGCTTTGGCGCGCTCGGTTCTCAGCCTTGAGAATCCACCTGGCTCAACTTTGAGAATCAGGGCGGGATCTGGTCGCGGATCCCGCCCTGATCGATTCCTCATCCATCTTGTAAACCTCTATCTTTCAACAGTTGAGGGCCTCGGCGCTGTCTATCCGAGGCGCACCCAGCGCC
>JAAELQ010000087.1 GCA_024226515.1 bacterium
CCGCCTGGAAGGCAGAGTTCGAGTACGTGACGGTCTTGATGACGATTATCTCGGCTTCGTTTTCGGCTTCGAGCCGGGGGACACCTCGAATGCGCAGGCCGACTACCTGCTGGTCGACTGGAAGAAGGACGACCAGACCAGTACGTCACCGTGCCCAGGTCCGCTCACCGGGGTGCGCGGACTCGCCGTGTCGCGGGTCCGCGGCATTCCCGCCAACTACGAGTACTCCACTCATATCGACCATCCCTGCACCCTGGACGGCGGCGTCGAGGAGCTGGCGCGTGGGCTGAACCTGGGCGACGTGGGCTGGCAAAGCAACCGCGACTATGTCTTCAGAATGGATTACACCCCGGATCGCTTCCGGGTCTTCGTCGATGGTCAGTTGGAGATCGATCTCGAGGGCAACTTCCCGCCTGGACGATTCGGTTTCGAGAACCAGTCCCAGAAGGAGGTTCGCTACAGCGCTTTCGCTGATCCGACGATGGTCTCTGAAGAGGGCGAGTCGTTGCCGCTCAACGTCTTCTTTGTCGATCCTGGATTGTTCGACGTTCACAGCGCCGCCATAGACTGGGGCGACGGGAGCGTGACCGGCGGCGCCGTCACAACGCTTCCCAGCTCCAGCCTGGTGACCGGTAGCCACGTCTTTCTCGACGACGGCAGCTACGACGCCGAGGTCTGCGTCGATGACGACGATGGCGGTACCGACTGCGGTACCTTCCCGATCCAGGTGCGTAACGTGGCGCCGGCGGTCGAAGCAGGGGAGGATCACGCGACTTCCGCCGGCGTCGTGCTGGACCTGGCGGACCTGCCTTTCACCGATCCGGGCGTCCTCGACACTCACACCGCCATCGTCGACTGGGGCGACGGCACGAACGAGCCGGCGGCCGTGGCGCAGGAGGCCGGCGGTGGCACCGTCAGCGCCAGCCACGTGTACTCCGTCCAGGGTGTCTATACGGCCGAGGTCTGCGTCACTGACGACGACGGCGGTACTGGCTGCGACACGCTGGCGGTCGAGGTGACGGCGTCGCCAATCCTGGCTGCGATCAAGACCGACGCCGTGGCCTACGACGCCAACGGCGACGGCGTCGTCAACCCGGGTGATCGGGTGCGGTACGAGATCACCGTCAGCAATGCCGGCGCGGGTACGGCGACCGGCGTCGCGCTCAGCGACGCCATTCCGGCGAATGCCGCGGTGGTCGCCGGCTCGGTGGCCAGCTCGCAGGGGACGACGGTCTCCTCGGATCCGGTGGTGGTGGACCTCGGGACTCTAGCCTCCGGCACGGCGGCAACGGTGAGTTTTGAGATCGAGCTCCAGCCGCTGCCCATCGGAACGGCGGAGATCGTCAACCAGGCGGTGGTGTCGTCGAACGAGTTGGCGGACGTGCTCAGCGACGACCCGGACACCTCGATGACAGCCGATCCGACGGTCACGCCGGTGGCCGGCGATCCGCAGCTGGCTGCGGTCAAGACCGATGCCCTAGTGGCGGACAACGACGGTGACGGCTCGCCGTCCCCGGGCGACGCCATCGGCTACACAGTGGAGATCTCGAACAGCGGCAGCGGCGCTGCCTCCGGC
>JAAELQ010000088.1 GCA_024226515.1 bacterium
CCAAGAAAATGCGTCTCGTCGGGATCATCAACTTCAACGACACGCCCGCCAGAATCCCGCAACAACGTATCGGCCTCACTTAGGAGTTTCCGAAGTTGATCCCGTGATGACTCGTCCATCGGATTCTCTTGTCCATATAACAATGACTTAGGCTGCGAGTTGTAGACTGCAGAACGCTGCGAACTCCGTAGCCTGACGAACGTTCCTAGCTTACCCCAATTCGCGACAAGCATTCGACGGGCATGGCGTGTGTCGATGTTGCCGGATGGTTATGATGCGCAGCCCGCGGAGCCGGGGGCGCAGGCGATCGTCGTCAACCGACTGCGGGGTCTGATGAGTCCCCGGTGATCCGTATCAGTCGATCTCGACCCAGGTGCTGCGGAACGATTGCCGCGTCGGATCCCCCAGCGTCTTGCAGCGGACGCCGTCGATCTCGCGGTTCCCGTCGTCGCTGAGCAGCAGATAGCGCGTGGGGTTCTCGAACGGGATCAACGCCTCTACGTCGAGCCCGGGGTCGAGGCGGTGCAACAGGGTGGGCTGCTCGTCGCCGGGGCCGGGCCAGCGATAGAGTGCGAGACGATCGGACGAGCGTCCGGGGCCGGCGACGATAGCGTAGCCGGCGTCGCCGGGAAGTCGCGCGAGGCTGCGAATGCCCGCGCCGTCGAGCGCAAGCAGGGCCGGCTCTTCGAGTCGCGCGCGCTCCTTGCCCTCGATCGTCGCGCGCGGATTCGCCAGCTGCAGCACGATCGCCTTTCCTTCGACCTGCGGATTGCGCAGGCCGAGCAGTAGGCCCTTGCCGTCCCGCGCGACGGCGAGTCCTTCGACGTTCAGCCCGCCTTCTTTCGGTGACAGGTCGGCGTCGCGCCGCCTGCCCGGCGCGATCGCCTCGCGCAGGCCGAGGTTCGCGTGCGTGGGCGAGGCCAGAAGATCGTCGAGCAGCTTCGCGTACGCGCGGCCCACGGGTTGCAATCGGACTTCATCCTCGACCGACTCGACCCTGGTCGCGAACAGTCGCTGGCGCGAGGGCTCGACCCCGCCGCGGCGGTCGCGGCCGTGCGACCCGATCCAGTACGTGACGTCGCCGATCGTGGCCGCGCCCTCGATGTCGACCTCCTTCGAGTCCGCGAGAGCCAGGTGCGTCGTCCAGTCGATCTCCTGCAGAGCTGGGCCGTCGCGATCGACGCGATAGACGCGCAGCGTGTTGTCCTCGTCCGACGCCATCAGCACGCGATCGGCGCCGATCGCGATGCCCGCCGACGCGTCGCAGGTGCCGCGGTGGCTCAGTGTGGGAGGACCCGGGTCGGAGTTCGAAGCGTTGCAGCCGCCCGCCGAGAGGGCGAGCAGTGCGAGGGCGAGTGCCGCGAAGGCCTGGGTGCGCATTTCAAGAGCCCGATTGCTGCGGAAAAAGGCCAATATACCGCACGTCGCGCTAACCGACTGGGCGCGTCCTCTTGTCCGTGAACTTCGAGCGTGGCGCCGTGGTAAGACTCGGGTGAGGGACGCCATGAACAAAACCAATCGCTGTTTGCTCTTCCTCTTGCTCCTGGTCGTCTGCTTCGGTTGCGCCGACGTCGGCGGAGCCACGCTCGAGGAGCACTACTACGCCATCGAGGTCAACGGCGTGCTGTGCGGCTACGGCCACGTGCAGGCGTTCCCGGATCGATACGAGGGCGAGGAGACCGAGCGCGTCGAGCAGCACATGCTGATCATGCTCTCGGCGCTGGGCATGGAGTTCAACACCCAGATCGACATCGTGCAGCAGGTCGATCCGCTCACGCGGCAGTACGTGTACCACAGCAGCAAGGTCGTCCAGGGACAGAAACAGGTGGCGCTGGACTTCGAGGCGCGTATCGACGGCGACGTGGCGCACGTCGTGTCGGGTCTACAGGGCGAGAAGCGCGCGATCGAACTGCCGCCCGGGACGATCCTGGGCGACGCGTTGTACCAATGGCACCTCAAGCGCGACTTCGTCGACGGGGACGTGAAGTCGACGACGTATTCGACGCTCGAGGTCGCCGACGCCGAGGTGCAGGAGTCGACCGTGTCGCTGGTCGGCCGCGAGAAGGTCGAGCTCGGCGGCAAGAGCTACGACGCGACGATCGTCGAGGGGCTGAACAGGAAGACCGCGATCAAGACCAAGGTGTGGATCGACGACGAGACCGGGCTGATGCTGCGCTTCGAGGTGCCGCCCAACCGCGTCGTCTACCTGTCGGACCCGAGCGTCGTCAAGCGCATCGAGCTGGGCAATGTCGACGAGAACATCATCGTGAAGGTCGACGAGCAGATCACCGACGTGCAGGGCATCCGCTACATGAAGGTGCGGGCCCGCATGAAGCCGACCGGCCTGTGGGTCACGCCCGAGAGCCTGAACGTCCCGGGCCAGCGTTTCGTCGGCAGCGTGACCGACAACCTGGTCGAGGGCGTGTTCGAGATAGAGCACCCGCTGTACGACGGCGCGAACGCTCCCGCCTTCCCGCCCGATTTCGCGGACGACTCCGCGCTGGCGGAGTTCCTGGCGCCGACCGGGTTGATCGAATCGGACGATCGCGTGCTGATCGAGCGCGCGCAGGAGATCACGCGCGGCGCGGAGGACTCGTGGGTGGCCGCGACGCGGCTCAGTGAGTGGGTCGCGGTGAACATCGGCTACGCCATCCCCGGCGGCGGCACGGCGCGCAAGACGTACGACATCCGGGCCGGCGAGTGCGGCGCGCACTCGAACCTGGTCGCGGCGCTGTGCCGCGCGGTCGGCATTCCCGCACGCGTGGTCTGGGGCTGCATGTACAGTCCGAACTTCGGCGGCGCGTTCGGCCAGCACGGCTGGAACGAGGTCTACATGGGAGACGCGGGTTGGATCCCGCTCGACTCCACCGCGTTCGAGGCGTCCTACGTCGACTCGGGCCACATCCGCGTCGGGTCCCACCTGTCTTCCGGCACCGCGCTGAACGGGCTCGAGTTCGAGGTCCTCGACTACCGCCTCGAGGCCGGGGGCACGGCGGACGTTCCCGTCGAGCCGGGGAAGTACGACGCGTACCTCGGCGACTACACCCACGCCGAGGCGAAGAGGACGTTCACGGTCAAGGTCGTCGACGGCGCGCTGGCCGTCGACATCCCGCAGCAGGTCGTGCTGGCATTGCGCGAGCCCGACGAGAAGGGACGCTGGTACGCGGTGATGACGCCGCGGCTGTACGTGACCTTCGGCCCCGGCGACACGGATTCGATGGACGTGCTGACGATCCACGAGATCGTCCACATGCAGCGCACGGCCGAGGCCGAGCCCGACTCCGACGTGCCCGAGCGCTTCCGCCCCTACCTGGGCAAGTTCCTGCTGCCGCAGGTCAACGCGGAGTTCGAGGTCGTGTTCAAGGACGGCAGCCTGGCCGTCGAGGACCCGCTCGAGAAGCGGACGATCCATCTGCAGCTACCGGACGAGGACGGCAACTGGGTCGACGAGTTCGACAAGAACAGCGTGTCGTTCCAGCGCGAGGGCGACGGCTCGGTCAGCGCCATCATGCTCGACGCCGGCAACGCGTTCCGCCGCGACTGAGCCGCCCTTAGCGACTCTCCACCTAAAAGGATAAGCTACCGGCGGCCGACCCGGGGGCGGCGTCCGTTCGCGCCGTCGAACACCATTTTCCGGGGAAAATCGGCCCTAACCAGCACAGGGAGGGAACCGATGGAAGCGGGTAACGCAATGACTCCGGGCTATGCCTGGCTGGGCTGGGCCCTGATGACCGTGGCCATGTGGGGGGTCTACGGCGTCCTGCTGCACACCGGGCAGATCGCGATGGGAGATCCGGCGAACGGTCGCTACAAGGCGTTTCTGTTCGTCGGCGTGGCGTATTTCATCACGGCGGTGCTGGCGCCGCTGGCCGTTCTGTTCCTCAACGGCGCGACCTGGCAGTTCCCCGTCAAGGGGATGAGCTGGTCGCTGATCGCCGGGATCGCCGGTGCGATCGGGGCCTTCGGCGTATTGCTGGCGTTCGGGGCCAAGGGGTCGCCGACCGTGGTGATGTCGATCATCTTCGCCGGCGCTCCGATCGTCAACGCGGCCGTCTCCATTGCGCTGCATCCGCCGAAGGGAGGGTTCGGCGGTCTGCGCTGGCCGTTCCTGGTCGGAATCCTGCTGGCCGCCCTCGGCGGCACCTTGGTGACCCTGTACAAGCCCGCCCCGGCTCCGCCGAAACCGGCGCCCGTCGCGGCAGCTCAGGGCAGCGCGGCAGGCCGCTGAATTGCGTTTTTTGCCCTGTTTTACGTTTTTTTACACGCATTCGTCGAACCTCACGGGGCGACGGCGTAAGCTCCTTTGGCTGAATAGGGGATGCTGATGTTCAGGACCGAGAAGACATTGAGCCTCGCTCTGGGCCTTGCCATGCTGGTCGGACTCACCGGCTGCGGCGGCGAGGAACAGGCGAACTGGACGTACTGGAGAGGGCCGACGTTCAACGGAGTGTCGGACGCCACGGGCCTCGTCTCGAGCTGGTCTCCCGAGGGCGAGAACCTGGCCTGGATGCAGCCGTTCACCGGGCGCTCGACGCCGGTCGTCGTCGACGGCCGCGTCTGCGCCAACGGCCGCACGGGCGACGACTCGACCAAGCAGGAGATCGTGGCCTGCTGGGACGCGGACTCCGGCGACCCGCTCTGGGAAGACAAGTTCAACGTTTACAACACGACCGTGCCGTTCAATCGCGTCGGCTGGGCCAGCCTGGCCGCCGACCCCGAGACGAGCCGGATCTACGCGCACGGCGTGGCGGGGCAGCTCAACTGCTACGACTCCGCCGACGGCACGCTCGTCTGGTCGCGCTTTCTGGCTGAAGAGGTCGGGCGTCTATCCGGATACGGCGGCCGCACGCAGACGCCGCTGGTCGACGGGGACAAGCTGATCCTGACCTTCGTCAGCGCGAACTGGGGCAAGCACGCAGCCCCGCGCCATCGGACCTTCGCGTTCGACAAGCGGACCGGCGACGTCCTCTGGGTCTCGACGCCGGGCAACTTCCCGTTCGACATGAACACGCAGTCGGCGCCCGTGATCGCCGAGGTCAACGGGCAGCGCCTGCTGTTCCAGGGTAACGCCGACGGTCACATCTACGGGCTGAAGGTCGAGACCGGCGAGAAGGTCTGGGAGTTCGAGCTCAGCCGGCGCGGCATCAACAGCACGGTGCTCGTCGACGGCGAGCGGCTGTTCGTCTCGCACAGCGAGGAGAACGTCGATTCGCCGAACATGGGACGCCTCGTGGCGCTCGACGTCAGCGGCAGCGGCGACGTGACCGACAGCGCCGAGATCTGGCGCGTCGACGAGATGGCCGCGGGCTTCCCGTCGCCGGCGCTGAAGGACGGCGTGCTGTACGTCGTCGACAACTCGGCGAACCTGTTCGCCTTCGACGCCGCGTCGGGCGAAGAGTTGTGGGAGCACAACATCGGAACGGTGGGCAAGGGCTCGCCCGTGCTGGCCGACGGCAAGATCTACGTCACCGAGACCAACGGACACTTCCACATCCTCGAGGCCGACCGTGAGGGCGTCGAGGTGCTGGACAGCGACGAGCTGAAGGTACCCGACGGGCGCTACGCGGAGATCTACGGCTCCGCGGCGATCGCGCACGGCCGCGTGTTCTTCACGACCGAGGCCGGGGTCTATGCGCTGGCCGAGGGTGGGGCGTTCCAGGCCGGCACCCAGGCGCGCGACGCGGGCGGCACTCCCGCCGGCAGCGGCGAGGCGGCGTGGCTGCAGGTCTCTCCGACCGAGCTCGTGGTCGTGCCCGGCGAGTCGCTGCAGTTCAGCGCCACCGCCTTCGACGCCCAGGGGCGGCCGCTGGGCGCCGCCGACGCCGAGTTCGAGCTGGCGGGCCTGCCCGGCACGATCGACGCCGAGGGCAACTTCACGGCCGACGCCGCCGCGACCCTCGCGGCCGGCACCGTCAAGGCGACCTCGGGCTCGCTCGAGGCCGCGGCGCGCGTGCGCGTCATTGCGCCGCTGCCCTGGGAAGACGACCTCGAGTCCTACGAGGTCGGCAAGCTGCCTCCGACGTGGGTCGGGGCGCCGGGCAAGTTCGTCGTGCAAGAAAAGGACGGCGGCAAGGTGCTGACCAAGCTGTATCGCAAGCGCGGCCTGCTGCGCAACGCGTTCTACATGGGCCCGAGCGACATGACGAACTTCACGATCACGGCCGAGGTCATGGGCGGCAAGCGCGGTCGGCGCAAATCGGACGCAGGTCTGATCGCCGGCGGCTACACGTTCGACCTGATGGGCAACAAGCAGAAGGTGCAGATCCGTACGTGGCCGTCGGAGAACCGCATTACCCACGACGTCGAGTACGCCTGGGAGACCGGCAAGTGGTATCACCTGAAGTTGAAGGTCGACACGACCGGATCGACCGGAAAAGTCTACGGCAAGGTGTGGCCCAAGGGCGGCAGCGAACCGGACGCCTGGACCATCGAGGTCGAGGATCCGCTTCCGATCGCCGGCGGCAGCCCGGGTCTGCTCGGCTATTCGCCGGCGGACACTTACTACGACAACATCAAAGTGACGGTGAACTGATGATGATGAAGCATCGCATGTCTCGAGTCCTTTTCGTTTCCGTTCTTGTCGCCGCGCTGTGCTGCACGGCGGCCGCTGCGGCCGGCGTCGCGCAGTACGGCAACACGCCGTCGAAGAACATGGTCTCCGACGAGACGGGCCTCCCCGAGAAGTGGGACCCGAAGACCGGACTGAACATCCTGTGGACGGCCGACCTCGGCTCGCAGTCCTACTCCGGCCCCGTCGTGCTCGACGGCCGGGTCTACGTCGGCACGAACAACCAGCAGGAGTACAACCCGAAGCTCAAGGGCGATCGCGGCAACGTGATGGCGTTCGACATCACCAACGGCAAGCTGCTGTGGCAGTCCGCGCACGCCAAGCTCGGCGCGGGACGCGTCAACGACTGGCCGCTGCAGGGCGTCTGCTCGACGCCGGCGATCGAGGGCAACCGCGTCTACTACCTGTCGAACCGCGGCGAGGTCATCTGCGCCGACGCCGAGGGCTTCCGCGACGGTGAGAACGACGGACCGTACAAGGACGAGAAGGAAAAGGGCGAGATCGACGAGGACATCATCTGGAAGTTCGACACGATCAACGAGCTGGACGCGTTCCCGCACAACCTCGCCGCCAGCAGCCCGCTGCTCGTCGGCAATCAGGTCTTCCTCATCACCGGACAGGGCGTCGACGAGGGGCACATCAACGTGCCGTCTCCCGAGGGCCCGAGCTTCGTGGCGTTCAACAAGAAGACCGGCGACCTGATGTGGGAGAGCGCGCTGCCCGGCGACGCCATCCTCCACGGAAGCTGGTCCAACCCGTCCTACATCGAGGTCAAGGGCAAGGGGCAAGTCGTCTTCCCCGGCGGCGACGGCTGGCTCTACTCGTTCGATCCCAAGACGGGCAAGTTGATCTGGAAGTTCGACCTCAACCCGAAGGGCTCCAAGTGGGAGCTCGGCGGTCGCGGCACGAAGAACAACGTCATCTCGACGGCCGTCGCGTACGACGGCAAGCTGTTCATCGGCGTGGGCCAGGACCCCGAGCACGGCGAGGGGCCGGGCAACCTGTGGGCCATCGACGCCTCGATGACGGGCGACGTCACCGAGAAGGCGGTCGTCTGGCACCGCGGCGGCGAGGACTTCCACCGCACGATGTCGACCGCGGCGATCAAGGACGGCCTGATGTACATCGCCGACCTCAGCGGTTTCGTCTACTGCCTCGACGTCAAGACCGGGCAGGAGTACTGGAAGTACGACACGTTCGCCGCGATCTGGGGTTCGACCTTCGTCGCCGACGACAAGGTCTACATCGGCGACGAGGACGGCGACATCGCCGTGCTGGCCCACGGCAAGAAGATGAAGCTGCTGCACGAGGTCAACATGGGCGCGTCGGCCTACACGACCCCCGTGGCGCACGATGGTGTGCTGTACCTCGTCACGCGGACGAAGCTGTTCGCCGTGAAGGACGGCATCCCGGCCAAGGCCAAGCCCGCGGAGGGCGCGGGCAGCGGTCACTGATGGCGGGCATGGAACAGCGCGCCGCCGAGGCACGGGCTCGTCTGGACGAGCACGTGCGCGAGATGGTGCAGTGGCACTTCGACCCGAAGACCGGCTGCCCGTTCTGGCTGGAGAAGGCCGCGCAGTGGGACTTCGACCCGCGCAAGGAGGTCGGCGGATACGACGACCTCAAGATCCTCGGTCACTTCGAGGACGAGTGGCTGCGCGGCGGGCCGGTGCGGCGCTGGTTCCCGAAGGGGCTCGAGGGCAAGGGCGCCTACGTCTTCGAGACCGGCGGCTCGACCGGCGTGCCGAAGAGCCGCATCAACTTCGAGGACTTCCAGCGCGACTACGAGATCTTCGGCGACAACCTGTCGGACGCGACCTTTCCGCGCGGCGCAGACTGGTTGATGCTGGGGCCGACCGGACCGCGGCGTCTGCGACTGGCGATCGAGCACCTGGCGCAGTATCGCGGCGGGATCGCGTTCCACGTCGATCTCGATCCGCGCTGGGTCGGCAAGCTGGTCAAGCAGCAGCGCTTCCAGGAGATGGAAGAGTACAAGGCGCACGTGATCCATCAGGCGCTGACCATCCTGCGCGCGCACGACAACATCCACTGCCTGTTCACGACCCCCAAACTGCTCGAGGCCCTGTGCGAGAAGATCTCGCTGGTCAAGCAGGGCATCAAGGGGATCTTCTGCGGCGGAACGGAGATGAACGCGCAGTTCAATCGGTTCGCTCGCGAAGAGCTCGTGCCCGGGATCGACTTCGTGCCGACCTACGGCAACACGCTGATGGGCCTGGCGGCGCCGAAACCGTTCGATCCGGCCGACAACTACACGGTCACGTATTACCCGCCCGCGCCGCGCGCCGTGTTCGAGATCGTCGATCCCGACGACCTCGATCGCCGCGTGGACTACGGCAAGCGGGGCCGCGTGCTGCTGACCACGCTGACGCGTGAGTTCTTCATGCCGCGGTTCGCCGAGCGAGACGAGGGCGACCGCGCCGCCCCGTGCGACGCGTATCCGTGGGACGGCGTGAGCAACCTCGGCCTGTTGACCTCGCTGCAGTCGAGCGTGGCGGTCGGAGTGTACTGAATGCTGCACGTTCCCATCCTGCGCGCCGGTACGCCGTATCGCAGCCTCAACGTCCAGCGCCTGGCGCACATCCGGACGGGCGAGACGGTCGCCGAGGTGTCTCAGGCCAACGGCGGTCTGATCGCGCGCGACATGTTGAACGCGGGACGCAACCGGGATCTGTTGCGGCGCATGCCGATCGAAGAGCTGTTCGAGATCTGCGGCCGCGCCGCGGAGTTGTTCGACTCCGCCGAGCTGCCGATCGACCCGCTGGACGGCGTGACCCAGTCGCGCGACGAGTACGTTCGCGACCTGTCGTCGACGACGGGGATGCCGCACAGGCTGGCGCGCGGCAACATGGCCAAGATCCGCTTCGTGCTGGAGGAGATGCCGCGCGTGCTGGCCGGCCTGACGCGCGGGCTCGATCTGTCGGTGCTCGACCGCGGTTGGGTCGATGTCGACGGGCGCACCGTGAGCTACATCGGCCAGGCGGACTCGCTCGGCGGCGTGCTGCCGAGCAACTCGCCCGGCGTGCACTCGCTGTGGATCCCGTCGCTGGCGTTGAAGGTGCCCGTCGTCCTGAAGCCCGGCAGCCAGGAGCCGTGGACCCCGATGCGCATCGCGCAGGCGTTGATCGCCGCCGGCATGCCGCCGCAGGCCTTCGGCGTCTACCCGACCGACCACGGCGGGGCGAACGAGATCCTGCTGCGCACCGATCGCTCGATGTTCTTCGGCGACGAGTCGTCGATCCGCGGCTGGAAGGGTGACCCGCGGGTGCAGCTGCACGGCCCGGGGTGGTCGAAGATTCTCATCGGCGAGGATCGCATCGACGGCTGGCGCGAGCACATCGACACCATCGTCGAGTCGATCGCCGAGAACGGCGGACGATCCTGCATCAACGCTTCCGGCGTCTGGGTGCCGCGCCGCGGCCGCGAGGTGGCCGAGGCGCTGGCCGAGCGGCTGTCGCGCATCGAGGCGCGCTCGCTGGACGACCCCGAGGCGGGCCTCGCCGCGTTCTCGCAGCCTGCAGTTGCCCATCGCATCTCGGAGTACGTCGACAGTCTGCTGCAGGAGCCGGGCGCCGTGGATCTGACCGCGGAGCTGCGCGACGGCCCGCGCGTGGTCGAGCGCGACGGCTGCACTTTCCTCTTGCCGACGTTGATCTGGTGCTCGGATCCCGGGCACGCGCTGGCGCGTTGCGAGCTGCTGTTCCCCTTCGCCAGCGTGGTCGAGGCGCCGCAGGACGAGATGCTGCAGCGCATCGGGTCGACGCTGGTCGTCAGCGCCATCACCGAGGACCCGTCGTTCCGCGCCGCGCTGATGACGTCGCGCGAGATCGACCGGTTGAACCTCGGGCCGCTGCACACCTCTCGCGTCTCGTGGGATCAGCCCCACGAGGGCAACCTCTTCGAACACCTGTACAAGCAGCGGTCGTTCATGGCCTCGGCCTGAGATGGCGGCATGACGCTGAAGCTCGAAGTCGACAAGCTGAGCGCCCGGGGGGAGTGGTCCGTCGATTTCGACTCGACGCGCCTCGTCTTCGGCAGCGGAGCGCTCCGGCAGCTCGGCGATTTGACGGAAGAGCTCGGCTGCCGCCGCGTGTTGCTCGTCACCGATCGAGGGCTCCGCGACGCGGGACACCTCGATAGCGCGCTGGATTCACTCTCGCGGCGATCGATCGAGGCACGTGTCTATGACGGCGCGACGAGGAACCCGACGACGCGTCACGTGGCCGAGGCGGTCGAGGCGGCCGGCACCGACGCCGACGGCATCGTCGGTCTCGGCGGCGGCAGCGCGATGGACTGTGCGCGCGCCGCGAACTTCCTGCTGACCGGCGGCGGTCGCATGGAGGACTACTGGGGCACGGGCAAGGCGAAGGCGCCGATGCTGCCCTCCGTCGGCATCCCGACGACGGCCGGCACCGGGAGCGACGCGCAGTCGTACGCGCTGATCTCCCAGGAAGAGACGAAGGTCAAGATGGCCTGTGGCGATCGCCGGGCGAAGTTCCGCGCGGTCATTCTCGACCCGGCGTTGACCGCGACGACCCCGCGCGACGTGGCGGCGCTGAGCGGGATCGACGCCGTGTCGCACGTCGTCGAGAGCTACGTCTGTACGCGACGCAACCCGATCTCGCAGTTGCTGGGGCGCGAGGCCTGGCGTCGCATCGACCGCAGTCTCGCGCTCGCGCTGGGCGGCGGCGAGGACGAGACCCCGCGCGCCGATATGCTGCTGGCGGCGCATCTCGCCGGTGCGGCGATCGAACATTCGATGCTCGGTGCGGCGCACGCGTGCGCCAACCCGTTGACTACGCGCTACGACGTGGTCCACGGCGCAGCCGTCGCCACGATGCTGCCGCACGTGATGGACTTCAATCGCGCCGTCGTCGCCGACGAGTACGACGCGCTGGCCGGCGCGGCCGAGGGTCGCGCCGCGGGAGATCTCCGGGCGCGTGTCGTGGGGTTGATGCGCCTCGCGGGGCTCGACCGCACGCTGAGCGATCACGGTGTCGCGCGTGACGATCTGCCCGGCCTGGCCGGGGACGCCGCCGCCCAGTGGACGGCAGGTTTCAATCCGCGCAGCGTGGGGTGCGCGGAGTTGCAGGGTCTCTATGAAGCAGCCTGGTAAACAGTGGATTCTCCGGCTCGCCCCGCTGGCGGCCCTGTGGCTGTCGTTCGCGGCGTCGCAGGCATCGGCATCGGGCGAGTGGACGACGTTTCGCGGCAATGCGCGGTTGAGCGGCGTGGCCACGGACCTGCCCGCCGAAGCGCTCGAGCCGCTGTGGCTGTTCGAGGTCGAGGAGGGCATCGAGTCGGCCGTCGCGGTGCACGCGGGGACGGTGTTCGTCGGTGCCCTGGACGGCAATCTGTACGCGGTCGACTTCGCGACCGGCAAGCAGAAGTGGAAGTACTCGACCGAGGCCGAGATCAAGTCCTCGCCGTCGGTGCGCGACGGAGTCGTCTACTTCGGGGACGGCGACGGCGTATTCCACGCCGTCGACGCCGCGACTGGAGAACGGCGCTGGATCTTCGAGGCCGAGGCCGAGATCGTCTCGTCGGCCAACTTCGCCGACGACCGCGTGATCTTCGGCTCGCACGACCAGTTCGTCTACGCGCTGAAGCCCGAGGACGGGTCGCTGGCCTGGAAGGTCGAGACGGATGGCTACGTCTACGGCACGCCCGCGATCCTCGACGGCAAAGTGGTCTCCGCCGGCTGCGACGGCCTCCTGCGCGTGCTCGACGTCCGCGACGGAAAACAACTGGCGCAGATCGAGGTCGGCGCCTACGTCGGCGCCAGCCCGACGCTCGACGGCAACCGGGCCTATTTCGGCACGTTCGAGAACCAGGTGCTGGCGGTGGACCTCGAACAGCAGAAGATCCTCTGGTCCTACCAAAACCCCGATCGTCAGTTCCCGTATCTGTCCTCGGCGGCAATCCACGACGGGCTCGTCGTCGTCGGAGGCCGCGACAAGCTGGTGCACGGAATCGACGCCGAGTCCGGCAAGTCGCGCTGGACGTTCTCGGCTCGTGGGAAGTTCGATTCGTCTCCGGTGATCGCGGGCGGCCGGGCCTGGATCGGGGCGACGAGCGGCGAACTGTTCGCCATCGACCTGGAATCGGGCAAGGCCGCGTGGCAGTTCGACACCGGGTCCTCGATTCTCGCAACGCCCGCGCTGGCCGGTGGGCGCGTGCTGGTCGGTACGCTCGACGGCCGGCTGTACTGCTTCGGCGCCAGATAGGATCTTGAACTTGTCCGAACGCGATCCAGCCACGTCCGTCGGTGTCGACCACGAGAAGACCGGGGTCGGCAGCGTCTTCGTCTCCAACTACCCGCCGTACTCGTTCTGGGGCGAGGACCAACGCCCACGCATCGAGGAAGTGCTGGACGCTCCCGGCGCGCAGGACGCCCGGCTCGGGCTCTACATTCACATCCCGTTCTGTCGCCGCCGCTGCAAGTTCTGCTACTTCAAGGTCTACACCGACAAGAACGCGCGCGACGTCAGCGCCTACGTCGACGCGGTCGTCCGCGAGGTCGAGCTGTACGCCGCGCGGCGCGTGTTCGCGGGGCGCAAACTGAGCTTCGTCTACTTCGGCGGTGGGACGCCGTCGTTCCTCAGCGCGAAGCACCTCTCGGATCTCGTGGCGCGCGTCAAACAGGTGTTTCCCTGGGACGCCGTCGAGGAGGTCACCTTCGAGTGCGAGCCGGGGACGCTGACCCGGCCCAAGCTCGAGACGATCCGCGACGTCGGAGTGACCCGTATCAGTCTGGGCGTCGAGAACTTCAACGACAAGATCCTGGAAGACAACGGCCGCGCGCACGTCTCGCGCGAGATCTACCGCGTGGCGCCGTGGATCCAGGAGCTGAACTTCGACCAACTGAACATCGACCTGATCTCGGGCATGGTCGGCGAGACGTGGGACACCTGGAAGGACTCGATCCGCAAGACGGTCGAGATGGATCCCGACAGCGTGACCATCTACCAGATGGAGCTTCCGTTCAACACGGTGTACTCGCGCGGTGTGCTCGACGGCGGGGCGGTCCCGGTCGCGGACTGGGCCACCAAGCGTGAATGGCACGCCTACGCCATCGAGCAGCTCGAGTCGGCGGGGTACGGCGTCTCGAGCGCCTACACGATGCTGAAGCAGGACGGTCGCGCTCGTTTCGCCTACCGCGATGCCCTGTGGCACGGCGCGGACCTGCTCGGTCTCGGCGTATCCTCCTTCTCACACGTCGGCGGCGTGCACTTCCAGAACCTCTCACGCTGGGAGAGCTACCTCGAGACCGTCGGGGCGGGGCAGTTCCCCGTCTCGCGGGCCTACGCGACGTCCGCGCGCGAGCGGCTGACCCGCGAGCTGATCCTGCAGCTGAAGCTCGGCCGCGTCGATCTGAGCTACTTCTCGAAGAAGTTCGGCATCGACCCGCAGGAGGAGTTCGCGGACGCGTTCCGGCGCCTGACCGAACGCGGGATGCTGCAAGTCGATCGCGGTGTCGTGACGTTGAGCCGCACGGGTCTGTTGCAGGTAGATCTGCTGCTGCCCGAGTTCTATGCACCCGAACACCAGAACGCCCGCTATACCTGATCCGAAGGGCCGATTCCGCCACGCGCAACGCGTGGCCGAGGAATGACATGAAGGATTCTCGAGTCGGCGGCGCGGCGCTCGCGACGATCGTGCTGCTGCTGTCGTTGTTCGTGATGCCGATCCAGGCAGCGGACGAGTCGGAAGACGCGAAAGAGGAGGGGGCCTCGCGGCAGGAGTACGTCGAGGTCAACGTCTCGTATATCCCGACGTCCAACACGATCGCGACCAAGCTGCCGATCCCGTTGCAGATGACGCCGGCCAACGTCGGCGTGGTCAACAGCATGCTGCTTCAGGAGCAGGACGCCGCCGTGCTCGGCGACGCGCTGCGCAACGTAAGCGGCCTCAACGTGCAGACGGGCACCGGCGTGCACGACTTCTTCGTTATTCGCGGCTTCGACTCGCTATCCAGCGGCCTGGTGCTGAACGACGGCGCCGCCGAGCCCGAGGTCACGTACTACCCGATGTACAACGTCGAGGGCGTCGAGGTGCTGAAGGGGCCGGCCGGGTTCCTCTACGGCAGCAATCCGCTCGCCGGCGCGGTGAACATCGTGCGCAAGCAGCCGCTGCCCGCGGATCTGGGCGTGTTCTCTCTCTCGGGCGGCAGCTTCGGGACCTACGATGCGACCGGGGACTGGAACCTCTCGACCCGCGACGGCGATCTCAACTTCCGGCTCAATGCGTTGTACAAGGAGTCGGACGGCTATCGCGACGACAAGGAGAGCGAGCATGTCGCGATCAACCCGAGTCTGGCCTGGCGCATCGGCGAGGATTCGACGCTGAACTTCAATCTCGAGTGGGTTGATGCGGAGTACAGCCCCGACAGCGGGTTGCCGCTGCTGGGGCTCGCGGTGCCGGACGTCGACCGCAAGACGTCGTACCAGACGCCGCTCGATTTCTCGAATCAGGAGATCCTGCGGGCCCAGGTCGATTTCGAGACGCGGCTCTCGGAGAACATCTCCCTGCGCAACAAGACCTACTTCCGCGAGCTCGACTGGGACACCGCGGGCACGCAGTTGTTCGGCGCCGTGCCGCTGTCGACCGAGGTGATCCGCGGGCTGACCGCGCTGGACGATCGGCAGCAGTACGTCGGCAATCAGCTGGAGTTCGTCTTCGAGCTGGGCGGCGGACGCGTGCGCCACAACCTCCTCGCCGGACTCGAGATCGCGCAGCTGACCGACGAGTTCGCGATCGACACGGCGCTGCCGTGCTTTCCGACCCCGTCTCCCGGCTGCGTGCCGACCATCGACGCGTTCGACCCGGTCGAGACGATCGGAGTTCCGGGCTATATTCCGTTCATGACCGGCGACGCGACGAGCGAGATCGTCGCGCCGTACGTCGTGGACCAGATCGAGCTGTCGCCGAAGGTTCAGGTCCAGCTCGGCGCGCGCTACGATCGGATCGACTACGAGACGTCCGGCATCCAGATGAACTTCGACACGTTCACTCCGCTGCCGTACGCCATCGATCGCAACGACGGCGAGATCAGCCCGCACGGAGGCGTGGCCTACGCGATCAGCGACTCGTTCACGCTGTACGCCAACGGCGGTAAGTCCTTCGCGCCCCCGGCGCCTCGCGCGATCGACATCGCCGAACCCGAGGAGAGCGTGCAGTTCGAGATCGGCGCCAAGAAGAGCTTCATGGAAGACAAGATCCGGACGACATTCTCGCTGTACGACATCGACCGCGAGAACATCGGCATACCGAACGCCGACGGCGTCACGCAGCAGACGGGCGATCAGACGGCCCGCGGATTCGAGTTCGAGCTGGCGGCCGAACCGCTGCCGCGCCTGCGCGCCTTCGTCTCCTACGCGTACAACGACGCCGAGCTCGAGGAGTTCACACAGGAGCTGGGCGGCTTCGTCGTCGACTTCTCGGGCAACACGCCCGCCTTCGCGCCCGAGCACCTGGTGAACTCGTGGGTCAGCTACCGCTTCAAGAACGGCTTCGGGCTGGGTGGTGGCGTGCGTTACATCGGCGAGCAGTACAACGCCGAGGACAACTTCTTCGAGATCGACGACTCCATCGTCGTCGACGCCGCGTTGTTCTACGATCTGGATCACGTGCGATTCAAGCTGAATCTCAAGAACCTGACGGACGAGGAGTACTTCATCCGCGGGTTCGGCTCGCAGTCGGTCATTCCGGCGGACGAGTTTGCCGCGTACGTGGGGATCGAACTGCGGATGTAGGGCGGAGCCGATGGACGAGATGAAGAACGAGACCGGAACGGGACCCGCGCGGGACGATTACGACGTCGTCGTGATCGGGGCCGGGCCGGCGGGCACGACCGCCGCGACGCTGATCGCGCGCGAGGGCCGCAGTGTGCTGATGCTCGAGCGCGACCGGTTTCCCAGGTACGTCGTGGGCGAATCGTTGATGCCCGCGACCTACTGGACGTTGCAGCGCCTCGGCCTGTGGGAGCGGGTCAAACAGGACGGCTTCGTCAAGAAGCACAGCGTGCAGTTCTTCAGCAAAGGCGGACGGTCGAGCACGCCGTTCTACTTCCACGAGTTCGATGGCCACGAGAGCTCGCAGACGTGGCAGGTCGACCGCGAGCGCTTCGACCAGCTGCTGGTCGAGCACGCGGTGAGCAGCGGCGTCGAGATGCGGGACCACGCCAACGTCAAGCAGGTCCTGTTCGAGGACGGGCGGGCCGGCGGCGTCGAGGTCGAGCTGGCCGACGGCACACGCCGCCGCCTGACCTGTCGCGTCGTCGTCGACACCAGCGGCCAGACCGCGCTGATCTCGCGCAAGCTGGGGCTGCGCCGCATCGATCCGCTGCTGCAGCATGCGTCGTTCTTCACGCGCTTCCGCGGCGCGTGGCGCGGCGAGGGCATCGACGAGGGAGCGACGCTGATCCTGGCCAGCGAGGTGGATAACTGCTGGTTCTGGTACATCCCGCTTGCCGCCGACGAGGTCAGCGTCGGCGTCGTCGGCCACATGGACCACCTGCTCAAGGGGCGGGTCAAGGACCCGCAGCAGGTGTTCGCGGAGGAGGTCGAGCGTTGCCCCGCGGTCGCCGAGCGTATCGCGGCAGCCGAGCAGACGATGGAGATGCGCGTGATGCGCGACTTCTCGTACGTCTCGCAGCGCATCGCCGGAGACGGCTGGGTCATGGCCGGCGACGCGTTCGGCTTCCTCGATCCGATGTACTCGACGGGAGTGTTCCTGGCGTTCAAATCCGCCGAGCTGGCCGCCGACTCGGTGCTCGCGGCACTGGAGTCGGGCGATCTGTCGGGCGAGTCGCTCGGGCGGCACGGGGCGGACTACCTCGCCGGCATGGAGTCGATGCGCAAGCTGGTCTACGCGTTCTACGATCCGGGCTTCAGCTTCCCGAAGTTCCTCAAGATGCATCCCGATTGCCGCGAACCGCTGGTGAACCTGCTGGTGGGCAACGTGTACCACAAGTCGATCGAAGGGCTGTTCGAATCGATGGCGAAGATGTGCGAGCTGCCCGAGGCGCGCACGCTGGACGGGCAAGGGCAGCCGTCTTGAAGCGAAGCGCAGTCGCAGGGCTGCTGTACGCCGCCCTCGTCGTCGTTTTCCTGTTGCACAACGATCTCTGGTTGTGGGACGAGGCCGGCCTGGTTCTCGGGCTGCCCGTGGGGCTGACGTACCACATCGGCTTCTGTCTGGGCGTCTCCGTATTGCTCGGCCTGCTGGTGCGTTTCGCGTGGCCTGCGGGCCTCGGCGACGAGGAGGGCGGCGACGGATGACCCTCGCCGTGATCCTCGTATACCTCGGGCTGGTGCTGGCGATCGGCCTGCTGAGCAACCGGCTGTTCCGCGGGACGGGCGAGGACTACTTCCTCGCCACGCGTTCGATCGGCTCGTTCATGCTGCTGATGTCGCTGTTCGGCACGCACATGACGGCGTTCTCGTTGCTCGGCGCGTCGGCCCAGGCCTATCGCGTCGGCATCGGCGTGTTCGCGCTGATGGCCTCGTCGTCCGCGTTGATCGTTCCGATCGTCATCTTCTTCGTCGGGACGCGTCTGTGGGCCGTGGGCAAGCGGCGTGGCTATATCACCCAGGTGCAGTACTTCCGCGAGCGCTGGGACTCGGACGGGCTCGGCCTGATGCTGTTCGTCGTGCTGGTCGCCCTGGTCGTGCCCTACCTGCTCATCGGCGTGATGGGCGGCGGCGTCGCCGTGGGGCAGATCACCGACGGCCTCGTACCGGAATGGCTCGGCGGCCTGGCGATCTGCGTGGTCGTGATGACCTACGTGATCTTCGGTGGGCTGCGCGGGACGGCGTGGGTCAACACGTTTCAGACCCTGGTGTTCATGATCCTCGGCGCGGTGACGTTCCTGTGGATCGTCCGCGCGATGGGCGGTCTCGACGAGGCCCTGCGACGCGTCGCCGAGACGAACCCCGCGCACCTGATCCGCGGCGAACGGATCCAGCCGTTGAAGCTGCTGACCTACACCTGTCTCCCGCTGTCGGTCGGGATGTTCCCGCACATCTTCATGCACTGGCTGACGGCACGGCGCGCGGCGAGCTTCCGGCTTCCGATCGTGGCCTACCCGCTGTGCATCGCGATCGTCTGGATCCCGAGCGTGTTGCTCGGCGT
Source organism: bacterium (assembly GCA_024226515.1). GTDB lineage: Bacteria > Acidobacteriota > Polarisedimenticolia > Polarisedimenticolales > Polarisedimenticolaceae > JAAELQ01. The sequence continues at coordinate 18,722 of JAAELQ010000088.1, forward strand.
GCTGGGCACGGTCGCGGTTCCGGGGCTCGAGGGTCCCGCGGCAAGCTCGATCCTGGTGCGCATGATCGACCTCTACGCGCCCGGCGTCCTGGCCGGGCTGCTCGCCGCCGGCGTGTTTGCGGCGATCATGTCGTCGCTCGATTCCCAGGTGCTGGCGCTGGGGACGATGTTCACGCAGGACGTGGTCAAGCACCACGGCTTCGGCGACCGGATGAGCGAGCAGCGGCAGATCCTCGTCGGGCGTGCGTTCGTGGTCGGACTGCTGGCGTTGACGTACGCCATCTCGCTGGTCGCCGGCAGCAACATCTTCAAGTTCGGCGTCTGGTCGTTCAGCGGTTTCGCCGCGCTGCTGCCGGTCGTGCTCGCCGCTCTGTTCTGGCGCCGCAGCACGAAGCATGGCGCGATGGCGGCGGTGGCGGCCGTCGTCGTCAGCTGGGTCTTCTTCTTCGTGCGCGGGTTCAGCGTGCCGGGATACACGGTGGGCGGAAGCGGTGTGATGCCGGTGGCGGTGATGCTGGGGCTGTCCGCCCTGGCGCTGGTGTCGGTCTCTCTCGTCACGCGACCGCCGGAGCGGGCCGTGCTGGACAAGTTCTTCGCGGAGCGGCCGTGAGGATCGCGGCCATCGCCGCCGGCGCCGCGGGGATGATCTGCGGCAGCTGCCTGCGCGACAACACGCTGGCCGCGGCGTTGATCGGCCAGGGGCACGACGTCGCGCTGCTGCCGACCTACACCCCGCTGCGCACGGACGAGGACGACGTCAGCCGCGATCGCATCTTCTACGGCGCGGTCAACGTGTACCTGGAGCAGAAGACGTCGCTGTTCCGACACACGCCATGGCTCGTCGACCGTTTGCTGAACGGTCGGGGCCTGCTCGAGTGGGTGTCGAAGAAAAGCGTCTCGGTCGACGCGCGGGACCTCGGCGAGTTGACGCTGTCCGTGTTGCGCGGCGAGGACGGTCACCAGAAGAAAGAGCTGGGCAAGTTGCTGCGCTGGCTGAAGGACGAGTTCAAGCCGGACATCGTGCAACTGCCCAACGCGATGTTCCTCGGCCTCGCCGGGCCGATCCGGCGCGAGCTCGGCGTCCCCGTGCTGTGCGAGCTGACGGGAGAGGATATCTTCCTGGACGAGCTGACCGATACGTACCGCGAACAGGTGGTCGACACGCTGCGCGAGAGGGCGGCGGACGCCAGCGGGTTCGTCGCGACCAGCGAGTATTACGCCGAGGAGATGTCGACTTTTCTCAGGGTGTCGCGCGAGCGGATTCACACGGTCGCGATGGGGCTCAAACTCGACGGCCACGGCGGAGACGCGACACGGCCCGACGGCCCATTCACCGTCGGCTACCTGGCGCGGCTGTGTCCCGAGAAGGGGCTGCACGCGCTGGTCGAGGCCTTCCGCCGCCTGCGGCAGGGCAGCGAGCCGGGGTCCGTGCGCCTGCGGGTCGCGGGCTATCTCGGTGAGCGCGACCGGGCGTACGTGGACGGCATCAAGGACGAGGTCGTCGCGTCCGGGCTGGGCGACTCCGTCGACTGGGTCGGCGAGGTCGACCGGGCGCAGAAGATAGAGTTCCTGCGTGGCCTGCACGCGCTGTCCGTGCCGACGACGTATCGCGAGCCGAAGGGGCTGTACGTCCTGGAGGCGTTGGCCAACGCCACGCCGGTCGTCCAGCCGCGCCACGGCGCGTTTCCCGAGCTGGTCGGCGCGACCGGCGGGGGAGTCCTCGTCGAGCCCGACTCGCCGGACGCGCTGGCGCGCGGCCTGCGCGAGCTGATGGACGACGAGGCGCGGCGCGCCGAGCTGGGTCGGCGCGGTAGGGAGATCGTGCACGCCCGCTTCACCGACCAGGCGATGGCCGACGAGACGCTGAGAGTGTTCGAACGTTACGTGGGGTTCAAGGATGCATGAGTTGAAGACACGCCGCAGGGTCGAGTTTGCCGACACCGACATGGCGGGGATGGTGCACTTCTCGCGTTTCGTCATCTTCATGGAGACGGCCGAGCACGAGTTTCGCGAGGCCGCGGGGTTCAGCGTCGACACCGTCGTGGGCCGCAGGCGCATCGGCTGGCCGCGTGTCTCGGTGTCGTGCGACTTCGCCAGCCCGGCCCGCTTCGGTGAGGTGCTCGAGATCCACGTTCGCCTGTTGCGCAAGGGTGCGAAGTCGCTGACCTTCGGTTTCGATATCCACGTCGGCACGCGCGAGGTCTGCAGCGGCAAGATGACGTCGGTCTGCTGCGAGATCACGACCGACGGTCAGCCGCAGGCGATCGCAATCCCGGGCGAGATCGCCGAGCGGCTCGACGTAGCACCCGAGTGAATCTGGTAGCATCGCAACGAGGTGCGTGCGTGGAATCCGAACTCAGGCTCTCCGACGTCCACAAACGGTTCGAGACCGACGACCGACCCGTCGAGGTCCTGCTCGGCGTGTCGTTCGAGATGCACGCGGGACAGGCGGTGGCCGTCACCGGACCGTCCGGCTCGGGCAAGAGCACGCTGCTGCACCTGATCGGTACGCTCGATGCCCCGAGCGCGGGGACGATCGAGATCGACGGCCGCGAGCCCTATGCGTTGCCCGAGGCCGAGCTGGCACGCTTCCGCAACCAGGCGATCGGCTTCGTGTTCCAGGAGCACCATCTGCTGCCGCAGTACTCCGTGCTGGAGAACGTTCTCGTTCCCGCGTTGGCCTTCCCCGGCGAGAGCGGATCGCGCGCCGAGCGGGCGCGCGAGCTGCTCGACCGCGTCGGGCTGGGGCACCGACTCGAGCATCGCCCTGCCCAGCTGTCGGGCGGCGAGCGGCAGAGGGTCGCCGTGGCGCGAGCGCTGATCATGGAGCCCGGCCTGCTGCTGTGCGACGAGCCGACCGGAAGCCTGGACGGTGCGACGGCCGGCGCCGTGGCCGATCTGCTGTTCGAGTTGCACGAGCAGGAGCGAACGATCCTGATCGTGGTCACGCATAGCCAGGAGCTGGCGCAACGCTTCGACCGCCGGCTCGAACTGCGGGAAGGCCGTTGTCGCGAGCTCTGACCCACTACTGGCGTATCCACCTGGCCGTCGTTCTGGGCGCGGCGGTGGCGACCGCCGTCCTCACCGGGGCGCTGATCGTCGGCGATTCGGTCAAGGGCAGCCTGCGCGCGTTGACGCTCGAACGGCTGGGCGGGATCGACAGCGCGATGATCGCGCAGCGCTTCTTCCGCGAGTCGCTGGTCCGTGATCTCGAGGCGCATCCGCGCTTCGCCGAACTCTACACGCGCGCCGCGCCGGCGATCACCGTGCGCGGCTCGGTGGCCGCGTCGGGCGACGGCTCGCGCGCGGGTCGGGTCGGGATCCACGGCATCGACGAGCGGTTCCTCGCCGTGCACGGGTCGACCTCCGCCCTCGACCTCGGCCGGCGCGACGGTCAGCTGTTTCCCTCGGTCGTGATCAACGACGGTCTGGCGCGGCAGCTCGGCGTCGCGTCGGGGGACAGCGTCGTGCTCAGCTTCGGCCGCTGGGACCACGTACCGCGCGAGACGTTGATGGGCGAGAAGGACCCCGAGGACGTGCTGGGCGCGCTGCGCGCGACCGTCGTCGAGGTGCTGCCCGACGAGGGGCTGGGTCGCTTCGGACTGCTGCCGGCGCAGCAGACCCCGCTCGTCGCGTTCGTCCCGCTGGAGGAGTTGCAGGAAGAGCTGGAACAAGAGGGTTCGGTCAACACGCTGTTCCTGACCCACGCCTCCGCCGAAGCGCGAGCCGACAGTCTGCTGCGGTCGATGTTGACGCTGGAGGATCTCGGCTTCGTGTTGCGCGAGCGCCGCGATCACTTCGTGATGGAGAGTCTGGAGTTCGTCTTGCGGCCCAACGTCGACGATGTGCTGGGCCAGGCCGCGGAGCAGCTGGATGCTCCGCTGTTGCGCGTCCAGAGCTATCTGGCGAACCGCATGAGCATCGGGGAACACGCGACGCCGTACTCGATGGTCGCCGCTCTCGACGCGATCCCCGGTCGCGGCTGGGCGTCGCTGGTCCGGCCGGACGGTCACCTGGCACCCGAGCCGAGCGACCGCGGAATCCTGCTCAACACGTGGACCGCTGAGGATCTCGGTGCCAAGGTCGGCGACGAGCTGCGACTCGACTACTTCGAGGTCGACCCGCAGGAGCAGTTGATCCCGCAGCACGTGGTGCTGCGCGTCGAGGGCATCGTCGCCATGCAAGGCCTGGGCGCCGACCGCGAGCTGGTGCCGGACTATCCGGGGATTCAGGATACCGACGACATGGCTGACTGGGATCCACCGTTCCCCGTCGACCTCGACGCGATCCGCGACAAGGACGAGGACTACTGGGACCGGCACGCCGCGACGCCCAAGGCCTTCGTGTCGGAGGGTCTGGGCGCCAGGCTATGGGAAACGCGATACGGCACCACGACGCTGGCGCGTGTCGGCGCCGCTCCCGACATGAACGTGGCGCAGACTCGCGCCGCGGTCGAGCGCCGCATCCTCGATCGAATGCAGTTGGAGGCATTCGGGTTGCGCTTCGAGGCGCTGAAGGACGCCGGCCTGCACGCGTCGCGCGGCGCGACCGACTTCTCCGGCCTGTTCATCGGCTTCAGTCTGTTCCTCATCGTCTCGTCGGCCATGCTGGTCGCCTTGCTGTTCAGCCTGGGCGTCGAGCAGCGCGCGCGCGAGGTCGGTCTGCTGCTGGCTCTCGGCTATCCGCTGCGCAGCGTGCGGCGACGGTTGCTCGGCGAGGGGGCGCTGCTGGCCCTGGTCGGCGCGGTGCTCGGCCTGGCCTGCGGCGTGGGCTACGCCGAGCTGATGATGCTGGGGCTGCGCACGATCTGGCAGCCGGCGGTCGGCTCCTCGCGGCTGTTCCTGCACGTCACGCCGCAGAGTCTGTTCCTGGGCTTCGCGATCGCGTTGATCGTGATCCTGTTCGCCGTGGCGTTGACGCTGCGTCGCCTGCGTCGCCTGCCGCCGCCGGCGTTGCTCGCCGGCGTCGTGCGGCCCGTCGCACGTCCGGGCGGCGGTCGCGTCGCGCGCGTGCTCGCGTTCGGCGGCGGCGCCGTCGCGCTCGGGATGGCCGGCTTCGGCATCGCCGTCGGCAGCGCCGCATCGCCCGGCATCGCGATGGCCGGCGGGGCCCTGTTGCTCGTCTCGGGCCTGGCCCTGTTCAACCTGTGGTGCCGCGGGAAGACGCGCGCCCTGTTGACGCTGGCCAACGCCCGGCTGGCGGGTATGGCCGCGCGCAACAGCTCGTGGAACCCGGGGCGCAGCATTCTCTCGGTCGCCCTCGTCGCGTCGGCCAGCTTCGTCATCGTGCTGGTCGGGGCGTTCCGCCACGACCCGGGGCACGAGCTGCGGTCGCGCGATTCGGGATCGGGCGGCTTTGCGCTGCTGGCCGAGAGCGACGTGCCGCTGTACCAGAACCTCAACGATCGCGACGGCCGCTCCGATCTCGGCTTCGCGCAGGACGAGTCGGCGTCGCTCGAGCCGGTCGCGGTCTATCCGTTCCGCGTCGAGCCCGGCGACGACGCGAGCTGCCTCAACCTGTACCGGCCCGAGAAACCGCGAGTGCTGGGCGTCGGCCCCGAGCTGATCGCGCGCGGAGGCTTCGGCTTCCAGCAGCATCTCGAGCTGCCCGAGGGCGTCGACAACCCGTGGGCGCTGCTGCAGCAGGACTTCGGCCCGGGCGTGATCCCGGCGATCGGCGACGCCAACTCGGTGCAGTGGATCCTGCACATGGGCTTCGACGCGCTCGGCAAGGAGTTCGTGATGCAGGACGAGCTGGGCGACGAGATCCGGCTGCGCCTCGTCGGCCTGCTGGCGCGCAGCGTGTTCCAGAGTGAGTTGCTGATCCCCGAGGGCAAGTTCCTCGAGCATTTCCCGAGCCGCGGCGGCTACTCGTATTTTCTGATCGACGCCGAGCACGACACCGCGCTGGAGACGGGGCGCGTGCTCGAGAGCCGCCTCGGCGACCACGGCTTCGACGCGACCACGACCGGGGACCGGCTGGCGGGGTACCTCGAGGTCGAGCACACCTACATCTCGACGTTCCAGACGCTCGGCGCGCTGGGGCTGTTGCTGGGCACCGTAGGACTCGCGATCGTGTTGTTGCGCAACGTGATCGAACGGCGCGGCGAGCTGGCCACGCTGCGCGCGTTCGGCTTCCGACGCTCGAGTCTGGGCTGGATGGTGGTGGCCGAGAACGCGTTCCTGCTGGTCGTCGGGATCGGCGTCGGCACGATTGCCGCGCTCGTCGCCGTCGCGCCCCTGCTCTCCACCGTGCACGTCCCGTGGGCGGCACTCGGCGGCACGCTCGTCGTCATCCTCATCGTCGGCATGCTCTCCGCCGTGGCCGCGGTCGCCGGCGCACTGCGCGTCCCGCTGTTGCCCGCCCTGAAGGCCGAACGCTAGGCCTCGCTCGTCTCGAGTGCGTCCTGCGGGCGCACAGCCTATGTTGGATGCGGAATGTGCGGGATTTGCGGAGCCCTGTCTTTCACGGACGACCCGGTCGACGCCGGGGCGGTACGTTCGATGCTCGGCGCGATGGCGCACCGCGGGCCGGATTCCGAGGGCGTGCTCGAGCGTCCCGGCATCGTGGCCGGCATCCGGCGCCTGGCGGTGATCGACCTCGAGGGCGGGGCGCAGCCGATGGCCAACGAGGACGGCTCGGTCGAGGTCGTTGTCAACGGCGAGATCTACAACTACCGCGAGCTGCGCGACGAACTGATCTCGCGCGGTCACGTCTTGCGCACGCGTTCGGACACCGAGGTGCTGGTCCACCTGTGGGAGGACCACGGACCCGCGATGCTGCAGCGGCTGAACGGCATGTTCGCCCTGTGTGTCCACGACGCGCGGACGGGGGAGACGTTCCTGGCGCGCGATCGCCTGGGGATCAAGCCGCTGTACTACCGGCTCGACGGAGCGGGACTCGTCTTCGCCTCCGAGCTCGGCGTCCTGCTGCAACACGACGCGGTCGAGGCGGAGATCGACCCGGTCGCGTTGGCCGAGTCGTTCCGGCTGCAGTTCGTCTCGGGAGACCGGACGGTATACCGCGACGTTCTCGAGCTGCTTCCGGGTCACACGATCCGTGTGCGCGACGGGCGAGTTGCGGTCGAACGCTGGTACGAGATCCCGTCGCCGCAGCCGGGCGAGTTGACCGAGCGGGCCGCGATCGAGGAGCTGCACGAGCTGCTCGAGAGTTCGGTGCGCTACCGGATGATCTCCGACGTGCCGCTCGGACTCTTCCTGTCGGGCGGGCTCGATTCGACCGCGCTGCTGCAGGTGGCGGCGGGGCGGACCGGCCGGCCCGTGCAGACGTTCTCGGTCGGCTTCGACGATGCGGAAGCGTTCGATGAGCGCGAGCATGCGCGTGTCGCCGCCGCGCGCTTCGGCGCGGAGCATCACGAGCTGGTTCTTTCGCCGCTCGACATCCCCGAAAGCCTGCCGCGACTCGTGCGGCATCTGGCGTCGCCGGTGGTCGATCCCGCGCTGATCCCGACCTATCTACTGTCGCGTTTCGCTCGCGAGAGCGTGACGGTGGTCCTCACGGGCGAGGGCGCCGACGAGCTGTTGGGCGGCTACCGCCGCTATCGGTACCAGTCGCAGTACGGCTGGGTCGGTCGCGTCCCCGGTGCGCGGCTGGCTGTCGGGGCCGGCGTGTTGCCGCGCCGGCTGGCGCAGGCGGTCGACGCTGCGGGGCGGCACGACCCGACGGAGAGTCATCTCGCCTGGGCGGCCACGATCGGCCGCGACGCCATGCGCGGCTTGTTCCGGCCCGACGTGGTCCAGGCGCTCGATCGGCGCGCGCAGGCGGCGTTCGCTCCGTACTTCGAGACCGACGGGTTCGAGCTGGGGCCGCGCCTGCGCGCCGATCAGCACGAGTGGCTGCCGCACAACCTCCTGGCCAAGGTCGATCGTGCCTCGATGGCCTTCTCGCTCGAGGCGCGCGTGCCGTTCCTGGACCATCGCATCGTCGAGTGGGCGGCGCGACTTCCGGACTCGCTGAAGATCCGCGGCAAATCGACCAAGCACATCCTGCGCTCGGCGTTCCGCGAGCGCCTGCCGGCGTCGATCCTCGAGCGCCCGAAGCGCGGATTCGACCTGCCGCTCGACGACTGGATCCGCGGCCCGCTGCGCGAGACGGCGCGCGACCTCGTCGAGGGTGACGGGATCGAACGCTGGCCGGGGCTGGAGCCGGACGCCGCCCGCGCCATGCTGCGCGGGCACCTCGATGGTCGAGAGAGCTACGGACTGCCGCTGTTCAACATGGTCTCCGTGATGCTGTTCCTCGAGAGTCGCCGATGACGCGCCGCTACAGGATCCTGCACCTGATCACGCGGCTCGAGCTGGGCGGCGCGCAGCAGAACACGCTGTACTGCACGACGCATCACGACCGCGCGCGTTTCGACGTGGAGCTGATCGCGGGCGAGGGCGGCGCCCTCGACGCCGAGGCCGGCCGCATCCCCGACGCACACGTCGAGCTCGTTTCGTACCTGCAGCACTCGATCTCACCGCTCGCCGACCTGCGCGCGTTGTTCGCGTTGCGGCGTCACCTGCTGGAACACGAGATCGACCTGATCCACACGCACTCGTCGAAGGCGGGCATTCTGGGACGACTCGCGGCATTGCTGGCCGGCGTCCCCGTCGTCGTGCACACGGTTCACGGCTGGAGCTTCAACGCGACGCAGCCGGCGCCGCTGCGTGGGCTGTACCTCGCGCTCGAGAAGCTGACCGCGCGCTGTACCGACCGGCTGATCGCGGTGTCCGAGGAGAACCGCGACCGCGGCATTCGCCTCGGCATCGGGCGGCCCGAGAGCTATCGCGTGATCCGCAGCGGCATCGACGTGCAGCGCTTTCGCCGGCCGTCGGCTCCTCGCGAGAGCGTGCGCGAAGGGCTCGGCTTCGGACCGGAGGACACCGTCGTCGGCACCGTGGCCAACTTCAAGCCGCAGAAGGGTCCGCTGGACTTCGTGCGCGTCGCCGCGGCCGCGCACGAGCAAGATCCGTCGCTGCGATTCTTCTATGCCGGGGACGGTCCGCTGCGCGACCAGGCCGAGGCGGCGATCGCGGAGGCCGGTCTGCAGGATGTCGTGCGGCTGCTCGGCTGGCGGCGCGACGTCGTCGATCTGTACCACGCGATGGACGTGTTCCTGCTGACCTCGCTGTTCGAGGGGTTGCCGCGCGCCGTCCTGCAGGCGATGGCCGCCGGCGTCCCCGTCGTCGCGACGCGCACCGACGGCACTCCCGAGGTCGTGTGTCACCGCGAGACGGGCCTGCTGGCCGAGCCGGGCCGCCCCGACGAGATCGCCGAGGCCCTGCTGGAGTTCACCCGCGACCCGGAGCTGCGTGGGCGCTGCGCCGCGAACGCCACACGCCGGCTCGGCCGCGAATTCGACATCGACGGCATGGTCCGCGACCTCGACCGCCTCTACGAGGACCTCCTCGAATAGTCGGGGTCAGACCCTGCATCGTGCATTTTGCGATAATGCACAGTCTGACCCCTTCAGGGAGGAGCCGCGATGGGCGTTGCGAAGTCGGAAGTCGTCAGGAAATCGGGCAGCGTGGAGAAGGTCGAGGTCGTCGCCGGGACCGCGACTCAGACGCAGGTGTTGTTGGGGCCCGCAGACGGGATGCCCAACTTCGCCATGCGGCGCTTCATCATGGGCGAGGGCGGCGGCATGCCGCGCCACACGAACACGGTCGAGCACGAGCAGTTCGTGCTGAGCGGCCGCGCCCGCGTGACGATCGGCGACAACGTGCACGAGGTCGCCGCCGAGGATGTGGTGTACATCCCGGCCGGCGTCCCGCACTCGTACGAGGTGCTCGAGGCGCCGTTCCAGTTCCTGTGCATGGTGCCCAACGCCGAGGACCGGATCGAGATCCTCGACTAGTTCGTATCGTCCGCCCGGGTGTAGTCCGCCTTGCCCGCGACGAACCAGTTCTGTCCGCCGTCGATCGTCACCTCGTGCTCGAGCTTGAAGCCTCCCGGGCCGATGTCGAACAGCGCCAGTCGGCTGTGGATCGTCATCCCCATGATCTTCATCGGCGTGCCCGTGTCCATGTTGGACAGCACGAGCCGGCCGTCGTCGCCGAACGTCCCCTGCAGCACGTCGAGGAACATCGCCTGATCGTTGAACTCCGTCATGCGGTACTGCTCGCGGTGACGGTCGTAGCTCAGCGTGATGAACACGTTCGTTCCGTTGGCAGTGGTGTACGTCTCATGGAGCAGCCCGTTGCCGATTCGGCTCTCGATCTCGGACGTGCGCTCCGACTCTTGCCACGGCGCTCCCGGCTGTTGCCGCTGGGCGGCCTTGACGTTCCACTTGCCGATCATCGGCTGCAGCTCGGCCATGCCGTCGGGTAGCGGCATCTTGAACATCTCGTCGTCGATCTCGACGTTGAACGCGATCTCCTCGATGTCCATCACGCGGTCCCGCGTGTACCACTGACTCTCGACGTAGTGCGGGATCATCACCCCCTTGACCTCGCGAAAGTCATCGAAGAACGTGCGCTGCGGCATCGCGTTGCCGAAGTCCGAGCCCGGCGAGTCGGCGCCGATCTCGAGGTATGTCTTCGGGCTCAGGTACCAGGTCTCCTCCGACTCGTCCGGCCGCACGAGCTTGATTCCGATCGCCGGGATGCCGTCGATCTCCGTCTCGCCGATCAGCTCGGCGGTGAACCCGCGCTCGTCGTAGTTCATCAGCGGCGGTAGGAAGTCGGCGCGCCGCAGCACGACGCCGAGGTCGATGTCGGTGACCGGCTGTGCGCCGTCCTGGCGCCACTCGTTGTCCCACCAGGCCAGCTCGTCGTCGTAGCCGATGACGATGCGTTTACCGTCCAGCACGTGGTCGATGTGGAACTTGTTGTCTCGCTTGCGGTGCGCCGTGAACGGGGCGACCTTGCTGAACGCGGTGAACGTACCCGAGACCTTCATCGACTGTACCGAGTCCCAGGCCTCGCCGCCGCGGGCCTCGCGGTACTTGGCGACGACCTCGTCGAGCGTCATCGCCGGAGCGGGTAGGGCGACCAGCGCGGCCGTGATCAACGCGATCCATACGATAGTGTTCTTGCGCATCGTGATTCCCCTCAGTCCTTGACGTCGTAGGCCACCATCTCGGTGTGGCTCCGCAGGTACAACCTTCCGCGCGATAGTGTCGGCGCCGTCCAGCACCTTCCGTCGAGCGCCTGCACGCTGCCCTTCTCGACGTAGGCCTCCGGAGTGGCCTCGACCAGCACCAGCTTGCCGCGGTCGGAGAGCACGAACAGCCGGTCGCCGGCGAGGATCAGCGACCCCTTCCCCAGCCCACGCTTGGCCCAGGCCAGCTCGCCGTCCTTGACGGAGATGCACTTCAGCGTCGCGTTGTCGAAGCCGTAGATGTGGTCGCCGTGCAGCACCGAGGAGCTGAAGTGGTTGCGCATGAAGCGGGTCTTCCACAGCTCCTTGGCTTCGCCTCCCGACTTCGGAATCTCGAGCAGCGTGGCGCCGACGCCCTCCGCGCCCGAGGCGAAGATCCTGTCCGGCGGAATGAACACCGGCATCGCATGCGTCTCGCCCTGGGGCCACGGGTGGCTCCAGATCTCCTTACCGTCGGCGTCGATGCTCATCAGCTTCTCGCCGGCGACATAGACGAAGCTGCGCTTGCCGTGCATGTCGACCGGCAGGGGGGAGTTGTAACCGGCGGGCGCGTCCCCGACGGTCCATGCGACCTCTCCCGTCTTCTTGTTCGCGCCGATGTAGGACTTGCCCTCGGGGCCGCCGCCCTCGAAGATCAGCAGGTCACCCTCGACCACGGCCGAGGTCGAGAAGCCCCAGTAGGGCTGGTTCGTGCCGAACTTCTCGATCAGGTTGAAGCCCCAGCGCTGCTCGCCGTCGCCCGTGTTCAGCGCGGCGAAGTCGCCCTTCGAGCCCAGCACGTAGACCGTCTCGCCGTCCAGCGTCGGAGTCGATCGCGGCCCGTTGCCGAACTGCGTGTCGTACTTCTCGCCGACGGGTCGGCGCCACAGCTCGCTGCCGCTCTTGGCGTCGAACGCGACGGCGAACTCGGTCGGTGTGCCGTCGTTGTCCGCGGCATCCATCGTGTAGATCCGGTCCCCGACGATCGAGATGCCGGAGTAACCCTCGCCCAGCGCGACACGCCAGAGTTCCTTGGGGCCGTCCTCGGGCCACGAGCTCCGGAGGCCGGTCTCGCGGGAGATGCCGTCCCGGTTGGGGCCGCGGAACTGCGGCCAGTCCTCGGTCCGCGACTTGGCGCCGATCTGCAGGGCGGTCAGTGCGACGAGGAGCGCTCCGAAGACGGTCAGCGCTCGACGCGGGAGATGCGTGCGGTTCATCGGTTCCTCCGTGGCGGCCCTCGGTCGGGCGTCGATCGGTTCGGGATCCGGCACATGATACGACGAGAGCGCGGGCAGGTTCACTGCGGGCCGGAGCCGGCCGGAGGATACGAGGTCGTAAGCGCGATGACGCGCCTGCAACCCTCGGCGCTGGCCGGCCGCGCGGCCGGCCGAAAACCCAGGATACGTCGCCTCGCGGAGGCGGTGCGGATCTTGCTGTCTGGATACGGGGGCTGCCGGGCGGGACCCGGCGACAGAACCTAGGGGCAGCAGACATGCACGATTCGTTCAAGATCGCGGCGCTCGCCGTGAGCGCTCTCCTGGTCGCCGGTTGCTCGCAGCAGAACGACGGTGGGATTCTCACCGACTCGTCGGACGGACTGGCCGGCACGTGGGACTATCTGGTGACCAACGCCTACGAGGCGGTCTTCACCGGCTGCACCGGCGACGCCGCGGTGCTCGAGGGGAAGACGTTCGTCGAGGGCATGTCGGCCGCGCCGATCTGCATCGTATCGACCCGCTTCGATGTGCAGCAGAGCGGCGACGATGGCATGACCGTCGTCCCGCACGCCGTGTCGTGCAGCGACGGCTCGACCGCGGACGTGTCGGGCCAGGGAGTGGTGGCGGCCGGTACCGTGGACGGCTCGTGGAGCAGTTCGTCCGACGGCGGAGTCATGTCGACGCAGTCGTTCTCGGCGACGCGTCTCGGCGACACGCTCGAGATCGAGGAAACCGCGCGCTCGTTCGCCGGTTCGTTCAGCGGTAGCTGCTCGTTGTCGCCGGCGCTCTCCGCGACGGCGCATATCCTCTAGCGACTCGTACAGCAGTAGAATGGATAGAAGTCGCCCGCGCTGCCGCGCCGGACGATCTCGTCACCGCCGTAGACCGCGATCCCCTGGAACACGCGATCGTCGAATGCGGCGTCGTACGACCCCGTCCACAGCCGCGTGCTCGGCGTGTCCGTCGAGATGCGGCAGCCCGAGAGATTCGGGATCTCGGGGTCGTTCGGGTCGTCCAGGACGTCGCACGCCATCAGCGCCTCCATCGAGCACACCCGCATCCCCGCACGCGCGCAGTCGTCGGTGGCCTGCAGGAAGTTGCGTGCCGGACGCTGGAACAGATCGATGCACCAGTCCGCGACACTCGCCATGTTCTCCGGGCAAGCACCCGGTCCGTTGCCGCCGCACGGCACGCAGGTGCCCGTGCCGGTGGGGTCGATCGCCTGCAGGCATTCGCCCGTCCCGCACTGCACGGCCGGTAGCGAACCCGCGGGTCCTTGCTCGCCCTCGGGGCCCTGCGGACCCTGGGGTCCTTCGGGACCGGCCGGCCCCGCCGGACCTTGCGGTCCGGGCGGTCCACCTTCGGGGCCCTGTGGTCCCTGGGGCCCGGCCGGCCCTTCGGGCCCCTGCGGTCCCTGTGGTCCGGGCGGTCCACCTTCGGGACCCTGCGGCCCCTGGGGCCCGGCCGGCCCTTCGGGCCCCTGCGGTCCTTGCGGTCCGGGGGGACCACCCTCGGGACCCTGTGGTCCCTGGGGCCCGGCCGGCCCTTCGGGCCCCTGCGGTCCGGGCGGTCCACCCTCGGGCCCTTGCGGTCCTTCCGGGCCCCGTTCACCCTGGGGGCCCTGCGGTCCCTGAGGCCCCTCGGGGCCCGGAGGCCCGGTCGTTCCGCCGCTGCCCGTCGCCACGTCCATGGCGCAGGTCTCGCACGGGCACTCGACGAGAACCACGGAGGTCCCGTCCGCCGTGACCGGGAAGTCCACGAGCAGGGAGGTCGAGTCCCCGCCGAGCACATCGACGATCTCGAGGGCACCGCCGGACACGCCGACCCGGACCATCGGGTCGGCGCAGAAATCTCCCTGGAGCTGAAGCGTTCCGCCGTCGGTGTCCGGCGTCGCGCGTGCGATGAGGCAGTCCAGGTCGTCGCCGTGGTACGAGGTGACGCCTCCTTCGGTGGTCGTCATCTCGACGACGCGCAGGCTGCCGAACTCGTCGCCGGCCCGGATCGGTTGCGCGCACGAGGATTCGAACAGCACGCTCTCGGTGCCGCTGTCGATCGAGACGACCAGCCGCTCTCCGAACGTCGCGAAACCGACGGCTGCCGCCGCTACCTCGACCACGCCCCCGAGCGGGATCGCCGTCGCGTCGTGATACACCGCGCCGCCCGTCTCGTCGGTGACCGTGATGCGGACCGGCTGGGAGTAGTCCGCGCCGCCGTTGCACAACACCGCGCCGGCTTGCTCGTTCGTCGTCGCGGAGCAGCCGCGTCCGGTGTAGCGCAGCGTCATGGACTGCAGGCTACCCAGGCAGTCGTCCGAGCTGTCGTCGTCCGGCGCGCACTCGCTGTCGCTGTCGCTGTCGTCGTCCGGACTGTGCGCCCCGGGTTCGCCTTCCCGCGCCAGATCCCATGACGACGGGATCTCGCGCGCCGTCAGCAGCGAACCCGCGCTGCACGCCACAACCACCAGGACCAGAAGAAACAGACCCCACCGTCGTGACGCCACGGCTCACCTCCTCGAAAACTCCACAACCTCGTGCCGGCTGGCAGGGAGTATACCGAGGAATGCAACAATTTTGCAGCAGAAAAGCGGACGGCCTCAGAAGGTCATCTGGAACTGCGCCACCAAGCGATCCTCGTCGATCCGGGGCGAGACCGGGTCGCCCTCGTATTCCAGGCGGCTCGCCTGGAACTGGACCTTGGCCTGCAGCTCGGAGAAGTACCAGTTGGCCCCGATCGACACCTCGGTGTCGTCGCTGTCCGCCGCCTCGCGGAGGACCTCGGAGTAGCGGCCCACGACCTCGATCCTGGGCTTGCCGAACAGCCAGCCGCCCTGGAGGTACCAGCCGTCCGTGTCCTCCTCGTCGCCCGAGGCGCCGAGCGGCAGGTCCTCGCTGCGCGTGAAGAACTCCGCCGTCAGGTTCAGGCCGTGGATGCGGTAGACGACCTCCAGCACCGCCGTCGAGTCGCGGGTCTCTTCCTCGATCGCTTCCGTGCCCTCGGTGACCGCGCGCGCCGCGACCGCGACCAGCAGCCGCCCCTTGTCGCGCCGCGACGGGTCGGTCTCGGTCAGCGCCACGGGCCCGAACGGTGTGATCTCCAGGCGCGCCACGGCCATGTAGTCCGTGTTGTCCTTGAGCTCCTGGTTGATCCCGTTTCCGTTGTACACGCCGACGGAGTAGCCGTACGTCTCGGCACGGTTGCGGCCCACGATTGCAACGCCGACGTCGCGATTGTCCTGCGCTCCGTCGCGGTGACGGAACTCCTGCGTCGCGATCGAGCGCACGACGAACTGCTGGTCGCCCGACGAGACCGTGTCCTGTCGCCCGAACCAGGTCTTGCCCTGGCCCAGCCACAGCTGGGCCAGCGGGCGCTTGCTGTACATGAAGTAAGCATCCTCGAGCGAGCGCGAGCTGTTGCGCGTGTCGGTGAAGTTGGCCTGGATGGCGAATTTCCAGTGCTGTTTCACCACCCCGTCGAGCCGCACCTGGAAGCGCGAGACGTCGAAGAACTCGCTGGAGTCGCCGAGGTCCGGGTCGCGCGCGGTGTAAGAGACCTGTGCCCGGTTGGTCAGCTTGATCTCGACGTCTTCCGTGGCGAAGACCAGCCCGCCGTCGTAACGCCACTCTCCGGACGCGCTCGTCGCCGCACAGGCCACGGCCAGCGCGACACACATTCCGGTCGAAAATCGGTTCATCGGTGCATCCTCCCCGCGAATTCGCGTGAGCCTACCATAAAGGCGTCGCTGTAGTAGACTCGCCGACCACGGAGTCGAGTCGCAGTCGAGTCGCACATGAATCACGTTCATCCAGGTGCCGGTCCTCGGATATGCCTCGCGCTCGCGGCGCTGGTCTGCCTCGCGTCGCCCGCCCCGGCGGGCGAGGGAGAACTGGGCATCGTCGCCGGGTTCTTCATGCCCGATCCGGACATCTCCGGCAAGCAGCAACGGCTGGGAGAGATCGAGCCGCTGGCCGGTCTCCGCGGCGGGTACATCTTCGCCGACCACTGGGGCTGGTCGATCGACGCGACGTTCTCCGATATCAACAGCGCGACGGCGGCGAGCGACATCGACGCGCGCGCGCTGCGCACCGGCATCGACTGGTACCTGACGTCGACGAAGAAAAAGCAGCAGTTCTACTTCTCGTTCGGCGGCGGTCGAGCGGACTATGAGTTCGAGACCCCCGCGCCGCCGGACGGCGACGGGATCGACCGTGATTTCGTCTCGCTCGGCTTCGGTCAGCGTTTCAAGCTCGACCACCGTGCGCGCGTGCGCTGGGAGCTGCGCGCCGATCGTACGCTGTCCGACGAGGGGCTCGACGGCGCCGACCTGACGCGCGCGCAGTTGCTGCTCAGCATCAGCTGGGGCATCGGCGTGGATCCCGAGGTCGAGGAGGGCTGCACGATCGACACCGACGGCGACGGTGTGTGCGACGACCTCGACGAGTGCCCGGACACGCCGCGCGGCGCGATCGTGGATCCGCGCGGCTGCCCGCTGGATTCGGACGGCGACGGTGTCTACGACGGGATCGACGAGTGTCCGGACACGCCGCGCGGTGCGATCGTGGGTCCGCGCGGCTGCCCGCTGGACTCGGACGGCGACGGTGTTTACGACGGGATCGACGAGTGCCCGGACACGCCGCGTGGTGCGATCGTGGATCCGCGCGGCTGCCCGCTGGACTCGGACGGCGACGGTGTCTACGACGGGATCGACGAGTGTCCGGACACGCCGCGCGGTGCGATCGTGGATCCGCGCGGCTGCCCGCTGGACTCGGACGGCGACGGTGTTTACGACGGGATCGACGAGTGCCCCGGCACGCCGCCCGGTGTGCCGGTCAACGCGCGCGGTTGTCCGCGCGCGGCGCCGCTGTTCGTCGAGGAGAAGCGCACGCTGGTGCTCGACGGCGTGCTGTTCGATTTCAACAGCGCCGACCTGACCGCGGACTCGCGAATGATCCTCGACCGCGTCACGCAGTCGCTCGTCGACTGGCCCGAGGTGCAGATCGAGATCGGCGGGCACACCGACGCGATCGGGCCCGATGCGTACAACCTCGACCTGTCGAAGAGGCGTGCGGCCGCGGTGAGCGATCATCTCGCGCGCGGGGGCGTGGACCCCGGGCGGCTCGCGGTGCGGGGTTACGGCGAGACGCAGCCCGTGGCGGACAATTCTACGAAGGAGGGGCGTGACCAGAACCGCCGCGTCGAGCTGTCGCGGACGGACTGATTCTCACCCCCGGCCTCACATGCGATGGAACGAGTCGTAGCCGACGATCTGGTTGTGCAGGTGCCGCATCTTGAGGTCTTTCTTCGAGATGACGGCACGGACAACGTCGCTGATCGAGATCATGCCCACCAGGCGATCGCCTTCCATCACCGGTAGGTGGCGCAGGTGCTTGTCGGTCATCAGCGACATGCACTCGTCGACCGACTGGTCGGGCTGCACGAAGAACACGCCGTCGCTCATGAACTCCTTGACGGGTGTCGAGCGCGAGATGCCTTCCTTCAGCACGATGCCGCGGGCGTAGTCGCGTTCGGAGAACACACCGACCGGCTTCTCGCCGTCGACGACCACCACGGCGCCGATCTTCTTCTCCGCCATCAGTCGCAGCGCGTCGTATGCCGTGCCCTCGGGGGCGATCGACCAGACGTCGTGACCTTTTTCTTCCAGCAGGGTTCTCACCGATTCCATGTGGCCTCCTCTAGTCCGATACTAGCAACCTGGGTAAGGCGGAGAAAGGACTCTACGGGCCTACGGAGCCTCTTCGTTTTCCCTGGGGCACATTCTCTGATTGAATGGGTCCCATGAGGAACATCATTCGCCTCGGTTTCGTGAGCGCCGTCGCGCTGTTGCTGGGTACATCTCCGTCGTTGCCGGCCGAGGACGCGCTGCCCATCGTCAAGCAGGCGTTCCTGGCCGCCGAGGCCAACGAGAAGCTCGCCGAGCTCTACGCCTTTCGCGAACGAACCGTCGATCGCCGATTGACCAAGAAGGGTAAGGAGAAGTCGCTCAAGTCGCGGACGCACGAGGTCACGCTGCTCGACGGGACGGAATACCGGCAGCTCGTCGCGCGCGACGGAGAGCCGCTCAGCGAGAAGGAGCAGGCGAAGGAGCGGCGCAAGCTCGAGAAGCAGCTCGAGAAGATCCGCAAGGAGAAGCCGCGCCAGCGCGAGAAGCGGCTGGCCGCTCGCCGGAAGGAACGCGAGGACGGCCTGAAGTTCATCGATGAGGTGAGCCGCGCGTTCGACTTCCGCGTGATCGGCGAGGAGACGGTCAGCGGCGCGGAGACGTACGTCATCTCGGCCGAGCCGCGCGCGGACTACGAGCCCGAGCTGAAGCACGCGCGCGTGTTGACGAAACTGCGCGGCACGCTGTGGATCACCAAGGCCGACCACGCCTGGGTCAAGGCGGACATCGAGACCTTCGACGACTTCAGCTGGGCGGTGGTGTTCAAGCTGCGCGCGGGCGCCAAGATCCGTTTCCTACGCCAGTTCGTCAACGACGAGGTGTGGGTGATGGACAACTGGTACATCCGCATGCGCGGCCGGGCGGCGCTGGTCTACGGGATCAACGGCGAGTTCACCGGTGAGTACAGCGACTTTCGCAAGTTCACGACCGACTCGACCATCCTCCAAGGAGAAAGCGGGGTCGTGCCCGCCGGACGCCCCGGCGTGTAGGGCGACCGCTGCGAAACCTGGGGCCCGTCGAGTCGTATGCAGCCAATGCGACCCCACGTGGCCGGATCCGGGCCCCGGGCGCTAGAATCGTTCGTTCCGGTCCAACCACAACCTGGTTCGCGATGGATTTCGAGGAGGCTCCCGTGCGCATTCCGACGCTGCTGCTGACCGTGATCGCCCTGATTGCCATGACCGCGGGCTGCCAGTCGGCCTACGAGGCCGAGTACGTCTCCAACGACAGCGGCCTCGACCGTCGCAACATGGACGAGACGGTGGCGCCGTGCGACGACTTTTACAAGTACGCCAACGGCGCCTGGCTGGCGCGTAACGAGATCCCCGCCGACAAGAGCTCGTGGGGCATCAGCGACGAGATGCGCGAGCGCAACTATCTCCTCATGCGGGACATTCTCGACGAGTCCGCCGCAGCCAAGGCAGCGGCGGGCACCAACAAGCAGAAGGCGGGCGACTTCTGGCAGACAGGCATGGACACGGAGCGTATCGAGGGGGATGGCCTGAAGCCGATCCAGGCCGATCTCGACCGCATCGCCGCCGCGACGAGCACCGAGGACGTTGTGGCCTTCGTGCGCGACTTGCAGCGTGAGGGCTCGAACCTGCTCTTCGGCATGGGTATCTTTCAGGATCTGAAGAACAGCGAGCAGTACATCGCTTATGCGATGCAGGGAGGTCTGGGCCTTCCCGATCGCGACTACTACACGCGCGACGACGAGGAATCGATCGAGCTGCGCGGCAAGTACACGGCACACGTTTCGAGGATGCTGCAGCTGCTCGGCGACGATGCGGCGGCCGCGGATGCGTCGGCGCAGGCGATCCTCGAGCTCGAGACCCGCTTTGCCGAGGCCTCGCTGACCAACGTCGAGCTGCGCAACCCGGCCAACTACTACAACATCAAGACGATCTCCGAGGTCGATCAAGCGGCGCGGAACTTCTCATGGCGTGCGTTCTTCGACCATCTGGACCTCGGCATCGACACGTTCTCGTACGCCCACCCGAAGTTCTTCACCGAGATGAACGAGGCGCTGGGCGATGCGCCGCTGGTAACGTGGCAGGCCTATCTGCGCTGGCACCTGGTCGACGGCTACGCGCCCTACCTCAACGACGAGCTCGTGAACGCGGACTTCGACTTCTTCAGCCGGACCCTGCAGGGCACCGAGGAGATGCGCCCGCGCTGGAAGCGCGTCATCGACGTCGTCAGCGGCGGCCTGGGCGAGGCGCTCGGCGAGGTCTACGTCGAACGGGCCTTCCCGCCGGAGACCAAGGCGCGGGCCGACGAGATGATCGAGAACCTGCGCTCCGCGGTTCGTACGCGGCTGCAGGGCCTGGTCTGGATGACGGACGAGACCAAGTCCAAGGCGTTGGCCAAGCTCGAAGCGTTCAACTCCAAGATCGGCTATCCCGACGAGTGGCGCGACTACTCCGCGCTGACGATCGGCAGCGAGAGCTACCTGGCCAACGTGCGTGCCGCAAACACCTTCGAGACGCGGCGCAACCTGAACAAGATCGGGCAGCCGATCGATCGCAACGAGTGGGGCATGGCTCCGCAGACGATCAACGCCTACTACAGTCCGCTGATGAACGAGATCGTGTTCCCGGCGGCGATCATGCAGCCGCCGTTCTTCGACGGCAAGATCGATGACGCGGTCAACTACGGCGCGATGGGCGGCGTGATCGGCCACGAGTTCATGCACGGCTTCGACGACCAGGGCAGCCGCTTCGACAAGGACGGCAACATGCAGAACTGGTGGAGCGACGAGGATCGAGCGAAGTTCGAAGAGCGCACCGCGAAGCTCGTCGCGCAGTACGCCGGCTACGTCGCCGTCGACGAGCTGCACGTCAACGGCGAGTTGACCCTGGGCGAGAACATCGGCGATCTGGCCGGCATCACCATGTCGTACTACGCGCTGCAGGAAGCGCTGAAGAAGGACAACCCGGGCGAGATCGACGGCTTCACGCCCGAGCAGCGCTTCTTCCTCTCCTGGGCCCAGGCCTGGCGCCGCAACTACCGCGACGAGGCGATCAAGCTGCAGGTCAACACCGATCCGCACTCGCCGTCGATGTTCCGCGGCAACGGACCGTTGGCCAATCTCCCCGAGTTCGCCGAGGCGTGGGGCTGCACCGAGGGGGACGCGATGGTGCGCGCCTCAGACCTGCGAGCCGAGATCTGGTGAACGCCGGCCGTCGTCATGTCCGGACAGGTCGCTCTGCAGTCTGCGGAAGCGCCACTCGCACAACTGCTTGAAGCGGTTGAGGACGTTTGCCGTAACGCGGTTGTGGATCGTCGCCCAGATCCGATAGATGAGGTTGTCTCTCGACCAGTTCCGCTTTCCGTAGAAGTTGAAACCCGTGGCCAGGAAGAACTGCGTCGTACTCCGTTCTCCCAGCGCGGCGATCCCCGAGCGGACGTAGAGACAGAAGACGCCGATCGGGTAGCCACCCTCGCACTTGTAGACCAGATAGCGTGCGTTGTCGCCGTCCTCGGGAACCGGAACTTTCTGCAGCTTGATCGAGCGCAGCGAGAACAGCGGAAGCAGGCGGATGCCGAGCAGGCGAACTCGAATCTCGTCGAGACTTCCGCCGACGCGTCGGACGGAGGCCAGGTTGTTGGGCCAACAGCTCGAGTCCCCGTCCCAGATGAGTAGTTCCTCGAAGACGTGACGCACCGGCGCCTCGATGCCGATCCTGTGGATGTTGAGCACGCCGTATTGTTCCACGGCGATCCCCGTGCGCTGGCGGATCCGTTGCTCGTAGTCGTGTCGTCCGCGAGGCGAGCGCGTATCCGCCTGCGTGAGGATCGCGGGTCGGTGGAAGAAGAACGCTCGCAAGTCCGACAGCAGCCAGCGGCTGCGCCGCGGAGGAGCGTCGGACAGGTCCGTATGTTCCATTTCAACCATGGATGACGGTATGATAAGTGGAATCGAGTCTGCTGTGTGCTGAGGGCGGCGATGGAGTACGCCGACGGATCGAAATCGCAACCTCCGAGTCGGGGGACGAGTGTTCTCGTAACGGGAGCGACGGGCTACATCGGAGGGCGCCTGATCCCCAGGCTCGTCCGCGCCGGACACCGCGTTCGAGTGCTCGTGCGGGATCGGGCACGCGTCGACGGTCGCCCCTGGGCCGATGACGTCGAGATCCGCACCGGTGATCTGCTGCAGCCGGCCTCTCTGCCCGAAGCCATGGAGGGCGTCGACGCCGCGATCTACCTGGTCCACTCCATGTGTTCCGGGAGCGACTACGAGGACAACGATCGCCGCGCAGCCGAGAACTTCGTCGAGGCCGGAAGGCACTTTCGCCGTGTCGTCTATCTCGGGGGCTTGCTCCCAGAAGGGCAGAGCGGTTCGAGGCACCTGCGCAGTCGGGCCGAGGTGGGACGAATCCTCCGCGATGGACTGCCGACGCTCGAGCTGCGGGCGGGCCCCATCATCGGTTCCGGGTCCGCGTCGTTCGAGATGGTCCGCTATCTGACCGAGCGACTGCCGGTCGTGGTCGGACCGACCTGGATCGAAAACAAGGTCCAGCCCATCGCGGTTCGCGACATCCTCGGCTACCTGATGCAGGCACTGAAAGGTGACATCACGGGAGTCCTGGAAGTTGGCGGCGATCCCGTCTCGTTCCGAGAGATGCTGGAGCAATACGCCGAGTGTCGTGGCCTACGCCGCTTGATTCTCCAGGCCCGACCGATCCTCCCGCCCCGATACGCGGCGTACTCCGTGAGCATGGTGACGCGGATTCCTCGGACGCTGGTCACCGCGTTGCTGGAGGGGATCATCCACCCCGTTCTGGCGGACACGACTCGCGCCCGACGCCTGTTCCCGCAGATCTCACCGCTGACCTACCGCGTCGCGGTGCAGGCGGCGCTCGATCGTATGCGCGCGAGGCCGATCGAGACGCACTGGCACCGAGCGTTCGATCGCGGGCCCACCTACCGCACGTCGGATCGCGAGGGGTCGAATCGAGAAACGCGAACCGTGTGGATCCCGGCCTCGCCGAGCCGGGTGTTTCGCGAGCTCGAGCGGCTGGGTGGAGAGCGCAGCTGGTTGACCGAGGGCTGGGGCTGGAGAGTCCTGGGGCCGATCGATCGCTTCCTCGGTGGCCCCGGTCTGCGCCGCCGTCGGGGCGAGCTCGTCCCCGGGCGCGAGCTGGGGCTGTGGAAGGTCGAGGTCTCGGAGGCGCCGAGACTGCTGCGCCTGCGCGCGGAGATGCGGATGCCCGGCGAGGCCTGGCTGCAGTTCGAGACGATCGCCGAGAACGGCGGAACGCGTTTGATCCAGCGGTTGTTGTTCGAGCCGATCGGGTTGTCGGGGGTCGTCTACTGGTACGCTTTCCACCCGATGCGTCGGGTCTTTCTCGGCAGTCTGGTCCATTCGCTGGCGCGCGGAAACGAGAACGGTAGCTGGTGAGCTGCGCTCAGTCCGCAAGATACGAGTACGCCCGGTTCGCGCGTTGACGGTTCCTCCGCTCCCACCGCGTACGGTCGTTCTCGAAGTGCTCCAGCAACACGGGAAGTCGCTCGCAGACCCGCATCCCGTGAGAGCAGTCCCAGTCGAGCCGCTTCCGTGTCCGGGTCGTGTCGGCGACCCACGGGCGATCGACGTAGCGCAACATCCACGGGCGTTCGTACGGCATGCTGCCGGTGATCCGCCCGAGCGCCGCTCTCATGTGCAGGCCGACGCGGGCGAGCGTGACGGGCACGTGAAGCGGCGCCGCGGCACGCCCCGCTCCCGAACGCGCCCGCTGTAGCGCGCCGAACAGCTCGTCGTGAGTGACGACCCCGTGCTGGGACGCGAGGAGCGTCTCGTGCGGTGGAAGCCGCCCGTCGTAACACAGGCAAGCGCGAACCAGTCGCACCCAATCCGATCGATGTACGTACGGGAATCCCGATTCGCCGCGGCCGACGACGATACGGTTGAGCGGGGTTCGTGCGCCCCACTGCCGGATCAGGCTGCACAGCGGCGGAAGCTCGCACCAGTCGCTGAACACGCCGCCGATACGGAGCACGATCGACGGGAGTCGATCGCGAACCTCCGCGATCATCCCCTCGTTCGTCGCCTTCGACCGACCGTAGGGGATGAGACCGGACGCCGGCGTCCGTTCGTCGAGCATCGTCCCGGGCGCCGGCGGCAGCATCGCCATCATGCTGCTGGAGAACAGGAGTCGCGACACGCTCGACTCGATCGACGCCTGCAACACGTTGGACGTTCCGCGCACGTTGGTACGTTCGTACTCGGGGTGCCGGTCCAGGTCGAAGTGATAGAACGCCGCCAGGTGGACGACGAAGTCGATGCGGCCCGACCGCCGTCGGGTGCTCTCGAAGATCGCGGAGACCTCCGCCTTCTCGGCGATGTCGATCCGGTGCCATTCGACCTGCGGCGCGGCGTCGAGCAGAGCCCGGCCCGGCTGCCGGCGATCGAGGGCGACGATCGAATGGTCTCCGGCGAGATCGACGGTGAGGGCGGATCCCAGGAAACCCGCGGCTCCGGTGATGAGGACGACGGGCTGTCGCTTCCGGTCCATCCGGGGCCGCTACTTGTTGTCGCCGCCCTCGAGCCAGCGCGACACGCCGCCGGCCAGGGCGGCGCCCACGATCGGCGCGACCCAGAACAGCCACAGCTGCGAAAGTGCCCAGCCGCCGACGAAGATCGCCGGGCCCGTGCTGCGCGCGGGATTGACCGACGTGTTGGTCACCGGGATGCTGATCAGGTGGATCAGCGTCAGTCCGAGACCGATCGCGATCGGTGCGAATCCGGCCGGCGCGCGCGAACTGGTCGCGCCGAGGATGATGATCAGGAACATGAAGGTCATCGCGATCTCGGTGACCAGCGCCGAGGTCAGGCCGTAGCCGCCGGGCGAGTGCTCGGCGAAGCCGTTGGAGGCGAAGCCGCCCGCGAGGTCGAAGCCCGCGGCGCCGCTGGCGATGACGTACAGCACGCCCGCGCCGGCAACCGCGCCCAGCACCTGCGCGACGATGTAGGGGATCAGCTCCGAGGCCGGGAAGCGCCCGCCGACCCACAGGCCGACCGACACGGCGGGGTTGAGGTGGCAGCCCGAGATGTGGCCGATGGCGTAGGCCATCGTCAGCACGGTCAGGCCGAAGGCGAACGACACACCCACGAAGCCGATTCCGGTCGAGGGAAACGTCGCCGCGAGAACAGCGCTGCCGCAGCCGCCGAGTACCAGCCAGAATGTTCCTATGAATTCCGCACCGAGCTTCCGGGTCATGGCCGCCTCCTGTTGTCCGGGGTTGCAGGCTCGTGGCATTCTAACCGGACTCACCGCTTCGATCCGAGGAGATCGTCTCATGAAACACGCAAACTCCGGTTGCCGCCTTCGTTCGGTAGCGGTCGCCATGGCCCTCGTCTCCGTCATCGGGTCCGTTCTCGCCGCCGACGCCGACTCTTCGGCTTCGCCGCCCGAGACGGTCTACCTGTTCAAGTCGGGGCACGCGTGGCTCCAGCGCAGCGTGTCCCTCGAGCCCGACCGCTCGCCGGCCCGGATACCGATGCCGCCGAGCGTCCACGGCTCGGTCTGGATCGGGGCGGCGAGCGCGAAGATCGAGCGCGCGGTCGCGCGGTTCGAGGAGAACGAGTTCCGCGACGACGTGATCGATACGACGCAACTCCTGCGGCTGGCCCAGGGAGAGCGGGTGCGCCTGGACCTGGGCGACGACGAGTGGGTCGAGGGGCAGGTCCTGCGACTGCTCGAAGCCGAGCCCCAGGAAGTGGCGACGGCGGGTACGACACCGGTTCGGCACGCGGGGCCGAGATACGTCACGCTGCAGTCGAGCTCGGGCATGCGCGTCGTGGAGATCGGTGCGATCAAGGGCTTCGAATTCGACGAGAACTTCGGCGGAGACTGGAAAGTGGCGCAGCAACGGCGGGAACCGGTGCTGGAGATCGAGTGGGTGCCGGACGGCCGGAGCGCCGCGCTGGAACTCAACAACCTGGCCGGCGGGCTGACCTGGGCCCCCAGCTACGCCCTCGAGCTGGGCGAGGACGACCGGTCGCGCTTGAGCGGAAAGGCGGTTGTCGTCAACGATCTCGAAGACCTGGTCGGAACCACGGTGAAGCTGGTCGTCGGCTATCCGCACATCGAGTTCGCCGCCGTCCGCAGCGCCCTGATGCCGTCGGTCCGTCTCGAGACGTGGAGCAACCAGCTGCAACGCATCGGCGGTGCCTCCCAGTCGTATACCAACGCGATCATGCGTCAGGAGATGGCGGCTTCCCCCGCGCGCGTCCGCGGCGACGTCGCCTCCGGTGTCGTCGCCGCGGCCGGTCAGGCCAGCGAGGACCTGTACATCTACGACATCGGTTCGCTCGATCTGGAGCGAGGCGCGCGTGCCTATGTGCCGCTGTCCGACGAGGTCGTCGAGCACCAGCATCGTTTCGACTGGACGGTCCCCGACACGGTTCGCGACGGTCGGTTCGACCCGAACGCGCTGCGGCAGGCCCCGTCGGTCTGGCACGTGTTGCGCCTGGTCAACGCCGGGTCCGCACCGTGGACCACGGCGCCGATTCTCGTGCTCGGCGAGATCGGGCCGATCGCGCAGAGCCGGATCGACTACACGCCCGCCGGCGGCGATACGGTCGTGCGTCTGACCGAGGCGCTCGATCTCGCCGGCAACGTCGTCGAGGTGCTCGACGACGCCGACCAGGCCGCGCGGAAGATCCGGAAGCTGTTCGGCTACAGCTACGAGCAGTTGACCGTCCTCGGGCAACTCGAGCTCGTCAACCACAGCCGCCGCGCGGCCCCGATGCGCGTGGTCAAGTCGATCAGCGGCGACATCGTCGAGGCGGACCACGACCCGCGAATCGAGGCCGGCGCGGTGGGGCTCGGCGCGGTCAACGCGCGGCGCACGATGACCTGGGAGTTCGAGCTCGCGGCGGGCGAGTCGTGGAAGGCCGAGTACCGCTACCACGTTCTGATCCGCCGCTAGCGCCGGGCGAGGGGGGGGGGGGGGACGACCCGTCCGCAGGAACTGGGTGCCCGGCAGCGGCAAACTGCCGAACCGGACGTAATCAACAACGTAGAGAACGTCGTTCTCGACAGCCTCCCTCGGGCGAGGGCAGGCCCGGTCACCTGCTCTCGCCCGTCTTATTCCCCCGCAAACACCCTCCTTCTTCCTTTGTTCATCGATTTCCCCCGCATCCCGTGGTACAAGTTCCGTCCTCATTCTCGCGAGTGGGGCGAACGAGAGTTTTCTGTCGATACCAAGGAGGATTGAGCGAATGCGTAAGTTGATCGTGCTGGGTCTTGCCGTCGCGTTCCTGGTCGCCGGGACCGCGCAGGCCGACAACAGCACCGGCTGTGGTTTGGGAAGCATGCTATTCGAGGGAAAGAGCGGTGTGTTCCCGCAGATTCTCGCGGTGACCACGAACGGAACCTTGGGCAACCAGACGTTCGGGATCAGCTCCGGCACCCTCGGCTGCGATCCCAAGGGCACGGTCGTGTACAACGCGGCGGTGCAGCGCTACATGGGCGAGCGCCTGGATCCGATCGCGGCCGACATGTCCCAGGGCGGTGGTGAAGACCTCGACGCCCTGGCCGGCCTGATCGGCGTCACCGACGAGGACAAGGCTGCGTTCTTCCAGCTGACGAAGAGCAACTTCGAGAAGATCTTCCCCACCGCGGAGACCACCGCGGAGGAAGCTCTGCTGAATCTCCAGGTCCTGATGTCTGCGGACGACCGCATGATGGGCTACCTGGGATAACCCAGCGACAGATCGAGTCTCTACGTGTCGCCCGGCCGTTCCAGGCCGGGCGACCCTGTCTAGGGCACACCTGTACATGACCCGCGGCGCGATGTTTCTGTCCCTGTGGCTGCTGCTCGCGAACGCGAGCCTGGCCGGGGGAGGCGACTATCTGCAGTCACTGGTCGGCGAGGCTCGTGCTCGGGACCTGGCCTCGCAGCGCTACTGGCACAAGCTGGTCCACTACCGCGACACCGGCATCGGCACGCTGCGCAGCACGGCGAAGGGCGAGGGCTTCCTCCTGGCCGAGGGCGGACTCACCGACCCGGAAGCCGAGCTCGAGGCGACGCTCGCGGCGTTCTTCGCGCCCGCAGTCGAAGGGGCCGTGCAGCACCCCCAGTGCCGCTTCGCCGCGCGCTACCGCTGGCTCGATGAGCAACTGGTCTTCGACCGCGAGAGGCTGCCGCAGCAACCCTGCTCGGAGTTCGATCTGTGGTACGAGACGATCGACCCGCAGCAGATCACGCTCGTATTCGCTTCGGCCTACGTGAACAGCCCCGCCTCGATGTACGGCCACACGCTGCTGCGCATCGATCAGCCGGGCCGGGACAGCTCGGATCAGCTGGTGGCGTACGCGCTGAACCACTCGGCCGTCACGGACGAGAACAACGGCATCCTGTTCGCGGTCATGGGGCTCACCGGCGGTTACCTGGGGCAGTTCACCTTGCTGCCGTACTACGACAAGGTGAAGGAATACAACGACCTCGAGAGCCGGGATCTCTGGGAGTACGAGCTGACCCTGACGCGGGACGAGATCGACCGCGTGATGCGGCACGCGTGGGAGTTGAGTGAGGTCGGGTTTCGCTACTACTTCTTTCTTCAGAACTGCTCGTACCGCTTGCTGGAGCTGCTCGAGCTCGCCCGTCCCGGCCTCGAGCTGGCCGGCGCGTTCCGGGTCTGGGCCATTCCCACGGATACCGTACGCGAGGTTCTGGAGACGGAGGGGATGCTGGCCGCGGTTCACTTTCGGCCCGGCGCCGCGACGGTACTGCGCCATCACCTCGGGACGCTGACACGCAGGCAGCGCGTGCTGGCCCGCGAGCTGGCGCACGGAGAGACCGACCCGGACGAAGCCGAGGTCGCCGCGCTCGAGCCGGAGGTTCGCGCCCGGGTGCTGCAAGTCGCCTACGAGTACCTGCACCAGCAGACGCTCGCGGGTGACACGACCGAGGAACTCGCCGCGCCGAGGCTGCTGTCGTTGCTGGTGGCGCGCAGCCGGGTTCCGTTCTCCGAGCCGCTCGAACCGCCTCCGATGCCGGAGGTCCGTCCGGACCAGGGCCACGGCACCTCGCGCGTCGCGATCGAGGGCGGGGGATTCGACGGCCAGCCGTTCGCGTCGGTCCGGATCCGCGGGGTGTACCACGATCAGCTCGACCCGCAGGGCGGGTTCCAGGAGAACGCGCAGATCAACTTCCTCGAGGTCGAGGTGCGTCGGTTCTTCGATGACGAGACCACGCAGCTCGAGCGGGTGGACCTGATCGACCTCAACTCGTTGACCCCCCGCGACGCCCTCTCCAGCCCGATGTCCTGGAACGTGCGCTTCGGGCTCGAGCGGCAGCGCACCCCGGACGCCGGCCGGCACATCGTGACCCTGCTCGAGGGCGGCTCGTCGTGGGCCTACCGGCCGTCGGGGCAGGTCGGCGGCACAATCCTCTACGCCGGCCTGCAGTCGTCGCTCCAGTTCGGGGACGACCTGCCCCGCAGCTGGCGCATCGGTGCGGGGCCCCGAGCCGGGTTGATCGCCGACTGGAATCGGCTGGGCCGTTTCAAGCTCGAGGGGCAGAGCCTGTGGCATCTGGACGAGTCGCGGCCCGAATGGCTCCTTTCGCTCGAGTATCGCCTCCCGCTGACGCCGAATACCGCCCTGGGCGTCCGGGTGCGGCATGAAGAGGCGTTCGGAATCGACACGGACGAGGTTGCCGTGGGGCTGCTGATCTACCTCTGAACTCCGGCGAGACTCGACTGCATTTTTCCAGTTCAAAAAGGGACCAATTCAGGCCCTTTTTGAGTGCCCCGAGCCCTTGAATCGTATCGCCAGGCGGTCGAAAGTAGGACGTCTACACCCCCGTGTGGGAAGGGGCTGCCTTGGCGCAAAAACCCAGAGAAATCGCATGCCGGACCGCCGATGCCGCATAGCGGCGACCGGCGGGGAATTCCCGCCTGGAGCGGCTGGCTCATCGCGCCCGTATTCCTGTTGCTGGCGGCGTGGATGTACGCCGGGCCCGAGCTCGTCGAGTTGCCGGAGACGCCGGCGCACCACGTGGACCCGGCGGAACTGAGCTTCGAGGCACGGCGACAGCCGTTGACGGACCCGCCGACGATTCTGAACGCGGGATTCGAGCAGAGCTGCAACAGCTGCCATCGCCTGTTCCCGCCCAAGGACAACGACACCGCGGGAGAAGCGCGCCTGCAGCACACGCACATCGCGCTGAATCACGGCATCAACGATCGCTGCCGCAACTGCCACAGCCGCGGCGATCGCGACAGGCTGGTCATGCGCGGCGGCAAGCGGATCGGTTACGACGACGTCGTTCAGCTCTGCTCGAACTGTCACGGACCGACCTATCGCGACTGGATGCGCGGAATGCACGGCCGCACCAACGGGTACTGGGACGCGTCGCGTGGCGAGTCCGTGCGTCTGGGCTGCACCGCATGTCACGACCCGCACAATCCTCGCGTTCCGGCGATGGATCCGTTGCGTCCGCTGCCCGGCCCGCGCAGCCTGCGCGCCGAACATCGCTCGGAACACGTCGTCGTGGAAGAACTGGATCCCCTCCGTCGCGTGCTGCAACCGCACGCCGGCGACCACGAATCGCACGAGAGGAGTGATCCATGAGCGACGATCAACGCCTCCCCGACACCAAGGCCCGCGCCGCCAAGAGCAGCCGCCGCAGCTTCCTGCGCGGCAGCCTGGGCGCCGGCGCGGGCCTGGTGGCGCTCGCCGCAGCTCTCGAGCCGCTGAAGGACTTCGACACCAGCGGCATGACGATGCAGACGTTCCTGCAGAAGCACTACAAGGAAATGACACCCGAGGACATGGAGCAGGTCCTCGAGCGGATCCGCACCGAGGTCGAGCAGCGCTACGACGTCCGGCCCGAGCTGCGCGACGTCAAGCCGATGGACGGTGTCGAGTTCGCCTACGCCCTGAACCTGGGACGCTGCATCGGTTGTCGGAAGTGCGTCCACGCTTGCGTGGCCGAGAACAACCAGAGTCGCAGCCCCGAGATCCAGTACATCCGCGTCCTCGAGATGCCGCGCGGCAGCGTCGACATCGAGCGCGGCAACCATCACTACGATCGTCCGACGGTTCCCGACGAGAACCACTACTACATGCCGATCCAGTGCCACCAGTGCGCCAACCCGCCGTGCGTCAAGGTCTGCCCGGTCGAGGCGACGTGGCAAGAGCCGGACGGGATCACGGTCATCGACTATGACTGGTGCATCGGCTGCCGCTATTGCGAGGCGGCCTGCCCGTACTGGGCCCGCCGCTTCAACTTCGTCGAGCCGAAGCTGGCCGAGGATCCGGAGAAAGCGAAAGAAGTCCTCAACCCGGACATGAGCTACCTCTCCAACCGGCCGCGTCACAAGGGCGTGATGGAGAAGTGCCACTTCTGTCTGCATCGCACGCGCGAGGGCAAGATGCCGGCCTGTCTCGAGGTATGCCCCGTCGGCGCGCGCAAGTTCGGCAACCTGCTCGATCCCGAGAGCGAGGTCTCTCAGATCGTTCGCAACAAGCACGTGTTCGTGCTGAAGCAGGAGGTCGGCACGCGACCGCGCTTCTTCTACTACTTCGACCAGGACTACCACCAGAACGAGGGCTCCGCGTCGCACGACGACTCCGGCCACGGTAAGGAGGAGGCATGAGGGACTACCTCGTCTTCCTCTGGCGCGCGCTGCGGGTCAGCTTCGTCGGCGACTGGCGGTACTACGCGTGGATGCTGCTGCTGACCTGCGTCTGCCTTCTGGGATTGAACGCGTACGCGAAGCAACTCGTGCACGGCCTGATCGTCACCGGCATGTCGGACCACGTCTCGTGGGGGCTGTACATCGCCAACTTCACCTTCCTGGTGGGCATGGCGGCGGCCGCGGTGATGCTGGTCATCCCGGTCTATGTCTATCGCAAGCACGAATTGCACGGTCTCGTCATCTTCGGCGAGCTGTTCGCGGTGGCGGCGATCGTGATGTGCATGCTGTTCGTCGGCGTCGACCTGGGACGCCCCGATCGCTTCATGCACATCTTCTTCCGCTTCAATTTCCCGATCTCGATGCTGTCCTGGGACGTGATCGCGCTCAACGGCTATCTGCTGTTGAACCTGCACATCTGCGGCTACCTGATCTACTGCGCGTATCGCAAGCGCCAGCCCAGCAAGCTGTTCTACATCCCGTTCGTGTTCATCGCGATCGTCTGGGCCATCAGCATCCACACGGTCACGGCGTTCCTGTACGTCGGGCTCGGCGGCAGGCCGTTCTGGAACACGGCGATCATCGCGCCCCGCTTCCTGGCCTCGGCTTTCGCGGCCGGGCCGGCGTTCATCATCTTGACCGTGCAGGTGATCCGCAAGGTGACGGGCTACCGCATCGTGGAGGGCGCGCTGGCGATGCTGCGCAACGTGGTGACGATCGCGCTGGTCGTCAACATGTTCCTCCTCGGCTGCGAGCTGTTCACCGAGTACTACACCGACGCCGCGCATCTCGTCTCGACCGACTACCTGTTCCGCGGGCTGCACGGCTTCAACGCGCTCGTGCCGTGGATCTGGTCCGCGATCGCGATGAACCTCGTGGCGCTGGTGATCCTACTGCTGCCGAAATCCGATCGACGCATCTGGCCCACGAACCTCGCCTGCTTCCTGCTGATCGTGGGCATCTGGATCGAGAAGGGCATGGGCCTGATCATTCCGGCGTTCATCCCGAGTCCGCTGGGCGAGATCGTCGAGTACACGCCGACCGCCAACGAGATCCTGGTCTGCTTCGGGATCTGGGCCTTCGGCATGCTGATCTACACGATCATGGTGCGCACCGCCGTGCCCGTGTTGACGGGCAAGCTGACCATCGACAGCGAGAGGCCGGCGCAGGCCTCGATCGCCTCCGGAGAGGCGTCATGACCGCTAAATCGAACATTGCAGTTACGCATGAAGAGGGAGAGACGATGAGGAAGAACGTGTGGGCGTACGGCGCAATTCTGTTGCTCGCCACGCTCGTCGCGACTTCTCCGGTCGGAGCGCAGGCAATCGGCCTGCCGGAGATCAGCGAGCAGAGCATGGAGTGCATCGAGTGCCACAAGAAGCAGAATCCGGTGATCTACCAGCAGTGGGGCTACAGCAAGCACTACCGCGCGAACGTCGGTTGCTACGAGTGCCATGCTGCGGAGAAGAGGGATCCGGACGCAACGTTGCACTACAACCAGACGATCGCCGTGATCGTCAGTCCGAAGGACTGCTCCAAGTGCCACAGCCGCGAGGTGCAGGAGTTCGCGGCGTCGCACCACGCCAAGGGCGGGCGCATCCTCGGCTCGCTGGACAACGTGCTGGCCGACATCGTCGAGGGCAACAAGGCGATGCGCACGATGGGCTTCCCCGAGGGCGTATCCGCGGCTTCGGTCAACGGTTGCCTGCAGTGTCACGGCTCGCAGGTGAAGGTGTTGCCCGACGGTACGCTGGATCCGGTGACCTACCCGAACAGCGGCATCGGGCGCATCAACCCGGACGGCTCGGAGGGCTCCTGTAACGCGTGCCACACGCGCCACGAGTTCTCCGCGGCGCAGGCCCGTCACCCGGACACCTGCGGCAAGTGCCACCTGGGCCCCGACCATCCGCAGAAGGAGATCTACGAAGAGTCCAAGCACGGCATCGCGTTCTTCGCGAACGAGCATCGGATGAACCTCGACAGCCCGAAGTGGATCGTGGGCGAGGACTACTGGGCCGCTCCGACCTGCGCCACGTGCCACATGTCGGCCACGCGCAACCAGCAGGTGACGCACGACATCGGGCTGCGCATCAGCTGGAACAACCGACCGATCGAGTCGGTGCGTCCCGAGCAGGCCGACGCGAAGATGGGACTGCCCGGCAAGGACATCCCGTGGCAGGTGCGTCGCGGGAACATGAAGGACGTCTGCAGCAACTGCCACGCCAAGCCGTGGGTCGACAACTTCTACGTGCAGTACGATGCTCTCATCGATCTGTACAACGGGAAGTACGCCAAGCCGGGTAAGGCGTTGGTCGCGCTGGCCAAGCCGCTGAAGCCCCACAACGCGCCGTTCTCGCACGAGATCGACTGGATCTGGTTCGAGTTGTGGCACCACGAGGGACGGCGCGCGCGTCACGGAGCCGCGATGATGGCTCCGGACTACACGCACTGGCACGGCACCTACGAGATCGCGCGCAACTTCTATACCGAGTTCATCCCGACGCTGGAAGAGATGGCGGAAGAGGGGATCCACTCGGGTAACGCCAAGAAGGTCGAGGCCGGCAAGAAACTGAAGGCCAAGATCGACGAGGTGATGAACAGCTCGGATCACCGCTGGGCCCTGGACAAGCTGGACCCGGCCGAGAAGGCCAAGCGCGACAAGGCGCGAGCCGAGTTCAAGGCGCGCTACAAGGAGTAAGGGCGGCGACGGTGGAGCATCAACCCACAGCCGAAGACGCGCGCATCGCGTTGCGCAGTCACGTCGAGGATCGAGCCCTCGAGGCTCGCCGGCAGTACGGCGAGATCGACTGGGCCGCGATGCAGCGCATGTTGGGCGACTCCACCGTCGTTCGTTTCCCCACCGAGATCCGTTTCGACGCCGGGCCGCTCGAGTCCGGCGAGTTCGCCTACCCGCAACAGCTGGGGGATCGGCCCGAGCAGGGGTTCCACCTCATCGTGCATCCGGCCTTCGCCGAGCGGCACGACGTGTTGCCGCTGCTCGTGGCCTACCAGCTGGTGCGAATCAACTACGGCGAGATCGTCACACACGAAGAGGCGGAGCTGTTCGGCGCGAAGCTGTTGGGCCTGGATCCGGACGACTACTACCGGACCCTGTGCGAGCTCGTCGACGGCATTCCCGCCGGAGCATAGACAGGAGGAACCGATCATGCCGGTCGTCGGCGCCTGGGCCCGGGTCGAGTCGGAAGACTTCGAGCTGGCCCGCCAGAGTCTCTCCCTGCTGGAAGGCGTCGAGACGTTCGATCTCGACGATCCCGGCAAGATCGGTTTGTTGATCGAGGCGGACGATCTGGACTCCGCCCACGCCGTGCTGACGCGCGACGTGCCTGCCGCGCGCGGAGTTCTCTGCGCCTGGCCCGTGTCGGTGCATCTGGACGAAGACGCCGACGACCCACAAAGGAGTAGTGCGAGATGAAGACGAACCGTCGAGACTTCGTCAAGGCAGCCGCCGCCGCCGCGGTGGTTTCGACCGTCGGGGATACGGTGGTCGGCAACGTCGCCGCGATGGATTCATCGATCGACTGGGTGAAGTCGGTTTGCCGCTTCTGCGGCACCGGTTGCGGCGTCCTGCTCGGTGTGCGCGACAAGAACCTGATCGCCCTGCGCGGCGATCCGCAGCACCCG
The DNA here is from genome assembly GCA_024226515.1 of bacterium. Classification (GTDB taxonomy): domain Bacteria; phylum Acidobacteriota; class Polarisedimenticolia; order Polarisedimenticolales; family Polarisedimenticolaceae; genus JAAELQ01. Next base: position 53,997 of record JAAELQ010000088.1, read on the forward strand.
ACGACGAAGGGACTGGTCTGTGCCAAGGCCCTGTTCCTGCCGAAGATCGTGCACTCCAAGGACCGGTTGAAGCACCCGATGATCCGCAAGAACGGCAAGCTCGAGCAGGCGACCTGGGACGAGGCGATGGGTCTCGTCGCCGAGAAGTTCGCCACCGCGGCCGAGAGCAACCCGGACAGCGTGGCCTACTACGGTTCGGGGCAGGCGCTGTCCGAGGAAAGCTATCTGGCCAACCGGCTGTTCAAGGGCGGCATCGGCACCAACAACGTCGAGGGCAACCCGCGGCTGTGCATGGCCTCTGCCGTCGGCGGATACGTCTCCACCTTCGGCAAGGACGAGCCGATGGGCTGCTACGACGACATCGACCATGCGAAGGTCTTCTTCCTCGTCGGCTCGAACACGGCCGAGTGCCACCCGGTGATCTTCGATCAGATCCTGGCGCGCAAGCAGGCGCAGCGCGACGTGCTGGTCATCGCGCTCGACCCGCGCAAGAACCCGATCACGTCCGTCGCCGACGTGCACCTGGACCCCGTGCCCGGCTACGACCTGGCGGTGCTGCACGGCATGGCGCACGTGATCATCAAAGAGAAGCGCCACGACAAGGCGTTCATCGACAAACACACTCAGTTCAAGGCGGTGCGTGACGGCAAGCCGGTCAACGTCGATTTCGACGGGTACGTGAAGTTCCTCGAGGCCTTCTCGCCGCGCAAGGCGTCGCTGATCTCCGGCGTCCCCGAGAAGGCGATCGTCGAGGCGGCGCGGCTGTTCGCCGGCGGCCCCACGATGTCGCTCTGGACGATGGGCCTCAACCAGCGGACGACCGGCGTGTGGGCCAACAACCTGATGCATAACTTGCACCTGATCACCGGGCAGATCGGCAAGCCCGGGGCGACGCCGTTCTCGCTGACGGGGCAGCCCAACGCGTGCGGCGGCGTGCGCGACACCGGTTCGCTGTGTCACATCCTGCCCTACGGTCGCGTCGTCAAGAACGAGAAGCACCGCGCCGAGATGGAGCAGCTGTGGGGCGCGCCGGCCGGCCGCATCAAGCCGAAGCCGGGACTGAACACGATCGAGATGTTCAAGGCGCTCGGTCGCGACGAGATCAAGGCGATGCTGGTGTTGACGACCAACCCCGGCCACTCGCTGCCGAACCTGACGCCGTATCGCGACGCGATGGGCAAGGCGCGCCCGGGCAAACCGTTCATCTGTGTCATCGACGCGTATCCGACGCTGACGACGGAGCTGGCGGACGTGGTGTTGCCGGCGGCGATGTGGACCGAGAAGTCCGGCGTCTTCGGCATGTCCGAGCGGCGCTACCAGTATCAACCAACGGTCAAGGACGCGCCCGGCGAGGCGCGCTCGGACTTCGATATCCTCGTCGATCTGGCGCAGCGTCTCGAGAAGGCGGGCGTCGTTCCCAAGGGCTACATCTCGCGCAAGATCAAGACGACCGACGATGCGTGGGACGAGATGCGTCTGGCCTCGAAGGACACGGCGTACGACTTCATGGGCATGACGCGCGAACGGCTCAAGAAAGAACGCGGCGTGCGCTGGCCCGCGCCGACCGAGGATCATCCGGGGACCGCGCGGCGCTTCGTACGCGGCGACGATCCGTGCCTCGACAGCGGACCGTACGCCGACACGTCGGTCCCCGAGGGCGAGATCAAGTTCTACGCCGCAAAGAACCACCGCGCGACGGTCTGGCTGCGACCGGCCAAGCCGCCGGCCGAGCCGGCCGACGACGAGTATCCGTACGTGCTCTCGACGGGCCGCGTGCTCGAGCACTGGCACACCGGGACGATGACGATGAAGGCCGAGGAACTGCGCCGCTCGTACGCCGAGTGCTTCATCGAGATCAACCCCGTCGATGCCAAGAAACTCGAGGTGCGCAACGGAGACAAGATCCGCATCACCTCGCGTCGCGGCGAGGCGGTGATCAAGGCGCGAGTCGTCGACATGCCCCGTCCGGGCATGGTCTTCGTCCCGTGGCACTGGGAGGACAAGGACAGCCAGATCAACCGCGTCTGCATCGACGCGTACGATCCCGGGTCCAAGCAGCCCGAATTCAAGGTCTGCGCGGTGCAGCTGGCCAAGGTCTGAGGAGGTGGCGATGCGATCGATCGGCAGGAACCTGCTCGCGCTCTCGATCCTGATCGTTCTGGCGCTGACGCTGATCGGTACCACCGACGGGATGGCCGGATCGCGCAAGAAGAAGCGCGCCAAGCGAGCGAAGAAGGCCGAGGAAACCCAGGTCGTTCAGCCGCCCGCACCCGTCACGGACGGTGAACCGGTCTTCGCCGAGAACGCTTTCCCGCCGGTCATCCCGGACACCGACTGGCACCAGAACGCCTGGTGGAGGGACGACTGCCTGCGGTGTCACGAGACGGGCGTCGCCGACGCGCCGATGGTCGTGCACGAGGGGATGGCGGAGATCCTGTTGCGAGCCAAGTGTCGCAGCTGTCACGTCCTGATTCCGGGCGCCGAACCGCGCGAGATCGAACCGGAGGAGACGATCTTCGCGCCGAACGCCTTCCCGCCGATGATCCCGGCCTCGGGCTCGCACGCGCAGGCCTGGCTGCGTGACGACTGCCTGATGTGCCATGAGACCGGCATCGCCGGTGCACCCGTGCTCGTGCACGAGGGCATGCCACAGGTGCTGCTGACGGCCAAGTGCCGTAGCTGTCACGTCCAGGTGCGGGCGGACGAGGCGTCCGCCGGGCCGTGAAACGTCGCCGGTTCCTGCTGGCCGGCATCGGTGTCGCAGCAGGAGCCGGAGTGGGCGCCGTCGTCCGCGCCGTGCGTGACGACGGCGGCCCGTCCCTGCTGCGTCCTCCCGGCGCCCTGCCCGAGCCGCAGTTCCTGGCGGCGTGCATCCGCTGCGGGCAGTGCATCGAGGCCTGTCCGCCGGAGTTCGCGACGCTGCACATGTTCACCGCGCGACCCGGCGCGCGCTTCGGCACGCCGTACGTCGACTCGCGCCACACGCCGTGCCGGCTGTGTGCCTCTTACGACGAGCTGAAGTGCATCGAGGCCTGCCCGACGGCGGCGCTGTCGCCGGTCGAGGAGATGCGCGAGATCCGCATGGGCACGGCCGTCATCGACCGGGAACTGTGCCTGGCCTACAACGGCGTGGTGTGCCGTGCGTGCTGGCACATCTGCCCGTTTCCCAACGAGGCGATCCGTTTCGACGAGCGGTTGCGTCCCGTCGTCGTCGAGGAGGCCTGCATCGGTTGCGGTCTGTGCGACTGGGCCTGTCCGACGGAGGAGACCTCGATCCCGGTCCGCCCCGCCGCGGCGGCGGACGCGGAGACGACGTGAAGGCTCGGTTCCATCCGCTGCGAGTCGGGCGACGGACGACCGCGGCCCTGTTTAGCGCGCTGCTCTTCGTGGGCGGCTCTTCGTGGTTCCCGTGGTTCGAGGGCTCGATCGCCGGCGCGCGCTGGTTCGGCGTCGTGTCGCTGACCGACCCGCTGGCAGCGCTCGAGGCGACCGTGGCCAGCCGCACGGTGCAGACGGAGATGCTCCTCGGAGCCGGCCTCCCGGCGGCGCTCGCGGTCCTGCTGGGCCCGGTGTTCTGCGGCTGGATCTGTCCGCTCGGCCTGTTGTTCGACCTGAACCAGTCGTTGCGCGACCGGGTGCTGAGGCTCGCGAAACGTCCCACCAGGCCGCGCCCCCGGCGATCGGTCCCGCGCGAGCTGCGCTGGGTTCTGCTCGGCCTGTTCGTCGGTGCGTCGCTGACCATGCAGTTTCCGGTGTTCCAGACCCTGTCTCCGATCAACATCGTCGGCTGGTCGCTGGTCTTCGGCGCCCTGCCGGCGTTGGCCCTCGTCGCCGCACTGGTTGTCGCCGAGTGGTTCGCCGCGCGGTTGTGGTGCCGCGCCCTGTGCCCGCTGGGCGCACTCTACGGCCTGCTGGGGCGCTTCGCCCCGCTGCGCGTGCGCATCCACCCGATCGAGGCCCACCGCAGACCCTGCTTCCTCTGCAGCGCGTCGTGCCCGGTCGGGATCCGCGTGGTCGAGGAATTCACGCTGTCCGGCAAGAGCTCCGTCGACGATCCCGATTGCACGCGTTGCGGAGAGTGCATCGAGGTCTGCCCGCGTCAGACGCTGAAGATCGGTTTCCGCGATTTTCGCGAATAACCGAACGTTCACCTTCTGCTCATCGTTCCCTCAGGTCTTCGGCGCCGCCGAGATCTAGTTTCGTGGCATGAAGGTGAAGATGATCCTGCCCGCGCTGACCGAGGCCAAGAGCCCGCTGTTCCGGCCGATCAAGTACTCGTTGTTCCCCCCGCTGGGGTTGGCCACGCTGGCCGGCTACCTCGACGACGAGGACGAGGTCGAGATCCAGGACGAGCACGTCGAGCATCTCGATCTGGACGACGAACCCGATCTGGTGCTGATCCAGGTCTACATCACCTCGGCTCGCCGAGCCTACCGGCTGGCCGACCACTACCGGCGGCGCGGAGTGCACGTCTGTCTCGGCGGTCTGCACGTGACTTCGCTACCCGAGGAGGCCGCGCGGCACGCGGATACGGTCTTTCTCGGCCCCGGCGAAGACACGTGGCCCGCGTTCCTGCGCGCCTACCGCGCGGGCCGGCCGGCGCCCGTCTACCGCTCGACCGTGCGGACCCTGCTCGACGTGCCGCCGACACGGCGCGATCTGATCAAGCGCGAGTTGTATCTGGTGCCCAACTCGATCGTTGTCTCCCGCGGCTGCCCGCACGTCTGCGACTTCTGCTACAAGGAAGCGTTCTTCGAGGGAGGCAAGGGGTTCTACACGCAGACCGTGGACGACGCGTTGCACGAGATCGACCGGCTGCCGGGCCGACACCTGTACTTCCTCGACGACCACCTGTTCGGCAACGCGCGTTTCGCGGCCGCGCTGTTCGACGGCATGCGCGGGATGGGACGCCTGTGGCAGGCCGCGGGCACCGTGCAGTCCGTTCTGCGCCCCGGGCTGCTGGAGCGGGCGGCCGACAGCGGGCTGCGCAGCTTGTTCGTGGGTTTCGAGACGCTCGATCCGCGAAGCCTGCGCGCGCAGCGCAAGTTCCAGAACCTGCGTCGCGACTACGGTGAGGTCGTGCGTCGGTTGCACGGCCTGGGGGTCATGGTCAACGCCAGCTTCGTCTTCGGCATGGACGAGGACGACGAATCGGTCTTCGAGCGCACGGTGGAGTGGGCGATCGAACAGGGGATCGAGACGGCGACGTTTCACATCCTGACGCCCTACCCCGGGACGGCGCTTTACAAGCGTATGGAGGCGGACGGCCGGCTGCTGCACCGGAACTGGGACCTCTACGACACGCGCCACGCGGTCTTCCGCCCGCACGGGATGAGCACCGACTCGCTCGAGGCGGGCTACCGGCGCGCCTACCGCGACTTCTATCGCTGGTGTGCGATCCTCCGCGGCGCCTCGCACAAGTCGACGCTGCGCGATGCGATGCGCCACGTCGCGTACTCCGGCGGGTGGAAGAAGTTCGAGCCGTGCTGGGGCGCGGTCATCCGCGCGAGGCAGGTGTTTCGCATGCTGCCGATGCTGGAGCGCTTGCTGAACGGTTCGCGAACTTGCCTTCCGCGTCAAGCGAAGCGGTCGGTGTTGTCCTATCCGCACAATTGTGGAAAAAGACACTCCATTAGTCAGCACCCAGAAACGTGAATCGGTGAAAAGGGACGCCGCCAGGTTCTGTAGAATGTGAACAACAACTCCCCCAATGGAGAAAAGGAGGTCCCCATGACCAGGAATCTGAAAGACGACGATCTGAAGAAAGTCTCCGGCGCTGGAGAGCCCGATCTCGGACGCATCGACGATGGGAAGTCGATTACCGATGTGAAGCCCCCCGTGGGCCGGCCGGAGGAGGTCGAGAAGGACGCACCCGGGAGCGATACGAACGACTTCGGTCGCGGCTGAGCTACCGACCGGCGGGGCCTTCCCCGGAAGGCCCCTCTTGTAGCTCGATCCTCCCACGCGGCTCGATGTCGACGAGCGCGGTCACCGAACCGGACGGCCAGCGCACCTCCAGTCGCTCGAGTCGCGTCGCTTCCCCCAGTCCGAAGTGCACGACCGGAAGCGTCGCGCCGTACGGCGTGTGCGTGCGCATCTCGCGAATCTGCGTGCGATTGCCGGCGCTGACGACGATTCGGGCACCGATCCCGTCGCGATTGCTCCGCGTGCCGATCAGTCGGACCGCGAGCGAGTTGCCGCCCGGGCTGTCGTTGCGCAGCAGGTCGGGGGCGGCGTTCAGGTTGGTCACCAGGAAGTCGAGGTCTCCGTCGTCGTCGAGGTCCGTGGCCAGCAGCGCGCGACTGCTGCGCACCAGGGCCAGCCCGGAGCCCGCGCCGGCAGCGACGTCGTCGAACGTGCCGTCGCCGCGGTTGCGGTACAGCCCGTTGGGCAGTCGGAACGAGGTGCCGATCCCGCCTTCGTCAACCTGTGGGTAGACGTGCCCGTGCGCGACGAACAGGTCCTCGAGGCCGTCCTGGTCCAGGTCGGCGAAACGCACGCCCCAGGCCAGTGACAGGAACGACGCGGTGCCGACTCCCGAGGGGTAGGAGACGTCGGTGAACATGCCGTCGCCGTCGTTGCGGTAGATCGTGTCGTGGTCGTGAGAGAAGTTCGTCACGGCGAGGTCGAGCCGCCCGTCGCCGTTGAAGTCGGCCGACGAGATCCCCATACCGGCTTGCTCCATGCCCTGTTCGTTGTAGGCCAGGCCGGAGAGAATCGCCTGCTCGTCGAACGTGCCGTCGCCGTTGTTGACGTAGTACGTGTTTTGTACGGAGTCGTTGGCCACGTAGAGGTCGTCGTCGCCGTCGTTGTCCGCGTCGAAGAAGTGAGCGTCGAGCGCGAAGTGGCCAGCGTACGATAGCAGACCCGCGGCGGCGGTCGATTCGACGAATCGCGGAACCCCGTCGCCGTCGGCGTCGCCCTCGTTGCGGTAGAACGCGTCGGGCGCAGGTTCGAGGTTGCGCGGGCCGCAGAACGTCTCGAGGCCGCGCCAGACGCAGGGCGGCGCCCCGCCGGCGAGGGGCCGGCCGCGCCCGGGGTAGCGCTCGAAGTCGAACACGACGTAGTTCGTCACGTAGAGGTCGAGGTCGCCGTCGCGATCGACGTCGCTCCAGGTCGACGACGTGCTCCAGCGCGTCTCCTCCACGCCCGCCTCGCGTGCGACGTCGGTGAACGTGCCGTCCCCGTTGTTGAGGTACAGGCGGTTCGCGCCCCAGTTGGCGATGTACAGGTCCGTGTCGCCGTCGTTGTCGACGTCCGCCGCCGACACGCCGAAGCTCCATCTGCGATCGCCCAGGCCGGCCTCGTGCGCCACGTCGGTGAAACGCGGGACGCCGTCGCCGTCCGCGTCGCCGTCGTTGCGCAGCAAGCGGTCCGGCGGTCCCTCGGGCGACAGACGTGTCGCGCCCTGGGCCAGGTACAGGTCGGCGTCGCCGTCGGCGTCGTAGTCCAGCCAGGCGGCGCCGGCGCCGATCGAGTCGATGATGTGGTCCACCGTCTCGGAACCGCTGACCTGCACGATGTCGAGGTTCGTGAGGGCGCTGACGTCGGTCAGGCGCAGCGGACCGGTCGCCTCGACACGCAGCGGGCCGTCCTCGTCGTCGCGCGGCGATTCGCCGCTACACCCGTGGAAGGCGAGCGAGACGAGCAGCAGCAGCGCGACGCACCTCATGGGTCGCGCTGCGCTTCGATCGGCTTCGAGCTGCGCGCGGCGGCGAGCAGCTTGCGGTGAATCTCGAGCTGCTGCTTCGCCTCCTCGATGCGGCCGAGCTTGCGGTAGGCCATGCCGAGGTAGTAGCGCGCCTCGGCATGCGCGCGATGGAAGCCCAGGACCTGCTCCATCGTCTGCGCCGCGATGGCGTAGTCCTCGGCGCGGAAGCGCAGCGTGCCGACGTAGAACAGGCAGTCGATCTGCGTGCGGCGCTCCCGCTCGGTCGCGGCCTCGAGCTCGATGCAGTGCCGCAGCACCGTCTCGGCCTCGTGCGAGTCGTTCTGTTGTCGCAACACCCAGCCGTAGTGGTACAGCGCGAGGATGTAGTCTGGGTCGATCTCGAGTGCCCGGCGATACCAGTCGACGGACTCGGCGTAGCGACCCTGACGGAAGTAGACGTTGCCGATGTTGTTCAGCGCCTTGGCGTGCCGCGGCTCGACCTTCAGCACGCCCTTGTAGGCCTCGATCGCCGCCTCCCAGTTGCGCTGGGCCGCCCGGGCGATCCCCAGGTTCAGCCAGGCCTTCGTCATGCGCGGTTCGAGCTTCACGACCTGCTCGAAGGCCTCTTGCGCCGCGGCGTAGTCCCGTTCGCGCAGCAGCCGGCCGCCGTCACGGTACAGCGTCTCGGCGTCCGCGGCGCAGAGCGACGTTCCGGCCCCGAGACAGGCCAAAAGGGCCACGGTGAATCCCCAAGCGGCGACACGCGTCATGGGAGCTACCTTATAATGCTCGTCCCGCGAACTCCAGCGCCCGGCACGGGTGGGCGCAATGCGGGAGAGGGGCTCGAACAGTTGAACTACCTGAGCTATCCGCGAGTCCGCGCGGCCGTCGTCCTGTTGCTTGCCGCCGCCACGGCGGCCTGCTCGGGCGCGATCGCTCCGTCGTCCGCACCCAGCGAGGACGAGAACGCCCGTAGCCACGAGCAGATGCTCGCGCTGCTGCAGCAGGTGCGCGAGCAGGCCGCGATCGACAACCCGTACCTCGGCGTGGACCCGATCCCCGAGATCGAGCAACAGCTCGCGGGGTTGCCCGAGGGTACGCCCGACCTGCGGCGCTGGCTGTTCCACAAGCTGCTCGGTCGCCACAAGCTGCGCATGGGACGCTACGAAGAGTCGATCGAGCACTACATCGCCGCCAACCAGCAGCTGCAGATCTTCGGCTCGGAGATCCCGCCGCACGAACAGCTCGACACGCGCTTCGAGACCGCGGTGGCCTTCCTGCGCCTGGGCGAGACGGAGAACTGCGCTCTGCGCCACACGCCCGAGAGTTGCATCCTGCCCATCCGCGGCGGAGGCGTGCACACGGCGACGCGCGGTTCCGAGAGCGCCATCCCGTTCCTGATCGACGTCATGCGCACGGCCCCGCCCGGCGCGCCCGTCGCGATCAAGGCCGGCTGGTTGCTGAACATCGCCTACATGACGCTGGGGATGTATCCGGACGAAGTTCCGGATGGCCTGTTGATCCCTCTCGACAAGTTCGCGTCCGACGTCGAGTTCCCGCGCTTCGTCGACGCCGCGCCGGGTCTCGGCCTGAGCCTGTTCGACCTGGCGGGCGGCGCCGTCGTCGACGACTTCGACGGGGACGGACTGCCGGACATCGTGGTCTCGACGTCCGACACGGCAGGGCAGATGCACTACTACCGCAACGCGGGGGACGGGACGTTCGTCGAGCGTACGGAGGACGCGGGCCTCGTCGGCCAGCTCGGCGGCCTGAACATGAGCTCGGCCGACTACGACAACGACGGTGACGTCGACCTGTACGTCCTGCGCGGCGGCTGGTGGCGTGCGCTGGGCCGCCACCCCAACTCGCTGCTGCGCAACGACGGTCAGGGCCGCTTCACCGACGTCACGCTGGCCGCCGGGCTGGGCAAAGAGCACTATCCGACGCAGACCGCGGACTGGGCCGACTACGACAACGACGGCGACCTCGACCTGTACGTCGGCAACGAGTTCGCCGTCATGCGTCAGCGCGAAGGCCAGCCCGATCTCAGCATCCGCGCCCCCTCGCAGCTGTTCCGCAACGACGGCAACGGTCGCTTCACCGACGTGGCCGTCGAGGCCGGCGTGACGAACGAACGCTACGCCAAGGCGGTCTCGTGGGGCGACTACGACAACGACCGCTTCCCCGACCTGTACGTCTCGAACCTCAACGGCGAGAACCGCCTGTACCACAACAACGGCGACGGTACGTTCACCGACGTCGCACGCGAGGCCGGCGTCACCGAACCGATCGCCAGCTTCCCGACGTGGTTCTGGGACTACGACAACGACGGCATGCTCGACCTGTTCGTCGCGGCCTACGGAGGCAAGCAGATGGTGCACGACGTCTCGGCCGTCGCGGCGTCGTACCTTGGTATCCCGCACCCGGGGGAGCTGCCGCAGCTCTACCGCGGCAACGGACAGGGCGCGTTCGAGAGCGTCGGCGCGGCTGCGGGGCTGCACATCGCATCCCTGCCGATGGGCTCGAACTTCGGCGACCTGAACAACGACGGCTATCCCGACTTCTATCTGGGCACAGGATACCCGCACTACGAGGCGCTGATGCCGAACATCATGTACCTCAACCAGGCAGGGCAGTCCTTCGCCGACATCACGACCGCGGGCGGCTTCGGCCATCTTCAGAAGGGTCACGCCGTCGTCTTCGTCGATCTGGACAACGACGGCGATCAGGACGTGTTCGAGCAGATCGGCGGCGCCTACCCCGGCGACTCGTTCGGCAACGTCCTGTTCGAGAACCCCGGCTTCGACGCACACTGGATCAAGATTCGCCTCGTCGGCGAACAGTCGAACCGTCACGGCATCGGCGCGCGCATCCGCATCGACGTCGTCGACGGCGGAGCACCGCGAACGATCCACACGCAGGTCGGAACGGGCGGCAGCTTCGGCGCCCGACCCATGCGTCAGGAGATCGGGCTCGGCGCGGCGACGCGCATCGAGCGGCTCGAGGTCTACTGGCCGACGAGCGACACGACGCAGGTTTTCGACGGCGTCGACGTCGACGGGCAGCTTACCGTGCGCGAGGGCGTGGACGAGCTCGACGTCGCCGAGGTCGTCGCGACGCCGTTCCGCGCGGGCGCGGACGAGCACGCCGGCCACGAGCACCACACCCCTTGACCCTCGCCGCGCTCGCCGCCGAGGGCGCCGTCTTCGGGCTGAGCGGCGGGCTCGCGCCCGGGCCGACGACGGCGCTCGTCATCGCGCAGTCCCTGCGCTACGGCGCGCGTGAAGGGTGCAAGGTCGCGATCGCGCCACTGCTGACCGACCTGCCGATCGTGCTCGCGTCGATCTGGCTCGTCGTACAACTCTCGCGCGTCCAGTCGGCTCTGGGCTGCGTCTCCATCGCGGGGGCGATCTTCCTCGCGCTGCTCGGCTGGTCCGGTCTGCGCAGCGCGCCGCGCGAGATCGAGACCGCCGCGGCGCGGCCGTACTCGATCCTCAAGGGTGTGCTGGCCAACGGACTGAACCCGCACCCCTGGGTCTTCTGGATCACGATCGGCGCCCCGACCGTGCTCGACGCGGCGCCGCAGGGTGCGGTTCACATCGCGGCGTTCTGCGTGCCGCTGTATCTGCTGCTCGTCGGGGCGAAGATCGCGCTGGCGCTGGTGACCTCGCGCGGCCGTGGCTGGCTGCACACCCGCGCCTATGTCGTGGTGATGCGTCTCCTCGGACTGGCGCTCTTCGCGTACTCGGCCGTTTTCCTGCTCGACGGACTACAGCGTCTGGGCCTGTTCTAGCCGAGGGGCCGAGCCCACTTGACTTCAGCGCCGGAACAAGAAGAGAATCCGCACAATCGCGGAGTTGTTCCCATGTCGAGAGTTCAGCGCCGATATCTACCTTCTGTGTGGGCCACGCTTGTTCTCTGTCTCGTGGCCTCCGTTCCCGAGGCGGTCGAGCTGTTCGGGCCGGCTCCCTACGGCGTGGCGGCCCGACCGTACCCGGTCGATGTGGCGGCCGGCGACTTCAACGGCGACGGCCTGGTCGACCTCGTGAGCGCGGACAGGGACTTCTCGACGATTAGCATCTTTCTGGGCGACGGAGCGGCGGGCTTTCGCCTTCACGATTCGTTCCCCGCGGGCTCGGACCCGATCTCGCTGACTGTCGCCGATTTCAATGGCGACGGGCTGGACGATATCGCGACGGCGAACTCCGGCGGTCCGAATCTGACGATCCAACTCGGTGCGGGGGGCGGAAATTTCGATAAAGGGGTGCGTGTCTCGGTCGGTTCGTTCCCGCAATCCGTCGCCCACGGTGACTTCGACCAGGACGGCATCGTCGACCTCGCCGTGACGACGGCTCAGTTCGCTGGGGCGGTGGTCGCTTTGAGAGGTGACGGCACGGGGAGGTTCGTCGAGGTCTATCGGCACGCCCTGGAGACGGAGCCCGGCCGGTTAGTCGTGGCGGATCTCGATCGCGACGGGAAGCAGGATCTCGTTGTCCCGTTGGCGGGGCAACTGTTCTCCCCGGGCGAGCAGATCGTGCTATTCGAGGGTGTCGGCGATGGCAACTTCGAACCTGCCGGTACTTTCGATGTCGGGCCGGTACCCCTCTCGGTCACGGTCGCAGATGTCAACGAAGACGGTTTCGACGACCTCGTGGTTCCCGGCAACGGGGACGATACGGTCGATGTTCTGCTTGGCGACGGGGCCGGGGGTTTCGACCACGCACCGCAGATCGACCTGCGCCGGGGATCGGCGACAGGAATTTTCGGCAGTCTTGCGGGATTCGGGCCTCGATCGGTGGCGGCCGCCGATCTCAACGGAGACGGAGCGATTGACCTGACCGTGGTCGGGTACCTCACCGACGGGTCCGTCCAACTCAGCAACCGGTCCGTCGTCACCCTGATCGGCGACGGCACCGGCACGTTTGTCGATGTCGGCGAGCTTCCGATCGGAACGCTCCATAGCGCAGTGATCGCCGTCGACTTCAATCGCGACGGTGCGATCGATCGCGCCACGGTCGGCCCGAACAACGAATCGGTGACCATCCTGCTGGGGGACGGTCTGGGTGGTTCGGAGTTGCCCGGGAGCATCGATGTCGGGTTTCCGACCGATGTCGGTATCGGGTACTTCGATGCCGACGCCGCGCTCGATCTGGTCGTGACGGCGCGTGACGGGGTCCAGTTGCTCAAGGGCGACGGCCTGGGGGCGTTCGAGCTTCAGGAGCCCGAGTTCCCCGTGGGCGACGCTCCGGAGAGTCTGTTCGTCGCGGATCTCAACAAAGACGGGCACCCCGACGTCGCCGTGCCGAACCCCGGCGCGCTGTTCGGGCCGACCGACTCGACCAGCGTCAGCATTCTGCTCGGCGACGGACTCGGGTCGTTCGCGACCTCGGAGATCGAGGTCGGACTCGGGCCGATCTACCTAGACGGCGCGGACCTGAACGAGGACGGCGAGATGGATCTCGTCGTGTCGAATCGTCTCGGAGAGAGCATCAGCATTCTGCTGGGCGACGGAAACGGCGGTTTCCTCGTCCAACCGGAGCTGACGCTGTCCGGAAGAGAGGGTGGACCGCTCGCGACCGGAGATTTCGACGGCGACGGACACCTCGACGTCGCAGTCGGGGCGTACTTCGACCCCCACTTGATGTTGTTTCGCGGCGACGGGACGGGTTCCCTCGCGCAGTCTCAGGCGATCGATCTGTTCGATTTCCCCGGGGACATGCTCGCACGCGATCTCGACGACGACGGACGCGACGAGATCGCGATCGTCAGCTACGACTACGTCGATTTCCTGGGGCTCGACCACAACGGAACGATCACCTTCGATTCCTTCGTGCACGTCGTCGGCGCGGCGGATCCGCTGCAGGCAGCCGACTTCAACGGCGACGGGCGCCTGGACCTGGTGCTCGGCGGCGCGACGACCGAATCCGCGCACCTGCTTCTGGGTACCGACACCGGGTTCATCATCGAGTCCAGTTTCGTCGTCGGCGGGTGGCCTTCAGGTTTCGGCGTTGGCGATCTGAACGCGGACGGCTTGCCGGACCTGGCGACTGCGACGTTCGGCAACGAGCTGAACGTCCTGTTCAACCAGCTCGCCGATCGCGTGGACATCAACGGCTCGAACCGTATCGACGGCCACGACATCGCGTCGATCGGCGCGGCGTCCGGACGTACCGCGATCGACCCCTTCTATCGCCGCGGCACAGACGTCGACCTCGACGGCACGATCGACGGAAACGACCTGGCGCGCGCCGCGTCCCGCTTCGGCGAGTCGATAAGGGAGGTGTCGCCGTTGCGCCCGACGCTCGATTTGCCCGAGCCCGAACTCGAGCCGGATACCGTCGTGGTCCGGTCGGTGGATGCCGCTGCGGGTGAACTTGTTGTCGAGGTCGTGGCCCACGAGATGGACGACCCCGTGGCAGGCGCCGATTTCGCGTTGACGTTCGGGCCGACGGACGGAAGCCCCGTTCAGGTGCTGGAGTACCTGCGTTTTGAGCCCGGTACGTTGCTCTCCGGCGGAGTCACCACGGTCTTCGACGTCGACGACGGAACCCCGGGCCGACTGGACGTGGCCGTCTCCCGTCTGCCGCTGACGAACAAGGCAAGTCACGAGCCGGAGTCGCTGATGCGGCTGACTTTTCGCGCGCGGCGGGCAGGGTCCGCGCGGTTCGACTTCTCGCCGTCCGAGGGGCAAGCTGTTCCACTGCTGTTCGACGCCGATGGTGACGCGGTATCCGATCTGGAGTTCCGCGGCGCGGCAATGGTCTCGGTAGGCGTCGAGGACGACAGCCCGCCGGGCCAGAAAGTCGCGGTCGCTCCCGAGATGCTGGACTTCGGCGTCGTCGAACCCGGCCGGTCGGTGCGACGATCGCTGCGCGTCTCCAACTTCGGTTTCTCGGACCTCGAGGTGGTGGGCGTGACGTCTTCACGCGCCGAGTTCGTCGCACCGGGCATTGAGAGCTTTCCCGTCTCGATACCTCCGTTCGGCCACGTGGATGTCCCGGTCTTGTTCGAGACGCTTGGCGCGGGCCTTTTCTCGGCCGTAGTCCACGTTGAATCCGACGATCCTCAACGGCCCACCGTGTTCGCCTCGGTCATCGCGCGTTCCACGTCCGATGTGGATGTGGATCCGGCGCGTGTCGACTTCGGCGGTGTGCGGGTCGGCACTCGGCGCTCGGAGCCGGTGCGCGTGACCAACAGCGGCGAAAGACCGTTGACCCTGACCTCGGTAAGCTCGTCCAACGTCCGCTTCATCCCGCTGGCGGCGTTCTCCGTTCTACAGCCCGGCGAGACCGCGAGCCTGGTCGTCGAATTCGAGCCCGACGCGGTCGGGGCGCACGACGGAGTTCTCATCCTGGGCTTCAACGCACCCGAGGAGACTCGGGTGTTCCTTACGCTGGCCGGAACCGGCGACCCCGACGGTGACGATGACGGTCACGTGGATCGACTGGACAATTGTCCGTTCGTGGCCAACGCGGGCCAGGAGGACTGGGAACAGGACGGTCAGGGCGACGTCTGCGACCCGGACGACGACAATGACACCCTGGCGGACGCGGTTGACGACTGTCCCTTCGACCCGGAGAACGATCCTGACGCCGACGACATCTGCGGTGAGATCGACAACTGCCCCCATGCGGCTAACCCCGAGCAACTGGACCCCGACGGCGATGGGCTGGGCCTCGCGTGCGACAACTGCCCGGACCAGCCCAACCCGGCGCAAGGAGATGTCGATCTCGACGGATTGGGCGACGAGTGCGAGGCCCCGCGTGCCGTGGAAAGCGAACCGAATGGAACCTGCGAGCTCGACTCCGAGATCGTCGAGCTGGACGCCGACTTCGACGCGGCCATCGGTGGACTGTGCGATGTCGACACGTACAAATTCACGCTAGAGGCGAACACGAACGTCGTGATCCGGGCGACCCGAAGCGGCGCCGGTCAACTGCTGCCCGCGACTCAGATCTTCGACTGCTCGTCGGGCGACCTTCTCGGATGCTACGTGCCGTTCGTCGCCGAGTCCACGACTCGCATGGAGGGCTGCCTGCCTCCGGGCGAGTATTGCGTTCGAGCGCGAGATGCCCAATCTGGCGAACAGGTCTTCGACTATGGGATTCACTTCAACGGAACTTCCGGGTGCGAGCCCGATCCGATTCCAGATCTCGCGACCCAGGAATTCCTGAATTGCGAGTCTTTGCGCCCCTCGTTCGAACTGTGCTCCGTCTGTCCGATTCCGGACGGGCCGCCGGACTACATCGAGAGCGACGAGTCGGGCGCGGGGCACCGGGCCAACGACGTCTTTGTTGTGTTCTTCACGGGATTCATCCTCCCAACGCCGGTCGCCGACAGTCCCGAGGCCACCGGGCTCGTTGCAACGCTTGGCAGCACGCTGCACATCCGTGGCAACACTGCCGATATCGGCTCGGATCAGGACTTCTATCTCGACCGTGACAGCTACTCGATCACCACGGGTCCGGGGGTCGAGCGGCTGAAGATCCGACTGAACTGGCCTGACGGCGACGTGGACATGGACCTGATGCTGGTCAAGCCGGACGGGACGGAGCCCGAGTTCCTTGATTTCGTCGATACCCGCGAAGACGAGTTCGGCACGCTGGTGGTCGAGCCCGAGACGGAGTACATCGTCTGGGCCGCGACATGGGACGATCGGGCGATCGGAGGAGACACCGACCTACCTCTGGACTACGACATCTCGATTTGCGCGCAGGCCAACGACACCGACTAGCGACGACCGGAACACGTCCGGGACAGGTCCCGTTTCGACGACGGTCTTTCTTGTTCGCACGCGCGTCACGGTGTACAAGAGTGACGAGAAGGGCGGGACCCTGCGGACCGGGTGACCGCATTCCGGTGACGACGATGATCCGATCGGCGATTCGAATCACGCTTCTGTTGTTGTTCGGTTGTTCGCTGTCCACGGCGTCCGTGTTCGTCGAGCTCGGGTTGCCCGACCTGGTAAGCCACGCCGACGAAGGCATCATCGTCGGCCGCGTCGTCGATACACGCAGCTACTGGAACGCCGAGCGCTCGATGATCTTCACGGATGCGACGGTGCTCGTCGTGGAGGGCCTCGGCGGAAAGAGGAAGCCCGGCGAGACGGTTGTCTTCCGCACGCCGGGCGGGCGCGTGGGCGAGGTGAGGGCGGTCACGCACGGAGCGCCGACGTTCGAGATCGGCGCAAAGGTCGTGGTCTTCGCGTCGACCTGGTCCGATGGGGCTTTGCGTGTCGTCGGGTACTTCCAGGGACTGTCGCGGGTCGACGACTCGGCGGCGGGACCTCCGCGGTTGATCGAGGGCACGGCGGGAGGATTGTCGCTGGCGGAGTTGCGCCGACTCGTCGGCGGGGCGCGAGGCGCGAGGGACGTCCGATGACGGGCCGAGCGCGCCGGTGGTTACCGCTCGGCCTCGCAATGCTGGTCGCGAGCGTGTCTCCGGCGACGGCCCAGACCACGGTCGCGGGAGAGGTCAGCGCCGACGACTTCTACGCCGTCTACACCGCGGACTACGAGGGCCCGTTCATGAGCGTCACGCCGCGAGGCGGCGGGAACAACGGCAGCGGTGTTTGCAGCGCGGAGTCGTACGGCTTCACGACGGACGACCTCTACCTGTACATCGTGGTCTTCAGCGACGACGCGGATGCGCAGGGGCTGGTGCACGACCTGACGCTGAACGGCCTTCCGGTCCGCAGCGGATCCGGCGGCTGGCAGGTCTGCCCGACCGGCGCGGGACTCGACGCCTACCCGGAGCCGACGCCCGCAGGGCTGGCGGACGAGATCCGCGCCTGCGGCGAGTCGGGGCTGTGGACCGCTCCCGCGGTGGGCGGTGTCAACGGCTCGTTCAACACCGCGCGTTGGTGCGGCGGGCCGGTCTCCGGAGTGGACACCGAGGCGGCCTGGACCTGGCACGACAGTGGATCCTGTCCCGGAGCCATCGCCCCGTTCGAGCCCGGCTGCGACCACGGCGAGTACCTGATCTTCCGCCACTGCATGCCGACACGGGTCCACGGCGACGTCACGGCCGACGATGCCTACGGGATCTACACGGCCGACTTCGGGGGGCCGGGGATGACGGTCAGCCTGCACGGCGACGGTGATGCGAGCAACGGCGTCTGCGTGCCGGAGTCCTACGACTTCACGACGACCGACTCGTGGCTCTACATCGTCGCCTACGGAGACGAAGCGGACTCGCAAGGGGTGCTGCACGACCTGAAGACGAACGACATCGTCGCCTTCAGCGGACACCGCGACTGGGACGTCTGTCCGACCAAGATCGATCTGGACTCCTACCCCGTGCCTTCGGTGACGGAGATGGCGACGCGGATCCACAAGTGCAACCTGCAAGATGACTGGACGACGCCCACCACCGGCGGGCACCACAGCCTGTTCCGCACCGCCGAGTGGTGCGGCGGACCGGTCCCCGGCGTCGATCTCCAGTCGCGCTGGGTCTGGCATGAGAGCGGCGCATGTCCGGGAGCCGACTCGCCGTTCGCACCGGGATGCAACCACGATGAGTTTCTGATCTTCCGCCGCTGGATCGGCTGTCGCGATCTGGATATCGCCTGGACCGAGCCGCGGCGCCGGCTTTATCCGCAGGACCTGCCGGAGCCGATCTACGTCGACCCGCGCGGCATCGCCACGATCGACGACGCGGACGGCGGCGTGCTGGCGACCCTCGTGGCCCTGGAGGAGTGGGAGGTCGAGGGTGTCGGCGACCTGATGATCCCGCTGCGCGGTAGCCCCGGGGACCCGGACGGCGTGCCGTCGTTCGGACTTGGCGACGGCGTTTCCGTCGTGCGTTTCGATCCGCAACCCGGCGTGTGCGAGGGGTTCTGCATCGGCGCCGCGACCGAGACGCTGATCGACGACACCGTTACCGGAGACTGCGGAGGCCACACCTACTGGCGCCGCGTCGAGACGGACGTCTCGATCAACGGGCCGGGGCACGACTGGACCAGCGTCGCCGAGACGGCCGCTCAGGGCGACTGTGAAGTGATCGCGGAGTTCCCGGCGTACTCCGGCGAGTGGTACATCGAGCAGGTGGCGATCCACGAGATCGGGCATCACCTGGGGCTGGCTCACCCGCCGGGGAACATCGCGATGATGGGGCTGGCCGCCCAGTGCGAGTCGCACAAGACGACGCTACCGATCGACGACGTAGCGGCGATCCGCGAGGGCTACATGTGCAGTTTCTCGCAGGGCGGCACGCCAGCGGACAGCGACGGCGACGGCCTGGGGCAGGACGTCGACTGCGACGACCAGGACCCGGCCTCGTTCCCGGGCGCGACAGAGATCTGCGACCTGCGCGACAACGACTGCAACGGACTTGCGGACGCCGCGGACGGGCTGGATTGCTCCGCCGTCTGTCTCGTCGCCGAGGGTGGTCCCGCGGACCTGCGGGTCGAGAAGGGAGCGTGCACCTCGGCGTCGATCCCGGGCTACCGCAACGTCTTCGTCCGCGGCTCGTTGAACGCGCTGCGCGCGGCGGGGGGCGTGTCGTCGGTCGGCGTCGAGCTCGTCGCGTGTCCACAGCCCTGGACTTACGACCGCGTGGCTGAAGCCTCCGCGCTTGCCGGCGACGATGGGTTTTACCTGGTGCGCGACGTCGCCGACACGGACTTCGGCGCAGACAGCGCAGCAGCACCCCGTGTTCCGACAGAGTCGGGTTGTCCTTGACGCATCAGCGCAGAATCTGGAACAGGTTGCTGTAGTCGTCCGTCCACAAGCGCACCGCCTCGTACTCACCCGGCTGCCGCCGCTGCATCCCGACCTCGCCCGCCGCGAGCATCGGCGCGAAGTAGTCGACCAGCGCATTGAGATAGTCCGCGTCGCGCGACAGGATCATCCACTTCGTCGTCAGCGTCGCCTCGTCCAGCCGCGCCGGCGTGTCGACCTCCACCGCGTAGAATTCGTTGGCGTGCGCCAGCCCGTAGACCAACGGGGCCACGTCGAGGTGGTGGTTCGAGATGTTGACGGCGACGGTCCCGTGCGGCGCCAGGTGGCGTTCGTAGAGTTCGAACGCCTCGCGCGTCAGCAGATGGACCGGGATCGCGTCGCTGCTGAACGCATCGAGAATCAGCAGGTCGAACCCGCGATCCGCCTCGCGCTCGAGTTGCAGCCGGGCGTCGCCCAGGACCAGCTCGGTCTCGGACAGGCAGTCGTCGAGGTAAGTGAAGTAGTTCTCCGCGACGTGCACGACCTCGGGGTTGATCTCGTAGAACACGAGCCGGTCCTCGGGCCGGCCGAGAGCCGCCAGCGTCCCGACGCCCAGGCCCACGACGGCGATGTTGCGCCCGCCGTCGCGCTCCAGCGTGGCCCACGCGCCGCCGAGGCCGGTGCGCGGCGTGTAGTAGCCGACCGGTACGCGCCGCAGGTCCGGGTGCACGAACTGCATGCCGTGGACGATGGCGCCGTCGTACAGCTTGCGCAGGTGTCCGCCGGGGGTTCCCTCTCCGACCTCCTGCACGCGGAGCAGGCCGTAGAAGTTCCGCGCGGTGTGGATCGTGTCGCGCAGCAAGCTGACGCTCTGCTGGGCGAACAGGCCGGTCAGCAGCACGATGCCGAGGAGGCCGGCCACGACGAACGAGCGGCTCTTGCCGTCGCCCGCGCCGCGCAACGTGGTCACGACCAGCAGCACGCAGCAGCCGAGGATCCCGAGCTGCAGCTCCTGATACAGCAGGAACGCCATCGGGGCGGCGACCCCGACCACGATGCCGCCCAGCGCGCCGCCGAACGAGATCGCCAGGTAGAACGAGGTCAGCCGGCCGGCGCGCGGGCGCAGCCGGTACAACTCGGCGTGGCAGATCATGCACATCAGGAACAGGCCGCCGGCGTAGAGCGCGATCTGCTGCACGATGCCGAGGCGTGGCCCCGAGCCGAAGTGCACCTCGCCGCGCATGACGAACCAGATCGCGGCCAGCGCGGGGACGAGCAACGCGACGTACACGCGGCGCGAGTACCAGCGCCCGCTGCTGAAGGCGAGAATGAAGGTCAACAGATAGACCGATAGCGGCAGCACCCACATGAAAGGGAACGACGCGATGCTGAGCGAGATCTGATTCGTCACCGACATGAACAGCACGACGCCGCACGCGGCCCACGCCATCCACAGCCAGGTCGGCGCGTCGGCCGTCTCGGCGGAGTCGCTCGCGCTCTTCGCGGCTTCGGGGGCGCGCGTGCGCCACAGCGCGATCGTGCAACCGAGGCAGAACAACCCGTACGCCACGAAGGCGCCGGACCAGATCGCGGACTGCTCGCGCAGCGCCAGCGCGGGCTCGACGAGGAACGGGTAGCTGACCAGCGCGATCAGCGAACCCGCGTTGGATAGTGCGTACAGCGGATAGGGTGAGCGCTTGGGACAGACGCGGAAGAACCACGCCTGCAGCAGCGGTCCCGTGGCGGCGAGCACGAAGTAGGGCAGCCCCGCCGATGCCAGCAGCATGACGACGATCGCCGGCATCGGCTGCTCGCTGCCGGTCGGTTTCCAGCCCGCGCCAGGCAAGACGGTCATCCACGCGGCGACCGCGACCAGCCCCAGGTGCAGCAGGCTCTGCGCGCGCGGGCCGAGCCAGCGCGTGGTGAGGTGCGCGTAGCAGTATCCGGCGAACAACAGCGCCTGGAACACCAGCACGCACGTCGTCCACACGGCCGGCGTGCCGCCGAACCAGGGCAGGATGTGCTTGCTGATCATCGGCTGGACCTGGAAGATCAGGAACGCGCCGAGAAAGATAGCGGGGGCGAAGACGGCCAACGCGGCAGCTCCTCCGGCCAGGCGCGCGGTCATCGGGGTCGTCGGGGGAGCGGGCGGCTCCGTGTCGAGGACCGGGCTGGCGGAAGGGCTCATGGCAGGGAAACTCCTGATTCGAGGTTCCTAGCCAATCTACTCCAGCCGGGGCCGGGGTCCAGGGAGGGCCGTCAGGCCTTCAGTCTGCAGTCCGGAAGCGGGACGGGCCGGCTACCGAGTCTGTCAGGCTGGGGGTCAGCTCTTCGGTCCGCAGGTCGCGCGAGGGGGTCGACTCGCACGCTCGTTCCGGTCGCCCTCGCGGCCGAACTGCATACTGAAGGCCTGACGGGTTTCTTCTCGAGTCAGTCCTGCGCGGCGGCCAACACCAGTAGACCGCCCTCGCGGCGCCAGGCGCCGCCGCGACGTGCGCTCGACGGGGTTGTTCGTTCGGAGCCGAACCGGAAGGAGACGTTTCGCCCCCGGCCGGGCTGCACGTAGCCGACCAGTTCCAGTTGACCGTCGTCACCGCGGCTGAAGAAGACCGCGGGGGAAGACCCGGGATCGGCCTCATTGACTGAGCGGCGGCTGATCAACATGCCGACAGGGCGTCCGTCCACGTACATGCGGTGCAGGTTCGCGATCGGGGACAGCACCTCTCCGCACAATCGCAGGCGGCCGGGAGGAAGCAGCTCGCCGTCGGGGAAACGGATTGCGTACTCGACCTCGGCGCTGATGCAGTCCCTGCCGCCGGCGTATCCGGGAGTGCCCGCAGCCAGGCCCAGCAGCATCGCGCCGCACAACGCGACCCAGATCAGTCGGCGTGTCCGCGCTCCGTTCGATTTCTCGTACATCCCCCTAACCTCCCTTGGCTCTCGTTCCCGTGCCGCCGGTGAGCCGTTCCGGCACCCCATGAAGTAGCAAGAGCCACGCCGGATCGTGCCAATCCCCAGAGCTCTTTTTGAATCAACGGTTTAGCTGGGAAAAGGCGGGAAGGCCGGTTCCGGCGTGTGTCTCAGTTCCGAGACACCGTGCCGGGGTCGATTCCGTCAACGCGTTGAGCCGGAAAGAGTTGTGACGCTGCGAGACAGTCGGAACCGAGATGTCTCGAAGATGAAACACGCCTCAAAAACTATTCTTCTAATTCCGCCGACGTTCCTATAATGAGGAGATGGATTCGTCCCGAGTCGGTTCGGATCGATATCACCCCAAGCGCTTACTGGGCGAGGGAGGGGCTGGCCGTGTCTGGCTGGTCGAGGATCGCCTTGCCGGCGGATCGCTGCTCGCGCTGAAGGAGCTCGCGCCGTCCTCGACCGAAGACGAGGACAGACGCTCGCGCTCGCTGCGTCGTGAGTTCGCGACGCTGGTCTCGCTGCACCATCCCAATCTCGTGGAGGTGCACGAGCTCGATACCGCGCCGGACTCCGGGCTGCCGCGGTTCACGTTGGAGTACATCGACGGGAGCAACCTCGTGGATGCGGTGGCCGCCGCCGGTCGGGTGCAACTGCTCCCGTTGGCGGCGGAGGCGTTGCGCGCGCTCGCGTTTCTGCACGACTTCCAGCTGTTGCATCGCGACCTGAAGCCGGACAACCTGCTCGTGCGAGATCGGCCGAAGCTGGGCTGCCGGCTGGTGATCCTCGACTTCGGGTTGGCGCGCCACGCCGAGGAGTCGCTCGAGACGGCTGCCGCGCAGGGGACGCTGCCGTACATGGCGCCGGAGCTGTTCCGGCGCGAGCCCGCGACGGCGGCCTCGGATCTCTACTCGCTCGGCGCCGTGTTGTTCGAGGCGGTGCACGGGAAACCGCCGCTGTCGTTCGACGGGCGCGACCTCGGCCGCTTCATGCGCGACCTTGGCGAGGGCAGGCGCCGCCGGCCGGAACTGCCGGCCGATGTTCCGCCGGGGCTGGCCGCCTGGCTCGACGACATGCTGGCCGTCGAACCGTCGGACCGGCCCTCGGCAGCGCGCGAGTCGCTCGCGCGGTTGAACGACGCGTGCGGCACGGATCACGCCGCCGAGACTCCGGTCACGCGCTCGGCGCGGCTGCTCTCCGGGCCCCCCGCGGAGCGGGCCGAGACGCTGGACCGTCTGTGGAAGCGGCTCGACCCGACGAGCGGGCCACGCGTGACCTGGCTCGTCGGAGGCTCGGGCTCGGGCAAGACTCGTGTGCTGCGCTGGCTCGCGGCCGACGCGATTCTCAACGGCTGGCACGTCGTCGCTGCGGAGGCTGCATCGCGCGTCGAACTGGCGGCGCTGCGCGCATCGGCGGGACGGCAACCGACGCTGCTATTGCTCGACATCGTCGAGCGCGCCGACGTGCAGACGGTCGAGTTGCTCGAGCGGGTGGCGCGCGAACCGCGCCGACCGGGATTGCAGGTCGTCGCCGCGCGCCGCCCGGGACGTTCGGGCCGTCCGGTGCTCGACCGCCTGATCGACGACACGCCGAGCGTGCCGACGCTGGAGTCGGTGGAGCTCGGTCCGCTCGACGAGTCCGGGATTCGCGCGATGGCGCGGCGGGCGACCGGCGGAGAGGTCGCCGAGCAACGCGTCCGCTGGTTGCACCGCGCCTCGCAGGGCGTTCCGGCGACCGCCGAGTCCCTGCTCGTCGAGGGTGCGTGGGAGAAGGGGCGAGCGCCGGACGAGGTCGAGGGCGGGGCACTTCCGCTCGGACGGCTGGGCATGCTCTCCGATGCGGGGCGGGACTGGCTCGAGTGGTTGGCCGTGTTGCGCGGCGAGGCGAGCGACGAGTGGATCGCGCACATGGCGGAGAAACCCCTCGCGGCGGTGCGCGCCGCAGCGGAAGATGTCGCGGCGCTCGGTCTGGCGCACCGCACCGGCGGGCGCTGGTCCGCCGACTCGCACGGGCTGATGCGGCGCCTGCTGGAGGCGCTGCCCGCCGACCGACGAGCCGCCGCGGCGCATCGAGCCGCGACGGTGCTCGAGAGCGACGGAGACGCGTCAGGACACGACGGGTTGCTCGCGTCCCTGTGGGCCGACGCGGGCGAGTCGTCCAGAGCGCAGGCCGCCGCTGCGCTAGCCGCGGAACAGGCGACGGCGGCCGGCGACCCGTTGCGTGCCGCACAAATCATCGGCACGGCGCTGCGCTGGCTCGGACGCGAGCGGCGAGGACGCCACGCGCTGCGGCTACGGCAGGGGAGGGCGCTCAGCGCGGGCAGCGCCGACGCCGCCGCGGCGCGGGCCTTCGGAGCCGCGATGCGCTTCGCCGAGACGCCGGTCGAACGGCTCGCGGCCGCGACCGGCAGGGCCGGGGCGCTCGTCCGCGCGGGCCGCTTCCGGCTCGCGCTGGCCGCGGCGGAGCAGGCCGTGAAGCTGGCGTCCGAGCGCGGTGCCGACGAGCAACGGGCCCAGGCGCTCAAGGCGGCCGGCATGGCGCTCGGGCGACTCGGGCGCGAACGCGAGGCGCTGGAGCTGCTCGAGACCGCAAGGGAGTTGCTGGCGGGCGACGACGATCCGAAGGCCGAGGCGGAGCTGCACCAGTTGATCGCGACCTGTCGCCTGCGGCTGGGAGATGCGGGGGCCGAGACGGAGTTCCGCAGATCGATCGAAGCGTACGCCGCGGCACGCGCTCCGACGAACGAGTCCGCCGACGCGCAGGAACTCAAGGCGCGCATCGGTCTCGCCGTGATCAAGATCCGGCGCGGCGAGTACGGCGAGGCAACCGAGCTGCTCGAGCGCGTGCGCGGCGAGGCGGAGGATCAGGCGAACCTCGCACTGCAGCAGGCCGCATCCTCCTCGCTGGCGCGGGTGGCGATCGAGAGCGGACGGCCCGACGAGGCGATCGCGATCGCCGAGCGCGCGGTGGACCTTGCGTTGCATCTCGGCGACCCCAACCGCGTGCTGGTCGACCGCTGCCGGCTGGCCGACGCTCAGATCCGTTGCGGACGCGCGGGCGACGCGGTCGTGCTGCTGCGCAACACGCTCGACGGATCCTCGACGCGGATCGAGCCGGAGAACGTCGACTTCGCCGGGATGCTGCTGGCCGAGGCGTGGATGGAGACGAGCTACGCCGACCCGGTGGCGATCCGACGCTTGCTGCAGCAGACGCTCGACCGCTGCCGTCGCCGCGGCAAGCCGCGAGCGCTGTCCGTTGCATTGGCACTGGAGATGAAGCGCCGCTCCGCGCCCGGTTGTCCGGAGCCGTTCGACCCCGTCGAGGCCGAGTTCCGCGACGTCGCCGCGGAGAACCCCGAGGCGCTGGAGCCCGAGATCCGTATCCGCGCCGACCTCGCGCGAGCAACGTATCGCCTGGGCCGCGGAGACCCCGAGCCGGCGAAGGAGGCCGCCCGCGCCGCGGCGGCCGCGGCACGGCACGAGCGAGCGCGGGCCTTCGAGGCCGAGGCCTCGGGCTTGCTGGCCGATGCGTTGCGCCGGACCGGACGCGACGGCGACGCGGAGGAGGCGCTGCGCGAGGGACGGCGCGCGCTCGAAGCGGCCGCAGGTCGGCTCGGGACTCGCGAGGACCGCGAGCGGTTCCTCGGCCGACCGGCGTTCGCAGGGTTGGCCGCCACGACGGGCGTCGCCGACCGCAAAGAGCAGGGTCGCCTACGCGCGCTGTACGACATGATTCGCGCGGTCAACTCGGAGACCGACCCCGAGGCGTTGCTCGAGACGATTCTCGACATGGCGTTGCGCGTCGTGCACGCGCAGCGTGGGATGATCCTGCTGAAGGAGGAGTCGTCCGGCGACGATCCGCGCTTCGCGGTGCACCTCGTGCGCGACCTCGATCCGCAGACGGCCAGCGACGCCGAGTCGTATAGCCGCAGCATCGTCGCCGCCGCGGGACAGGGACGCTCGCTGCTCGCCATCGACGCGGGCAACGACGACCGCTTTCGCGAGCTGAAGAGCGTCAGCCTGTACAGCATTCGCTCGTTGATGTGCGTGCCGCTGCGTTCGCGCGGCTCGATCGTCGGCACGGTCTACCTCGATTGTTGCGAGGACGGTCTGGTGTTCACCGACGCCGATCTGCAGTTTGTCGAGGCCTTCGCCGATCATGCCGGGCTGGCGCTGTCCAACGTCCTGCAACGCGTGCGACTCGAGAACGAAAACCGCAGACTGCAGGCCGCGGCCGAGACGCGCACGCGCTTCGCCAACATCGTGGGGCGTTCCTCCGGTATGCAGAAGGTGTTCGACCTGATCGAGAAGGTGGCGGCGACCGACCTCCCGGTGCTGGTGCAGGGCGAGAGCGGGACGGGCAAGGAACTCGTGGCGCAGGCGATCCACTTCAACGGGCTGCGCCGGCGCTGCGCGTTCGTCTCGGAGAACTGCTCGGCGCTTCCGGCGACGCTGCTCGAGAGCGAGTTGTTCGGTCACGTACGCGGTGCGTTCACTGGAGCCGAGCGCGACCACCCGGGATTGTTCGAACAGGCGGACGGCGGCAGCCTGTTCCTGGACGAGATCGGCGACATGTCTGCAGAGATGCAGGCGCGCATGTTGCGCGTGTTGCAGGAGCGCGAGATCCGCCGCGTAGGGGGCGAGGAGTCGATCGCGGTCGACGTGCGCATCGTCGCTGCGACGCACCGCGACCTCGCGGAGGAGGTTCGCGCGGGACGTTTCCGCGAGGATCTGATGTATCGCCTACAAGTCGTCACCATCGAGCTTCCGCCGCTGCGCGAGCGACCGGGTGACATCGCGCTGCTGACGCACCACTTTCTCGGCTGCATCGCGCGGGATCGGGGACGCGAGCCGGTTCGGCTGGACGACGACGTCCTCGCCCTGTTCGAGCGCTACGCCTGGCCGGGCAACGTGAGGCAGCTCGAGAACACCCTGCAGCGCCTCACGCTGCTGGCCGGGAGTCAGCCGATCAGCGTCGCCGTCGTCGAGTCCGACCCCGGCCTGGGGCAGGCGCTGCTGCCGGAGGCCGCATCGTCGTGCGCTCCGTCGTTCTCGCTGAAGCTGGCGGAGAAGGAGCAGGTCCAGCGCGCGCTCGAGGCCGCCGGAGGCAACCGGAGTCGCGCAGCGGAGCTGCTCAACGTCTCCCGCGCGACCCTCTACCGCAAGATGCGGGAGCACCAGATCTAGCTCGTCCTCCTTCCCCCCCCACCCACAAGTCACGGTTTTCGGTCCCTTTTCGGGTTCGGCGGCGTCCCGATTGCGCGATCGAGATTTAGATATAGGTTTTGTAATTAGTGGATATGGAACAAAGGCTGAACAGAACCTAGAAAAAGCTTCTCCAGCCTATCGAGAAGGAGGTTCGAACATGTTGCCCTCCGTCCGAAGAAGATGGTCCGTGGGATCTGCAGTCGCAGGGACCGTCCTCGTGGCCGCCGGAATGAGCCCGGCGGTATTTTCGGGTTCCGACGGACTGATCGTCCAGTCGGTCACCGTGCAGGGAGATGTCGTCCACGTCGTCGTGTCCAACCCGGGCACAGAGACGGTGACGGCCACGGTTTCGATCCAGGTTCGCACGGCGAGCAAGGAGACCGGCTCTATGCTTCCGGTGACCGTGTTCGGAGGGCAGAAAGTCTTCGTTCAATTCGCGATGGGAGCCCAGGTTCGCGAGATCATCGCCGCGGGCGTGATCATCGACGACGGCTCGCCGTTCTAATCGTTCGTTAGCGCGTTTTCTCCCCGGGGCCGCCTCGATCGAGGCGGCCCTTCTTTGTTGTGCGCCCGGCACGGGCGCACTCCTGGAGGTGCAAGTCCTCCCGGGATCTGGCCACAGGGACCGAACGGAAGCGCAAGGGCGGAAGGGTGACCGACTGTCTGGAGGAAGCGTGGAA
>JAAELQ010000089.1 GCA_024226515.1 bacterium
GACGGCAGCGACATCGTGCAGCTGACCCACCACCCGAAGATCAACAGCGGCGACGTACGCAACGCCATGATCTCGGGCTCCGGGAACCGGGTCGTGTACTCGGCGAACTCGAACCCGCTGGGCACGAACCCCTCGCGAATGCCGCAGCTGTTCGTCGTCGACACGGCGACGCTCGACGTCACGCAGCTCACGACGGCCGGCGAGATCGACTGGCCGGAGTTCTCCATCGACGACGCCGGGGATCGAATCGCGTTCACGCACGCGGACGACCTGGCCGGGTCCGCAACCTCCGCGAACGACCGTGTGTTCACGATCTTCGCCGACGGCACCGGGCTGACCGAGGTCGAGACAACCTTGCAACGGATCTACTGGCCGTGGGTTTCCGGCAACGGGCAGAAGTTCGTGTACGGGACCTCCCAGGAGACAATCCACATCCATGACTGGGGAGGCGCCACGCCGATCACGAGATTCGGCGAGGACGCCCGGATCACGGACGACGGGAGATTTGTCTACTACGACCAGTACCTCTGGGGCCCTCCGGGAATCCAGACCTCGGTATTGCGCTACGACACGCAGTTGCTCGTCGAGACGCAGGTCACGAGTACCCGGTCCGCTCTGTCGCTCGTATCGGGCGCGAACACCCGGCTCGGCTACGTGGCCGACGAGAACGGCTTGCGTTTCGTAACCGAGGATCTCGCAGGCGGCGACGAAACGGAGATCCTGCTTCCGGCCTCGAACCCGACGGACCTGACCTGGGCCAACTCGGTCGACATCTCCGCCGACGGCTCGCGCGTCATGGTGGTTCGCGATACGGACGAGAATCCCGACGAACGCTCCTTCGGAGACGTGTGGCTCGTCGAACCTTCCGGTGGCGGAATGACGCGCATCACCCAGGACGCCTGGCCGGGGTTCGCCGGCATGAGCCACGACGGGCAGAACATCGTTCTGGGCGCGCACACCAACCTCCTGGACCCGAGCGACACCAGCTTCGCGAACCGCATCTATCGACTGCGATCGGATGGAAGCGACCTGATCGATCTGTCGCATCCGAATTCGGCAGGCTGGGACTACCATCCCGATATCGCCGGCACGGATCACGTCGTCTTCTTCTCGAGCGGGATCGATTTTGCGCCGGATGCCGGTGTGTTCACCGTATCGGCCGACGGCGGCCCCATCGGCGAGACGTTCTTCGAGGAGAACCTCTCCGACGCGGGCCGCGAGCCGCGGATCAGCGCCGACGGAGCCTGGGTCGTGTACCAGACAGGCGCCAACGCGACCGGCCAGAACCCGGACTTCGGCAGCGAAGTCGTTCGCGTCAGTGCGGACGGCAACACGATCGAGCAGCTGTCGATGGACCCGACGTACGGCTCGCACAACCCGGACATCTCGTCCGACGGTCGAGCGGTGGCTTACGTCTCCTACTCGAATCCTCTGGGCACGAATCCTGACCACAACGCCGAGATCTTCTTCCACGACGTCGACACCCAGAGCACCACGCAGCTCACGCACACGGCGACGGGCGAGTCGCTCTTTCCGCGGATCAGCGGCGACGGCCGGGTCGTCTACTTCTTCTCGAGCGCCGAGTGGCTCGGTCCCGCCGGCGCCGCGAGCGACGTGTACCGCGTGGACGTCGGCACGGGGATCGTCCGGCGCGCTTCCGGCCTGCTCGATCGCGACCATCGATCCCAGCCCGCCGCGCAGGCTTACGGCCCTGCGCTGGCCGTCGATCACGACGGATCGCACGCGGTGTTCTCGGCCGCGGCGGATTCGACCGGCACGATTCCCAACAACGGCTCGATCCAGCTCCACGTCGTCGACTTCACCGCACCCGGCCGCGTTTCACCCGGACCGGACGCTCCGACGGTCGTCACCTGGGACGCCGAGCCTTCGCCCGTCAGCTACGACGTGATCCGCGGCCGGGTGGACAATCTCGCGCTGTCCGGCGACAAGCAGACCGTCGACCTGGGCGCGGTCGTCTGCCTCGAGGACGACTCGCCCGACGCGACCACCGAGGGCTTCGGCGACGTCCCGCAGCCGCTGCCGGGCGAGGTGTTCTTCTTCGTCCACCGCGGCCACGGCGGCATCGGCACCGACCCCGGATCCTGGGGTCGGGGCAGCGGAGGCCTGGAGCGGGTCGCGGGCCCCGGAAGCTGCGGACCCTGATCGGATTGCCCCTCCCGGGTCCCGATTGCGCCATGCGGTGTGAACGGGCGTCTTGCCGGGGCTGCAGGGGTGCATCCCCAATGATCAACCATTGGGCTGGAGTTGCCTGCGCGCCTGTAGTCCCGGCAAGACGCCCGTTCGATTAACGCCATCCGCCCGTTTCGTGGCAGACTCGTAGCACTGATCTCGTCCGGTCCGGGGGGAGACACCGTGCTCGATCGAGTCCGCCACACCATCGTCGTCGTCGCCACCGTCGCGCTCGCCGCCGGGTCGGCCGCGGCGGTCGGCTTCGTCCCCCCCGACGCGATCCCCAAGGGTCCGCTGGCTTGCGGCGAGATCCGTGAGGCCGACGTGCGCTTCGAGGAGGAGGTGCACGCCTGGACGATCCAGGGCGGCCGGGGCGAGTGGGTCAACATCGCGACGCAGCCGATCGACGACAACGACGGCTTCGCTCCGATGTGGGCGCTGATCGGACCGGGCGGCTCGTCGATCGGCCTCCCGCGCGACCGGGACTCGGTGCGCATGCTGCCGGAGTTCGGCACGTACACGATCGTCGTCTTCGATTCGATGGAGAGTCTGACCGGGCGCTACGCGATCCAGGTGCAGTGGTTGTCCGAGTCCGGCTCGTGCGCGCGAGAGATCCAGTGCGGCACGCCGACACGCGGCCGCTTCGACGCCGGGATCGACCACGACGTCTACTCCTTCCTCGGCAAGAAGGGCGGCGTGCTGCACATCGCCGGCGGAGCCGAGCTGGACTCCGACGCCCCGGACCCGGTCTGGACGTTGCTGGGCCCGGACGGCGCCGTCGCCTCCGGATCCCGCATGCGAACCGGCGCCGTGCGCCTGCAGCACGACGGCCGCTACGCGCTGCTGGTCGAGGACCGCGCCCTCGAGCGCACGGGAGACTACGTCGTCTCGCTGAACGGCATCGCCGACGGCAGCAGCTGCGGACTGCAGCTGGAGGATACGCGCCCCGCGAAGGTGGACCTCGCGTGGCCCGGCGAACGGCAGTCGTTCCAGTTCACGGGGCGCGAGGGGGACGTCGCACGACTGGCGTTCAGGCGCGACGCGCGCGATCCGGTCGACGTGCGCTGGGAGCTCTACGATCCGCGCGGTCTGCCCGTGGCCGACGGCAGCGCGGCCCCGTCCGACGTGACACTGGAACGAACCGGGACCCACACGCTGGTCGTCTTTGGCGAGGTGTCGGACTGCGAGGGTCGCGGTCACGTCGAGCTGGAGCGTCTGCTACTCGACGAGTGTCGGGGCTGAATCGATCCAGCGCGGGATGTAGACGTCGAGAAACTCGCCCGTCTCGACCCTGTGCCATGTGCGCAGGACGTGGTCGGTGACGTCCGAGCAGACCGGACCGCCGGCACACGCCGAGCGTGAGTCCTTCTCGACGAACGCGACGTTGACTTCCTGCTCGAGCGTGTGCACGAGGCGCTCGGTGTCGAAGCCGGCCTCGTTGTTCATCGCCCAGTCGAGCTCCAGCACGGGGCGGCGCGCGGTCAGGAAATGCGCCAGCGGCATGCCCGGCAGCACGGCGAACTCGCCGTCGTGCCGCTCGACCATGTCGCGCAGCTCGGCCAAGCGGTCGCGGCTGCGCTCGGAGGCGTAGATCCCCTGCAGGCGCGGGAAGACCTTGCCCAGCTGGTAGGCCAGCTCGGGCCGCGGCGCCTCGCGGTACGGAAACTGGTAGCCCACCCACTGGACGAACACGGAGATGGTCAATACGAACGCCGCGAGCCGCGGCGGCGAGCTGCCGAGCCAGCGCGTCGCGCCGCACAGGCACGCGAACAGGATCGGCGCCGCGAACAACACCGGCGTCGGGTAGCCCCAGCTGAGGCCCGCGCACCAGGCCAACGCCAGCATTGCGGCGAGCGTCCAGTCCCGCTCGCGGTTGCGTAGCAGGTCGATCGCGACCAGCGCGGCCGCCGCGACGAACAGCAGGCCGGGGTGGTTGAAGGCGGGCGTCTGGAACGTCGGGTTGTTCATGTAACGCAGGATGATCGCGACGCCGAGCAGGCCGAACAGGACGTACGGCGTCACCGCGAGCACGGCAGCCTTGCGTCGCAGCAGCAGCGCGACGACAGCCACCACGGCGATCGCTGCCACCGCCGGCACGGTCAGGCCGTGCACGTAGGCGATCGCTCCGGAGTAGAGCAGGCTCG
Organism: bacterium; assembly: GCA_024226515.1. GTDB lineage: Bacteria > Acidobacteriota > Polarisedimenticolia > Polarisedimenticolales > Polarisedimenticolaceae > JAAELQ01. The sequence continues at coordinate 4,335 of JAAELQ010000089.1, forward strand.
ACAGCCTCGTCTGTCCCGTGGTCTGCGCGACGAAGTCGTCGAGGACGCCGAACCCCGCGAGCGCGGCCGCACCGGCAGCGGCGAAGACGAGCGTGCTGCCCACGACGACGAGCAGGTCGCGACGTCCGCGCTGCAGACCGACGAAGAGCCAGACCGCGGGGATCAAGAAGTAGAACGATTGCTTGCATGCGGCGGACAGACACAACAGCAACCCGCCTGCGACGAGACCGCCGCCGCCGCTGGTTGCGATGACACACCACAGCGCAACCGTGCCGAGCAGAATGCCGTCGACGGTGTGCCACGGCTTGGGCGGGAAGCTCTGCACCGAGTAGACGAACGACAGCAACGAGAACAGCAACGGGTGCAGGCCGAGGCGATCCAGCGCGCCGTCGCGATTGAGGATCGCCGTCGCGATCATCGAGTACGTCGCGATGAAGACGTAGAACAGCAGCTTCTCGACGAACACGACGATGCCGGCGGGCAGCACCAGCTGCGGCAACGCGTGGATCAGCAGGCTGCCCGGCGGGCGGATGTAGATGAAGTCGCGGTACGGAAGCTGCCCCTCCGTCAGGCGGTAGGCCAGGGCGATGATGAAGCCCTCGTCCTCGCCGCCGTAGCCGAACGCGCCGTAGACGCGCGTGAACAGCAGGCCCGCGCCCAGAATGAAGACGGACGACAGGACGATGTAGGCACGGCGCGTCACGTGGAACCTCCGCGCCAGGTCTCCGGGCGCACCTCGATGCCACCGGGCAGCGGTCGCAGGCGGGTCAGGTCGAAGCCGTCAACGAGGTCGGCGGCCGCGATGGGCTCATGCGTGGGCCGCAGCGCGTGGATCTCGGCCAGCCGGCCGACGATCGCCTCTGCGGTCCAGCCGTCCTCGCGCATCTCGCGCAGCGTGATGCCGCGGTGGCGTTTCGATAGGCGGTGCCCGTCGGCGCCCATCAGCAGCGGGACGTGCCCGAATTGCGGGGCCGGCTCGCCCAGGTCGCCGTACAACAACAGCTGACGCACGGTCGAGCTCAGCAGGTCGTCGCCGCGCACCACCTCGGTGATGCCCATCGCCGCGTCATCGACGACGACGGCGAGCTGATAGGCCGGCTCGCCGAACGCGCGCCGCACGACGAAGTCCCCGACGCAGCCCGAGACCGGCACACTGCCGTGCACGAGATCGACGACCGCGGGCAGCTCGCGCCCGTCGAGGCGGTAGCGCCATGCGTGGCGCGCGCCGTCGTCGATCCTGCGCTGCGCCTCGTCGGCGGGCAGGTCGCGGCAGGTGCCGGGATACTCCGCCTCGTCGCCCGGCTCTTGCGGCGCGCTCGCGGCGGCAGCGAGGTCCTTGCGGCTGCAGAAACAGGGAAAGACGCGGCCTGCCTCGCGCAGCCGCTCGAACGCGGCGTCATACGACGCTGTGCGCGACCCCTGGTCGTACGGGCCGCGATCGCCGCCGACGTCCGGCCCCTCGTCCCAATCGAGGCCGAACCAGGCGAGGTCCTCCAGCGCCCGGCGCGCCAGGTCATCGCGGCTGCGGTTGCGGTCGAGATCCTCCATCCGCATGACGAACGTGCCACCGCGGGCGCGAATCGAGAGCCACGCCAGCAGCGCGCTCGACGCGTTGCCCAGGTGCAACTCGCCGGTGGGGCTGGGCGCGTAGCGCCCGCGGGGTGGCGTCATCGACGAGTCCGCGGCGGCGGCGATTCCATCGGCACCAGAAACAGCTGCGTGAAGTAGACCGTGGCGTCCTCCGCGACCGCGACGCCCAGCCCGGTGTGCGTGAACTCCGGGGTGAGCAGCGTCTCGCGATGTCCCTCGCTCTTCAACCAGGATCGTACCGCGGACTCGACCGGATCGCGCACGTTGCGACTCATCTGGATGTTCTCGGCGACGATGCGGTACTCGATGCCGCGGCGGTGAACCCGGTCCGCCGGGCGGCTGCCGTCCGGGGCCTCGTGGTCGAAATAGCCGCGGCGCGCCATGTCGCGGCTGTGCGCGCGCGCCGCGCGGGTCAGCTCGGGCAGGACCTCGAGGGCGCCGAAGCCGCGCTCGCGGCGCACCGCGTTGACCGCTGCGACCGCCTGTTTCTCGGTCTCGCTCACGTCGTCGACCGGGGGGATCTCCGAGACCAGCACACCGACGAGAATCGTCCAGCCGTCAGCGGCGACCCGGGTCGCGAGTCCGATCGAGTGGATGTCGGGGCTCATCACGGTCGTCCACGCCTGGCGGTAGCCGCGCCAGCGCTTCATGTAGCTGCCGACGGGATCGGGGTAGTTGAGCAGCAGGTCGGTGTGCAGCGTCACGCGCTCGAACCAGGCCACCCCGCGGTCGCGCAACTCGGGACCGACCGGCGCATCGTGGGCCAGCCGGTCGTCGTGGCGCATGCCGGCGATCGTCCGCGCCCGGGAGCGCGCCACGGCGTCGAGCTCGGGGCGCCGGGTCAGGTCCGGGACCCCGGCGGCGCGGCGGGCGCGCTGCAGTTCGTTGAAGATCCCGCGGGCGTCGCCGTCCGCCGCGATCGGCGCGGCGGCCGCCAGCAGGCACAGCGCGGCCGCGCCCCGCGCGAACCGACGGTGACTTCCCCGGATTTGCATGCCCCGTCCATCTTGTCACGGAAAACCGGCGGTGGCTGGCTCGGTGGACCGTGGGCGCCCTATGTTCCGTATATGCGCAAGCAGGGTGGTGCCGGCCTCGGAATGGTGATGCTGATCGTCGTCATGGCGGTCGTGCTGGTCCTCGTCGCACGGTCCTGGCGCGAGGTCGGAGCGGACGCCGTGGCGGTGACCGCGCCGGACCTCTCGACGACCGTGAACGACCACGGAACCGGCGCCGGGGAAGAGCTGCGCAACGGCGGCCTGCCGAACTTGGACGTCATGCGCAACGAGACGCAGGCGCATTCCGAGGAGCTGCGCGAAGCCCTCGAATCGACCGAGTAAATCCCCTCCCGAAAGCTCCGCTTTTGACGTGTGCGATGGCCAATCGTCCGGGGTAGAATGCGCGCCCCACGGACCGACTATCGCATTAGGAGATCGCGCAATGTCGAACGGAAGCTTCGTCGTCCCCGCCCCCGCCAACGAGCCCGTCCTGGACTACCGTCCGGGAAGCCCGGAACGCCAAGACGTCGTCGCCATGCTCGACAAGCTGGGCAGCCGCGTGATCGACATCCCGGCACGCATCGGCGGGCGCAACGTGCGCACCGGACGGCTGGCCAAGGCGGTGAAGCCGCACGATCACAAGCACGTGCTGGCGCAGTGGCACAAGTGCGGCAAGACCGAGGTCGAGAAGGCGATCAAGGCCTCGCTCGACGCGCACGAGTCCTGGTCGCGGACGCCGTGGCAGGACCGCGCGGCGATCTTCCTCAAGGCCGCCGACCTGCTGGCCGGGCCGTATCGCCAGGTGATGAACGCGGCGACGATGCTGGGGCAATCGAAGACGGTGCACCAGGCCGAGATCGACGCGGCGTGCGAGATGATCGACTTCTTCCGCTACAACGCCGAGTACATGCAGCAGATCTACGCCGAGCAGCCCGACTCGGCCCCGGGCTGCTGGAACTACCTCGAGCACCGGCCGCTGGAAGGCTTCGTCTTCGCGGTGACGCCGTTCAACTTCACCAGCATCGCGGGCAACCTGCCGACCGCGCCGGCGCTGATGGGCAACACCGTCGTCTGGAAGCCGGCATCGTCCGCTGTGTACTCGGCGCACTTCATCATGGAGCTGCTGATCGAGGCGGGGCTGCCGCCGGGAGTGATCAACATGGTCCCCGGGTCGGGCGGCGACGTCGGCGACCCCGTGCTGGCCAGCCCGGACCTGGCGGGCATCCACTTCACCGGATCGACCGAGGTGTTCAAGGGGATGTGGGCCACGATCGGCGCCAACATCGAGCACTACAAGTACTACCCGCGCATCGTCGGCGAGACGGGTGGCAAGGACTTCGTCTTCGCGCACTCGTCGGCGGACGTGCCGGCGCTGGTGACGGGGCTGGTGCGCGGTGCGTTCGAATTCCAGGGGCAGAAGTGCTCCGCGGCGTCGCGGGCGTACATCCCCCGATCGATCTGGCCCCGCGTGCAGAAGCGGTTGCTGCGCGAGGTCGAGAAGGTCCGCATGGGCGACCCGGAGGACTTCGGCAACTTCATGGGCGCCGTGATCGACGCGAACGCCTACCGCAGCATCAAGAACTACATCGCTCACGCCAAGCGTTCGAAGGACGCCAAGATTCTCTTCGGCGGCGGTTGCAGCGATCGCAAGGGCTACTTCGTCGAGCCGACGATCGTGCTGGCCAAGAAGCCCGGCTTCAAGCTCATGTGCGAGGAGATCTTCGGCCCGGTGCTGACGATCTACGTCTACAACGACTCGGCGCTCGATCGGACGCTGGCGCTGTGCGACAGCGGTTCGCCCTACGCGCTGACCGGAGCCGTCTTCGCGCAGGATCGCACGGCCGTGCGTAAGATCGCCGACGCGCTGACGCACGCCGCGGGCAACTTCTACATCAACGACAAGCCGACGGGCGCGGTCGTGGGACAGCAGCCGTTCGGCGGCGGGCGCGCCTCGGGCACGAACGACAAGGCCGGCAGCTACCTCAACCTGGTGCGCTGGGTCAGCCCGCGGACGATGAAGGAGACCTTCGTCCCGCCGGTGGCGTTCGAGTATCCCTACATGTCGTAATCGCCGGGGGTCAGACTGTCAGTCTGACCCCGATCATCTCACGCGCCCGAGATGTGGGCCGCGACGCGGCGCCGGTGCGGCGCGGTGCGGTGCTCGAACAGGAAGATGCCCTGCCACGTGCCCAGGGCCGGACGCCCGTCGATGACCGGCACCGACAGCGTCGTCGATGTCAGCGCGCAGCGAACGTGGGCGGCCATGTCGTCGGGCCCCTCCTCGGTGTGACGGAAGATCGGATCTCCGTCGGGCACCAGGCGGGCGAAGTAACGAATGAAATCGCGCTGCACCTCGGGGTCGGCGTTCTCCTGGATCAGCAGCGACGCGGACGTGTGCATCACGTGCAGTGTCAGCAACCCCTCGCGGATCCCGCTCTCCGCGACCCAGCCCAGGACGCGGTCGGTGAACTCGTAGAGGTCCTTCCCGCTGGTCTCGACGACGATCTCTGCCGTTTGCTGTCGGATGGCCACTGTCCTCCTGCAGAATTAGTCTACGCACGCCGCACCATGGAAGCTCTAGAGTTTAGCTATTAAAAGAATCTCTTGTGCGGGATTCCCTCGAAGATTACAATTCTATCGATGGATCGCAAGAAGCCGCTCGTTCATCAACCTGGGTCGGGGGGGGTGATCCGGCAGGATCATCAACCTGGGTCCGGTGGTGCCTCCACGATGCTGCCGCGGGAAAAGGTGCGGATTCCCGGGGCTCCACAGGTGCTGCGGGCGATTCTGCGGCTGCCGCAGGCAGACCGGCTGGGGGCCGCCGTGGAGGCCGATCTGCTGGGGATGGACGCCCCGCTGGCCGGTAGCGTGGTGCACCTCGTCAACTCGGGCTACTACCGGTTGCCCTGCCGCGTGCGCGACGTGAAACACGCCGTCGCCTACCTGGGTCGTGACGAGATACGGCGGGCCGCGACGATCGCGGCGGTGATGCGGACGCTCGCCGGGCAGGATCCGGCCGAACGACGAGCGATCTGGTTCCACTCGGTCCACGCCGCCCTCGCCTCGCGCCGCATCTCCGACTCGTTCTTCGCCGCCGTCGACGTGGAGCAGGTTCAGACCTGGGTGCTGCTGCACGACGTGGGCAAGCTGGTGTATCTCGAGGTCATGCCCGACAGCTACCGCAGGATCCGCGTTCATCGCGCCGATCGCGCGCTGACGTGGAGCGCAGCCGAGCGCGAGCTACAACTACCGTCACACGCGCTGCTGGGTGCGATGTTGTGCTCGCGCTGGTCGCTGCCGGAGTCGGTGCGGAATGCGGCGGAGTTTCACGAGGTCGAGAGCCTGCGCGCGCTGAACGATGACGACGACGACCCGTCGACGACCGACGACCTGCGAGTGGTCTGCCTGGCCAACCTCTGCTGCAACCTGGCGACCGAGGATCTCGGGGCCGAGCAACGTGCCGAGATCCGAGAAGCGATCCTGGACGCCCTCGGTATGACCGAGGGGACGTTCCTGCTGCTGATGGGAGAGATCTACGAGCTGCGGTCGCAGGTCACGGGCATCCTGCACGCGCTCTCGCCGGTCCTGTCGACCTCGACTAGCGAAGCTGCTTCCAGCGAAAACAGCTCGTCACGTGGTCGTTGACCATTCCGGTCGCCTGCATCAGCGCGTAGCAGATCGTCGGACCGACGAAGTTCATCCCGCGCCGGCGCAGTTCTCGGCTCAGCGCCTCGGATTGCGCGGTCTTGGCCGGCAGGTCCTGCATCGTCTTGAAACGGTTGACCTTCGTCTTGCCGCCGACGAATCCCCAGAGAAAGGGGACCAGCCCGCCGTGCTCGTCCTGGATCTTCAGCACGACCCTGGCGTTCTTGATCGCCGACTCGATCTTGAGCCGGTTGCGAACGATGCCCTCGTTGTTCATCAACCGCTCGATCTTGCGTCGGTCGAAGCGAGCGATCTTCGCCGGATCGAAGCCGGAGAACGCCTTGCGGTATGCGTCTCGCTTGCGGAGGATCGTGATCCAGCTGAGCCCGGCCTGGGCGCCCTCGAGCGTCAGTTTCTCGAACAGTCGATTCTCGTCGCGCTGCGGCACGCCCCACTCCTCGTCGTGGTATGCGACGTAGAGCGGATCCTCCCCGGCCCAGGAACAGCGCTTGATCTGTCGAGCCACGGTCACCTCCGTTCGCGGCGTCAGAATACCAGCAGGCTCCTGCTAAAATCCTCGTCGAGAGGCCGACCACGTTTCGGCCTCGAAACTCGGAGCGACGATGGCGGCACAGACCGTTCCCGAACTGTTCGACCAGACCACACACGGATACGCCGGCGAGTGCGCGTACCGTTTCAAACGCGACGGCCGCTGGATCGACTCGACGTGGGGCGAGCAGCGTGGGCAGGTGCGCACGATCTCGCGGGCGTTGCTCGCGCTGGGCGTCGAACACCAGGACCGTGTCGCCATTCTGGCCCAGACGCGGCTCGAGTGGATGCAGGGCGACCTTGGCGCCGCCCTGTGCGGCGGCGTCACGGTCGGCATCTACCCGTCGAGCCTGGCGGCCGACTGCAGCTACATTCTCAACCACAGCGACTCGGTACTGATCTTCGTCGAAGACCTCGATCAGCTCGAGAAGGTCCGCGCGGTGCGCAAGAACTTGCCGCACCTGAGGCACGTCGTCCTGATCGACGGCAGCGCCGGCGACTTCGCCGACGTCATGGACTGGGACGAGTTTCTCGCGGCCGCGGAGTCCGTCCCGGAAGAGACGCTCGACGCACGCTCCGCGGCCGTGAAGCCCGACGAGCTGGCCTCGCTGGTCTACACCTCGGGCACCACCGGCGTCCCCAAGGGAGTCATGCTCACGCACGGCAACATCCTGTGCACCATCACCTCGGCCAGCGACTGCCTCGCGATCGAGGGTGAGTACCTTCACTTGCTGTTCTTACCGCTGGCACACGTGTTCGCGCGGCTGATGGCGTACTGCGCGTTGCTGCGGCCCGTGCCTACCGCGTTCGCAGAGGACCTGACGAAGTTGCCACAGAACTTCAAGGAGGTCCGGCCGAACTTTTTCGCCAGCGTTCCGCGGGTCTACGAGAAGGTGCACGACAAGATCTTGGCCAGCGCCGAGTCCGGAAGCGGACTCAAGCGCAGCCTGTTCCACTGGGCCATCGGCGTGGGCACGCGCGTCTCGCGGCTGAAGCAAGGCGGCGAGTCGATCCCGCTCCTGTTGCGCTGGCAGCGCGCACTGGCCGACCGCCTGGTGCTGAGCAAGATCCGCGAGGCGTTCGGTGGCCGGCTGCGCTGGGCCATCTCCGGAGCTGCGCCGATGAACGTCACCGTCGCGGAGTTCTTCGACGCGTGCGGCATCCCGATCCTCGAGGGTATCGGGATGACGGAGAACTCGTCGTTCAGCAACGTCAACCGGCTGGACTCCAACCGCCTGGGCACGGTGGGACCGGTCGGTCCCGGTATCGAGGTGCGGATCGCCGAGGACGGCGAGGTGCTGTTCCGCGGCGGCAACGTGATGGCCGGGTACTTCAAGGACCCCGAGGCGACGCGCGAGACGATCGACGAGGACGGCTGGTTGCACACGGGCGATATCGGCGAGCTGTCCGAGGACGGGTATCTGAAGATCACCGACCGCAAGAAGGACCTGATCGTAACGGCGGGAGGGAAGAACATCGCGCCGCAGCGCATCGAGCGCGTCATGCGCACCTCGCGCTACATCAGCCAGGTCGTCGCCTACGGCGACAAGAAGAAGTTCATCTCCGCGCTGGTGACGCTGGATCCCGAAGCAATCGGTGAGTGGGCCGTGCAGCACGGGATCGGGACCGACTCCGGCGAGCAGCTCGCTGCGCACCCGCAGACGCGAGAGCTGATCGCCGGGGAGATCGAGCAGCGCAACCGCGAGCTCGCGTCATTCGAGACGATCAAGGCCTTCCACATCTTGCCCCGCGACTTCAGCATCGACGACGGCGAGCTGACCCCGACGCTGAAGGTGCGCCGCAAGGCGATCGTGGAGAAGCACCGCGATGCGCTGGAACAGCTTTACGCGGGGACCGCGGACGCTCGCCGGCCAGCCACTGCGGGCACGGACTAGGAACCTGTCCGAGCCCTGGATCGGCGGCCTTCTCGGCCCTTTCCGGATCGGTTGAAAGCGGCTCGACCCGGAACCTATGTTCTATCCAAGGTGAGGTGTGCGGATTGCCGACACGGCAATCGCCTTAGCGCGGGTACCATCGTGAGCTACAAAATCTTGCTGATCGAGCCCGATCCGGGCTTCGCCGAGAAATTCCAACGACCTCTGATCGACGCCGGGTATGACGTGGTCGTCGCCGGCGATCCGATTCAGGCGCTCGACGCGCTCGACCGCGAGCAACCCGATCTGGCGCTGGTCGATACCATCGGCACCGATGCCGATTTGTGCGCGACGCTCAAGGGCGCCGTACAGGATCGACACATGCCGGTCGTCGCCCTGTTCGATGGGAGCGCTCCCGGCGCATCCGCAGATCACGACGAGCAGCTCGACCGCACGTCCGATGACGGAGTGTTCGTCGAGGCCTGCCGTGTACTGCTGGCGCCGGAGGCCGGTGCGGCCGTGACCGCCGAGGTCGCGGTCCCCGTGGCCGCCTCGGCGTCGGTGCTGGAGGGAGGCGAGGTCTCCGATGCGATCGACCGCCTCGAGTCCTTCCTCTTTGATGAGGGAGAGGAGGGCGAGGCCGAACCCGCGTTTGCCGCGGACTTCGCGGACGTGACGCCCCCGCCGCAAGGCACCAGCTCGATCGAGGACTCGCTGCAAGAGCTGGCGCGCGTGCAGGAACTCCGCGAGGCGGGCCAACGACAGCTGGGCGCGACAACGGTTCGCGATCTCGCCGACGTGCCGGAAGGTCAAGGTTCTCCGGACGTCGGAGGAGAGGATATCGAGGAGCGCCTCGACGACCTGTTCTCCGGCACGACCGAGAGAAACAACGAGCCCGAGATCTCCGCGGCGTCGGGTGAAACAGGTCTGCCGGTTCCCGCGGGTGGCGTCGCCGTGCGCTCGCAGTTCACCGGCATCGATGGCGAGCTGGCCTCCATCGCCGAGACCGACGCCGACGTGCCGCCCCTGGAAGAGCTCGGATCCGGCGAGGACGCGTGCGAGCCGCTCGCTACGACCGAGGACAGCCGGCGCAGCGGCTTCCCCTGGTGGATCGCCGCGGCCGCGGTGCTGCTGGTCGTAGGAGCCGTCGTGATCGTCGTCTCCCGCGGGGGATCGACGTCGGTTGTCGACGTGCCCGTTCAGGCCCCGGCACCGACCCGGGCCGAGGCGCCCAGCACCCCACCGGAGCCCGTCGTGGCCTCCGGTAACGACTGCGACCCCGGACAGACGTGCGGAGAGGCCGTTGCCGCGGCGGGCTTCGCGCTACCGACGATCGGAGTCGAAACGACGTCGCCGGCGCCCCCCGAAGCGGTCGCCGAACTCACGACCCAGGTTGATTCCGTGCCGGACGCCGAGCCTGCTCCGAGCGTCGCGCTCGAAGACACCACCGAGCCGGCGCCGGCCGTCGTTGCGACGGTTTCCATACCGCAACCGCCGGCGCCCCGGCGCGAACCTCGTGCCGTTCGTCCGGATCGTTCGAAACTTCCCTCCGGGTTACAGCCGGTGTCCGAGCCGCCGTCACGTGCGTCCGTGGACGATGTCGACGAGGTCGGAATCCTGCTGTCCCAGGTCGAGGCGCCCGTCCTTCCGGAGCCCCCCGAGCCGCCGCCGAGCGACTCGGTGCTCGAGGCGTCCGCGGTGCAGCGGCGCCCGCCGATGGAAGAGCCTGAGCTCGCCGAGCCCGGTGACGCCCGCGAACAGGCAAATCCGCTCGTGCACTCCGCCGAAACGACCGGCTTCAAGCCGCCGGTCTTGCTCCACCGCACCGAGCCGCGCGTGGACAAGCTGACGGACGTGCATCGCGGACGAACCGTGATGCTGAAGGTGCTCGTCAACGAGACCGGCAAGATCGTCAAGGTCGTCGTCGATCAGGGGACGCCCGATTTCCCCGAGCTCGAGGCTGCTTCGATCTACGCCGTGCTGAACTGGCGCTATGAACCCGCCCTGGAGCAGGGCGTCGCGGTGAAGGCCTGGGCCACGGCCGGCTTCGACTACTGACCGTAAGTTCCACGAGCGCTATCCTGGTTCGCTCCAGGAGGGTGGCGCCGTGCGAGCAGTGGAAGTTGCCGGGCAGTTCGGGCTGGACCGGCTACGACTCGCCGATCGTCCCGATCCCGTTCCGGGACCGGGCGAGATCCTGATCCGGGTCGCCGCTGCGTCGCTCAACTACCGCGACCTGCTCATGGTCCGGGGCCAGTACAACCCCAAACAACCGCTGCCCCTGATCCCCGGGTCGGACGGGGCGGCGCGCGTCGTCGGCCTGGGCCACGGGGTCGATCGGGTTCGCGAGGGGCAGCGTGTCTGCCCGATCTTCGCGTTGAGCTGGCTCGAAGGGCAACCGCAGCGCAGCACGCTGCGTTCGACGCTCGGTGGTCCGATCGACGGCACTCTCGCAGAGCTCATGGTCGTGCCCGCGGCGTCGGTCGTCGTCGTGCCGGACCATCTGACCGACGAGGAGGCGGCGTGCCTACCGTGCGCCGGAACGACTGCGTGGAACGCGCTGGTGACGCACGGCAACGTGCAGCAGGGCGACACGGTGCTGCTGCAGGGAACCGGCGGCGTATCCCTGATGGCGCTGATGCTGCTGCGCGCGCTCGGTGCACGGGCGATCGTGACGTCCGGCAGCGACGAGAAACTCGAGCGGGCCGGGCAGCTCGGCGCGTGGCAGACGATCAACTACCGCACGGTGCCCGAGTGGGGTCGCGCCGCCGTGGAGCTGACCGGCGGCGAGGGCGTCGACGTCGTGCTCGAGGTCGGCGGCGCGGACACGCTGGCCCAGTCGCTGCGCGCGGTGCGCATCGGCGGACGCGTCGCGCTGATCGGGAACCTGTCGGGGGCGCGCACCGAGATCGACCTGATACCGGTGTTCATGCGTCAGGTCCGGCTGCAGGGCGTGCTGGTGGGCAGCCGCGCCGAGTTCGAGGCGATGAACGAGATCGTCTCGCGCGACGAGTTGCGGCCGCAGATCGATCGCACGTTCGACCTCGCCGAATCGCGCACGGCGTTCGAGCACATGGCGGCCGGCGGGCATCTGGGTAAGATCTGTATCCGGCTCTGAAGCTCCGAGGAGAACCGTTTCATGGAATACCGACGCCTGGGTCGTTCCGGCCTGAAGCTCAGCGCTCTGTCGTTCGGCTCCTGGGTCACCTTTTCGTTTCAGCTCGACGAGTCCGCCGCGGTGGAAACGATGGCCGCGGCCTACGACGGCGGCATCAACTTCTTCGACAATGCCGAGGTCTACGCCGACGGCGAGTCCGAACGGATCATGGGCGCCGCGCTGCGGAAGCTGAACTGGAGCCGCGACACCTACTGCGTGTCGAGCAAGGTGTACTGGGGAGGCGACCTGCCGACCCAGCGCGGGCTGCATCGCAAGCACGTCGTCGAGGCGTGCCACGCCGCTCTGCAGCGGCTGCAGGTGGACCACCTCGACCTGTATTTCTGCCACCGCCCCGACCTCGAGACTCCGATCGAGGAGACGGTGCGCACGATGCACGACCTGATCGCGCAGGGGAAGGTGCTGTACTGGGGCACCTCCGAGTGGAGCGCGCAACAGTTGCAGGAGGCCTACGGGATCGCGCGTCGGTGGGGCCTGACTCCGCCCACGATGGAACAGCCGCAGTACAACATGCTGCATCGCGACCGGGTCGAGCGCGAGTACGCTCCGCTGTACTCGGGCATGGGGCTCGGGACGACGATCTGGTCGCCGCTGGCCTCGGGAGTTCTGACCGGGAAGTACGCCGACGGGATCCCGAAGGACTCGCGCATGGCGCTCGAAGACTACGCCTGGCTGCGCGAGCGGGTGCTCGAGACGGACGAGGGGCGGGTGCAGCTGGACAAGGCCAATCGCGTTGCGGCGTTCGCTCGTGAGCTGGGAATGTCTCCGGCGCAGCTGGCCATCGCGTGGTGCCTGAAGAACCCCGACGTGAGCACCGTCATTCTCGGCGCGTCGCGTGTCTCGCAGCTCGAGGAGAATCTCGCGACGCTCGACAAGCTGGACACGCTGACGGACGAGACGATGCAGCGCATCGAGGCCATGCTGCAGAACAAGCCGGAACTGCCGAAGCAGTTCTGATTCAAGCGTCGGCGAAGACCAGGCGGTCTTCCTTCATCCGACGAAACTCGCTCTCGAAGAAGAACTCGCGCTCGCCGAAGGCCGGTCGGAGATCGTCGAGCCACGCCGCCTTCTCGTCGTAGCGCGCGAAGAACGGACGTCCGACCCATTCCGGGTTACGCGCCTGGAGGAATTTCAGCGCGAACACGCGCTCGCCCTGGATCGTGCACTCGCCGTCGACGACTACCTTGCCGGGCGAGGCCGACATCGACGGCCCGCGCACGGTGCGGCCCAGTCCGGACACCGTCGAGTAGGCGTCGCGAAACAAGGTGTGCGCCCGCGCCAGCGGCACGTGGAAATACTCCTTCGGTCCGGTGTTGCGTTCGACGAACATGTAGTAGGGAACGCAGCCCAGGCGGACCTGCCTGCGCCACATCTCGGCCCAGCACTCGGCCGAGTCGTTGACGTGCCGGATCAACGGCGCCTGACATCGAACGACGGCACCGGTGCGGCGAATGCGCCGGATCGCCAACTGTGCGATCGGCGTCTCCAGCTCCCGCGGATGACTGAAGTGCGCCATCAGCGCCAGGTTGCGCCCCGACGCGACGACGCGCTCGAACAGACGCAGGAGGTCGTCGGCATCGGCGTCGGTGACGAATCGCTGGGGCCAGTAGCCGGGAGCCTTCGTTCCGAGACGAATGCTCTCGACGTGACTCAGCGAGGGGTCGAGCAGCGGGTCGATGAAGCGCCGCAACACCGCGGTCTTCATGATCAACGGGTCGCCGCCGGTGAACAGCACGCTGGAGATCTCGGGATGCTGCGTCACGTATCGCTGCAATCCCTCCGCCTGGCGATTGGCGAACTTGAGATCGTCGATGCCCACGAACTGCGCCCAGCGAAAGCAGTACGTGCAGTAGGCGTGGCACGTCTGACCGGCCGCCGGGAAGAACAGCACGGTCTCCCGGTACTTGTGCTGCATGCCCTGCTGCTCTTCGCCGTCGAGCGACGGGACGTTGAGCTCTCTCTGGTCGGCGGGATGCGGGTTGAGCCGGAACTGGATCTCGCGCGCAGCCTCCTTCAGCTGCTGGGGGTCGGCCTGTTCGCGAACCAGCGCCGCCATGCGCTCGAACTCGGCGGGCGCCAACATGCCGGGCTGCGGAAAGGTCAGCTGGAAGATCGGATCGTTCGGGATGTCGGACCAGTCGATCAATTCGTCGACGACGTAGTTGTTCACGCGAAACGGCAGGACCGCGGAGACGGCCTCCATGGCGAGGCGACGCTCCGGTGAGAGCCCGGAGAGCTGCGGGATCGAGCCCAGGTCCTTGCGCGTGTACACCCTGTACTTGCGCGCCTCATGACCTCGGCTGACGATCCGCAGATCGCCTGGATTCACCGTTCGCTCGTTTCTCGGCAGCATACGCACTCCTTGATCGCGGGAGACTTCCGTTCCTGACTCTGGGCGTCCCGGGTCGATGGTGCCGGCTCGACGGGCAGACGGTCGTGCGTCGTGCTCCGGAGGATCCGGCGAACCCGATGGTCGCGGCTTGGATGTTGAGTCGTTCCCGTCGTCGGACGGCGTTGCGGGGCCATTCCTGCGGGAACTCGTGCCCTTTGCCAGGGAACATCCTATCAGACGCCACCCTCCCCTCGAAACCGAGGGCAGCCGCCTGGGGCCGGATCGCGCCGCCAAATCGCGAAAAAATGCTTATTTTTTCATCTTTCCTTGCACGAACTGAACGAATGGTATACATTCTGACCATGCGGTCAAAAACTGAGCCGAGCGGGCAAACGCGCCCCACGTTTATCGAGGAAGCGCGGCGCTCGCAGATCATCGAGACCGCGATCGAGATCATCGCCACCCGCGGTGTCGCGCAGGCGTCGCTCGCCCTGATCGCCCGTCAGGCGGGGTGCAGCAAGGGTGTCATCTCGTACCACTTCGAGGGCAAGGAAGAGCTGATCGACGCGATCCTCTCCAGGATCATTCGCGCCCCCACGGACTTCATCAAGAGTCGGGTCGAGGTGCAGGCCCGGGCCATGGACAAGCTGCGCGCGTTCGTCTCGGCCAGCTTCGAGTTCATGGCGGGCCACCGGAACCACTACATCGCCCTGGTCGACCTCTGGGGCAGCCGCGGCTGGTACGAGGGACGCAACCGCTTCAACGCCGAGGTGTTCGAGCCCACGCGGCACTATCTGGCGCGCATCCTCGAAGCGGGCAGGGAGGCGGGTGAGCTGGAACCGAGGCCGGCCACGACGATGGCTTCGATTCTGCAAGCCTCGATCGACGGCGTGATGGTGCAGTGGGTCTGCGACCCCGAGGCCGTCGATCTTCAAGCGAGCACGGACGAGATTCTGAAGATGGCCGAAGCCCACCTGAGGGCAGGCAACTGAAGCGGGCACGCCGCTCCGCGACGACCGAGATACGCATTAAAAAGGATCGAACCATGAGCACGGACAATCAGAACGCCGACCCTTCGACCCAAGAGCAGCCGCAGGAGGTCATCGACACCTCCGGTATGTCGGAAGGCAAGCGCGAGGCGCTCGAGCTGGCCGAGGCTTCCCGCGAGGGTCACTGGCAATATCCGACCTTCGCCGGCGCACTGTTCATGGGCGATTTCCCCTGGCGGCTGATTCACCCGATGCCGCAGCTGGAATCGGACAAGCACGAGCGCGGCGAGAAGTTCCTGCGTGATCTCGAGGCGTTCCTGCACGAGAATGTCGACCCCGATCAGATCGACGCGGACGGCGAGATCCCGGACGAGGTCGTCCGCGGGCTTGCCGAGCTGGGCGCCTTCGGCATCAAGACGCCGCAGGAGTACGGTGGCCTGGGGCTGTCGCAGCAGTACTACTCGCGCGCGGCGATGCTCCTCGGCGGCTACTGCGGAAACACCGCGGCGCTGGTCTCGGCGCATCAATCGATCGGCGTGCCGCAGCCCCTGCTGATATTCGGCACCGAGGATCAGAAGCGACGCTTTCTCCCCCGGACCGCCGGGGGCGAGATCTCGGCTTTCGCGTTGACCGAGGATGGGGTCGGCTCGGATCCCGCACGAATGGCGACCGAGGCGACGCCGACCGAGGACGGCAAGCACTTCGTCATCAACGGCAAGAAGCTGTGGTGCACGAACGGCACGCGGGCGGGGCTGCTGGTCGTCATGGCCAAGACCCCCTCCAAGATGGTCCGCGGTCGTGAGGTCAACCAGATCTCGACGTTCATCGTCGAGGCCGACTCGCCCGGCGTCACGGTCACGCACCGCTGCCGGTTCATGGGCCTGCGCTCGTTGTACAACGCGGTGATCGAGTTCCACGACGTCAAGGTCCCGCACGAGAACATGATCGCCAAGGAGGGCCAGGGGCTGCGCGTAGCGCTGACGACGCTGAACACGGGTCGCCTGACTCTGCCGGCCAACTGTGTCGGCGGTGTGCGCCGCTGCCTCACGCTGGCCAAGCGCTGGGCCAACGAGCGAGTTCAGTGGGGCGCCCCGATCGGCAAGCACGCGGCGATCGCCGACAAGATCGCCAACATGTCCTCGATGCTCTTCGCGATCGAGGCCATGACCGTGCTGACCTCGACGCTGGTGGACCGCAAGAAAACCGACATCCGTGTCGAGGCCGCGATGTGCAAGATGTACGCGACCGAGGCGGCCTGGGAGATCGCCAACGACACGATGCAGATCATCGGTGGACGCGGCTACGAAACCGCGCACTCGCTACGTGCCCGCGGCGAGTATCCCTACCCGATCGAGCGCTGCGTGCGCGATTTGCGGATCAACACGATCTTCGAGGGATCGAGCGAGATCATGCGCCTGTTCCTGGCCCGCGAGGCGATGGACCCCCATCTGCGAGCCGCGGGCGAGGTCGTCAACTCGAGGCTGCCGATGGGCCGCAGGCTGCGCGGCGCGATCAAGGCCATGAAGTTCTACGCCGGATGGTACCCGCGCCAGTGGCTGGGGCCGTTCCGCCTGCCGACGACCTCGGGCGTGGATCGCACGCTCGCGCGTCAGGTACGATTCGT
Source organism: bacterium (assembly GCA_024226515.1). Lineage (GTDB taxonomy): Bacteria > Acidobacteriota > Polarisedimenticolia > Polarisedimenticolales > Polarisedimenticolaceae > JAAELQ01. The sequence continues at coordinate 21,108 of JAAELQ010000089.1, forward strand.
CCAGCGCACCAGTCGCAAGCTGGCCCGTCGGATGTTCCACTCCATGCTGCGCTTCGGGCCGAAGCTCGAGCAGGAGCAGGTTCTGCTGGGGCGCTACGTGGAGATCGGCACCGAACTGTTCGCCATTGCCGCCTCCTGCTCGCGGGCCCAGCAGAAGATCGAGCAGGGCGAAAACCGCAAGGAGGTTCTCGCACTCGTCGACCACTTCTGTCGCGGAGCCAAGGAGCGTATCCTCCGCAACTTCGAGGGCGTCAAGAAGAACCGCGACCGGGTCGGCTACCGTCTCGCGCAGCACGTTCTCGGCGGCGGCGACGGCTGGATGTTCACCGACATGGTGCGCGTGCAAGACAACGCGCCCGTGGCGAGCGAACCGGAACGTAAACCTGAGGAAGTGGCGGCCGGATGATCTAGACGGGCGTCGGCGCCTGCCAGGTGATGACCGCGTTGCGGCCGGCCTTCTTGGCCTGATACAGCGCCTTGTCGGCGCAGTCGATCAGACCGGTGATGTCGGCTGCATCTTCGGGGAAGGTAGCCACGCCCATGCTGACCGTGACCTTGCCCAACGGCTGGCTGTCCTCGCCGGGAAACGCGTGCTCCTCGACGATCCCGCGGATCATCCCGGCAAAGTACTCTGCGCCTTCCTTGTCCGTTTCGGGGATGAGGAGGACAAACTCTTCACCGCCGTAGCGTGCCGCGATCGTCGACTTGCGGCAACGCTCCTGCAGCACCTCGGCGACCGTTCTCAAAGCCTCGTCGCCGGCCAAGTGGCCGTGCGTGTCGTTGTAGTGCTTGAAGTGGTCCACATCGAGCAGGACCAGCGAGAACTCTCGAGCGTGTCGACCGCTGCGTGAGAACTCGCGCTCCAGAGCCTCGTTGAGATAGCGCCGGTTGAACAGGCCGGTCAGCCCGTCGCGGTTGGCCATCGATTTCAACTGCTCGTTGAGCCGCTCGAGATCGGTGGCGTAACTCTTCAGCCGCTGCATCAGATCCTGGTTGGCGCGAATCAGATCGATACGATCCGTCGCGCGCTTGACGACGGCAGAGACCAGATCGATCTCGTCGAACGGTTTGACGAGGAAATCGTAGGCGCCGTGCCGCAACGCTTCGCAGGCCGTCTCGAGCGATGCGTGGCTGGTCATCACGACGACCAGCGTCTCGGACTCGAGTTCCTTCACCTCACGGAGCAACTCGAGGCCGCTCATCTTACCCATGATGATGTCGGTGATGACGAGGGGGAACGGATTCTCACGGAACAGCTCGAGAGCCTCCTCGGCGCTCGCTGCAGCCGCGACGTCGTGACCGTCTTCGATGAGGACCTGCGAAATGACAGTTCGCAGAGTGTCCTCGTCGTCAACGACTAGAATCCGAGTTCCCACAGAAAACCCTCTCGCCTCCCCAGCCCCCGAGCGACCACGGATACGGAGAAACCCGCCTACGCAAGAGCGCAGCTCTTCCTAGGCGTTTCACTCTGTTTCAATATTGGGCCTCCGCTCTGGATGCGCCAGGATTTCCTTGGATCTAGAGACCTTCTGCCTGGAGCGCTCCCCGTCCGAGGATGCCCCCCCCACATCATCAACCTGGGTCGTGATCGAGACCAGCTCAATCATCAACCTGGGTGCGGTTTGGGGCGTTGGGGCTTGGTCGGGTTGGGGGATTGGTTGGGGGCCTCGAGTTTTCTGGAAGTTGTTGCTTTTCAAATAGTTACAATCTTGTCACATATGCTTTTTTTGTATTCATAATTGCTTGACCTCCGAGCTTCCGCAGACCTATTTTTTGAAATGTATCTATATACAGGAATGAATTCGCATATTTCGAAAAAGACTTTCGGTGAGTTGATCCCGAGTGGCGGGGAGCGATGCGCTCTTCGCCTCGGGCGTTCTGTGCGGTCGATATGAGCTTGACGAACATCCTGATCGTGGACGACGAGACGCTGACCTGCCGCGTCCTCAGCGAGACGCTGGCGTCGGACGTTCGCGAAGTGCGCACTGTGGACTCCGCGGAGGCGGCGCTCGAGTTGCTCGAGACGTGGACACCCCATGTCGCGTTCGTCGATTTGCTGTTGCCCGGCCTCGACGGGCTGTTGCTGCTGCAGGAGATGCGGCGACGGTCCGAGGACACGGAAGTGGTGCTGATCACCGCCCACGCCTCGGTCGACGCTGCGGTCGCCGCGCTCAAGCACGGTGCGTTCGACTTCCTACGCAAACCGATGGACCGCGATCTGGTCGAGCTGACGGTCGAACGCGCGCTCGAGAAGCGCGCGTTGCGACTCGATCACCGGCGCGTCGAGAACGAACGCGACGAGGAGACGCGCGAGAAGTCGGCTGCAGTACTGCGACTGACGTCGTTGATCGAGGCCGGCCGCGCCATGGGAGAGTTCCGTACGTTGCCGGACCTGCTCGATTTCTTCATCGGGCTGGTGGCGCGCGAACTCGGCGTGGCCCGCGCGTCGCTGATGCTGCTCGACGATTCGGACGAGACGCTGCACATCGCCGCTTCGCGTGGGATCCCCGACGAGGTGGTCCAGGATGCGCCAATGCCGGTCGGCAGCGGCGTCGCCGGCTTGGTCGCCGCCAGCGGCGAGCCTTTTCTGGTCCACGATGTGCAGAACGACCCGCGTGTCGACGGAGAGGGAGATCCCGGCCGGTCGAACTCGTTCATCTCGGCGCCGATCGTGCTCAGCATCCCGATCAAGTCGCGCGAGTCCGTCCTCGGCGTGATCAACGTCACGAACCGCAAATCGCAGGTACCGTTCTCCGAGTCGGACATGTCGTACCTGTCAGGGCTCGCGGGCCAGCTGGCCGTCGCCATCGAGGCTGCGCGCCAGTTCGAACAGCTTCGAGAGGCCTACGACTCGCTGAAGTCCACGCAAGAGCAGCTCGTCGTGTCCGAGCGCAACAAGGCGATCGGTCAGATCGCCGCCGGGGTGGCTCACGATTTCAATAACTCGCTGAGCGTCATCCTCGGACGCTCGCAGTTCGCCTTGACGAGGCTCGACGAACTCCCGACCGATTCGCGGACCGAACTGCTGGACCATGACCTGCGGATGATCGAGAAGGTCGCTCTGCAAGCGGCCGAGGCGATCAAGCGCATCCAGGATTACAGCCGCGTTCGCCAGGACGTCCAGCGTACGGCGATCGAACTGAACGAGATCGTGCGCGAGGCCGTGGAGATGAATCGGCCGAAGTGGGCCGGCGAGAGTGAGCTCGAGGGCCGCGAAATCGAGGTCGCGTACGAGTTGAACGACGTTCACACCGTCTCCGGAAACTTCCACGAGTTGACCCAGGTCGTCAGCAATCTGCTGTTCAACGCGGTCGAGGCGATGCACGACGGCGGACGGCTCGTGTTCCGAACCTTCGAAGACGACGGAGAGGTCGTTCTGGAGATCGAGGACACCGGAGCGGGCATGGAGGAAGACGTGCGCCGCCGCCTGTTCGAACCCTCCTTCACGACGAAGGAGCACGGCCAGGGGCTGGGAACGAGCATCGCCTTCGGCATCGTCAAGCGGCACGGCGGCGATGTCACGGTGAAGAGCCGCCTCGGCGAGGGAACGACCTTCCGCATCACGCTTCCGGCCCTCGGCGCAGAATCGACGACGCAGACAGGCACGCCCTGGGAGCGTCACGACGCGCCGTCCGCACGCATCCTGCTCGTCGAGGACGATGCGGGGGTTCGCGAGATCTACGAAGAGGTTCTCCGGTCATGCGGTCACGAGGTCTCCTGCGCGGGAAACGGCGTAGAGGCGTTGAATCGCTTCGAGCAGGGCACGTTCGACGTCGTCGTCACCGATCTGAGCATGCCCGGCATGTCAGGGCTCGATCTCGCGCGCAGTGTCAAACAACGCGTTCCGGGGCTGCCCATCGTGCTGTTCAGCGGATGGGCTCTGCATCAGAAGAAGGAAGAGATCGACGAGGCGGGAATCGACTGTGTGCTGTCCAAGCCGTGCCTCAACGAGACGCTGCTGGACGCGATCCATCAGGTGCTGGCCCGCGAGAGCGGCAGAGGAGGCTCCTAGGGCATGCGTGCCGATAGGAGCAAACGGATGATCGCTCGAGTGGCGCCCGCGCTGCTCGTGGCGTTGTGCCTGACGGGCACAGTGGCCGATGCAGCGACCAACCAGGCCACGGGCGACGTCGGCGGAGTCCCGGCGGCGTTGACCGATTCGAACGTCTTCACGCTGAACAGCACGGGCAATCAGCTCGCGGTGGTCAAGCGGGCGTTTCTCAGCGACGGCACAGCGGTGCCGACGAGTTCGACGGTTCCCAGCGGTACGCTGCTGAAGTTCCTGATCTACGTGAGCAACGACAGTACCGTTCAGATCAACGACATCAGTATTCAGGACGTGCTGGACCCGGTCTTCGTCTATCAGAGCAACTCGATCAAGATCGACAACACGGTCGCCGCCTGCGCCCCGGCGGGCTGCACGGCTCTCGAAGAGGACGCGATCTTCGCGGCGATCGACGACAACACCGCCCTCACCGACGCGATCAGCACGGCCGATGCGGCCGGACTGACGTCCGGACCTCCCGATCGGATCGACGCGGGCAACGAGGCGGTCGCCAACCTACAGCTCAATGCGGCGGGCTCCAGCGTGCTCGCGGTGCTGTTCACGGTGCAGATGCCATGAGGTGGCTCGGCACATCCGCGCTGTTCCTCGCGTTGCTCTGCGGCACGGCGCTGGCAGAGATCAACTCGGCCACCGGCGGCATCGCGGGGCTGAACAACGGGACATTGACCAACGGCGACGGAAGCGGAGACGCCCAGCTCGCCGTCACGGCTCTGGATCTCGCTCTCGTCAAGCAGGCGCGCGACCTGACCGGAGCCGTCCTGGCCGCGGGAGCGAACGTCCTCCCGGGCCAGGAGATCTACTTCGTCCTGTATGTCGACAACACGACGTCGTTCCCGGTCGCCGACCTGCGCATCACGGACCTGATCGACGAGTCGCAGTTCACCTACGTCAGCACCAGCCTCGAGCAGACCACGGTCGCCAGCGGCTCCAACGACGCCGCCATCTGGGCCGGCACGTGGACCGGTCTGACGGACGGTGTCGGCGGTCCCGACGACGCGGCTTCGGCTGTCGATACCGGCGGCCCCGCGGCCGAGGACAGCATCACGATCGGCGCCGTTCCGGGCCAGGCCAACACTACGGTCAATCTGTCCGGACCTAATCTGCGGGCCTACCGCTTCAGGGTGACGGTCAACTGATGCGATCGTCACTCACCAGCGCAAAGCGCTCTCCGCGCGGCCGCAGCGGGATCCTACGGGCTCTCGCGTGGACCGCGCTGTGCGTGCTGGTCACGACGCTTCCCGCCGCGGCAACCACGATCCAGAACTCCGGTACCGGGTCCACGAACGGATCCACGCTCGATCTGACGAATGCCACGGTCACGCTGAATCGCGATGTCGCCGATCTCGCGGTGGCCAAGATCGTCGACGACGCCACGCCCGACGAGGGGCAGACGATCCAGTACACCGTCACCGTCACCAATAACGGCCCCGAGGAGGCCAGCAGCGTCGTGCTGACCGACCTGCTGCCCGCCGGAGTGACGCTGATCGACGACGGCGGGCTGACTTCGCCGATCCCGAGCCAGGGCACGTACAACACCGGGACCGGACTGTGGACCGTGGGTACGATCGCCAACAGCGCCAACGCAACGCTCGTCCTGCGTGCGACCGTCGACGCGGGTACGTCCGGTGACACGATCACGAATACGACGAGTGGACTCGCTTCGGATCAGTTCGACACCGCGACGGGCAACGACGTGGGATCCGTCGACATCACAGTTAATAATGATGCCGACCTCGCGGTCGCCAAGATCGTCGACGATGGCACGCCCGACGAGGGCCAGACGATCCAGTACACCGTCACGGTGACCAACAACGGTCCGGCCCAGGCGACCACCGTCGCGCTGACCGATCTGCTGCCCGCCGGTGTGACGCTGATCGACGATGGC
>JAAELQ010000090.1 GCA_024226515.1 bacterium
GACGGGCTTTTCGAGGCTCAACAGACCCGCCCCGGCGTCGTACGTGAGCCAGAGATCGTCTATGTCGGGATTCTGGCCGGTGTCTCCGGTGTAGATTTGAACGATGTCGTTCTGCTGCTCGATGGTGGTGGAGTAGCCGCCATCGGTATCGGCCCCGACGATCACGCGGTGCAGGCTGCCGTCGGCGCCGTCGAGCCATACGGTCGTCCCGCCATCGCTCCGCACCGTGACCGATGGAACGACGAGCACGCCCGAGTCGTCGAGGCGAGCAGGGTTCTGCAGGACCCACTTCATGTCGCCGGCACCGTCCCAGTCCAGGCACTTGAACGCCGCCAACCAGCCGTTGTAGTTGCTGTCGTTGAAGACCGTGGGGCCGGTCGCCATCCACAGGTTGCCATCCAGCGTCAGCGTCGCCTCGCTGCTGGCCAGGTTGTCGATGAAGATGAACCGGCCTGCATCGGCGACGACGTCGCAACCGTCGATGGTGTCTACGGTGCCGCCGTCAATCGAGAGGAATTGACAGTTGCCCGGGTAGATCGTGCTGCTCCCGAAGATCGTCCCGCACGGGTCGAGTTGCAACGCGCCCTCCACGTTGATCCACTCCAGGTCATACCAGAACGACGACGTGCAGTCGGGCACGCCAAGCACCAACGCGCCAAAGCAGATCTGCGGCGTTGAGTCCGGGTCGGCGCCGGTGGTCGCAGGGTACATACGCACGCGCGTCGCAGGCACCTCGTTCGCTGGCGCGGCATCAATCTGAAGCCAGGCGCCCCACCACGCAGCCACGAGCATTATCAGAACCCCGAACCCGATCCTATCTCTGTTCATCCGAAACCTCCGCGCCGCCGTCTCGACGGCTACTCTACCGGGCAGCCCGTGATTCCCGTTCCGATCACCGGCACCCACTCGAACGCCTGGACACCGGGGCTATCATCGTACAGCGCATTGTATTTGCAGTCGCCATCGCCAGCGCGATTATAGATCAGGCAGCCGTAACTCGTCGGCGTCACCGCATACGGGTCGCCTGTCGTCGTGCGGCAGCCGAGTTGCGTGTTGTTGCCGTTCGCGTCCTTGAGGAACATCTGCGGCAGCCCGCTCGCATCCTCCAACACGAACCGGCGCATAGTGTTCGCCACCGGGTTCGACGGCTCGGTCGTCTCGTGCATCACCGTGTACGTCTCGAACTCGGGTGCAATCTCGAACTGCACCGCACCAGGCGACTGGAATTCGTGCGTCCCGATCCAGTTCGGATCGCTCAGCTCGTCGGCGACCAGATACGCCGTCCCTCCGACGTCCCGGTACTGC
>JAAELQ010000091.1 GCA_024226515.1 bacterium
ACCCCCGCTACCGCACTCCACGACGGCCGCAGACGGCCATCGTTCCGTTTGGTCCTGGTCTTCCCGGATCGAGGCGCGGTCGCTGCTACTTGCCCGTCTAGGCGACGATCCCGGATCCAACGAAATTGGAACTCGCTGAAGCGGCGACCAGCTTCACCCGACCGCAAATCGCCCTCCGAGAGAAAAGGACCAAACGGAACGACGTCGTTCTGACGGCGTCGTGGAGTGCGGAGCGGGGGGTCCGGGGGGCCGCCACCCGGGGATTCCCCTTGCACGACCGATCGCAATAGTGTATATATCGTATATGCACACTAGAGACGAAATGAACGGCCAACTTCGGGGGCATCCAGCGTGAGAATCGTGCTCTCGATGGCCTCGCAGGACCCGATCTACGAGCAGATCGTGCGCCAGGTCCGGTCCCAGATCCTCGCCGGCGACCTGTCGGAGGGGGAGCTGCTGCCGTCGATCCGCGCCCTGGCCCGCGACCTCCAGATCAGCGTCATCACGACCAAGCGCGCCTACGAGGAGCTCGAGCGCGAGGGGTTGATCGACTCGGTCGGCGGCAAGGGGACGTTCGTCGCCGCGCAGAACCCTGAGTTCATCCGCGAGAAGAAGATGCAGTCCGTCGAGGCGAAGCTGGCCGAGGCGGTCGATCAGGCGCGCCAGCTCGGCGTGGATCCCGACCAGCTCGCCGAGATGCTGCGACTGCTGTACCCCGAGGGAGAGTGAGATGGAGTTCGCACTGGAGTTCGATCGCATCGAGAAGCGTTACCGCGACTTCCGCCTGCAGCCGACCTCGTTCGCCGTGCCGCGCGGCTACGTGATGGGGTTGATCGGCCCGAACGGCGCGGGCAAGACCACGCTGATCAAGCTGGCGCTGAACCTGATCCGGCGCGACGGCGGCGTCGTACGACTGTTCGAGAAGGACAACCTGCAGCACGAGCGGGAGACGCGCGCGCGGATCGGCTTCGTCCCCGACGAGCCCCGCTTCCACGAGGACATCGCGCTGCAGCGGTTGAAGCAGGCGACCGCACGGTTCTATCCGACGTGGAACGACGTGCGGTTCCACGAGCTGGCCGAGAAGTTCGAGCTGCCGCTGGGGCGCAAGTTCAAGAAGCTGTCGCACGGGATGAAGTCGAAGTTCGCGCTGGCCATGGCGCTGGCCCACGAGCCCGAGCTGTTGATCCTGGACGAGCCGACCGCCGGGCTCGATCCGGCGTTCCGCCGCGAGCTGCTCGGCCTGCTCTCCGGCTCGCTGCAGGACGCTTCCGTCTCGATCCTGTTCTCGACGCACATCACGTCCGACCTCGAGCGCGTGGCCGACTACATCACCTACGTGCAGGAGGGCCGCGTCGTCTTCTCGAAGTCGAAGGACGACGTGCTCGACACGTACGTCGTGGTCAAGGGTGGGCGCGAGCTGCTCGACGGGCAGAGCCGCGACCTGTTCGAGGGCGTGCGTCTCAACCGCTACGGCTTCGAGGCGCTGACCGCACAGCCCGACGAGGTCCGCCGGCGCTTCGGCGATGCCGTCACCACCGAGCGCGCCAGTCTGGACGACGTGATGGTGCTGATGCAGGGGAGACTCGATCATGCTGCCTGAATTGCTCCACCGCGACTGGGTCCTCAACCGCAAGCACCTGCTGCTCTTCTTCGCCATCTTCAGCGCGTATCAGGTGTACGCGGTGCTGGAGACCAGCACCTCGCGCACGTGGCTGGTCTTCGCCTGCATCTACGCCTCGTTCCTGGCCGTGACGCTGTTCATTCGCGAGGACAAGTTCGGTGCGATCGGCTGGAGCTGCACGTTGCCCATCACGCGCCGCGACCTGGTTCGAGCACGCTTCGTCGCGGGGTGGATCCTCGTGCTCCTCGCGCTCGCGGGCGCGTTGCTGATCGTCGCGCTCGTTCCCGGAGGCAACGTCACCGTGGCCGGTGTGCTGCAACCGTCGACGCTGTTGATCGCGGCCGCCGTGGTGACCTTCGTGTTCGCACTGATGCAGCCGTTCACGATCCGCTTCGGTTTCCTGGGCGTGATCGTGTTCCTCGTGGGGATCCAGGTGCTGGGAGTCGCGGCGCTGGCGCTGGCGTCCACGCTGGGAAGTGGGCGGTCGGGCGGGGGGCGCCCGATTCGCGACACGCTGTCCATGCTGTCCGACGGGCTCGCCTTCGTGCGCGGATCGATGCCGTACCCGGCGTTCGCGTTGCTCGTGCTGGTCGTGCTTGCCGTCGTCAACTGGCTGGGTTACCGCGCCGCGCTCGCGCTGTTCAGCCGCCGCGAGCTGTGAGGAACTGATGTCGTCCCTGCTCAGCGTTCGAGGTTTGACCAAGCGCTACAGCGGCTTCGAGCTGCGCGACGTGTCGCTCGACCTTCCGCCGGGCTACATCATGGGGCTGATCGGGCCCAACGGCGCGGGTAAGACGACCACGCTGAAGTCGATCCTCGGCCTGCTGCGGCGCGACGGGGGAGAGATCCGAGTCGACGGCGCCGATCCGCTGCGCGACGGCGCGGCTGCACGCGCGGCGATCGGTTTCGTCCACGACGAGCCGCGGTTCCACCGCTACCTCACGCTGCGCACGATCTCTCGCATCGTCGCCCGGTTCTACGCGCGCTGGAACGACGCGACGTTCCTGCGGCTGCTGCGGTCGTTCGGCCTGGAACCCGGCCGGCGCTTCGGCACCCTCTCGCGCGGCAACCGGATGAAGTTCGCGCTGGCGCTTGCCCTCTCGCACCACGCGCGCCTGATCGTGCTCGACGAGCCGACTTCGGGGCTGGACCCCGTCTTCCGGCGCGACCTGCTCGACCTGCTGCAGACGCAGCTCGTCGACGAGGAGTGCTCGGTGCTGTTCTCGACGCACCTGACCGCCGACCTGGATCGCATCGCGGACTACGTCACGCTGCTGCAGGGCGGACGCGTCGTCTTCTCGCAGTCGAAGGAGGAGATCCTGGATCGCTGGAAGCTGGTCAAGGGCGGCCTCGATGCGCTGGACTCGTCCGCGAGCGATCTGTTCCGCGGGATGCGACGCGGTCCGCACGGGTTCGAGGCGCTCACCGACGACGCCGACGCGGTGCGCCGTAAGTTCGGCGATTCACTGGTCTTCGAACGCGCGACGTTCGAGGAGATCGTGTTGCTCACCACTGCCGAGGGCGGCGATGCTTAGCCTGGTGCTCAAGGACCTGCATGCCGCGCGCTGGTGGCTGGCGCTGGTGCTGCCTCTGCTCGCGGTACAATTGTTGGGAGTCGCGCGCGTACCGCCGCTGTTCCTGGCCGTCTCTCTGCTGATCAGCGGTCTGCTCGCGTTCGGCGCGATCGTCATCGAGGAATACCAGGGGACGGAGGTCCTGTGGTGCAGCCTGCCCGTCACGCGTGCCGACATCGTGTGGGCGCGCTACGCGAGCACGCTGCTGGGGGCGGCTCTCGGACTCGGCACGAGCTGGGCCGTCGGCGTGGCGACGCTGCGCCGGCTCTCCTCCGAGCGCCCGGCGGCGCCGCTGAATGTCGAGCCGGCGGCCTACGCCGCTGCGCTGGCGCTGATCCTGTTCGTCGCGGCGCTGTACCTACCGTGCTACTTCCGCTGGGGCGCGGGGCGCGGGCTGATGGCGTTCTCGGTCGTGCTGCTAGGGTTCGTCGTGTCGCTGGCGCTCGGCGGTTGGCTCGCCGAGCTGCTCGGCGGGTCGCGTGAAGAGATCGTCGCGTATCTCGCCGCGGCGGGACGTCGCGCCGGCTACCTGGCGGGAGCCGCGTCCCTCGCGATCTTCGCCGTGTCGGCCGCCGTCGCGTCGCGCTTCTATTCGATGCGCGACTGCTGACTACCCTCGAAAAAGGAAGAGCCGGCGGATGATTCCGCCGGCCCGATGCGGCATCGATCGAGGGGGTGAATCGATGCCGAATGCTGTCGAAAGAACTACTTGCGCTTACTGCGGCTCGAGGACCGTCCGCGCGCCCCGCTGCTCTTGGCCTTGCTGCCGGATTTGCTCGAGCCCTTCGAACGCGACGCCGAGGACTTGCTGCGCGAGCTGCCCGATCGCGGTGCCGACGACTTACTGCGCGAGCTGCCCGAGCGGCGCGACGGCGAGGCGCTCTGCTTGCGCGAGGAGGACGATCCGGAGCTGCGGCCGGCGCTGCTCTTCGAGGTTTGCTTGCGCGGCTGCGAGCGCGGCTTGGCGCGGGGCGGCGCCTTGCGCGAACCGGAGCTCGGCTTGACCGAGGGCGGCGACTTGCGCGGCTGGGTCCGCGGCCGCGCGCTCTGCGACGGCTTCGGCGAGCTGCTGCGCGGCGGCGGCGAGGCCGACTCGCGTCGCGAGGAACCGCGGCGCGGCGGCGTGGCGGACTCGCTTCGTGAGGAACCGCTGCGCGGGTTGGTCGAGCTGCCGGAGCGCGATCCGGAGCGCGACGGGGCGTCGGCGGTCGGCTTGCGCTCGCGCGTCGTGCGCGGCTCGGTCAGCCGGCGGTACATGTCGCGCATGCGCTCGCGCGTCGTCTCGCTGCGCGGCTTGACCTCGATGCGTTGCGGGTTGGCCGCGCTGCTCGACGTACGGTCGCCCGTTCGCGATCCGGCCCGCGGCGTGCGCGAGCTGCCCGACGAACCCGCGGGAGGCTTGACCTCGCCGGCGGAGCCGGTCGATTCGCGGGTCGCCGATCGGCGGGGCCGCGGCGAGTACGCGATGCCGCCCTGACGCCCGCTGGGGCTCTGCGTGCGACGGGAGTCGGCCGTCGGCGTACGGCGCGGCTCGGTCGGTGTCTTCACGCCGGGCAGACGCGCGCTGGGCGCGTCGCCGGTGGAGGCCCGTCCCGAATCGCCCGCGGAAGGCGAGGCGGCCCGTGAATTCTCTCTCGCGCCGCTGCGCCTGGACCCGCTGCTGCGCGAGGCTCCGCTGCGCGCCGCGCGCGATCCCGACGCGGCCCGGCTACCGGAGATGTCGGCTTCCGTGTCGCGCATCGTGCGCGATGGACGGTTGCCGGCCGCCCTGGGTGCGAGGCGCGCGGAGGGGCTCTCGCTCGCGAGACGCACGGCGCGGGCGCGGTTGCCCTTGGACGTGGCGAGCTCGCGCGGGGAAACGCGCGGCGCCCGCGTCGTCACGACATCGCGTCGCACGTCGTCCTCGATGCGGTTCACCGGGATCGCGTAACGCCGAGTGTCGCCGTGGTGCATGTTGTGATGATCCACGTACGTCCACCCGTGGTGCCCGTGATAGCCGCCGTGGTGGTAGCCGTGGCCGTGGTGCCGGTCGTAGTGCCCGTAGTGTCCGTAGTGATGGCCGTGGCCGTAGTACGTGGGGTAACCCCAGTAGTCCAGCGCCGACCAGCCGACGTACAGCGAGCCCCAGGACCAGGCGACCCACGCGCCGGCGAACACGCGCCCGGGTACCCAGCACCAGCGTCCGTTGTAGACCCAGCGGCCGTAGTGATACGGCGCCCAGCCCCACGACTCGTTGGCCACCCAGAAGTAGCCCTCGGGGCCGTAGTCCCAGTTGCCGTCGTAGTACGGGCGCCACTCCTCGTCGACCTCGTTCGGCGACCAGACGTAGCCGTACTCGTCGTCGTCGATCCACGTGCCGTGGACGGACAGCTCGCGATAGTGCGGCTGCACTTCCTCGGGGAGCTTCTCGTAAATCTCCAGATCTTCCTCGTACGAGCCGGCGTAGCGCTCCTGCAGCCGACGCGTCGCGTCGCGCTGGTCCGTCCAGCGGTCGAACGCGTCGGCGACGAACGTGTTGAACGGCTCGGGCTTGGAGGGAACCGAGCCGGCGTACACCTCTGCGCGCATCCCGCCGCGCACGAGCACCGAGCCGCCGTTGCCGGACAGCTCGGCCACTCCGCGCCGCGAGACGAGCCGGGTCGCGCCGCGGTCGTCGACCTCGATGCGGAAGTCGCCGGCCTCGATCAGATAGATCGATGCCGCGGGGGTGTCGATGCGGAACTCGGCGTCGCCCTCGACGACGATCGCGAGGCGCGTGGCCCCGCCTGCAAGCTGCAGCACGGTGTTATCGGCCACGCGCGCGTACGGGGAGGGAAGGGCGAGGAAGGTGAGCTCGGTCGAGCGGTCGACGCGCACCAGCGAGCCGCCGGCGAGTTGCACCTCGGCGCGTTGGTCGTAGTCGGTGATCACGGTGTCGCCGGGGTAGATCGGCGCGTTGACCTGCGCTGCGGACTCCGGGCTGACGCCGGGATCGACCGCGGCCCGGCGCAGCGTGACGCCGTTCTCGTGGAACAGCACGCGGCCGAAGTCGCCGGGCTGGTAGCCGTCGCCGTGCTCGGCGGGGGCTTCCTGGGCCAGGGCGGAAACGGCCCACGGCGACAGCAAGAGCATGACGCCGATCGCGGCAGGGAGGAGGTTCGCTCGAGGTCGTGTCATGGTCATCTCCGACAGTCCGCGCGAAATGCGCACCCCGTTGAGTTGCAGCATGGGTGCCAGGCCGAATCCCCGGAAACCCCCCGTCTCGCCGCCCTCCGAGGACGATCGAACCCCCGGGGTGTCCTCCGAGGGACGCGGACCGTCCTCTCGGAGGGACACGGATTCCCCCGGCATTGACGGTCCTCGGAGCGGCTGTTAAGTTCCGAGATATGGCCATTCGCCCCATCGTGCTCTACCCGGACCCCGTCCTTTTGCGGGCGACGGAGCCCGTCGAGACGGTCGACGACGACACGCGTGAGCTGGTCGAGGACATGGTCGAGACGATGTACGAGGCCCCGGGGATCGGGCTCGCGGCGAATCAGGTCGGCGTCGGCAAGCGGGTGTGTATCGTCGACCTCAGCGCGGGCGAGGAACAGGGGATGCTCTGCGTCTTCGTCAATCCGAAGATCGTAGCGACCGAGGGCATCGAGGCCGGAGAAGAGGGTTGCCTCTCGTTCCCCGACGTCACGCTCGTCGTGAAGCGCGCGCTGAAGGTGACCGTCGAGGCCCTGGACGTCGAAGGCGAGCCGTTCACGATGGAGACCGAGGGGCTGATGGCCCGGGCGCTGCTGCACGAATGCGAGCACCTCGACGGTTACACGTTCCTGCGCAACGTCTCGGATCTGAAGAAGGCGCTGATCAAGAAGCAAATCAAGAAGCGCATCAAGGCCGGAACCTGGGTCGCCACGGAGTGAGGCTCGTCTTCCTCGGGACGCCCGCCGCCGCCGTCCCGTCGCTGAAATCCGTCCTGTCCACGGGTCACGAGTTGCCGCTGGTCGTGTGCCAGCCCGACCGCCCCGTGGGGCGTTCCGGAAAGCCGCGGCACCCGGCGGTCAAGCAGGCCGCGCTCGAGCACGATATCGAGGTGTTCCAGCCGAGGAAGGTGCGCAACGCCGCGTTCCGCGAGCGCCTGGCGGCCGCCCGGCCCGACGTGCTCGTCGTCGTGGCGTACGGACGGATCCTGACCAATCCGGTGTTGGAGTTGGCTCCGCACGGCGCGATCAACGTGCACTTCTCGCTGCTGCCGCGCTACCGCGGCGCCGCGCCGGTCCAGTGGGCCCTGGCTCGCGGCGAGCGCGAGACCGGCGTGACGACGATGCGCATCGCCGAAGAGCTCGACGCGGGGGACATGCTGCTGCAGGAGTCGACGCCGATCGAGGCCGACGAGCACGCGCCCGCGCTCGGCCGTCGGCTGGCGGACCTGGGTGGCGACCTGCTGTTGCGAACGTTGGCCGAGCTCGAGGCGGGCCGGCTCGTCGCGCGACCGCAGGACCACGCCGCGGCCACGCTGGCACCGCTGCTCGATCGGGCCGACGGCAACGTGGACCCGGCGCTGCCCGCGCTGGAGATCGCGGGACGCGTGCGCGGATTCGATCCGTGGCCCGGAGTCTGGCTGCGTGCGGGCACCGCGCGCCTGCGTCTGCGCGAGGCGCGCGAGATCGACGGCGGGACGGAAGAGCCGCCGGGGACGCTGCTCGAGCTGGCCGCCGACGGGCTCGTCATGGCCGCGGGCGGGGGGAGTCGGCTGCTGATCCGGACGGTCCAGGCCGAGGGGCGCCGCGCGGTGGCGGCGCGCGACGCGGTCAACGGCCGCCTGCTGACGCCGGGGGACCGGCTCGAGCGCTGTGGGGATGGCGGCTGACCGGCGCGACGCTCGCGCGCTGGCCCTCGAGATCCTGGGCCGCGTCGAGCGCGACGAGGCCTTCGCCTCGATCCTCCTCGATCACGCGGAGACGGGACTCGAAGATCCGCGCGAGATCGGGCTGCTGCACCGGATCGTGCTCGGCGTGCTGCGCGAGCGCCGGCTGCTCGACCACGTCGCCGGGCAGGTCTCCAGCCGTCCGCTCGAGCGCATGGACCCGCTCGTGCGCAACGCGCTGCGCATCGGGCTGTACGGGATCCACCGACTGGAACGCGTCCCCGACTTCGCCGCGGTGAGCTCCGCGGTCGAGCTCGTCAAGCGCGGCGGAAAGCGCTCGGCCGCGGGGTTCGTCAACGGTGTCTTGCGTTCCGCGCTGCGCGGGGGGGCGACGCTGTTGCCGCCCCAGCCGAGCGCGGGGGACGTCGAGTCGCTCGCGCTGTATCGCTCGCATCCCTCGTGGTGGACCCGGCGCGTCGTCGCGCGGCTCGGCTGGGAGCGCGCGACGCGGCTGCTGGAAGCGAACAACCGGCCCGCGCGAACCGTGGTGCGCACGAATCTCGACCGGATCGAGCCCGACGCTCTCCGCGAGGAGATGACGCGCAGCGGGTTGGAGGTCGAGCCGGCGAGGTTCCTGCCGCAGGCGATCCGGGTGGGATCGGGCTCGCTGCGCGCGAGCGGCTGCCTGCGGCGCGGGCTGGCCTGGGTACAAGATGAAGCGGCGCAGCTCGTCGTCGCCCTGTTCGGGCGGCGGCCGGCGGGGCGCATCGCCGACCTGTGCGCCGCCCCGGGGGGCAAGACGCTGCAGCTCGCGGAGTGCCTCGATCCCTCCGGCATCGCCGTAGCGGTCGATCTCAGCCCGCGGCGTCTCGAGCGGGTCGTGGAGAACCTGCGTCGCTACCGGGTCGAGCGTGCGTTCCCGCTGGCGGCCGATGTGAGCGCGGGGCCGCAACCGCTGAATACGACGTTCGACCGCGTGCTGCTGGACGCGCCATGCAGCGGTACGGGTACACTGAGGCGCCACCCGGAGATCCGTTGGCGGCTGTCCCCCGACGATCTTAAGTTGTTGCAGCGCCGTCAGCGGCAGTTGCTGAGCGTGGCGGCGCGGTTGACGGCCCCGGGAGGCCGGCTGGTCTACTCGGTTTGTTCGCTCGAGCCCGAGGAGGGAGAGGAAGTGGTGCGGGAGTTCATCGCGGACGACGGACGGTTCGCCGTCGAGGATCCCCGCCCCGAGCTTCCGGCCGCGTGCGCCGAGCTGATCGGCGACGACCGTTTCCTGCGCACCTCGCCGGACGTCGACGGGCTGGACGGTTTCTTCGCCGCGCGCCTGGTTCGCCGATGAGGCTGCGACTGATCCTCCCGCGTTTCGGTCCGAGCCGGCGCCCGGGCAAGCCGCTGGACGCGGGCGAGCGCCCGTCGCGCTGGCGCCAGGCGGCCGCCCTCGTGCTGTGGCTCACCGCCGGTGGTGTGCTGTGCGGCGTCGTCTTCGTCGCCTCGTTCTACATGGCGATGCGGATCGAGATGAGTTCGACCGAGGTGCGCGTGCCGGACCTGGCGGGGCTCACGCTGGAGGAGGCGGGTGTGGCCGTCGAGCCGCAAGAGCTGGTGCTGCAGGTCGTCGAGCAACGCAACGATCCGGCGGTCGCCAGCGGCCGCGTAATCCAACAGGTCCCTCCGCCGCAGGCGTCGGTCCGCCGCGGCCGCAAGATCAAGCTGGTCATGAGCCTCGGCGGGCGCATCATCCCGGTGCCCGACATGGTCGGGCAGGCCTCGCGTGCGCTGGAGATCGAGCTGCGCCAGCAGGGACTGGCCCCGGGCGAGGAGGCGCACGCACCCTCGCGCGCGATCCCGGCCGGCCGCGTGGTGGCGCAGGTGCCGCCGCCCGGGACCCCGACGGTGCCCAACACGCGCGTGCACCGCCTGGTCTCGACGGGCCCCGCCGACGTGGCCTGGGTCATGCCGGACCTGACCGGCATCAACCGCAAGGTCGCGGAATCGTGGGTGGAATCGTCCGGTTTTCGACGCGGAACGGTGCGGCGGGTTAGGATGAGCAGGCAGCCGGCGGGGACGGTCGTGGGGCAACTCCCGCTGGCGGGTTACCCGATCCGCGCGAAGGATGTGGTCGAGTTGACGATCGCCGATTAGGCGACGACGGGGGAACGACATGGCGGCGGTGATTGCACCTTCCATCCTGTCGGCGGATTTCACCCGCCTCGGGGAACAGATCCGGCAGGTCGAGTCCGGCGGCGCGGGGTTGATTCACATCGACGTCATGGACGGCCATTTCGTGCCGAACATCACGATCGGCCCGCTCGTCACCGAGGCCGCGCGCCGCGTGACCGAGCTGCCGCTCGACTGCCACCTGATGATCGAGCACCCCTCGCGCTACGTCGAGCAGTTCGTGCGCGCCGGCGCCGACATGGTCTCGGTGCACGTCGAGGTCGACGTCCATCTGCACCGGACGGTGTCGCGCATTCGCGAGCTCGGCGCCAAGGCCGGTGTCGTCCTCAACCCCGCGACGCCGTTGTCCGCTCTGGACGAGATCCTGGGCGACGTGGACTTCGTACTGCTGATGTCGGTCAATCCCGGCTTCGGCGGCCAGAAGCTGATCCCGTCGGTGCTGGACAAGCTGCGCAAGCTACGTGGGCGCATCGACGCCGAGCGTCTCGACGTACGACTCGAGATCGACGGCGGTCTGACCGAGAACAACCTGGAGCAGGTCGCGGCGACGGGCGTGGACATGATCGTCGCCGGCTCGTCCGTCTTCGGCACGGACGACCCCGAGGCGACGACGCGCCGCATGGTGCGCAGGCTCACCGAGCTGGCCGAGCTCGAGCGGAGCTGCTGACCGACCCGTGGAACCGTCCGGTGAGCAGTCGATCCGCGTCCGCGTGCGCTATCCCGAGACCGACCGCATGGGGGTCGCCTGGCACGGGCACTACCTCGCGTGGTTCGAGATCGGGCGCACCGAGCTCATGCGCCGCCTGGGTTGCCCGTACGGCGAGCTCGAGGATCGCGATCAGGTGTTCTTCCCCGTTATCGAGGCCGGCGCGCGTTACCTGGCCCCGGCCCGCTATGATGACGAACTCGACGTCCGCACGCGGCTGGTCCACGTGGGCAACGTGCGCGTGCGCTTCGAGTACCGGTTGGTCCGCGCCGAGGACGACACGACGCTGGCCACCGGGTTCACCGTCCATGCCGCGCTGGGCGGCGAACGACGTCCGATCCGCTTGCCGCACGAGTTGCGCGAGCGGCTGACCCGAGGAGCGAATCCGTCTTGAGCTTCGCAGGAACCACGCGATCTTGGATAGCGTTGCTGCTGTCGGCGCTGATCACCGCGGCGATCGGCTGCGGCGGCAAGCAGAAGCAGCCCGCTTCGATCTCGCAGCTCTCCGCCGAGGACAGGCTGGGCAAGGGCCTGGCGCTGCTCTCGCAGCACAAGCTGCAGGGAGCGTTGAAGGAACTGGGGCGTATCGACCAGTACGCAGCGGCGAACCGCGCAGAGCTCGAACCGCTCGTGCGTCTCGGAATCGCGGACGCGACGTTCTACCAGGACACGAATATCGCGCTGATCGACGCGAGGTCGCTGTACCTCGACTTCGTGACGCTGTACGCCAGCCACGCGATGGCGTCGTACGCGCAGTTCCAGGCGGGAATGTGCTCCATGGCTCAGGTCAACCACCCGTCGCGCGACCAGTCCCAGACGCATCAGGCGATCTCGGACTTCGCAGAGGTGACGCGCCGTTTTCCCCGCGGGCCGTATGCGAGCGCGGCGCGGCTGATGCTGATGGAGGCGGAGGCCAACCTGGCGGAGCACGAGTTCATCGTCGGGCGGTTCTACCTGAAAAAGAAGAAGTACGACGCCGCCGCGACCCGATTCCGCACCGCGCTGGACGAGTTCCCGGGGTACGTCCAGAAAGACAAGCTCTACTTCCACCTGGGCGAGGCGCTGATCCAGGACGACAAGCCGATCGAGGCGCGACTGTACCTGGACAAACTGCTCGCGGACTACCCGGAAGGGCCCTATGCCGCGGACGCGCGGAAGTCGCTCGCGTCGGTTGGTGGGGTGCTGGAGTAGGGCGGGGCTTTTCGGGGACCCCCGGGGGCTACCGCCCCCGGACCCCCGCTACCGCACTACGTGACGGCGGCAGACCGCCATCACTCCGTTTGGTCCTTTCCCTCGGAGGGCGATTCGCGGTCGGGTGAAGCTGTTCGCCGCTTCAGCCGGTTCCGATTTCGTTGGATCGAGGACCGTCGCCGAGATGAAGCAAGTGGCAGCGATCGAACCTCGTTCCGAGAGAACCAGGACCAAACGGAACGATGGCCGTCTGCGGCCGTCGTGGAGTGCGGTAGCGGGGGGCCGGGGGCAGTAGCCCCCGGGGGTTCGCGAGGGAAGACCACCTCAACACCGCCTCCGAAATCCGGGTTTTCGAAGAACTTCAGCCAGTCTCAGACTTCTTGACAGTCCCGGTATTTTCCGCATACTGAGAGTGGCACCCGGGGAAGGGTTCCGCTTCCGGAGGAATGCACCATGGTCAAGAACTCCACGCGGAAGATCGAGTACACCCGGCCGCGAGTCGAAACGCTCGACGTGAACCAGGTGGTCGAGTCTCTCGGACCTGCGTCGGCCGGCTACGGACCCAGCATCACGCCGGTGCCGGATTGCCAGACCGAGAACAAGTGGGGCGAGAACTACTGCGACTGCTGATCGCCGGCAGCCGCAGCCCGAGTCCGACGCACTAACCGGCCAGCATCCGCCTGGCCGCGAACAGCCCCGGCAGCCCCGTCAATCCGCCACCGGGGTGACTGCCGCTCCCACACAGGAACAGCCCGTCGATCGGTGACGTGTATCCGCGGCATTCCGGCGTGGGCCGGATCAGCAGCTGATCCAGCGCGTGTTCGCCGTGGTGGATGTGTCCGCCGGTCGTCAGGTACTCGCGCTCCAGGTCCACCGCGGTCCGCACGACCCGGGCGACGATCGCGCCTCCCGGCTCGAGGTGGCGCAACAGCTGCGCCTCGACGCGTTCGGCAAGCGTATTGCGCTGTTCGTCGCTCCAGCCTCCGCGTAGCGCGTGGGGCGCGAAGTGCGCCAGGACCGAGGCGACGTCGTGACCCTCCGGGGCCAGCTCCGCGGACTCCGTCGTCGGCACGTGGATCTCGAGCACGGGTTCCGCCGACATCTCTCCGTACTTGATCGCGTCGAAGGCGCGCTCGATCTCGTCGAGGGAGCCGGCCACCGTCGCGATCTCGACCCGTGCGTCTCCGCGTTTGCGCAGTCGAAGTCGGCCGTCGATCGCGAACAGGACCTGCGCGGTGCTTCCGCGCGCGCGGAAGCCGGCCATGTGACGCTCGACGAACGAGCTCGCCGCGCCGGTTGGGACCAACTTCAACACGAGTTGCTGTGGGTCGCACGATGCGGCGACGGCGGGGGCACGGAGCTGCTCGCCGTCGTCGAGCCGAACGCCCACGGTCGCCCCCCCGTCGAGCAGGACGGCCTCGACCCGCCTCCCGACCAGCAGCTCGACGCCGGCCGCGTTCGCCGCCGCGACCAGCGCCTGCACGAGCGCCGGCGCGCCCCCGGCGACTCCCGGGCCCGCCTCCGCGGCCCCGAGCAGCAGGCCCAGGTTGGAGCCCGGCGAGCGGGGACCGCAGTAGGTGCCCGACACCGCGGGCAACGCCAGGGCGGCCTGCAGCAGATCGTCCTCGAACCACTCGGCGAGCCAGTCCGCCGCGCTCATCGGTGGCAAGCGCAGCAGCTCGAGCGCGCCGCGCCGGCCGAGATTGCGCAATCGCATGGCACGGCGCAACAGCTCCAGGGGACCGATCGAGGCCGGCTCGAGCAGGTCCAGCGGCGGCTCGTCGAAGAACGCCGCCAGCGCGGAGCGCGCCCGGTCGAGAAACGCGCGAAACTCGACGTAGCGCTCGGCGTCGCGCCCCGAACGCCGGCCGATCTCCTCGGCGGCGCGTCGCGCGTCGGCGTGCAGCGCGAGAGGTTCCGCCTCGCCGCCCAGCGCGTACTGCGAAGGGGCATTCTCGCGGAAACGCAGGCCGTGACGCTCGAGGTCCAGCGCGCGCGCCACCGCGGGACGGAACGGCCGCGTGTCCCACAGCGGCCCCGGGGCGCGGTAGCCCGCGTGGAACTCGTCCACGCCCGCCAGCCCGCCCGGTGAGCTGCGTTGCTCGACGATCGCGACCCGCCTGCCGGCGCGCGCGAGGTGCGTCGCCGCGACCAGGCCGTTCGGGCCCGCGCCGATGACGATGGTGTCGAACGCGCTCACAGCTCCCCCGAGCCGAGCAGGGTCTTCGCGGCGAGCTCGCCGGGGGCGCCCATGATGCCGCCCCCCGGGTGCGCGCCCGACGCGCCGAGCCACAGGCCGCGCACGGGAGTGCGATAGCGCGACCACCCGGCCGCGGGACGCAGGAACAGCAGTTGCTCGAGGCTCAGCTCGCCGTGGAAGATGTTGCCCTCGGTCAGGCCGAACTCCTGCTCGAGGTCCCACGGCGTCAGCACCTGGCGGTACAGGATCGAGTCGCGCAGGCCGGGGCAGTACTCCTCCAGCGTGTCCACGACCGCGTCGCCGAACGCGTCCCGGCGCTGCGGCCAGTTCTCCGGCCCTTCCTTGATGTCGTACGGAGCGTACTGCACGAAGGCCGAGAGGACGTGCTTGCCGGGCGGGGCGACGCCCGGGTCGACCAGCGAGGGAATCACGACGTTGAGGTACGGCCGCTCGGAGAAGTCTCCATACTTCGCCTGGTCGTACGCGCGCTCGAGGTAGTCGATGCCGGGCGCGATGGCGATGTCGCCCTGCAGGTGCGGTCCGTCGCCCGGGCGGCAGGTGAAGTCCGGGAGTCGATCGAGCGCCAGGTTCACCTTGCCCGAGCTGCCGCGCATCTTGAAGCGCCGGATCTGCTCGGCGAAGTCCGGGTCGAGGTGCTCCTCTCCCACGAGACCGAAGAACGTGCGCCGCGGGTCGACCGCCGAGATCACCGCGCGCGCCCGGATCTCGTCGCCGTTTTCGAGCACGACGCCGGTCGCGCGTCCGCCGGAGAGCAGCACTTTTTGTACGGGGCACGAGGTGACGATCTCGGCGCCGAACGAGCGGGCGGCAGCGGCGCAGGCCAGGCTGACCTGTCCCGTGCCACCGCGCGAGAAACCCCAGGCGCGGAACGCGCCGTCGATCTCACCCATGTAATGGTGCAGCAGGACGTAGGCCGTCCCGGGCGATCGCACGCCGAGAAACGTGCCGATGATCCCGCTGACCGACATCGGCGCCTTCAGCGCCTCGCTCTCGAACCACTGGTCGAGGAAGTCGACGGCGCTCATCGTCATCAGCTTGAAGTTGAGATACCGCATCTCGGGGTCGAGCCCCTCGAGGTCGCGCGCCATGCCGAGCAGCCGGCCCCATTGGCGCGGATCGAGCGACGAGGGGTCGGGCGCCGGGTGATCGATGACCGATTTCGAGAAGCGCGCCAGCTTGCTCATTGCGAGACCGAACTCGGGATAGACCTCCGCGTCCCGCGCGCTGAACTCGGCGATCTCGCGCCGTGTGCGGTGCGGGTCGGCCCAGCGGGCCAGCGAGCGCCCGTCGGGCAGCGGCAGGAACGAGCACCCGAGCGGGATCAGGTCGAAGCCGTGACGCGCGAGATCCAGCTCGCGGACGATGTGCGGGCGGAACAGGCTGACGACGTACGAGCAGACCGAGAACGTGAAGCCCGGGTGCAGCTCCTCGCTGACCGCCGCGCCGCCCAGCACGTGGCGTCGCTCGAGGACGAGCACGCGGCGGCCGGCCTTCGCCAGGTATGCCGCGCAGACGAGCCCGTTGTGCCCCCCGCCGACGACGACGGCGTCGTACGTGGAGGACGATGGGCGAGTCGCATCGCTCATAACGCCCTCTTTCGCGCCGGATCGAAGAACGGCGGCCGGGCCACCGTGGCCGCCACCTGCCGTCTCTCGAACTCGACGGTGACCTCGATGCGCAGCCGGTTGCCGGTCGCGGCCCACGGCGCTCGCACCGACGCCAGCGCGAGGTTCTTCTTCAACGTCGGCGACCACGCGCCGCTGGTGGCCTGGCCGACCTGGCGCCCCTCGTTGTCGTACACGGGCACCGAGTCGCGCCAGGCCCCGGAGTGCACCTGCGGCGGAAGTCCGTGCGCATCGAACAGCGCCTCGTACTCGTCCCAGTCGTAGACCAGCCCGACGAAGCGCCACGCCGGCCCGCGCTGCAGCTCGTCGAGCAGTGCGTCGCGGCCGATGAACGGTTCGCGGTCGAGCTGCACCGCCCAGCCCAGTCCGATCTCGTGCGGCGTGGACTTGCGCGACTCGACCAGGCAATGGTGTGCCGAGTAGTAGTCCACCCCGTTCATCACGTAGCCCGCCTCGACACGCGCCACGTCGAGGGCGTCGAGGCCGACGGGCTCGAGCCGGTGCGGCCGGCCCGCGTCGATCAGCGCGTCCCAGACCCGCAGCGCCTCGCCCGCGTCGACCCAGATCTCGTAGCCCAGGTCGCCGGTGTAGCCGGTGCGGGAGATCCAGACGTCGATGCCGGCCACACGCCCCCTGCGCACGCGGAAGTAACGCAGCCGCGTCAGATCGACGTCGCACACGGTGGCAAGGATCTCGCGCGAGCGCGGACCCTGTAGCGCCAGAGCGCCCAGGCGCTCGGTGCTGTCCTCGACCGTCAGGTGGTAGCGTTCGGCGTGCCGCGTGAGCCAGCTCAGGGACGGCTCCGCGGCGGTGACGCGAAAGTGCTCGTCGTCCAGGCGGCTGACCGTGCCGTCGTCGAGCACCTTGCCGTGGTCGTCGCACCAGCACAGGTAGGTCACGCGGCCCGGCTTCATCTGCGCCACGTCCTTGACCATGATCCGCGACAGGAACCGGGCGGCGTCCTTGCCGCGCACCTCGTACTTGAACAGCGGCGAGACGTCGATCAACCCCGCGGCGTGCCGCAGCGCCATGTACTCGCGCTCGTGGCACGTGTCGTACGAGCGCACAGCGTGGAAACCACCCCAGTCCTTCCAGAACAGGCTGGTGCACAGGCGCGATGTGCGTTCGTGAAACGGCGTGGGGATCGGCATCCGACGTCAGCTCCTACGAGCGCGTCATTCTGCCACACTCGGCTCAAAAAAGACGGTCGCGTGTCACGTCCACTTGGGGTTCGAGGGCGGGATAGGTCGCGACGAGATCCTGCGGTGCCGCCGGAGTGCGCCCGGCGAGCAGCCGCATCAGTTGCAACGTGTTGACCAGGGCCTGCCCGCGGAAGTGGTTGTTCTGGACCACGAAGGTCTCCTCGGCGCTCTCCGACAGACCGCGGGCGGTCTCGGCCAGGCCCTCGAGCTCGTCGGCCGAGTAGAGGTAGTCGTAGCGCCGATCGCGGCCCGCGTCGGGCCGGAACCAGTCGGCGGCGTTGCGTCCGTGGAGCCGCAGGTAGGCCACTCGAGAGGTGACGCGCGACACGGGCTCCAGCGTCGAACGGCCCACACGCGGCTGATCGACCGCGCACCAGCCGACGCCGTTCTCGGCCAGCCAGTCGAACGCCTCGTCGACGTTCCACGACACGTGGCGCACCTCGACCACGAGCGGCCAGCCTCCCAGCAGGTCGACGAGCCGCTGCAGGCGCTCCATGGCGTCCGGCGTGAAGTGAACCGATTGCGGAAACTGCAGCAGCAACGCGCCGAGCTGCCCGGCCTCGCGGATCGGCGCCAGGCCCTCCAGCGTGGGGCGCACGAGATCCCGCGTGACGTCGCCGCGCTCGTGGGTCCACGTGCGATGCGCCTTGGCGGTGAAGCGGAAGCCCTCGCGTGGCAGGGTGCGTCGCACCCAGGACTCGGCGACGCGCGGCGCGACCGGACGGTAGAACGTGCTGTTGACCTCGATCGCGTCGACGTAGCGCGAGATGAAGGCGAGGCGGTCCATTCTATTTGCGGAGCCGGCCGGGTAGACGATGCCGTTCCAGTCCCGGTAGTCCCAGCCGGCTACCCCTACGCTCAGCTTGCCCACTGCCTCTCCTTGCTTCTCACCGGATTGTCCCGGCGGTCGTCGGTTCGGTCAAGCACGACAGTGTCGGTCGCTTGCTGCCGGCTTGGACGCAAACCCCCGGGGGCTTCCCCCGGTCCCCCTGCCCCGCGTTTCCCGACGCCGGCAGACCGACGTCGAGAAACGCGGGTCCAAGTTGCTCGTGGGTGCCGGGGCGCGACGATCTCGACGCGGCGAGCGCACAGATTGTCCCGCCCGCGGAGTGTCCGCTCGAAGAGAAGGCGGAGGGCTTCACCGACCGATCGCGATCCCACCTCGAGAAGAAGGGAGTAAGGACCCACGTTCTGTGACGTCGGTCTGCCGGCGTCACAGAGCGTGGGGCAGGGGGACCGGGGGAATCCCCCGGGGGTCTGCGTCCAAGCTCGCACGAAGCAACAACCGCAACGCCAAGCGGCAAAGCAAGCGTCAACCCAGGATGTTATCCTGCGAAACCAATCCAACGAGAGAAGAAACATGCACCAGACGAAGACCGCCCGTCGTCCTCGCGCGGCCGGCAAATCGAAATTTCGCGACCTCGACGGCATATTCCGACCGCGCTCGGTCGCCGTGATCGGCGCCTCGACCAAGGCGCGCTCGATCGGCAACGAGGTGCTGCGAAACCTGATCGGTTTCGAGTTCAACGGTCCGGTCTACCCGGTGAACCCGATGGCGCCCGTCGTGCTGTCGATGCCGAGCTACCGGCGTGTGGACCAGATCCCGGGCCCGGTGGATCTCGCGGTCGTCATCGTCCCGCGCGAGAAGGTGCTGGAGGTCGTCGATCAGTGCGGCCGCAAGAAGGTGCGCGGGCTGGTCGTGATCACGGCCGGGTTCCGCGAGATGGATGGCGAGGGCGCCCAGCTCGAGGATCAGCTTGCCGTGAAGCTCCAGCGCTACGGCATGCGGATGATCGGCCCGAACTGCATGGGCATCATCAACACGGAGCCCGACGTGCGACTCAACGCGTCGTTCGCCGGGACGATTCCGCCGCGCGGTAACGTCGGTTTCGTGTCGCAGTCCGGAGCGCTCGGCGAGGCGATCCTGGCCGACGCGGTCAACAGCGGGATCGGTGTCGCGATGTTCGCCTCGATGGGCAACAAGACGGACATCTCCGGCAACGACCTGCTGGAGTACTGGGAAGACAACGACGACGTCCAGGCGATTCTGATGTACCTCGAGTCGTTCGGCAATCCGCGGCACTTCACGCAGATCGCTCGCCGTGTCACGCGCAAGAAACCCGTGGTGACGGTCAAGGCGGGACGCACCGCGGCGGGAGCGCGCGCCGCGTCGTCACACACCGGCTCGATCGTGGGGCTCGACATCGCGACCGAATCGCTGCTGGAGCAGTGCGGGATCCTGCGCGTCGACTCGCTGGAGGAGATGTTCATCCTCGCGGCCGCGCTGGCGACGCAGCCGGTCCCCAAGGGGCGGCGCGTGGGCGTGCTGACCAACGCCGGCGGGCCTGCGATCCTGTGCACCGACGCGTTGATCGGGCGCGGGATGGAGATGGCCGAGCTCGACAAGGCCACGCGGCGCAAGATGGCGCGCGTGTTGCCTCCGGAGGCGTCGACGGCCAACCCGGTGGACATGATCGCCTCGGCCGACGCGTCGCACTATCGCGCGGTGCTCGATGCAGTGAAGAGCGACCCCAACGTCGACGCGATCATCGCCATCTTCGTCTCGCCGATCATGATCGACGCCTACGAGGTGGCGCGCGCCATCGCCGACGCCGCCGACGGGAAGAAGCCGGTGATCTCGGTGTTCATGGGCAAGGAGCGCTCGGCCGAGGGACTGCAGCTGCTGCGCAAGAGCCGCGTCCCGGTCTATCGCTTCCCCGAGGCCGCCGCGACCGCGATGACGGCGCTGGTGCGCTACGGCGAGCTGCGCGACGCCCCGCAGGGGAAGATCGTCGACTTCAAGGTGAAGCGCAGCAAGGCGGCGCGCGCGATCGCCGCGGCGCGCGCCGACGGTCGCCGCGATCTCGCGCCGCACGAGGTGCTGCAGGTGCTCGAGGCCTACGGCTTTCCGATGGCGCCGTCGCACCTGGCAGGCAACCTGGCCGAGGCGATCGCCGCCTCGCAGGACCTGGGCTTCCCCGTCGTGCTCAAGGCCGCCTCCGACAAGATCTCGCACAAGACCGACGTCGGCGGGGTCAAGCTGGACCTGCGCAACAGCGACGAGGTGGGCGAGGCGTACCGCGACCTGACGCGCCGACTGCGCGGGCGCGATCGCAATCTGCAAGTGCAGATCCAGAAGCTGATCCCGGACGGCAAGGAAGTCATCCTGGGGATGAAGCACGACTCGCAGTTCGGTCCGCTGCTGATGTTCGGCCTGGGCGGCGTGTTCGTCGAGGTGCTGCGCGACGTGTCGGTCTCGATCCATCCGCTGACCGATCGCACGGCGCGCGCGATGATCGAGAAGCTGCGCGGCTTTCCGCTGCTCTCCGGCGCGCGCGGCGAGAAGCCGGTCGCGCTGTCGTTGATCGAGGAGTGCCTGCTGCGACTGTCGAAGCTGGTCTCGGACTTCGAGGACGATCTCGACGAACTCGACCTGAACCCGTTCATCGTCACCGAGGACGCCGCCCGCTCGTTCGTCGTCGACGCGCGGATCCATCTGCGCGATCTCCCGGACGATTCCTGAACCAGCGATGACGGCGCTCTCCGATTGCCGCGGCGTGCTGCTCGACATCGACGGCACGTTGATCGTCGGCGATCGCGCGGTCGAGGGCGCGGCGGAGACGCTGAGTCGCTTGCGCGCGGCCGGGCTCGCCGTGCGCCTGTTCACGAACACGACACGCCGCTCGCGCGCGGCAATCGCGCGGGGCCTGTGCGACGAAGGACTCGAGGTCGAGGCGGACGAGATCCTCACACCGGCGATTCTGGCCCGGCGGCGCATCGTGGATTCGGGACGCACGAGGGCGGCGCTGCTCGTCGCGCAGGAGGCGCGCGTCGAGTTCGACGGCGTGACGCTCGACGAGGAGCGACCCGACTGGCTCGTGATGGGCGACCTCGGGCCGGGCTTTTCCTGGGACACGATCAACCGCGCCTTCGGCTGGCTGCGCGGCGGCGCCGGCTTTCTGGCCCTGCAGAAGAACCGCTTCTGGTTCCCCGACGGCAGGACCGAGACGATCGACGCCGGTGGGTTCGTCGCGGCGCTCGAGTTCGCGTCGGGCGTGACGGCGGAGGTCGTGGGTAAGCCCTCGCCGGAGTTCTTCCGGTTGGCGCTCGAGTCGGCGGGAACGTCGGCGGGCCAGACGCTGGTCGTCGGCGACGACCCGACGACGGACGGCCGCGGCGCGGCGCGCGCCGGTTGCCGCGTGGCGCTGGTGCGCACGGGCAAGTTCGGCTCCGCGTCGCCGGCCGACGAGGAGTACACGCCCGACGCGATCCTGGATACGATCGCAGAACTGCGATTGGACTGACGCCGATGCCCGAGCTTCCCGACGTCCAGCTCTACATCGACTGCATCGAGGCGCGCGTTCGCGGGGCGACGCTGGAACGGATCCGTTTGAACAGCCCGTTCGTGCTGCGCTCGGTCGACCCGCCGCTGGCCGAGACGCACGGCCGTGAGGTCGTCGGTGTGCGCCGCATCGGCAAGCGCATCGCGATCGCGCTGGAGGGCGAGCTGTTCGTCGTGGTGCACCTGATGATCGCCGGGCGCTTCCGCTGGCGCGACGCCGGGGCGAGGTTCCCGGGCCGACTCGGGCTCGCCGCGTTCGACTTCTCGAGCGGCACGTTGCTGCTGACCGAGGCCGGCACGAAGAAGCGAGCGGCGATCCACGCCGTGAGCGGAGAGAAGACGCTCGCCGAGCACGACCCCGGCGGGCTGGAGGTGCTGGCCGCGAGGCTCGACGAGTTCCGCTCCGTGCTGCGCGGTGTGCGCCACACGCTGAAGCGGGCGATGACCGATCCGCGCCTGTTGAGCGGGATCGGCAACGCCTACTCGGACGAGATCCTGCACCGCGCGAGGCTGTCGCCGTTCAAGCTGAGCGACGCGCTGGCCGACGAGGAGATCGCGGGTCTGTTCGCGGCGACGCGCGAGGTGCTCGTCGAGTGGATCGAGCGCCTGCGCGCCGAGACCGGCGACGGCTTCCCCGGGAAGGTCACCGCGTTCCGTCCCGAGATGGCCGTGCACGGGAAGTACGACCAGCCGTGCCCCGTGTGCGGGGACCCCGTGCAGCGCATCAAGTACGCCTCCAACGAGGCGAACTACTGTGCGACGTGTCAGACCGGCGGCAAGCTGCTGGCCGACCGCGGCCTCTCGCGTTTGCTGCGCAAGGACTGGCCGCGCACGCTCGAGGAGCTGGAGAAGCTCCGATCCCGTTGAACGCCGGCCGGCCGGCCGGACTAGAGCGGGAGCTCTTGCTTCTCCTCGAGGACGGCGAAGCCGCGCTTGCGGATCTCGGTCGCTTCCGGTCCGTTCGGGTCGAGGGCGGGGTTCGAGTGGTTGAGGTGCGTGAAGTACACCTGCAGCTTACCGTCCCGCACCAGCGGCTCGAACAGGTCCATGCTGTCGGCGATCAGCGGGTGGCCGATCGACTCGACGGCGCGGCCGGGCATCTCCGCGGTGGAGAAGAACGTCGCGTCGACGATGGCGACGTCGATGCCGCGTAGCTGCTCGGTCGCGGGCGGGTCCCAGGCGCGCCACGAATCGGTGTCGGGGACGTAGAGGATCGTCGAGCGCGGGCCGCGGATGACGAAGCCGACGGTGTCGGCGTACTCGTCGCGGTGCGGGACCGACAGGGGAGTGACGCTGACTCCCTGGCCCAGGTCGATCGCGCTTCCGGCTGGGCTCTCCCGCAGTTCGATGTTACCGATGCGCACGAGCTGGCTCCACGGCCCGTTGTCGCGCAGATAGCCCGCGAGCGGCGCGCTGCAGTAGACCGGCAGCTTCTGCGCGTGCACGGCCTCGAAGCCGAAGAACGCGAGACCGAGATAATGGCCGATGTGCGCGTGGGTCAGGAACACGCCGTCGATCGGCGCGCGGTCGACGCGCCCCGGGAGCGGTCCGCGCAGGTCGCGCAACGCGTCGAGCTGCTCGCGGATGTCCGGGGTGGCGTCGATCAGAAAGACCCGCGCGGGATCGGGAAGGACGATCGCCACGGAAGAGACGAATCGCCTTCGACCCGGGTCGGCACGGGCGGCCTCGCATCGAACGCAGCTGCAGGCGGCGTGCGGAAGGCCTCCGTCCTGCACCGTGCCCACGATGCGCAGCCGCGGGCCGTCGACGGGACCTCCGGCAGGCCGCGGAGCAGGCGCAGGATCGTCGCTCGCGGGGCCGGCGTCAGGCGCCGTTCCGTCGCACGCGGCAAGTCCCACCATGAGGGCGGCCACCAGGGCCATGCGGGTTCCTCCGAAACGATCGAGCATCGCACAAGACTACCATCGAGCTTGCCGGGCTTGCTGTCCCAGAGAATCGCCATGATCGTGCTCCTCTCCGGGCTACCAGCCGAAGCCGACCGACACGCGCTTGCCGTGCCAGCTCACGTGGCCCGAGGTGTAGAGCCGGTCGCCGCAGTAGTAGTGCGGTCGTTTGGCCCAGCCCCATTCGGTCTGGACGGGGAAGTAGTAGAGCGAGTGACGGTGGCCGTGGCGGCGATCGTAGACCCAGCCGCGGTGGTAGTCGCGGTAGTGCCGGTGTCCGCCGTGGTGCAGTTTCTTGGGCACGACGAACGAGGCACGCTTGTGATGCTGCCGGTGTCCCGAGTAATGGCGCGAGTAGCGTGGGTGCGGCTTGTAGTCGCGGTGTCCGACGTAGCCGTGCTTGCGCTGCTGTTTGTGGCCGTGGCCTCCGTGCGCAGCGGCGGGGCCCGCGATCAGGGCGAACGCGACCAACCCCAGTGCCAGTTTCTTCCAATGTCGTCTCATGTCGTACCTCCAACTCTGTTCGGGGCAGCGGGGGAGACGTTCTGCGAGATCCGGGCCAGGGCCGTCCTGGCGTGTTTTTCCAGGTGTACGGCGGCGAGACGACCTCGCCCGACGACGCTTCGTCCCCCGCGGAGGACGGGTGGCGTGCGCCGATTGCTCCGCGATAGACTTGTGCTTTCGGCAACGGAGAGACTCGCAAATGAATCACCGCCCCAAGGTCGTGGGCACGACGATCCTCTCGGTCCGTAAGGGCGAGAAAGTCGTCGTGGCGGGCGACGGACAGGTCAGCTTCGACAACACCATCATGAAGGGCGGCGCGCGCAAGGTGCGTCGGCTGGGTGATGGGAAAGTGCTGGCCGGCTTCGCCGGCGGAGCCGCCGACGCGTTCGCCCTGCTGACTCGTTTCGAGGCCAAGCTGTCGGAGTATCAGTCGCAGCTCGAGCGCGCGGCCGTCGAGCTGGTGCGCGAGTGGCGCACCGATCGCGCGTTGCGCCGGTTGGAGGCGATGCTGATCGTCGCCGACGCGTCGAGGAGTCTGCTGCTCTCCGGCACGGGCGACCTGATCGAGCCCGACGACGGCGTGCTCGCGATCGGCAGCGGCGGCACCGCCGCGTCGGCTGCCGCGCGCGCGCTGCTGCGCCACGCCGAACTGGGCCTGCGCGACACCGCCGTCGAGGCGATGCGCATCGCCTCGGCAAGCGACATCTACACCAACGACCAGCTGACCATCGAGGAGATTTGAACGTGGTTTTCTACATGCCCGGTCCGGCCGACCTGCCGGCCTCGGCGCAGAGAGAGCTGACGCCGCGGCAGATCGTGCAGGAGCTCGACCGACACATCGTCGGCCAGGGTCGCGCCAAGCGCGCCGTGGCGATCGCGCTGCGCAACCGTATCCGGCGCCAGAAGTTGCCGGCGGAGATCGCGGAAGAGGTCGTGCCGAAGAACATCCTGATGATCGGTCCGACCGGCGTCGGCAAGACCGAGATCGCACGGCGCCTCGCCCGGCTGGCCGGTTCGCCGTTCCTCAAGGTCGAGGCGTCGAAGTTCACCGAGGTCGGCTACGTCGGCCGCGACGTCGAGTCGATGGTGCGCGACCTGGTCGAGATCGGCATGGACCTCGTGCGGCAGGAACGGCGCGAGCAGGTGAAGATCCAGGCGACAAAGCACGTCGAGACGCGGCTGCTGGACCTGTTGCTGCCGCCGCGCCCCAAGGCGCCGCGCGCGACGGACGCCGAGGCGGAGGCGCGCGCCCGCGCGGAGCAGGAGAACTGGGAGCGCAGTCGCGCCACGCTGTTGCGCAAGTTGCAGGCCGGAGAGCTCGAGGAGCGCGTCGTGGAGTTCGAGACGACGAGCCAGCCCAGCTCCGGCATGCGCATCTTCAGCTCCTCCGGCATCGAAGAAATGGACATGAACCTGAAGGACATGCTCCCGGGCCTGTTCCAGGGGAAGCAGCAGCGGCGCAAGATGACGGTGGGGGAGGCGCGCGAGGCGCTGCAGCGCGAGGAAGAGGACAAGCTGATCGACCCCGAGCAGGTCGCGCGGGCGGCCATCGAGCGCGTCGAGCAGTCGGGGATCCTGTTCATCGACGAGCTGGACAAGATCGCGGGCCGCGAGGGCACCCAGGGACCCGAGGTGTCGCGCGAGGGCGTGCAACGCGATCTGCTGCCGATCGTCGAGGGCACGCTGGTGCACACCAAGCACGGCATGGTCCGGACGGACCACATCCTGTTCGTCGCGGCCGGTGCGTTCCACGTCTCGAAGCCGTCGGACCTGATTCCGGAGCTGCAGGGCCGTCTGCCGATCCGCGTCGAGCTCGACGCGCTGGGCCGTGACGAGCTCGTGCGCATCCTCAAGGAGCCGGAGAGTTCTCTCGTGCGGCAGTACGAGGCGCTGCTCGGCACCGAGGGGCTCGAGCTGGTCTTCACGGACGACGGCATTCTGGCCATCGCGGAGGCCGCGGCGCAGGTCAACGAAAGCACCGAGAACATCGGCGCGCGGCGACTGCCGACGATCATGGAGCGCCTGCTCGAAGAGGTGTCGTTCGCCGGGTCCGAACTGCCCGACAAGCGCGTCGTGATCGACGCAGCGTTCGTCGGCTCGCGGCTGGACGAAGTGACCCAGGACAGCGACCTTTCGCGCTTCATCCTGTGATCCCGGGTTGAGCGGCGTGCGGCATCGAGATTCGCGACGGAGCGCGGCGCTGGGCGCGCTGTTGCTCTCGGCGCTCCTGCTTCCGGCCTGCGGCAAGAAGGGCCCGCCTCAGCCGCCGGTGCCGAAGGGACCGTTGCCGCCCGACCGGGTGATGGTGCGCCAACTCGGGCAGCGGGCGGTCGTGCGTTTTCGCGTCCCGCGATCCCGCGGATCGAACCCGTCGCAGTTGCCGGTGCGGGCCGAGTTGATCCGGCTGAGCTACCCGGCGGGGCAGCAGGCGCCCTCGGATCCCGCGGCGTTTCGTCGGCGCGGCCGACTGGTCGCCAGCCTCGTGGAGGACCCGCTGGCCTCGGGTACGTTGATCGAGCTCGAGGACACGGGATGGGACGAGCTCCCGGCGAACGGGGTCGAGAGCACGCTGCGCTACGCGGTTCGCGTACGGGACCGCCGCTCGCGGCCGTCTCCACTGGTCGTCGCGCCCGACCTCGTGCCGCAGGCGAGCGTCGCGGCTCCGGGCGGGCTCTCCGCCGAGCCGACGACCGACGGGATCCGGCTGGTCTGGCAGCCGCCGGCCGAGGCAGCCGAGCTCTCGTACAACCTGTATCGCGAGGCGCCGGGAGACGACGCCCCGGTGCTGCCGCTCAACGCCGAGCCGCTCGCCGGGACCGAGTACCTCGACGAGAAGGTGACGACCGGCGAGCACTACCGCTACTTCGTCCGCACGTCGCTCGCCGCCGGCCGGCCGTTGCGCGAGGGGCCGAGCAGCGTGGGCGTCGACGTGGTCGCGGCGGATCTCTTCGCTCCGGAACAGCCGCAGGGATTGGTCGCGGTGCCCGAGGGAGCCGCGGTACGCCTGTTCTGGAACCCGAACCCCGATCGCGATCTCGCGGGATATCGCATCTACCGACGATTCGAGGACGGCGCGTGGGAGCGCATCGGTCCCGACTCGGTCGTGCAGCCGCTGTTCCTCGACGCCACCGTCGGCTCCGTCGCCGGCGCGTCCTACCGCGTCACCGCGTTGGACCGTGCGTCGCCACCGAACGAGAGCGTGCCCTCCGAGACGTTCGACGTCGAGCTCGGGGATGAGGTCGGAGGCGACGAGCCATGAGCGTCGACCGGGCCCCACGCGTGACGAAGCTGTCCGGCGCGGGCAACGACTTCGTCGTGCTCGCCGCGGAAGAGATGCAGCGCGTCGTCGGCGATCGTCGGACGTGGATCGAGGGCGTCTGCAGTCGGCGACTCTCGATCGGCGCGGACGGAGTGATCGTCGTCGAGCGCACCGGCGAGAACCGGGTGCATGCGACGTTCTACAACCCCGACGGCAGTACGGCGTTCTGCGGGAACGGCAGCCGCTGCGCGGCGCGCTTCGCGCATCTGCAGGGGCTGGCCGGCGCGGAGATGATCCTCGAGACCGACGACGTCGAGATCCCCGCGGCCGTGTCGGCGACGGGCGAGGTGCGTCTCGTGCTGCCGGTCCCGACCGATCGCGGACCGCGAACCGTGGAGCTCGACGGCCGGGAACTGGAGGGACGTTGGGTTCACGCCGGAGCGCCACACTTCGTGCTTCGCGTCCCCGACGTCGACGCGATGCCGTTCGAGGAGTGGGCGCCGTGCGTGCGGCGCGACCCGCTGTTCGGCGAACGCGGCACGAACTTCGACGCCACCTCCGAGCTCGGCCGGGGTCGACTGCGGATGCGTACGTGGGAGCGCGGCGTCGAGGGCGAGACGTTGGCCTGCGGCAGCGGCGCCCTGGCCTCGGTCTTCGCGTGGCGACTCGACGGTGGGCCGCAGCGCGTGACGGTCGTCTCGTCGAGCGGCGTGCCGCTGTCGATCGAACTGCCCGGCGCGCCGAGCGCTCCGACCTCCGCCGTGCTCGAGGGCGAGGCGCGTATCGTGTTCGAGGGGACGGTCCACGCCGAGGCTACGGCGTGGAAGGGCGCGTGAGGCGCTAGTCGACCACCGAGGTGGGGACGAGGGCCGAGTCGCCGCCGGCGAGCACCTCGACGTAGGCGTCGCGCAGGATCTGTTTCGCGGTCGGCAGATCGCCGTGCCGCTTGAGGAACATCTCCTTGCCGCGGCCGAGATGTTCGCCCAGCCGCTCGACGAGATCGCCCTGGCGTTTGCCCTGGGCGACGGCGTCCTCGTTGTACAGGCGAATGTCGGTGGCCACGAGCTTGGCGAAGCGCCGAGCCGCCGTCAGCGTCTCTTCATCGACCTCGACCTTCCCTCCGGCCGGGGCGGGCGTGGTCGGTTCCGGTGGGCGGATCGCGCTCGCGGCCGCTCCGGCCTGGGCGCTCTCCAGCTTGCGGCGCAAGATGTCCAGCTCGAGACGCAACTGAGCCACGCGAACCAGAAGGGTCAAGCCGTCGGGAAACCACTCGCTCTCGGAGGGTGAGCGCTCGGCGACGAGCAGAGCGATCGCGCGATTCCGCACGCGAACCGCGATGGCGACGGACTCCGCCGACGCGTCCTGTCCGAAGTCCGGATCGCCGCCGGCGCCCCTGCGAAACAGCAGGGCCGTCGTATCGAGCGAAGCGGCCTGACCGAGCCAGCCGCTCGCGGCGGGCGCGGAGTACGAGCGCAACTGCTGAGCCGCCGTCTGCGGATAGCCGACCGAGCCCCAGCCCTTGGCATGTCCCTGGCGCACCAGGAAGACCGCCGCGCGCGGCACCAGCGTGCGCGCGCCCTGCAGGATCGCCTTGAACACTTCGGCCGGCGTCCCCGCGGCTTCGACCGCGGCGATGTGCGTGTCCAGGTTGGCTAGATCGAGTGTCTGCGTCGTCATGATGTCCTCAAGCGCTCCCGGACCGTCGGGTGTTCCAGCAGCAACGCCAGGCCGTCGAAGCACGGCAGCAGGTTGCGAGCGTCCGGGGCGAGCCCCAGCGCGATCACCATGTGCTCGGCGGCCTCGTCGGCGCGCTCCGCGCGTGCCAGCGCGGACGCGCGATTCAGATGAAACGTCACACCGTCGGGCGTGATCCGGATCGCGTGTCCGTAGGCTTCGGCCGCGCGCTCCAGGTCGTCGTTCTTCTCGTAGGCGGTTCCCAGGTTGTTCCAGGCGATATCGTAGTCCGCATGCAGGGTGAGCGCTTGGCGGTACGCGTCGACCGCGTCCTCGAGCAGCCCGCTTTCCATCAGCGCGTTGCCCAGGTTGTTCCACACCTCGTGATCGCTCGGGTTGGCCTCGATCGCCCGACGGTACGCGTCGACCGATTCGTCGTGCCGTCCCAGGTCGAGATACGTGTTGCCGAGGTTGTACCACGCTTCGTAGTCGTCGGGAGCGAGCCGTGCGGCCTTGCGGTATCCCTCGGCCGCGCGGTCCAGGTCGCCTCCTCCGGCGTCGGCGTAGGCCAGGTTGTAGGCCACGCGATGGTCGTCGGGAGCCAACTCGGCGGCCCGGGCGTAGGCTCCGGCGGCCTTGTCCCAGCGCGCCATGCCGCCGAAGGCGTTGCCCAGGTTGAACCACACCTCCGCGCGCTCCGGAGACACTCCGAGCGCTCCGCGGTAGCATTCGACGGCCTCGTCCAGCCGGCCGAGCCGGGCATAGACGTTCCCCAGGTTGTTGCGGGCCTCACTCATCCCTGACTCCAATTTAAGCGCCTCGCGGTACGCCGCCACAGCGAATTTCGGGTTTTCCGAGATTTCCAGGGCGCCGGCCAGTTCGCACCAGGCCGCGGCCGACTCGGGAGCCAGGCTGACGGCCCGCCGGAAGGCCTCCACGGCGGCCTCCGATTCGCCCTCCGCGAGACGCCCGTGTCCGATGCCGCTCCAGTCGCGGGTCCCCTCGGTTTGCGTTTTTTCCTCGGTTTTCGGCCTGTTCCCGGCCGGGGCGATCGTCTCGCGACCCGAGGGCAGGCTCGCGGGCCGCCGTCGCGGAGGGACCTCCGTGGTGACGCCACTGCCGCCGGATTCTCGATCACCGCCCACAGAAACCCCGCCGTCATTGGCAACCCCGCCGGGCTCCGGAACTGCCGAGATTCCCGACGAACGACTCAACGTGCCAGATATGTAGCATGGAAATGAACGGAGGATCAATAAGAAATTTAATTTCTGACCCCCACGAACCGTCCTCCCTCCACGTCCCAGGTTGATTGCCCGGGGGTGCCCCGGGGTCGGTCCCCGGGCTAGAATGCCGCGCGGAGGACCGGCTCCAGATGAAACGCCGACAGACGATCGCCTCGCCCATCGAGATCTCGGGCATCGGCCTGCACACGGGTAAGCGGATTCGTGTGCGACTGCTTCCGGCTCCGGCGAACACGGGCGTCGTCTTCGTCCGCACCGACGCCGGCGGGGTCGAGATCCCGGCGACGCTGGAGCACGTCGGCCCCAGCTTCTACGCGACCGTGATCCAGAGCTCCGGCGTCGAGGTCAGCACGATCGAGCACCTGATGGCCGCGTTGTACTCGTTGCTGGTCGACGACGTACGAGTCGAGATCGACGGTCCGGAGGTGCCGATTCTCGACGGCTCGTCGGGTCCGTTCGTGGAGCGCTTGCGTGAGGCGGGCCTGCGCTCGCTCGACGCCGAGCGACGCTACATGACGTTGATCCGTCCGGTGACCGTGACGCACGACGACAAACGCATCGCGGCTTATCCGTGTCGCGAGTATCGCGCGACCTACGCCATCGACTTCGACCATCCGCAGCTGGGCTATCAAGAGCTCTCGGTGAGCCTGTGGCGCGAGGGTGAGTTCGAGGCCAAGCTGGCGCCCGCGCGGACCTTCACGTTCGAGAGCGAGGTCGAGGCGCTGCGCAAGCGCGGGCTGGCCCAGGGCGGATCCCTGGACAACGCCGTCGTGCTCGGCGAGGAGGGAATCCTCAACCCGGGCCTGCGCTTCGAAGACGAGTGCGTGCGGCACAAGATCCTCGACCTGTGCGGCGACCTCTCGCTGCTCGGTCGCCCGCTGCGGGCGCACGTCGTGGCGTACAAGGCCGGGCACGACCTCCACTCGCGCCTCGCACGCAAGATTCACCAGTCGACCGACGCGTGGTACCTCGCGCCCTGGTCGGAAGAAGCGCCGAACCTCGGAGCCGCCGCCCAAGCGTGAGCCAACGGTTCAGTCTGACGGTCCTGACGGCTGTTCTTGCCTGCCTGCTCGCCTCGTCCGCCGCGTGGGCCGAGCGCCGCATCAAGCCGACCATCGACGGGCTCCAGGCGCGTCTCGACGGAGATCGGGCGATCGTTTCGTATCGCGTCGTGCGTGGGATGTCCGGCGACGTCCTCGAGCGCATCCACTCCGGCATCGCGGTTCAGTTCCGCCATCGGATCGAGATCCTGTCCCGGCGTGCCGTTCCGCTGTGGCCGTCCAGGTCGGTCGCCCGCACCGTCGTCGAGACGAGCGCGTCGTACGATTCGTTGACCGGACGCTACGAGTTGACGCGCACGACACGCACGGGCAAGGCGGACCCCGGTGCGGAGGAACGGCACAGCACCGACTCGCGGCAAGAGATGGTCCGCTGGATGACCGAGTTGCATGACGTCCCGCTGCTCGACTCCGATGGACGGCTCGCGACGACGAAAAGACTGCGGCTGTCCGTGGACAGCGCCGTGGACCGACGCTACGTGATGCTCATGTTCCCCTCGACCGTCTCCGCATCGGCCGAACGGCCGCTCGAGTTCTGATGCGACCCCGACGCGAAACACTGCGCTGGCTGCTGGTCTCCGTCCTGCTGCTCGTCGCGGTCTGGGCCCTGTACGAGATCTTCAAGCGCCTGGCCGAGTACGGTCCGACGGCCGAGGCCAAGCAGCTGTTGCTGCCGGCGATGACGTTCGCGCTCGTCGTGCTCGCTCTCGGTCTGGTCGGCGTGCTCGTGCGCAACCTGGTCAAGTTGATCCTGGAGCGCAAGAGCGGACTGCTGGGCTCGCGCCTGCGCACGAAACTGGTCTTCTTTCTGCTGGCCCTCGTGCTGTTGCCGGCCACCGTGTTGTTCTCCGGGTCGGCCCAGGTGATCAAGCAGACCGTGGAGGCGATTCTGCTGACGCCGATGGAGGATCTGACGCGCCAGTCGCGCGAGATCGTGGACGAGTTGAACGCCTACTTCAAGGGGCGCTCGTTGCGGCGCGCCGAGGTAATCGCCGCAGAGATCCGCGGCGCGGCGCTGCTCGACGACGAGCAGCCCGCCGCTCTGTCGGCGCTGCTGCAACAGTGGCGACGTCAGGGCGAGCTCGATCTCGTGTGGGTTTCGCGCGGCGGGGACGTGATCGCCGAGGCCGTGACCTCCGGCGGTACGGGGACGGCGACGGAGGAGGACCTGCGCACGCTGGTCGGCGCGCTGGTGCGCGAGGTGGCGGCGGACGGCAGGCCGGGCCGCCGCATCGACTATCTCGGGCAGGGGCTGCTGGCGCATGCCGCGGTTCCGGTCGAGGCCGGCGCGATCGGGGCCGACGAACGTCACGTGGTCGCCGTCGGACTGCTGGTCCCCACGCGCGTCTCCTACAACCTCGAAGAGCTCGACGTCGCGAGCAAGGCCTACCGGCAGTTCCGCGCCAAGCGCCGTGAGCTGGTGCGGTTCTACCTCACGCTGATCGGTCTGGTCTTCCTGGTCACGCTGTTCATCGCCACCTGGATCGGGTTCTACATCACGCGGCGCATCACCGAGCCGGTGCGCGAGCTCGCCGCGGCCGCGCGCGAGATCTCGGCCGGCAACCTCGCCGTGCGCGTCGGCGCCGAGGTCGGCGACGAGATGGGGCTCGCCGTCGAGGCGTTCAACGAGATGGCGGGCGAGCTGCAGGAGAACCGTGAGGTCATCACGCGCTCCACCGCCGACCTGCGACGCTCGAACCGTGCGCTCGACGAACGGCGGCGTTACATCGAGACGCTGATGGCCAGCCTCTCGACGGGCGTCGTCTCCCTCGACCCCGCGGGACACGTCTCGACGACCAACCCGCCGGTGGAAGAGATCCTCGGTATCCGTCTGGAGCCGGGCGACGACGCGCGCCTGCGCTTCGTCGAGGCGGGGCTGGATCCGTTGGCCGAGCTGGTCGACCGCGACCTGGAGCTGAAGCCCGAGGGCATCCGGCGCGACCTGAGGTTGCCCGGCGCGCGCGGCGCTCTCGCCGTCTCGGTGCAGATCTCGCCGCTGCACGGCGCGGCGGGCGAGGATCTCGGCACGCTGTTCATGGTCGAGGATCTGACCGAACTGCTCCAGGCGCAGAAGGCGGCTGCGTGGCGCGAGATCGCACGGCGTATCGCCCACGAGATCAAGAACCCGCTGACGCCGATCCAGCTCGCGGCGCAGCGCCTGCGTAAGAAGTTCTCCGAGGGAGCGCAGGACCTGGACACGGTGTTGCCCGAGGCGACCGCCTCGATCGAGCGCGAGGTCGGTGCATTGAAGCGGCTGGTGGACGAGTTCTCCAAGTTCGCGCGCATGCCCGAGGTTGCACCGCGCGAGGTCGAGTTCGGCAAGCTCATCGACTCCGTGCTCGCGTTGTACAAGGGACTCGAGGACGTCGAATGGGACGTGCGCGTGCCGCCCGACCTCGGGCCGGTCAAGCTCGATCCCGAACAGATGCGCCGCGTGCTGATCAACCTCATCGACAATGCGGTGTCGGCCATGGACGGTAAAGGGCGGCTGAGCATCTCGGCCGAGCGGCACGCGGGCGAGGGCCTGCTGCGCGTCGAGGTGGCAGATAGCGGCCCCGGGATTCCGCCGGGAGACAGAGACAAGATGTTCAGTCCATACTTCTCGACGAAGAAGCGCGGCACCGGCCTCGGGCTGGCGATCGTGCATCGTGTCGTGACCGATCACCACGGCAAGATCCGCGTCGAGGACAACCGCCCCGGGGGGGCGAACTTCGTGATCGAGATTCCGGCATAGCGCCAACGCGAACGATGAGGACACACCGATGGCCGGCGAACGAATTCTGATCGTGGACGACGAACCCGGGGTCCGCTCGTCGCTCGAGGCGATTCTGTGCGACGAGGGGTACGACGTGCAGAGCGTCGAGACCGGCGAGGCGGGTCTCGAGGCGCTGCAGAGAGAGGCCTACGACGCCGTGTTCCTCGACGTGTGGCTGCCCGGAATCGACGGTCTCGAGGCGCTGCAGCAGCTACGCGACGTGACGCACGACGCGCAGGTCGTGATGATCTCCGGGCACGCGACGATCGAGACGGCGGTGCGCGCCACGAAGCTGGGCGCGTTCGATTTCGTCGAGAAGCCGCTGTCGCTGGACAAGACGTTGCTCGTTCTGCGCAACGCGTTGCGGCAACGCCGCCTCGAACGGGCGAATCGCCATCTGTTGCAACAGCTCGCGCGCGACACCGAGATCGTCGGCAACAGCGCCGCAGCGACGCACCTGCGGCGTGACGTCGAGGCGGCGTCCGCGGTTGCGGCGCCGGTGCTGATCTGCGGCGCGCCGGGCAGCGGACGCGAGACCGTGGCCCGCAGGATCCACGCCGCGGGCCGCCCCGAGGCCCCGTTCGTCGAGGTCCCGTGCGCCGCGCTGGACGCGGCGGGGGCCGAGGCCGTGCTGTTCGGCGACTCGGGCGAACCCGGGCGCGTCGATCTGGCTGTGGGCGGCACGCTGTTCCTGGAGGACGTGGATCGGCTGGCGCGCCCGGTGCAGCCGCGGTTGGCGGCGACCCTGGCGCGACTGCCGGCCGAGCCGGGCCTGCGCGTCCTGTCCTCCGCCGGCTGCGGCGAGACCCGGCTGGAGGAAGAGCTACAGCAGGCGCTCGACGTGATTCGCGTCCGCGTCCCCGAGTTGCGCGAGCGGCGCGAGGACGTGCCGGCCTTCGCCGAGCGATTCATGGGAGAGTTGGCACGTGAGTACGCG
Organism: bacterium; assembly: GCA_024226515.1. Classification (GTDB taxonomy): domain Bacteria; phylum Acidobacteriota; class Polarisedimenticolia; order Polarisedimenticolales; family Polarisedimenticolaceae; genus JAAELQ01. Next base: position 34,830 of record JAAELQ010000091.1, read on the forward strand.
CGTATTCCCAAGCGCCTCGCGCCGACGACTCTCGAGGCGCTCAAGACACACGACTGGCCGGGCAACGTGCGCGAGTTGCGCAACCTGATCGAACGTCTCCTGCTCACCGCGGAGGGTGAGGTCGTGGAGGCCTCCGACCTTCCTCCGGGCCTGGGTGGCGCGCGCGGACCCGCCGAGGACCTGTACCGCGACTTCGCGTCGCTCGAGGAGGGGATGAAGGCCTTCGAGCGTCACTTCATCCTTCGTGTGCTCAACGACGAGGAGAAGGACGTCACGGCCGCCGCGCGCAGACTGGGGATCTCGCCGCAGACGCTGCGGCGTCGGATGCGGGGGCTGGGTTAGGCGGGGGGGCTTTGGCGGGGATCCCCCCGGGGCATTCCACGCGCTAGCGACAACTCCGAGGCCGACGAACACACCCGGCAACGAGCAACAGCATCACCGCCGCCGCGCCGAGCAGCGCCGTCGCCGCTCCGCCGACCAGCAGCGGGAGCGCGAGCCCCTGGGGCAGTTCGGGCAGCGAGATCGACGCCGTGGAGGCGACGGTCTCGAGGAGTCCGCGCACCCCGGCGGGGGCCACGTCGGACACGTGCAGATCGGGGCTCGAGCCGAAGCTCGGCAGCCTTCCGGGAACGGGGATCTCGTGGGCCGATAGCGCGGTCCACGTGCCTACCAGCCCGGCGAGTGCGGCCAGCTTGAGCCCGCGCCGGCGCTTCGTGGTCGCGGTCTTCGGCTCCGGAACCTCGGCCAGCGAGTCCATCACGGACTGAACGAAGTCCTCGGATACCGGGAAGTCTTCCATTTCCTGTTCGAGCATCCGCGCCAGCCGCCGCTCCTTGGCCAACAGGATCTTGCACGCGGTGCAGGCCGGGAGATGGCGCGCCACCAGCATCGCCTCCTCGGGCGTGGTCTCGCCCTCGACGACGCAGTGCACCAGCGGGCGTACCTGATCGCAGCGGGTCATTCCTTTACCTCCGCCTCGAGGACGTCACCCAACTGCTGTCGCAGCATCTCGCGGGCGCGGAAGATGCGGTTCTTCACGGTGCCCAGCGGCAGGCGGGCGATCCGGGCGATCTCGTCGTAACGGCAGTGCTGGCGGTGACGTAGGAGGATCAACTGGCGGTACTCCGGCGGCAGGCTCGCGACCGCCTCCTCCAGACGGTGCTGGATCTCGCGCATGCGCAGCACCTCGTCCGGGGTCGGTCCGGGCCCGGCCAGCGTGCGCTCAGGCTCGCTCGCGCCGTCGTCCCGAGGGTCGGGGTTCAGCGAGCACGTGTTGGGCTTCTTCTTGCGCAGGTGATCGATCGCGCAGTTCGAGGCGATGCGATACAGCCACGTCGTGAAGCGATACTTCGGATCGAACGACGGCAACGACAGGTAGACCTTGAGGAAGACGTCCTGCGCCAAGTCGAGGGCGCCGTCGCGCCGGCCGGTGTGCCGTGTGATGTGGTTGACCAGCGCGCGCTGGTGTCGACGCACCAAGGTCTCGAATGCGGCGCGGTCGCCGTCGATCGTGGCGCGGACCAGTTGCTCGTCCGACTCGACAGAGGTCTTGGCCTTGCCGGCGCGAAGTGTCTGCGGCTGCACTTGTGGGTTCTTCAATATGTTGCCCCCACAGTAGATACGGTCGAGGACGAAATGGGTTTCATCCCCCGAATTCCAGGCTACCATGGGCCCGGGGCCCGGACCGGTCGGGACGCGAGCCGTCGCCGATGGTACGATGCCGCGGGCAAGCATAACCCCCAGTAATTGAGTTGTTTGGGGGGTTCGGGGGTGGCGGTGGAGGTCCAGCAGCTCAATGCGCGAACGCGGCAACGCCTGATCCAGCTGCTGTCCCAAGACCGCCTCGAGAGCCGGCGCCTCATGGCGCGGCTGCGCGAGCTGAGGGCGCTCGAGGGCATCTCGTCGTTCTCCGCCGCCCTGCACATCCTGGCCCACATCGAGGCGACCGAGGACGAGGCCGAGACGCTGATGCGCGATTTGCTCGAGCATCGGCGCCTCGTACAAGAGCGGCTCGGTCGCGACCCCGGTCTGCGCGTCGCGGCGATCGACTTCCTGTCGAACATCCGGCATCTGCTCGAGAATCCGACGATCGTCGAGCAGACCCAGCTCGAACGGACGCAGCGCTCCGCGATCACGGATCCGTTGACCGACCTCTACAATCGCCGCTTCTTCCAGAGTTCGCTGGAGATCGAGCTGCAGCGCAGTCAGCGCTACACGTTGCGCATGGCGGTGTTGATGTTCGACCTGGACAACTTCAAGGCGGTCAACGATCTGTACGGCCACCCGTTCGGCGATCTCGTGCTGAAGCGAACCGGCCGCGTCTTGCGCCGAGCGGTGCGTGAGGCGGACCTGGCGTGCCGCTTCGGCGGGGAGGAATTCTCCGTCGTGTTACCCGAGACCGATCGACTCGGAGCGTTTGCCGTGGGCGAGCGGGTTCGACGCCAGCTGGCCGAGAATTTCGCCACGACGCCGATCGAGGGACGGATCGTCGCCATGACGATTTCGGGCGGTGTCGCGGCGTATCCGGACGATGCACAGGACCCGCAGCGCTTGGTCGCCCTCGCGGACAGCGCGCTGTACCACTCGAAGGCGGCGGGACGCAATCGTGTAACGCCGTACCACGCAGAGCAACGCCGCTCGGTCCGTTATCCGGTGCTGCGCTCCTCGTCGGCGGAGCTTGCCGTGTCCGGTGAGCGGCCGGTGCGTGCCCGGCCGCTCAACCTCAGCCGCGGGGGCGCGCTGCTGTCGGTGGCCCGCGACGTCGACGCCGCGGAGATCGTCGAGTTGACGATCGGGGCCAGCCGCGATCGTTGCACGGTTCGCGGACGCGTCGTGCGCATCAACGACGGCAAGCCGGCGGGACGCAAGCTGATCGCGGTGGCCTTCGATCGACCGCTGGCCGACGAGCAGCTGCGGCCCCACATACGAAGGACACAGGCGCTTCCCGGAGGACGTCCGTGATCGATCCGGAAGACGCCAAGGGGCTGCGCGACGACCTGCTCGCGGTGCTGTCCGAGGACGCGCACAACACACAGCGGCTGCTGGCGCGGATGGACGCGATCACGCGCGAGTCCGGCGTCGGCGCGCACGCGGCGCTGCTGCTGATCCTGACCCACCTGGCCTTCGAAGAACACGAGGCGCGCCGTCACTGGGAGGCCGTGCTGGCCCACCGCGACGAGCTGTCCAAGCGCGTCGGGCGCGATATCGGCGTGCGCGTGGCCGTGCTGGATTACTTCATGAACATCAACCGCCAGCTCGTTCAGCCGGCGTTGATCGACATCGAGATGCTCGAGTCCACGGCACGCGACGCGACGCGCGACAAGCTCACCGGCCTGATCAACGACGTCGTGTTCCACTCGTCGCTACAACACGAGCTGCGGCGCGCGAGGCGCTACTCGCAGAAGACCGCCCTCGTGCTGCTCGACATCGACGACTTCGAGAAGGTCAACGAACAGGTCGGCGTCCTGGTCGGCGATCGGTTGCTGAAGGAAGCGTCGATCCTGTGTTCCAACAACATCCGCGATATCGACATCGCCGCGCGTCCCGGCTCGGACGAGTTTGCGCTACTGCTGCCGGAGACCGACCGCAACGGCGCGATCCTGGTTGCCGAGCGCGTGCGACGCGAGTTCGAGAGTTTCTTCGCCGGGCGCGAGAGCGCGGGCCGGACGATCGAGCTCACCGTCTCCATCGGCGTTGCGTGCTATCCCGAGGACGCGTCGACCCCCGAGCGACTGCTCGAGGGGGCAGCGCAGGCGCTGTACCAGGCCAAGGCGTCCGGTCGCAATTGCGTGCAGATGTTCCATCCCGAACGCCGGCGCTTTCTGCGTTTCGAGCTCGAGCCGGGACTGTTCGAGGTCGAGGTCGTCGAGGGAATGGAGACAACGTCCGCCAGCCCACGTAATCTGAGCCGCAACGGAATCCTCTTCGCCAGTCCCGAGGCGCTGCAGCTCGGAGAGAAGATCGAGATTCGCCTGGCCCGCGCCGCGGTGGGCGACGCCGACGCTCGCTCGCTGCGCGTACGAGGGCAGGTGGTGCGCGTCGAGGAGTTGCCGCGACCGCTGGCGGTCGGCGCCGAATCGGATCCGATCGGCGCAGGGGCGCTGGCCGAGGATCGGTTCGAGATCGGCATGGCGTTCGACCTCGACTGGACCGGCGGGACCGACGACCTGCTCGACTTCCTGGAGAAGGCCAGGAGCCGAGCGGTCGGTCCTGCGCCGTGATTCGCGTCGCCGCGGTCGATACGTCGACCTGGTGGGCGGGGTGCGCCCTCGTCGAGCGCGAGTCCCCCGACTCCGACCCGCAGACGGTGGCCGAGGTCGGTTTCCTCGTCCGCGACTCCCATTCCCGGCACGTGCTCGACGCGCTCGACGGTTTACTCGCGCGCTGCGACTGGAGTCGGACCTCGATGGATGCGTTCGTCGCGGTGCGCGGCCCCGGGGCGTTCACGGGGATCCGCGTCGGGCTGGGTACGGTCCGTGGGCTGTGCCTCGCGACCGAGCGCCCCGGCGTGGGCGTGCTCTCGCTCGACGCCCTGGCCGAGGCGCACGGGGCCGACGCGCGCGAGGTTCTCGCGATCGTCGATGCCGGCCGGGACGACGTGTACGGCTGCCGCTACGCGGCGTCCGCGTCCCCCGCAACGCCGGTCGGCGAGCCGTGGCTGGATTCGATCGAGTCCGAGGCCCGCTTCGCGACGCCCGACGCGCGCATCGTCTACCCGCCCGGAAGCGAACGCGCCGCGGCACGCGTCGCGCGACTCTGGCCCGGCATCGAGCGGGCGCCTGCGGCGCAGCGGGCGACCGCCTCCGCGGCGGCGCGACTGGCCCTTCTTCGCGGTCTCGAAGAGACGGGCGACGAGGGCTCCCTGACACCGACGTACCTGAGGCTTCCGGATGCCGAACTCAAGGCGAAGCGGCGCGGCTGACTCCGTGCCGCCGGTTCCCGGCGTCACGCTCGACGCGATGCGCGAATCGGATGTCGAGCACGTCGCGCGCATCGAGGCGGTGTCGTTCGCCTCGGCCTGGCAGCCCGAGCACTTCCTGCACGAGATCCTCGAGAACCGCTTCGCCGTGAATCGCGTGCTGCGGCGGGGGAGGTCGATCCTCGGCTATTCCTCGGTCTGGCATCTCGACGACGAACTGAAGATCAACAACTTCGCGATCGCCGCCGAGCAGCGTCGGCGGGGGCTCGGGCGCTGGATGTTGCGCCACATCCTGACCGCTGCCCGCGAGGCCGGCTGCGTGCACGCGACGCTGGAGGTGCGTGACTCCAACGCTGCCGCGCGAGGGCTCTACCGGGCCCACGGCTTCGTCGAGTCGGGTCGCCGCCGCGGCTACTACCAACGGGAGGGGGAGGACGCGATTCTGATGGCCGCCGAACTGTGACCGTGGCGTTGCCAACCCGCCGCGGCGGGAGGTATAGTTGCCTCACGTTCTCGATCTGATGGAGGAACCTCGATCGTGATCACCGACTCCACCGATTCGCGACGACAGCAGGCCGAGCAGGATCCCGAGTTCAAGCGACTGGCGGAAAAGCACCGCGAGTACGACGACCGCTTGCAGGAGCTTCAGAGCCGCAAGTTTCTCACCGCCGACGAGCAACTGGAAGAGGCCAAGTTGAAGAAGCTCAAGCTCGCGTTGAAAGACCAGATGGAACTGCGATTGCGGCGCGACGCGAAGTAACCTCCCAAGATGAAATTCGATCGTGAGGTCTGGCCCATCGCCGGTGTGCTCGCGCTGCTGGCGATTGCCGCGGGCGCGCTGCTGCATCCCGTGGTGGTGTCGTTGCCCGCAGGACTGATGTTGTTCACGTTCTGGTTCATGCGTGACCCGACGCGCTCTCCGCCGGACGAGCCGGGTGTGCTGATCTCGCCGGCCGACGGCAAGATCCTCAAGACCGGTCTGGACAAGATCTCGGTCTTCATGAACGTGTTCAACGTGCACGTGTGCCGCACGCCCCTGGCGGGGGTTGTGCGCTCGGTGCAGCACACTCCCGGACGGTTCCTTGCGGCCTGGCGCGACGACGCGTCCGAGCACAACGAACGGACGCGGATCGAGATCGTCCCCGAGGCGGGCGAGCCACTGATCTTCACCCTCGTCGCCGGTCTCGTGGCGCGCCGCATCGTCTGCAGGGTGCGGCCGGGCGACGAGCTCGTGGCCGGCCAGCGAGTCGGGCTGATCCGCTTCGGTTCGCGCGTCGACGTTCGGCTGCCGCCGGGCGGAGAAGTGGCGGTTCGGCCGAACCAGCGAGTCTTCGCGGGCCGCACGATTCTGGCGCGGTTGTCCGAGGCCGAGCGCGCGGCGCCCGCCGAGGACCCCGGCGGGACTACTGCGCAGGGCGGATTCCGACTATAGTAATTTCGAGCCTTGCGCCTCTTGCGCGGGCTCGGAAGAGGGCTATGTCCAGAACTCCACGATTGCGTCGCGGCATCTACCTGCTGCCCACCAGCTTCACGGTCGCGAACATGTTCTGCGGCTACTGGAGCCTCGTCCTCGCCTCCACGGGTGCGACCGAGCGCGCCGCGGTGCTGATCATCGTGGCCATCTTCCTGGACGGACTCGACGGGCGTATCGCGCGATTGACGCGGACCAGCTCGGCGTTCGGCGTGCAGTTCGACTCGATGGCCGACATCGTGTCGTTCGGTGTGGCGCCGGCATTGCTGGCCTACTACTGGGTGCTGCGCCCGCTGGGCCGCCTGGGCTGGCTGATCGGCTTCCTGTTCGTGGTCTGCGGGGCCATGCGGCTGGCGCGCTTCAACATCCGCACGGACACCGCCGAACGCAGGCACTTCTCGGGCCTGCCGTCGCCGATGGCGGCCGCGGTGCTCGCCTGCGTCGTCTTCGCGTTCCCCGACGCGCCGCTCGAGGGCTGGTTCCCGACGGTTGCCGCGGTGTCGATCAGTGCGCTGGGGCTGTTGATGATCAGCCGCTTCCGCTACCGCTCGTTCAAGGAAATCGATCTCGGGCATCAGCACTCGTACACCTACGTGCTGCCGCTGGCCGCGATCATCGTCGCCGTCGCGATGCGGCCGAAATGGACGCTGCTCGTCATCGCGGCGGCCTACCTGCTGTCGTCTCCTTTCGCGGCACTGTGGAATCTCGTCCGTCGCGCGTCGGGCCACGCCGCGCCCATCGAGTCCGAGGTCGGAAATGAGCCTGCGATCCGTTAAGGCGGCCGGGACGGCGCGCGTCGCGGTCCTCGGCGCCGGAACTCCCGAAGGGACCCAGATGCGGGAGGCGCTCGCGGGAGCGCGCATCCCGGGGGCCCGCGTCGATCTCTACACATCGGGAAAAGAAGAACCCGTCCTCGGCGAGTACGCCGGCGAGGCCCGGTTGATCCAGGAACCCGATCCCGCAGAGATCCTGGAGTACGACGCCGTCTTCCTGTGCGAGGCCGGGGCGCTGGCCGAGCGCGTGATCGCGAAGTGCTCGGCCGAGCACACCGCGATCGATACGGTCCAGGCCGCGCCGCCGGCGGCGCATCCCAGGCTCGTGCACCTCGACGTCAACCCCGAGGTCCTGGACGATCACCGTGGCCTGCTCGCCGTTCCGCATCCGCTGGCGCTGGTGTTGGCCGATCTGCTGCACCCGCTGGCGCGCCAGTTCGGTCTCGAGCAGGCGACGGCACTGGTTCTTCGCCCGGCTGCGGACTTCGGCGCGGCCGGCACCGAGGAGCTTCAGTCGCAGACCGTCAGGCTGCTCAACTTCGCCGAGCTGCCGCTCGACGTCTTCGGCAAGCAGCTCGCGTTCAACGTACTGCCGCAGCAGCTCGCGGGCGCGGCCGGGGACGCGGTTCAGCGTCGCGTCGAGCGCGACGTGGCCACGCTGCTCGGTCGGGAGACCTCGCCGCTGGCGGCGCGGCTGCTCACGGTTCCTCTGTTCCACGGTCACGCAATCCAGCTGCGGGTCGCGTTGAGCAACGCCACCGACGCTGCGGCGGTCAGCGAGGCGCTGCAGACGAGCCCCAACGTCGATGCAGGCACGGACGCTCCCACGCCGCTGGACGTGGCGGGGGAGACGTTGACGAAGCTCGGAGAGGTCGCCGACGACGGACAGGGCGGCTTCTGGATCTGGTGTGCCGCAGGCGAGACGGATTCGCGCGGAGGGCGCCACGCGGTGCAACTGGCGGAGCGGGTGTGCGATCTCTGAGGCGCAATCCTCGAGCCGCTGCGTGCGGCCGACGCGTCCTCCTGGCGCTGGTCGTGACGCTCGTCGCGACGGGATCGGTGCAGTCCGACGATCCCGCCGCCGATGCCCTGGCCGTCAGCATCGATCTCGAGAGCAAGCTGCTCGACGACGATCTGGAGGGCTACTCGCGGGCCATCCTGCGACGCAAGTCGACCGACGAGCGGCTGGTGGAGCTGCGCCGCGCCGTCGAGGCGGCGATCGCCGTGGAAACCGAAATCTCGGCGGACCAGTTCGAGTTGATTCTGTTCGAGGTCGAGCGAGTCGAGGGCGAGCGCGCCGCGCTGGTCGCCGCCGAGCGTGTGATCGTCCGGCGCATCCGTGAACGGCGCATCCGCATCTCGTATCTCCGAGAGAAGGTCGCGAACCTGCGCGACAGGGAGCCGGAGATCGTCGGCGAGCTGACCGGCACCTGGGACCTCACGATGATGCCGCTGCGCCAGCGCGGGACGTTCCTGCTGACGCAGAGCGGGACACTGATCTCGGGGACGTACAGGCTCGACGGTGGGTGGACGGGCAGCCTCGAGGGCACGCTGGTCAACAACAAGGTGCTGCTCGATCGCATCGACTCCAAGCTGGGTCGGATGATGGAGTTCGAGGGCAGGCTGTCCAGCGACGGAACCCAGATCCGCGGCAGCTGGCTCAATCGCGAGCTCGCCGGCAACGAGGGATCGACCGGACAGTGGCTCGCGCGCAAGCGCCAGTCCGGTCCCTAGTCGGTAGTTGATGCGACGCTTGCCGTTCGAGCTCTTTCTGGCCCTGCGCTACCTCCGTGTGCACCGCGGACGGACCTTCCTCTCCATGATCACGTTGATCTCGGTCAGCGGGGTGGCGGTGGGCACCGCGGCGCTTGTCATAGCGTTGTCGCTGAACGCGGGTTTTCTGGAAGACGTCCGCTCGCGAATCTACAGCGGCAGCGCTCACCTCACGGTGATGAGCCCCGACACGGCGTCGTTCGACCGCGTGCAGGAGCTGATCGACGAAACCGAGGCGATCAACGGCGTCCGCGCCGCCGGGCCGGTGCTGCACACGCCCGGGATGATCATGCGCCTCGACGGCAGGACCTCCGCCTTCACCGAGCTGCACGGGATCGACCCCACGGCCCATTCGCGAGTGATCGTCGAGAACGTCGAGCGGGATCCGTTTCCGGGGCTCGATCAGCCGACCGACAGCGGCCGCGAAGGGGTGATCCTCGGCGCCGACCTGGCCGCGAAGCTCGGCGTGTTCAGCGGCGACCTCGTCCGCTTGCTGGTGCCGGAGGTCACGCTGTCGCCGTGGGCCGCCGCTCCTCGCAGCCGCGTACTCGAGGTCGTCGACACGTATCGCTCGGATCATTTTCAGGAGGACTCGCTGCGCTCCTACGCGCGCGTGGACGTCGCGCAGAAGCTACTGCGTCTCCCCGAACGCGCCTCGTGGGTCGAGGTGCGTCTCGACGACCTGAAGCGCATCGAAGAGATGAAATCGGCTCTGCGCGCCGGCCTTGGCGCCGACTGGCGCGTCGTGGACCTGATCGAGCAGAACCGCGACCTGTTCCGCGCGTTGAAGATGGAGAAGCTGCTGCTGTTCCTGGCGATCGGGCTGATCGTGGTCGTCGCCGCGCTGAACATCGTCTCCACGCTGATCCTCATGGTCAACGACAAGATCAAGGAGATCGGAATGCTGGCCGCGCTGGGCGCGCGCCCGTCCTCGATCGCGATCGTCTTCATGCTCCAGGGGGTGGTGATCGGAGTCGTCGGCAGCGTCAGCGGCGTCGTCCTCGGGGCGGTGATCTCTCTCGTCGCGGATCGCGAGCGGTTGATTCCCCTCGACCCCGATGTCTACTACCTGACCCACCTGCCGTTCACCGTCCAGCCGGTGGACGTACTGGCCGTCGGCTTCTCCGCCCTGCTGATCTCGCTGGTGGCGACGATCTACCCCGCGCTGAAGGCCGCGCGGCTGGATCCGGTCGAGGCAATCCGTTATGAGTGAGCCGCTGATCCGGGCCGGCGGCCTGTCCAAGTCGTATCGCAGTGGGCCGCGTCGCATCGACGTGCTGGACGGGCTCGACTTCGAGGTCGAGCGGGGTGCGTCGGTAGCGATCGTCGGCGATTCCGGGGTGGGAAAGTCGACCCTGCTGAATCTGCTCGGCGGGCTGGATCGGGCGGATGCCGGAGAGCTGGAGTTCGACGGCCTCGACCTGATGCGTGCCGACGTCCAGCGCCTCGCCGACTACCGGAACCGCAACGTCGGTTTCGTGTTCCAGCTGCACCACCTGCTGCCGGAGTTCACCGCATTGGAGAACGTCGAGCTTCCGTTTCGTATCGGGCGCGCCGGCGACGGCCACGAGGGACGCGCCGGCGAGATCCTGTGCCGCCTGGGGCTCGAGGCGCGGATGGACCACCGCCCGGGCGAGCTCTCCGGCGGCGAGCAGCAGCGTGTGGCGATCGCACGGGCGGTCGTGACCGGCCCGCGGCTCGTGCTGGCCGACGAGCCGACGGGGAACCTGGACCCGGCCACCGGGCTGCGCGTGTTCGAGCTGCTCTCGGACCTGCGGAGCGAGTTCGGATTCGCGCTGGTTCTCGCTACCCACAGCGAGAAACTGGCGCGGGCGTGCGGCCGTGTCATGCGCCTCGGGAATGGGCGCCTCCATGCGCTGGAGGAGGCCGAGACGCGCTCGTTCTTCAACGGACTTGGCGCCGGGGCCGGTTCGGACCCTATGCTATAGTCCCTGGGTTTTCTGTAGCGGGCGGGACACATGTTCGAGAAATTCACCGAGAAGGCCAAACGTATTCTGTTCCTCGCCCGTTACGAGGCGAGTCAGCAGGGCGGCAAACAGATCGGGACCGAGCACATCCTGCTCGGCCTGCTCAAGGAAGGCGAGGAGACGACCCGCGAGCTGTTCACGCGGGCCAACGTCTCGATGGACATGCTCCAGGCGGAACTGGAGCGCCGCGGACCGATCCGCGAGAAGCTGTCCACCTCGGTCGAGATCCCGTTCAGCGAAGAGACCAAGAAGGTCCTGCAGTACGCCGAGGAAGAGTCCGAGCGCCTGATGCACCCCAACATCGGGACCGAGCACATCCTGCTCGGCCTGCTGCGTCTCGAGGACTCGCCGGCCGGACGCATGCTCAACGAGCGTGGGATGCGCCTCTACGCCGTGCGCGAAGACGCAGTCAACATCTACAAGCGTCGTGCGTTGCCGAAGAAGAAAAAAGAGACGCCGTTCCTGAACGAGTTCTCGCGCGATCTGTCCGAGATGGCCGAGCGACGCGTGTTCGATCCGCTGATCGGGCGCGAGTCCGAGCTCGAACGAGTGGTGCAGGTGCTCTCCCGGCGCCGCAAGAACAACCCGGTGCTGCTGGGCGAGCCCGGCGTGGGCAAGACCGCCATCGTCGAGGGGCTCGCGACGCGGATCGTCGAGGGCGACGTTCCGCCATCGTTGCTGAACAAGCGCATCCTGGCGCTGGACCTCTCGTTGGTCGTCGCCGGCACGAAGTACCGCGGGCAGTTCGAAGAGCGGCTGAAGGGCATCATCACGGAGTTGACCACGTCGGACGACGTGATCATCTTCATCGACGAGATCCACTCGCTGATCGGTGCCGGCTCGGCCGAGGGCTCGCTCGATGCGGCGAACATTCTCAAGCCGACGCTGTCGCGGGGCGAGGTGCAGTGCATCGGCGCGACCACGCCGCGGGACTACCACAAGTACATCGAGCGCGACCGCGCGCTGGTGCGTCGCTTCCAGCCGATCGACATTCGACCGCCGTCCGAGGACGAGACCTTCGCCATCCTCACCGGCGTGAAAGAGCGCTACGAGCGGTTCCACGGCGTGCGATTCACCGAGACCGCGATTCGCGCGGCCGTCTATCAGTCGAACCGCTACATCACCGATCGTTTCCTGCCCGACAAGGCGATCGACGTTCTGGACGAGGCGGGCGCCCGCGTCAAGCTCGGCAAGACCACGTCCTATGCCGATATCAAGCGTATCGAGCGCGAGTTGCGTCGCGCGGTCGACGGCATGAAGAACGCGCTGGCGCGCAAGGACTTCGACGAGGCCGTGGCGTTTCACGACGAAGAGGTGACGCTGCGCCGGCGCCACGAGGACCTGAAGCAGCGCTACGAGGAAGAGTGCAGCAAGATCCTCGACGTCAGCCAGAAGGACGTCGAGGAGGTCATTTCGCGCTGGACCGGCATCCCGATCCAGTCCGTGGCCGAGGAAGAGGCCGACAAGCTGCTGCACATGGAGCAGTACCTCCACGAGCGCATCGTCGGTCAGGGAGAATCGATCTCCGCGCTGGCGCGCGCGATCCGTCGCTCGCGGGCCGGCCTGAAGAACCCGAACCGGCCGATCGGTTCGTTCATCTTCCTCGGACCTACCGGCGTGGGCAAGACCGAGGTCGCGCGCACGCTGTCCGAGTTCCTGTTCGACTCCGAGCGCGCCATGGTGCGCTTCGACATGTCCGAGTACATGGAAAAGCACGCCATCGCCAAGATGATCGGCTCACCTCCGGGCTACGTCGGCCACGAGGAGGGCGGCCAGCTCACCGAGCAGATCAAGCGCAAGCCGTACAGCCTGATCCTGCTCGACGAGATCGAGAAGGCGCACCCCGACATCCTCAACATCCTGCTGCAGGTGTTCGAGGACGGGATGATCACCGATGCCTACGGCACGGTGGTCGACTTCAAGAACACGCTGATCATCATGACGTCGAACATCGGCTCGCAGCACATCGCCCGCATCGGCGGCAAGATGGGCTTCAAGAGCGACGAACAGGGCAAGCAGTTCAAGGATCGGCAGGACGCGGTGATGTCCGAGGTCAAGCGAACGCTGAGCCCCGAGTTCATCAACCGCATCGACGAGATCATCGTCTTCGACGCCCTGAGCGAGGAACAGCTGCGCGAGATCGCCCGGATCATGATCAAGCGGCTCAACGAGGGGCTCTCCGAGCGCGAGATCCAGCTGACCGTGACCGACGAGGTCTGTAGCTGGCTGGTCGACACCACCTGCCAGGACCGGTCGTTCGGGGCTCGTCCGTTGCGTCGCGCGATTCAGCGGCACCTCGAGGACGCCCTGTCCGAGGAGCTGATCCGCGGCAACTTCCGGGATCGCGGCGTGATCGAGGTGTTCATGGACGGCGACAGCGTCGCCTTCCGGACGAGGGTCGAGACCCCTTCGACCTGATTGCTCGGTGTACCTGCCGGCGCCCTCGGGGGTTCTCGCCGACTTGGACGCAGACCCCCGGGGGATTCCCCCGGTCCCCCTGCCCCGCGCTTCCCGACGCCGGCAGACCGACGTCGAGAAACGCGGGTCCCAATTGCTTGCGGGTGGCGGGCGCGACGATCTCGACTTGGCCGGCGCTCAGATTGTCCCGCTCTCGGAGTGTCCGCTCGAAGCGAACTCGGAGGGCTTCACCGACGGACCACGATCCCACCTCGAGAAGAAAGGCCAGGACCCACGTTCTGTGACGTCGGTCTGCCGGCGTCACAGGGCGTGGGGCAGGGGGACCGGGGGAATCCCCCGGGGGTTTGCGTCCAAGCCCGCCAGAGCCCCGAGCAGACACGCTGCGGTCTCCCCGCAAGCCCGTCTCGAGGCAGAGCGCGCAGCCGAATTCCCTAGTAACATGAACCGTCCCCGGGCGACGGCCCCCTGAACCGGCCCTGGCCGCGGGCATCGTGGGCCGACAAAACGATGCTGTCACCAGCCAAACCTCAGCGTGCGCTTGGGGGCCTTCTGGCCCTCGCCCTCGTGCTCTGCCTACCCGCCGAGGCCCAGACCGGGACCGTCGAGGACATCATCGTGCAGGGCCTGTCGCGCATGAGTCGCGAGGGCTTCGACCACGTGATGACCCGCCAGCTGGGCGCCGTGCCCGGGATCAAGGTCGGCGACGCCTACGACCCCAAGCTGCTCTCGGCCCGCTTCAAGCATCTGTGGAGCCGGGGGCTGTTCGAGGACATCACGATCGAGACCGAGCCCGGCGAGCGCGGCGGGGTCGTGCTGATCATCAAGATCGAAGAGCGGCCCACGCTGACCTCGGTGACGTACGACGACTCGAGCGTCATGACCAAGACCGAGATCGAGGATCGGCTGAAGGAGCGCGAGCTGACCTTGAAGCTCAACAGCCCGCTCGACCTCGGCTCCGTCTACTTCGCCGAGGCGGCGGTCCGCGACCTGCTGTCCGAGAAGGGCTTCCTCGACGCGACCGTCGACGCCACCGTGCGCAAGATCACGGAGACGACGCGTGCGGTGCACTTCACCATCAGCTCCGGGGGCAAGACGCGCATCCAGAAAATCGAGTTCGAGGGCAACGAGCTGTTCAAGGACAAACAGCTCAAGTCGCGCCTGCGCCTGACGCAAGAGCGCCGTTGGTGGTGGCCCTGGTCGCAGAAGAACCTGTACCACCCGGCCAAGTGGGATCAGGACGTCAGCGGCGTCACCGACATGTACCTGCACAAGGGCTACCTCGATGTCGAGATTCGGCCGCCGGTCATCGAGGTGCGCGACGCCGACCCGAAGAAGGAGAAGAAGCAGAAGGCCGCGGCGGACAAGCGTGACGCCGAGATCGCCAGACTCGAGGCCTTCGCCTCGTCTCCGATCCCGAGCGAGATCCCGCCGAAGAAGCAGGAGAAAGAAGCCGCCAAGCGGCGCAAGGCGCGAGACAAGTCGCTGAGCCTCGCGCAGCACAAGGAAAAGGCCAAACGCTGGGTCTACCTGACGGTGCCGGTCAAGGAGGGCGAGCCGTACACGCTGGGCGACGTCACGATCGCGGGCAACGACCTGCTGTCGGAGGACATCCTGCGTCCCTACCTGACGATGGGCGAGGGCGACACGCTGTCCAGCCTGCGGCTCGACAGCGGAGTCGATCGCATCACGAGCCTGTACGAGGACCTGGGTCACCTCTACGCCAACGTCATCCGTCGCGTGCAACGTCGTGAGGGCGAACACGTCGCCGACGTCGAGATCGTGATCGAGGAGGATCTGGCGCACAACATCGCACGCATCGAGTTCACCGGTAACTCCGCGACACACGACCGTGTCCTGCGGCGTGAGGTGCTGCTGGCCGAGGGCGAACGCTTCAGCCGCAGCAGGCTGAATTTCTCGCGGCGCAAGGTCAATCAGCTGGGCTACTTCCAGGTGCCGACCGAGCCGGTGGTCGAGCCGCTGGAGGGCGAGCAGGCCATCGGCGTGACGCTGGTCGGCCAGGAGCAGGGACGCAACGAGATCCAGATCGGTGGCGGTTACAGCGGCGTCGACGGGGCGTTCTTCAACGGCGTGTACTCCACTCGCAACTTCATGGGCCGCGGGCAGGTGCTGTCGACCGCGGTGCAAGTCGGTGGCCGGTCCAACCGCTACCAGATCTCGTTTCAGGAACCGTGGTTCCTGGGACGTCCGCTGCGGCTCGGGTTCAGCATCTTCCGCCGTGACGTCGACTACGGCTCGAGCCTGAGCAGCACCAGCGACGGCGGCGGAGTGCTGATCGGCAAGCGTTTCGGTCGCAGCACCAGCTTCAACCTGGGCTACAACTGGGAGGCGGTGACGTCGAGAACGGTACTCTCTGCGGCCGGTAACAGCGGCCAGGTGGCCACCGTGATCGAGACCGAGAACCGCGTGTCGAGTATCACGCCGGCGTTCAGCTTCAACACGATCAACAATCCGTATCGCCCCAGCGCCGGCAAACAGCTCTCGCTGAGCATGCAGATCGCGGGCGGCGCGCTGGGCGGCGATACGAACTTCCTCAAGCCGGTCCTGCAGGCGACGTTCTATCGACGTGGCCCGCGCCGCAGCTTCTTCGGCATTCACGGCCAGCTCGGCATGGTTACCGATTGGGCCGGCGGCAGCGACTTCGTCGGCTCGTCGGACATCGAGGGCGTGCCGCGTTACCAGCGTTTCTGGCTCGGCGGCGATACGCTCGGCCCGCGCATCTTCGAGACGCGTTCCATCACGCCGCTGCGCTACGTCGAGCTCAGCGAAGACGGCACGCAGATCGTCAACGTGCTGGGCGACCCGCGCTACGATTCGCCTGACGACTTCGCGACCAGCGGCGGGACCCCCGTGCTGATCGAGGTCGGCGGTGACCGGTTCTTCCTGCTGCAGACCGAGTATGTGGTTCCGCTCAACGAGCAGGCCGAGGTCGCGCTGTTCCTCGACGCGGGCGACGCCCTGTTCGAGGATCGCTCGTTCAACCTGGACACGACCCGGGTCTCGGCGGGGGTCGAGGTGCGGTTCCACCTGCCGATCTTCCCCGTTCCGCTACGATTGATCTATGGTTGGCCCGTCCGCGAGGTCGAAGGCGACGACACCGCGAGTTTCACGTTTTCCATCGGCAGGAGCTTCTGACCCCGGCCCTGCTGCCTACGAACAGGAGAAGCAACTCATGCAAACAGGCTTTCGAACGGTGTTTTGCGTAACCGCCGCAGCTCTGCTGCTCTTCGCGGCGTCGGCCGCCGAGGCCCAGTCCCGCGTCGGTGTGTTCGACCCGCAGCGCGTGTCCGAGGAGACCGTCGGCGGCAAGCGGGCGCAACAGTCGCTGGAGTCGCTGCGCGACACCAAGCAGCAAGAGCTGACCGCCATGGAACAGCAGGTCACCGAGTTGCAGGGCCAGCTCGAGAGCCAGGGACTGTCGCTCTCGGCCTCGAAGCGGACCGAGCTGGAGATGGGCATCCAGCGCAAGGTGCTGGAACTCCAGACATCGAAAGAACTGGCGACCCGCGAGCTGCAGCTCGAGATCGCCGCAGCCGAGGCGGACTTCAACGAGAAGCTGAGCCTCGCCGTGCAGCAGTTCGGTCGTTCCGAGAGCTTCGCGGTGATCTTCGACGCCAACACCGTGGCGTGGAGCGCGGCGTCGGTCGACGTGACGACGGCGATCATCGACCTGTTCGACAAGCTGCACCCTTCCGCGGGGGAGTAGGCATCCGGATGTTGCAGAGTGGCCGCTAACTACTCACTGGACGAGCTGGCCGAGCGGCTGGGCGGACAGGTCGTCGGCGACGGCTCGATCCGCGTGGACGACGTGGCCACGCTGGACCAGGCCGGCGCCGAGCAGCTCAGCTTCCTGACCAACGCCAAGTACCGCGCCGCGGTCGAGGGGACACGGGCCGCCGCGATCCTCGTCGGCCCCGGCACGGAGCTGCCGGGCCGCACGTTGCTCGTTGCGTCCGAGCCGTACCTCGCGCTGGCGCGTCTGCTGGAGCTGTTTCATCCGCCGCCCGCGCGCCGTCCGGGGGTCTCGCCCGACGCCAGGGTCGCCGCCTCGGCCGTGCTGGGCGCCGATGTCGTGATCGGTCCGTTCGCGGTCGTCGAGGACGACGTCCGCCTCGGAGATCGCGCCACCGTCGGCGCCGGCTGCGTGATCGCCCGCGACTGCGAGCTGGGCGAGGACACGGAGCTGCGGCCCGGCGTCGTACTCTATCCGTCGACGCGCATCGGCTCGCGTTGCCTGATCCACTCGGGCGTGGTCCTCGGGGCCGACGGCTTCGGCTTCGCCACGGTGGACGGCGAGCATCACAAGGTGCCGCAGACCGGCAGCGTCGCGGTCGAGGACGAGGTCGAGATCGGCGCGAACTCCACGGTCGATCGCGGCGCGTTGGGGCAGACGCGGATCGGCCGTTGCAGTAAGATCGACAATCTCGTGATGATCGCCCACGGCGTGACGCTCGGCGACGGCTCGTTGCTGGCCGCGCAGAGCGGGATCGCGGGCAGCACGCGCGTCGGCAAGCGCGCGGTGTTCGCGGGACAGTCCGGCGCGGCGGGGCATCTCGAGATCGCCGACGGAACCGTGGTCGCGGCCAAGTCGGCGGTACTGCAGGATCAAGAGCAGGGGGCTTTTGTGGCCGGGATTCCGGCGATCGATCATCGCACGTGGAAGCGCGCGCAGGCGATCTCGCGTCGGCTGCCCGAGTTGTGGAGCGAGCTGCGCGAGACCAAGGCCAGGCTGGACCGGCTCGAGCGGATGGTCGCAAACGAGGACGCGGGGGAGGACGCCGAATGAACATCGCGGGGATCATGGAGAGCATCCCGCACCGCTATCCGTTCCTGTTGCTGGACCGGGTCGAAGAGATGGAGGCGGGCCGGCGAATCGTTGCGCTGAAGAACGTCACCATCAACGAACCGTTCTTCGTCGGGCACTTTCCCGGCGCTCCGATCATGCCCGGGGTCCTGATCGTCGAGGCGATGGCGCAGGCCGGGGCCGTCCTGCTGCTGCACGACATGCCGGACCGCCACTCCAAGCTGGTCTACTTCACCGGGATCGACAAGGCCCGCTTCCGCCGCACGGTGTTGCCCGGCGACCAGGTGCGAATGACGCTCGAGGTCGTCAAGCGGCGCGCGCGAACCTGCAAGATGAAGGGCATCGCCGAGGTGGACGGCAAGCTCGCGGCGCAGGCCGAGATCCTCTCGGCCCTCGTCGATCGGGACGCCTGAGGTGGCGCAGCCGGCCGGAATCGACCCGCGGGCGGTCGTGCACGACGGATGCACGCTGGGGGCCGACGTCTACGTCGGACCGTTCTGCGTGCTCGGGCCGGACGCGGTGATCGGCGATCGTTGCCGGCTGATCTCGCACGTGGTCGTCGAGGGGCACACCGAGCTGGGCGCGGAGACCGTCGTCTCGCCGATGGCGTCGATCGGCGGGGCGCCGCAGGACCTGAAGTACTCCGGCGAGCCGACGCGCCTCGTCCTGGGCCGGGGCAACCGGATCCACGAGTTCGTCACGCTGAACCGCGGCACCGAGGGCGGCGGCGGCGTGACGCAGATCGGCGACGGGAACCTGTTCATGGCCTACTCGCATGTCGCTCACGACTGCCTCGTCGGCAGCAACACGATCTTCGCCAACGCGGCCACGCTGGCAGGTCACGTCGAGGTGGGCAGCCACGCGACGATCGGGGCCTACAGCGGCGTGCACCAGTTCTGCCGCGTTGCCGACCACGCGTTCATCGGCGGTTACTCGGTCGTGACCAAGGACGCGCTGCCCTGGGTGTTGACCGTGGGCAACCGGGCCGAGAGCCACGGACTGAACCTCGTCGGTTTGCGGCGCAAGGGCCACCCGGCCGCAACGATCGACGCACTGAAGACGTGCTACAAGCTGCTGTTCCGTTCGAAGCTGACGTTGAAAGAGGGAATCGCTCGCGTCGAGGCCGAGGTGGAGAGTAACGATCAGGTGCGTTACTTCCTCGACTTCGTGCGTGGCAGCGAGCGCGGCGTTTGCCGCTGAGGTGCGGATGAGCGAGGGGGCAAGACCGATCGACGTCGGTGTGGTGGGCGTCGGCCATCTCGGCCGGCATCACGCCCGGCTGTATGCCGATCTTCCGGGCGCCCGGCTGGTGGGTGTCGTGGACCGCGACGCCGAACGGCGCGGGGCGATCGCAGCCGAGTACGGTTGCGAGGCGTTCGCCGACCCCGGAGAGCTCGTCGGCCGCGTGCAGGCCGCCAGCGTCGCGGTTCCGACCGAGGCGCACGCCGACGTTGCCACGCAGCTGCTCGAGGCGGGCATCGACGTGCTGGTGGAGAAGCCGCTGACGCGGACGCTGGAGGAGGCGGACCGCATCCTGGCCGCCGCCAAGCGCGCCGGCCGCCGCGTGATGGTCGGCCACACCGAGCGCTTCAACCCGGCGGTGATGGCGCTGTCCGGCGCGGTGGACCGACCGCGCTTCTTCGAGATTCATCGGCTGGCCGCGTTCAGCGCGCGCAGCACGGACATCGACGTCGTGCTCGACCTGATGATCCACGATCTCGACCTGCTGCTGGAGCTGGACGGAACCGAGGTCGCATCGGTCGACGCCGTGGGAGTTTCGGCGTTGACGGACAAGGTCGACATCGCCAACGCGCGGGTGCGGATGAAGTCGGGTTGCGTGGCCAACCTCACCGCCAGTCGTATCTCGGCGGAGCCCGTGCGTCGGGTGCGCGTGTTCCAGCCCACGACGTACATCTCGTGCGACACGGGCTCGCGCGAGGTCGAGCGCTACCAGCTGGTCCTCGGCGACGGAGGCGCTCCGTCGATCCGCCACGACAAGCTCCCGGTCGACGACGGCGAGCCGCTGCGCCTGGAGCTGTCGGCGTTTCTCGATGCGCTCGCCGGCCGGGCGGCGATGACGATCGACGGCGCCAAGGGCCGCAAGGCCCTCGAGCTGGCGCATCGCGTGCGCGAATCGATCGAGGCCGCGGCGCAGGCCCCCGCGGAGTGACTGCCGGCCTCGATCCGATTCGAGATATTCTGGCGCAAGGCCTGGAGGGCGGGCGCTTCCCAGGCGCCTGCTGGTGGGTCGAGGTGGAAGGGCGGGACCCGCTCTGCGGGGTGCTGGGCAGCGCCGAGGTCGAGCCGGGCAACCGCGAGTTGCAGCTCGACACGCCATTCGACCTCGCCTCGCTGACCAAGCCGCTCTCGACGGCGCTGCTGCTCGTCCTGCTCGAGCAGCGGGGCAAGCTGGCGCTCGACGCGCGACTCGATTCCGTGCTCGCGCGCTTTCGTGGAACGCCCTACGCCAACGTGACGCTGCTGGACCTCGCGACCCACCGGTCGGGACTGCCCGCCTGGTCTCCGCTGTACGTCGAGGCTACCGATCTCGACGGTTACCTCGACGCCATCGCGGGCTCCGTCCCGGACGTGTCGCGCGGAGAGACGCGCTACTCCGACCTGGGCTACATCGTTCTCGGTGCGGTGCTGGAACGCGTCGCGGGGCGCGCGTTGCCGCAGCTGTTCGACGCCCTGATCGCGCGACCGCTAGGGCTGGCGCGCGCCGCCTTCGCCGTCGACGGCAGCCGTGCGGGCGACGCGGCATCCACCGAGTGCGGCAACCTGTTCGAGCGCATGCTTGCCGGCGACGCGGGCCAGGGGCATGCGTGGCGCGAGGAGATTCCGGCCGGAGAGGTGCACGACGCGAACGCGCACACGCTGGGCGGCGCGGCGGGGCACGCCGGCCTGTTCGGTACGTGCGAGGACGTCGCCTCTATCGCGCGCGAGATCCTGTGCGGCGAGACGCTGGGCCTCGCGGGGCGGCAGCGCGAGCGGCTGCTGCGACTGGCGCCGGACAGCAAGGACCGCACGGTGGGTTTCGTCGCGGCGTCCGCGTCGAAGGCGGCGCGGGGCGTCTTGCCCGACGACGCACCGGGACACGTCGGCTTCACCGGCACTTCGCTGTGGCTCGACCCCGCCGCGTCCGGTTTCTACGTCCTGTTGACCAACCGCGTGCACCCCTACGTCGAAACCTCCGACTTTCAGGAGATCCGGCGCGAGTTCCACCGCGCCGCGCTGGCGGCGATCGCCGGGGCGTGAGCGCGGGGGCGGGGCCCCGGATACAATCGAAAGCGTGCCGCAAGCCCGTCAAAACGACGACCACGGCGTCGTGGTCCTGGTCATCGCCGCCGTCGTCTCGGCGCTGTTCCACGCGCTGCTGATCCTGCTCGTGTGGCTTTTCGGCCTGCTGCCGTCCGCGGCGGGGCCGACCGAGATCCCCGAGCAGACGATCAAGTTCTCGTTCGCCGAGCCGTCCGAGATCGACCAGCCCGCCGACACCGGGGGCGCCGTGACGCCGCCTCCACTACCGGAGCCATTGCCGCCGAGCGAGCCCGCACCCGAGGTGCCGTCTCCGGTCGAGGAGCCCCCGCTGGAGCCTGTCGCCCCTCCGGAGTCGGCCGAGGACTCGACCAGGCAGGAGGCGGACGACGACGCCGACACCGAGGTGGCGGAGTTCCCCGTGGACGACGCGCGGCCCGTCGACCCGCGGCCGACGCGGCGCGAGCCCGCCAGCAAGCCGATCGACATCGACCGCGCGATCCGCGACTTCGGCCGCGCGCTCGACCGCGCGCGCGCGGCGGCGCCGCCGCAGCCGCCACGACCCGAGAGCGAGCCGCGCAACACGTTCGCGCCCGATCCCGCGGCCATACCCGGTTCCGGATTCGGCGTGGGCAACCTGCGCTTCGAGAGTTCCGACTACGATTGGAGCGACTACGCACGGCAGATCTACATGGCCATCTGGCGTGCCTGGCACAACCGCTTGTACGAGTCCGCCGACGACTTCGAGAAGTGGGCCTACCAGACCAACGAATGGATGCTCGATCACAGCACCTCCGTGCGCTTCGTCATCGAGGGCTCCGGCGAGGTCACCGAGATCTCGATCGAGCTCATCTCCGGCTGCCCGCCACTCGACGCCTCCGCGGCCGACGCCCTCGACGAGGTTATCCTCCCACCGCTCCCACCCGACTTCCCACGCAACCGCGAGGTCGTCCACGCCCGCTTCGTCGCCGTGGGCGAGCTCCTCGCTCTTCGTCCCACCGTCACTCGCCTCAAACGCCTCGGGTACTTCTAGCTCGACGGTCTCTCGTCGTGTCTTCGTGGCCGGGCTTGGCGCCTCGGGGCACGGTGGGCTCCGGAAACAACCCGGACCGGGCCCACGACCTCGAAACAGGGGAATTCGTGCAGGCGAAACGGCGTCCTGATAGCATTGGAAAGTAATGAAACCAGAAGACTTGATTCACGATTGGAACCGGCCCGGGAATGCGGATCCCCCGCGGATGCAGGGCCGGTTGATGGTCGACGACGAGACGCTGCGCGACGGGTTGCAGTCGCCGTCGGTGATCGATCCGTCGATCGAGGAGAAGGTGCGCATCCTGCACCTGATGGACGCGCTGGGCATCGACACGGCCAACGTGGGGCTGCCCGGGGCGGGGCCGCGCGCGGTCGAGCACGTGAGCGCGCTGTGTAGCGAGATCGTCTCGGCCAAGCTGAAGATCCGACCCAACTGTGCCGCGCGCACGGTGATCAAGGACATCGAGCCGATCGTCGAGATCTCACAGAAGACGGGGATCCCCGTGGAGGCCTGCCTGTTCATCGGCTCGTCTCCGATCCGGCAGTACGCGGAGGGCTGGGACGAGGAGTTCCTGATCAAACAGTCCGCGGAGGCCATCAAGTACGCGGTCGATCACGGGCTGCCGGTGATGTTCGTCACCGAGGACACGTCGCGGGCGCGGCCCGAGACGCTGCGGCGGCTGTACGGCGAGGCGGTGCAGCAGGGCGCCAGCCGCGTTTGCATCACCGACACGGTGGGCCACGCGACGCCCGACGGCGTGACGCGCGTCGTGCGCTACATCGCGCAGGTCGTCGGCGAGGCGGGCGGCGACCACATCGGCATCGACTGGCACGGGCACCGCGACCGCGGGATGGGGCTGGCCAACTCGATCTCGGCCTTCCTGGCCGGAGCGACCCGCGTACACGGCTGCGGCCTTGGAATCGGCGAGCGCTGCGGGAACACAGAGATCGACCTGTTGCTGGTCAACATGAAGCTGCTGGGCTGGATCCGGCGCGACCTGTCGCGCCTGGGCGAGTACTGCGAGATGGTGTCGAAGGCTACCGGCGTCCCGATCCCGAGCAACTACCCGGTGGTCGGCGGTGACGCGTTCGAGACGGCCACGGGCGTCCACGCGGCGGCGGTGATCAAGGCCTACCGCAAGGGTGACGACTGGTTGGCGGACCGGATTTACTCCGGCGTCGCTGCCGGAGACTACGGTCTGAAGCAGCGCATTCGCATCGGGCCGATGAGCGGTCGCTCCAACGTCGTCTTCTGGCTCGAACAGCAGGAGATCGAGGCGACGACCGAGCGCGTCGACCGGATCTTCGATGCGGCGAAGAAGTCGGACCGTCTGCTCGAGGACGGCGAGATTCGCTCTCTGTTGTGAAGCCGTGACGGCTGCCGCCCGTCTGCTATAGTCCACGCATGTCAATGAAATTCAAGGATTTCGGCTTCAAGCCCGAGATCCAGCGTGCCCTGGACGACGCCGAGTACGACACACCGACCCCGATCCAGGAACAGGCGATCCCACTACTGCTCGGCGGCCAGGATCTGATCGGGATCGCCGAGACCGGGACCGGCAAGACGCTCGCCTTTCTGCTGCCGATCTTCCATCAATTGGAGTTGCCGGGCACGAACCCGCAGGCGCTCGTGGTCTGTCCCACGCGCGAGCTGGCCATGCAGGTGGCGGGTGAGGCCGAGCGCTTCGGCCAGCACCTGGGCGTGCGCACGGTGCTGGCGTACGGCGGCACGTCGAGCGGCGACCAGAAGCGCAAGCTCGCCGCCGGCTGCGAGGTCGTCGTGGGAACGCCCGGCCGCCTGCTCGACTTCGTCAACTCGGCCTGGCTCTCGTTGCGCAAGCTACGCTTCGCCGTGTTGGACGAGGCGGATCGTATGCTGGACATGGGGTTCATCAACGACGTCGACGCGATCCTGCGCAAGACGCCGATGAGCCGCCAGTCGATCCTGTTCTCGGCGACCATCCCGGACGAGATCCGCTCGCTGGCGCAGCGCTACATGCTGCACCCCGAGACCGTGCAGATGCACCGCGGTACGAAGGTCACGGCCAAGGTGGACCACGCGTTCTACCCGGTGCATCCGGACCAGAAAGAGCAACTCCTGGTCGAGGTGCTCAAGCGCGAGAAGCCGACGAAGTTCCTGGTGTTCACCGCGACGCGCGAGAACACCTCGGTGCTGGCCCTGCTGTTGCGTCGCCACCGCTTCGAGGTCGTCTCGCTGTCGAGTCTGCACTCGCAGGCCAACCGCGAGCGGGCGCTGCAGGCGTTCCGCGACGGCGACTGTCAGGCGCTCGTCGCCACCGACGTGGCCGCGCGCGGCCTCGATATCACCGACATCGATCTGGTGGTCAACTTCGACGTGCCGATGCACGCCGAGGACTACGTGCATCGCATCGGCAGGACCGGCCGCGCCGAGCGGACCGGCAAAGCGGCTACGCTCGTCACCAACCGCGACGAACGGCGTGTCTCCGAGATCGAGCGGCTGCTCAAGGAAGGTGTGCCGCGCGTCGAGCTCGAGGGCTTCGACTACCGCACGCAGCCACCCGCGCGCAAGGGCGGAGGCGATCGCCCGCGCGGCCGCGGACGCGGCGGCGGGGGAGGCGGTCGACGCTCGGGCGGAAAGGCGCCCGGGGGCTCGGGTGGGCGTGGCTCCGGCGGTCAGGGCCGGTCGGGTCGCCGCCGCTAGTCCCCGCTCGCGGTGCGCAAGATCTGCGTTCCGTGGCGTTTGCCAACCCCTCGGGGCCCCATTACCATGGCAGCCATGTCGCTGATTGACGTGTTCAAAGCCGGCGGCCCGTTGATGTGGCCGCTCGCCGCCTGTTCGCTGATCGCCGTGACGATCATCGTCGAGCGCGGGATCAATCTCCGTTCGTCGCGCATCCTCAACCCGGTTATCGTCGAGCGCGTCGTCGGGCTCGTCGAGGGTGGGCGCGTCGATCGTGCGATCGAGATCTGCCGCGAGAGCCCGGGCATCTTCTCCAACATCGTCCTCGCCGGACTCGAGATCGTCGGTAAGGGGGAGTCGTCGGCCAAGGAGGCGGTCGAGGATGCAGGTCGACACGAGAGCGTGCGCGTCGGCCGTTACGTCGGCGCGCTCGGCACGGTGGCGGCCGTCGCTCCGCTGATCGGCCTGCTGGGCACCGTGACCGGCATGATCGAGGTGTTCCAGACCATTTCCGAGTCGGGCGCGGGACAGGCCGCAGAGCTGGCGGACGGCATCTACCAGGCGCTGATCACGACCGCGACCGGATTGCTGGTCGCCATTCCGACGCTGGTCGCCCACAATTTCTTTCGCGGCAAGGCCGACCTGATCGTCACCGATCTCGAGCGGGAGTCGCTGCGGGCCCTGCGCGGCCTGTTCCGGGCCCCGGCAGTGGCGGCGTCGCCCGAAGGTGTGCCGGCGCCCACCGCCGCAGTCGCCCGCGAGTAGCTCCGTGCAGTTTCGCAAGAACCCGAAACCGGAGGTGGTGATCAACATCGCCCCGCTGGTCGACGTGGTGTTCCTGCTGGTGATCTTCTTCGCGGTGACGACGTCGTTCATCGATCCGGCCGGCCTCAAATTGGAGCTGCCCGAGTCGACGTCGACCGCGACACGCGAGACGCGAGACCTGACGGTGCTGATGGCCGCGGACGGGACGCTGTCGTTCGACGGGCAGAGCGTTTCGCACGACGAACTGGGCTCGCGGCTCAGTGAGGCCCTCGAGACGGCCGATAACAAGGTCGTCGTGCTGCGCGCCGACACCACCGCGGCACACGGCGACGTCGTGCGCGTGATGGACGTCGTGCGCGAGGCCGGCGCCGAGGGACTGACCGTGGCCGCGCAGAACGCGCGCGACTGAGCCCGCGAGTCTCCGCTCATGGGTACCGTGCGCATCATCGCCGGGACGCTCCGCGGACGCCGGCTGCAGGTCGCGCGCGGCGACGCCGTGCGGCCGACCTCCGATCGCGTTCGCGAGGCGCTGTTCAGCACGATCTCCTCCCGGCTCCGTGGGGCGTCCGTGCTGGATGCGTATGCGGGGACCGGAGTCCTGGGTTTCGAGGCTCTCAGCCGAGGTGCGGAGTCCGTTGCGTTCGCCGAGATCTCGCGCGGCGGCGCCCGTGGGCTGCGCGACGCGGCCGAGCGCTTCGGCGTGAGCGACCGCTGCCGGGTCGTCGAGGGCGCGGTCCTCGAACTGCTGCGTGGAGGGCGCCTGGGTGGGCCGTTCGACGTGATCCTGGCCGACCCGCCTTACGACCTGGGGCAGCAGGCCGAACTCGTGCGCCGGGCCGCTACGGAAAGAGGTCTGGCCCCGTCGGGAATCCTGGTTCTGGAGCGGGCGGCCCGCGACGCTCCTGTTGCGCTCGACGACACGGGGCTGGTCCTGGTCCGGTCGCGTGCCTACGGCAACACGCGAATCGACCTGTTTGAACGGGGCAGCGGCCCGGCCGGTTGAATTCCCCGGGTCAGGAAATATATTTGGCCGCGGTGCGGTCTCGCCCGTCGGTGGGACCGTGATAGTGGGATCCGTCGAGTGCGTCGGTCGTGGAAGTCCCCTTGACTGATCGGTTTCGGTCCTGGAAGATGAACTGCGGTATTTTTCGGCGCCCGAGGAGAGGTTGATGAAGAAGTTCAGTGTGGCCGTAGTGCTCGTTGCCGTCCTGCTCGCAGGGCCGGCACTCGCCCAGACTCCCCCCAAGAATCTGAAGAAGGTCGGCGATCACTGGACGCCCTGGGATCCGCCCCCGGCGGGCCCCGGTGCGTACATCATCGTCAAGGGTGACACGTTGTGGGACCTGTCCGGGCGCTGGCTCGGCGATCCGTACCTGTGGCCGCAGATCTGGGACGAGAACCGCTACATTCTCGACAGTCACTGGATCTACCCGGGTGACCCGCTCGTGATCCCCGGCCGCCCGACCGTGGTGCCGGACGGTGGACCGCCCGCGTCGGCTTATCAGCCGGAGACGGGGCCGCAGGTCGACAACCCGTGGGACGCCGATCCCGATGGGGAGCCCGTGGCCGCCGTGCCCGTGCTGGCCCCGCTGCTCCCCGTGGCCGACCTCAACGACGTCTATTGCTCCGGCTACATCGAGCCCGAGCACGAGCCGTCCGGGCTCACGATCACGGCTGCCGATACCGTCCGTGCCTCTCTCGCGGCGGGCGACGTGGTTCACCTCAATTACGGCACCAACCAGGGACTGAAGGCCGGTGACCGGTTCAACGTCATCCGCGACACCGGTCGCGCGGTGCAGCATCCGACGTCCGGCGAGGGGCTCGGCTCGTACATCCAGCGCCTCGGTGAGGCGACCGTGATGCTGGTCAAGGACGATTCCGCAATGGCCGTGATCGAGATGACCTGCTGGGACGTCCAGGCGGGCGACGAACTCGTCCCGTACGAGGAGATCCCGGTTCCGATGATGCGCGGCCTGCCGGAGTTCGATCGCTACTCGGATCCCTCCGGAGGGGCCACCGGCGAGATCGTCAGCACGTTCATGGATCTCGGCCGGGTCGGCGAGGGTCAGATCATCCACACCGATCTCGGCAGCGCCAGCGGCGTGCGGCCGGGCGAGGTACTGACGCTGTACGAAGAGCGCGGGGACCTGCCGCGGCTCGTCGTCGGTCAGGCGATCGTGATCACCGTCGAGGCGCTGAGCTCCACGGCCAAGATCACGCGCTCGGTGCAAGAGACCCGCATCGGACACGCGGTCGAGGTCGTGCGCTAGCAGGCGACCTCGGTTTTCGACGCCAACGAAAAACGGGCGGGCCGTATGGCCCGCCCGTTCTCGTTGTGCGCCCGGCACGGGCGCACTCCTGGAGGTGCAAGTCCTCCCGGGATCTGGCCACAGGGACCGAACGGAAGCGCAAGGGCGGAAGGGTGACCGACTGTCTGGAGGA
>JAAELQ010000092.1 GCA_024226515.1 bacterium
GATCGAGATCGGTCTCGGCAAGGGCCGCTTCCTGCTGGCCGCCGCAGAGCTGCGGCCCGACGTGCATCACCTCGGCGTCGAGTGGGCCAACAAGTACCTGCGCATCGCCGAGTCGCGGGCGTGGAAACGAGGCCTGAGGAACTTACGCTTCGTGCGCGTCGACGCGTGCGAGATGATGCAGGTCGTTCCGCCGGAGTCCGTCTCGGCGTACTACGTCTTCTACCCCGACCCGTGGCCCAAGAAGCGGCACCAGAAGCGCCGCTTCCTGCGCGCCGAGATGGCGACCGAGCTGGCGCGCACGCTGGTCGCCGGCGGGTGCCTGCACGTCGCGACCGACCATGCCGATTACTGGTCGGCCATCGAGCCGCTGTTCGACGGACACGCGGCGTTCGAACGCATGTCGCAGTTCGGCGGAGACGAGTTTCCGTTGCCCGCCGAAGAACCGCTGACGAACTTCGAGGCCAAGTACGGCCTCGAGGGGCGCTCGAGATTCCGCGGAAGCTGGCGCCGGCGGTGAAATTCTATTTATCTTTATAGTTCAAAAGTCATCACTCCGGCCTGTGCTAACGTGTGCGCCGTCGAACCCGGAGAGGCCGTAGGGGAGTAGCTCAATTGGCAGAGCACCGGTCTCCAAAACCGGGGGTTGCAGGTTCGATTCCTGTCTCCCCTGCCACTCCGGCTCGATCCCACCGTCCGCAAACCGCCCGATCGTTTTTCGCCCCGACACGTCGTTTTTGTCGGAAGCTCGGGCCCCGGAATCCCTTATACTGGCCGCCCGGAATTCGGGTCGACCGCATCGCGCCGGCAACGGCGCCGAGGGGCCGCGGGCGACCGTCTTTTCGCGCTCAGGCCGGCCGCGGAAATGCGGTACGTCACGGATGATGGAGGCATGTGTGCGTCAGAGAGCCTACGAGTACGTATTGCAGGCGTTGCCCTTCGCCGGCCTGGTGATGGACTTCACCGGCGACGTGTTGTTCGCCAACGCCGAGACGCGCGAGCTGACCGGGCGTAGCTCCGAGGAGCTGATCGGCAAGCGTTTCTTCGCCGAGTTCGAGTTCTTCGGCGGCTCCGAGGAAGTGGAATCGCGCTACCGCGACGGCGTCGCGCGCGGCGCGCTGTCGTTCTTCTACGTCGGCGAACACCTCGCTCCCGGCGAGTCCGTCCCGCTGAAGCTCAAGGTCCATCTCAACGCGTTCCAGGACGAGGGTCAGCCGCTGGGCCTGGCCGTGCTCGAGCCCCTTCCGGG
This sequence comes from bacterium, assembly GCA_024226515.1. Taxonomy (GTDB): domain Bacteria; phylum Acidobacteriota; class Polarisedimenticolia; order Polarisedimenticolales; family Polarisedimenticolaceae; genus JAAELQ01. The sequence continues at coordinate 1,247 of JAAELQ010000092.1, forward strand.
CCACGAGCAACTCCAGCGCGAGATCCAGGAGCTCGAGGACTGCCTGCATGCCGTCAACGGCATCCGGCACGAGATCAACAACTTGTTGATGGGGCTGATGGGCCGAACCGAGCTGCTGCAGGATTCCGCCGGGCTCGACGGCGGCACGCGCGATCGCGTGGTGCAGATCCTCGACGAGAGCCGCCGCGTGCAACAGCAGGTGCGCCAGCTCGGCTCCGTCGTCAAGCGTTGAGCCGTCGATGAGCTCCGAATCCGACTTCCCGACCGTCGGCATCGGCCGAGCCAAGACGTTCCGCGAGGTCATCGACCTGGCGCGCGAGTTGGCGCGCATTCCCCGTCCGATCCTCGTGCGTGGCGAGCGCGGCACCGGCAAGGAGCTGCTGGCGCGCTACATCCACGAGTGCAGCTCGCGCAGGGACAAGACCTACCGCATCGTCAACTGCGGCGCGTTCCACGAGGAGCTGCTTGTCTCGCACATGTTCGGTCACGAGAAGGGCTCCTTCACCGGCGCCTCGGACCGACGCCAGGGCATCTTCGAGCGCGCCCACGGCGGCACGCTGTTCCTCGACGAGATCGCCAACCTCAGCCTGCCGGCCCAGAGCCGGCTGCACCGCGTCGTCGAGTACCAGACCTTCCAGCGCGTCGGCGGTTCGGATCCGATCCAGGTCGACGTGCGCATCGTCGCCGCGACCAACGCCGACCTCGAGGCCAAGATCAAGGAAGGCACCTTCATGGCCGACCTGTACGATCGCCTCGCGTTCGCGGAGATCACGCTGCCTCCGTTGCGCAAGCGGCGCGACGACATCCCGCTGCTCATCGAGCACTTCATCCGGCTGCTGCACGACGAGATCCCCGACCTGGGCCACGCCGAGGTCACACCCGAGGCCGTCGAGCAGCTCCAGACCTACCGCTGGCCGGGTAACGTCCGCGAGCTGAAGAACGTCATCGAACGGCTCTACGTCTCGGACCGCGATCGCGTCATCCACGCCAGCGAGCTGCCGATCGAGATCGCCGCGGGCGAGCCGTTCCACGGCACGTTCAAGGAGCGCGTGAGCGCCTTCGAGCGCGCGCTGCTCGTCAGTGCGCTGCGCGACGCCAAAGACAACCAGCGCGAGGCGGCCAAGGCCCTCGGCCTGACCTACGACCAGTTCCGGCACCAGTACAAGAAGCACGAGCTGGCGACCGAGCCCTGAGGGTCACGAGGCCGGGCGGATGCCGTTGCCGTCGCTACCGGCCGAATCCGCTGCAGGCGTCGAGCGAGCGCAGGCCCAGACCGTCGATCACGGGCTCGACCTCCCCGGTCTCCGTGTCCAGGACGTACATCAGCTCGTGGCGCAACAGCCCGCTGAACGCGGTCGTGGAGAAGAACTGGGTCCTCGCGACCGAGAAGCCGATGCGCAGCGGATCGCCCGGAGAGACGTCGACGCAGTCCAGGGTCTGCAGGCCCCATAGCCCACCGTCGAAGAACGGCACGATACCCTTGCCGTGCGGGTCATAGAGATAGGCGTTCTGCTGCCTCAGGATCGTCCCGGCGGCAAACTGGTCGGTGGAGACGGAGAAGACGTAACCGCTGTCGACCTCGTCGACGGCGTCCAGCGTGCGTACGTTCAGTCCCGCGGCACCGCCGCCGACCTGCGCGATCGATCCGTCCGCGAGCCGCTGATAGAGCCGATTGTGCCACAGCACCATCGCGCCGCCGGTGGCGAACACGACCGCGTTGCTTTTCGTGCTGAAGAGGATCCGGTGCGGCTGCACGTCCAGGGCATCGAGCCCGGCGCTCGACGGCAGGAATGAAAGGAACGCGTCGATCGTGCTCGCATCGGTCGGGGTCGTGTAGATGGTCTCGTCGCGCAACACCTGCCCGCCCGCGATCTGCATCGCGGAGACGGAGAAGTAGTAGCCCTCCGGGTCCTGTATCGCCCCGAGCACCTTGCCGTAGACGTAGCCGTCGGTCTCGGGACAGTCGGACCAGACGTACAGCCTGCGGTCGTATCCCAGCGGCGCGTCGAAATGCAGCCGCGTGCGGTCCTGGAGGTAGGCGCCGGGCATCTCCATGAACGAGTCGACGTTCCTGTGGAAGATGGGCGGGGATGCGTCCACCTGCGTGATGCCCTCGCCTTCCGCGAAGTTGACGAAGTACGGCGGGTTCGTCAGGTACATCGTTGCCCCGGTGCGGCAGCTACCCATCGCGATCTCTTCGCCGACGTAGCCGCCCATCGTCACGACCGTGGCCACGTCGTTCTCGATGAACGGACTGACCAGGAAGTAGCCGCCGCTGCAGTTCGTGCCGTCCGTCAGGACGATCAGGTGCTCCTTGTCGAACTTGCCGACGCAGCTCGCCGCATCGAACACGGTGGGGCTCTCCCCGAGTCCGATCTGACGCGTGAGGGAGACGCTCGCACCGCCGCGCTGCTCCGTGACGCTGGGGTCGACGTACCACTCCAGCTCGTTGATCGACATGGACATCTCCGTACCGATGTCCATCCAGCACGAAGGGCCGAGCCCTACGCAGGTCCCGAAGTGCTGGTCGATGAGCCCGTAGACCTCCTGGATCTCGTTGGCGTCGGCCAGGTCGTTCCTCATGCGCAACGGGATCTTCCCCGCGTCGACCGCCGTCGGGACGTCGGGGAACAGGTGCGCGTACAGCCAGCGGATGGTGGTGTCGTTTCCACCGTTGTTGCGTCGAAGGTCCAGGATCAGGTTCTCGCTGTTCTGGCAGGCGTGCTCGACCCCCTGCCGCGCCACGTCGATCCAGCCAATCGTGTTGTACAGGCGGATCACCGTGGTGTCGTCGCCGAACTGCAGCACCTTCGCGTTGTTCGTCAGAGGCACGATCTCCTGGATCTGCGTGTCGTAGAGGTGGGGCGGCACCTCGTAGAAGTCCTCGTCGTTCACGCCGGTGCCGCGGCTGAGGTTGTTGACGAAGCGGGACTTCTCCATGTCCGACGAACCGAGAGGATGCTGCCGGTCGGCGCGGTCGAGGAGCAACTCGGCCGCCTGGGAGTTCTTCGCCGCGGGCCTCTTGGAGAACGAATCCGTCCGGGAGCTCGTCGCCGTGGAGCTCAGATTCGGAAAGGGAAGCGGGTAGGGCTCGTTGCACAGCGCGATGAACTCGGCGGTGCTCGAGGTCGGGGAAACCTGGAACATCCCCAGCAAGCCACGCTTCGCGAAGATCCACGGGAAGCTGACCTCGGTCGTCGTACCGTCTCTCGACTCGAGCAGCATCACGTCTGCGGCGTGGTCCGGCGCGAAATCGTGCCGGTTGCTCGAGCGCAGAGAGTAGCTCAGGCGGTTCAGGATGGCATTGAGGTTCGTGCTGTCCGCATCGTCCCAGCGGACGCGCGTGCTGCCGAACTGCCGGAAGTACTCCAGCGTCGGCACGCCGTTGATCGACACGACCCGCATGCCCACGTACTCGCGGGGATCGATGCCCGTCGTCTGCCGGTACAGGTCGGGGAGAGTCGGTGCCTTCTCGATGAACACGATCGGCTGCCGGCTTCCGCCGAAGCGTCTCGTCACGCCGAAGTCGAACGGCAGGTACCCGGCGAGCATCTGCGTATAGCAAGCTGGCGCCAGGTAGCGGACGTGCGGGTTCGTCATCTGCTTGTGCTCGAGCCGGACGGCGTCGTGCAACGAGAAGTCGTCCGCGAACGTCATCGCGCCGAGCGCCGCGAGGTTAGCCTGCCACCCGTAACGCTCGTCGTAGATCTCGGCGAGGTCGGAGTAGGGGCGCAGCTCGCCGAGCACCTCGACGATGTTGTCGCGGTCGGCGGACTGGTACGGGACGCTGCGGTAGCAGTCCATCACCTGCTGCCAGGGGAACGCATCGGCACCCGTGAAGTCACAGGGATCGGCGTGGGCGAAGCCGCCGGCCGTCGCAACGAGGAGCAGGACCGCGAGCAGACGAATAGAACGGTGTGGCGCGCGCATGGAATCTCCCGACCGAAGCATCGGGGATCTCCGATGCAATTCCGGGGAGTAGTACGCCGCGTCCGCGGCTCATGCAAGGAAACAATTGGCACAGGATCACAAACGAGCTGGCGACCGAGCCTCGGGGGTCACGAGGCCGGGCAGGCTCCGGCACTCGCGACTCGCTCGCCGCCGGCCGACCCTTCTCCCCACGACCCGGGGTCGCCGCCGGTCCACTCCTGACCGCGGTAGAGGAAGAAGAACGTCTGGCCGGGTGTCGGAGAGATCGCGTCCTCGAACCCCTGCGTGTCCGTGTCGAGGGAGTCGTCCTCGAGACAGACGACGCTGCCGAGATCGACGGTTCCACCCGGAAGGCTCGCCAGGTCCGCCACGTCGCCGCGAATCACGTCGTACGACTGCGGCCGCGGCTCGGCGTCCCAGGAGACGAGGGTCGGCGACTGAGCGCCGACGGAGATCCGCGCCGGCGACTCGAAGTCGACGATGAACACCTCCGGGTTGTCGTCGGGGTTGATCCCCGCGCAGTCGAGGCCGGTCGAGAACACCGCTCGTTGACCGTCGAAGTCGGGTTCGATCGAAAGGAAGGAATCCAGTCCCCAGCCGGAGACGAGGCCGTCGCGACACAACCCGGACACCCGCTGGATCGTCCCCGTCTCGACGTGCACGCGAAGCGGCGCGTAGCGGACCGGCGCGTCGTACTCCGGCCCGCGACCGAGGAAGTATATCCACGCTCCGTCGCCGCTGATCCGCGGGATTCCCACGCTGGAGGGGGAAGACGTGAACGTGATCTGGTGGAACGCTTGCGTCGCCGCGTCGTACAGAAACACCTCGGGGTTCAGCTCCGGATTCTGCCCCGTCAGGTCGCCTGGACTGAAGAACGCGACGAGCTCGCCGTCGTACGAGATGTCCGGCCAGTGGAGCGACGTGTCGGGCACGGGGATCGGCTCGACGAAGCTGCCGTCCGACCGCGCCCTATAGAGTTCGCCGTCGGCGGAATAGACGACCCACTGGCCGTCGCCACTGATTCGCGGGTTGGTCCAGTGCTGGAGTCCCGTCCTCAACAGGACCAGTCCGCTGCCGTCCGCATTCACCGAGTAGATCTCCACGAGCGCGGGCGACGGGTCCGTGTGGGACAGGAACACGACGCGGTCGCCCGTGGCGGAGATCTGCGGGATCCATGCGGCGGGAAACCATGGGGGGGACAGAGCGGTCAGCCCGGTTCCGTCGGCGTCCACGACGAAGGCGCGGTCGTACCAGCCGCCGGTCGGATGGTCGACGTAGCCGGTGAAAGCGATCGCGCCGCCGTCGCCGGAGATCGACGACGGGAGATGCCAGTCTTCTGTCGGCGCGACGCGGAACGGGTCGGTCCCGTCCGCGTCCACGACGAACAGACCGCCGTCACGATCGGGGTTGGTGCCGTCGAGATCTGCGTCGGAATAGAACACCACCCGTTCGCCGCCGAGCGCGAGGTCCGGGCGCGTGGTCTTGACGTCGGGGGCGTTGGCGGTCAGTTGCCGCCACACGGTGCCGTCGACCGTGATGACCATCAACTCTTCATCGCCGTCCGGGTTGCTCTCTCCGGGGTAGGCGCTGCCCGTCGTGTTGAAGACGACCTGCGTCCCGCCGCCGGCGACGACCGCCCCCTGACTCCACGCACCGGTGCCGGGTGAAACCCTCTCGCGCGAGGCTCCGTTGCCCAGGTTGGAGCGCCACAGCTCGACCGGCCCCCCCACCCCGTCTCGATCGCTGAAGTAAACCCACTTCCCGTCGTCGGTGATCGACGGATCTCCCCCTTCCGCGACGAGTGTCGAGGGGCCGCCATCGAACGGGATGACGTAGATCTCTCCGGGGGCGCCGGGGTCCTCGAACGCGACCGTCTTCCCGTCACCCGATAGTCGCGGCCCATACGCATGGCCGGCGGATGTCAGCTGGCGCAGGCCGCTGGCATCGGCATTGATTGCAAAGACCTGTACCCCCCCGTTCGGGTTCTCTCCCGTGGGATCGCCGGTCGACGCGAATACGATGCGCTGCCCGTCGTCGCTGATCGAGTTTCCGAGGTGGTACGCGGAGCCGGTGGTGAGCTGAACCAAGCCCGTGCCGTCGGCGTCGATCACGAACTGCTGGAGCTCCCGGTCCGGGTTGGTTCCCAACGGGTCGAAGTCGCCGGAGAACAGGACTCGGTTGCCGTTCCCCGAGATCGTCGGGAATCCCACGGATCCGTCCGCGGAGCCGGCGATCTGTGTCAGCTGCACGAGGTCGGTTCCGTCGGTCCGCATCAGAAAGATCTCGCTGCTGCCGTCCGCGTTCTGCCCCAGCGGGTCGTCGGTCGACCCGAACGCCAGCCACGTCGCGTCGTCATCGACCGAGACCCAGGTCGCCGCGACGTCGCCGACCGCCTGACCGGTCCCGGTCGCGACGTCGAACGCCACGATGCGCCGGATGTGCGTTGGATTGTCTCCGAACGGGTCCGCCGTCGAAGCGACGAAGATCGTCGTCCCGGCGTCGTCGATGGCCGTCGCGGAGTATGCAAACTCATCGACGCGCACGTCGGTGACCTGGCGCAGCACCTGCGCGGACGTCGAGCCGGTCGCGAACGCCGCCAGCAGCAACCCAACAAAGCTAACCCGGAACCTCATCGCCACCTCCGGCTCGGCACACCCGGGCGCGTGCATCACGACAGGCGCAGAAACACCGCCCTACGGGCAACGCCTTGGCGTCGGCCACCAACCCCCGGGGGAAATACGCCAACTCGGAGTCGAAAAACGTTGAAAAATCCAGCAAAAACGCCCGGCACGGAGCTTGCGATATCTCCAGGTAGTACCCGAAGCGCGGGGCGGTTCCCGGGCGGGAAGGAACGAAAGGGAGGAACGGTGATGAGTTTGATGTCGAGAGCATCGAAGTTGCTCAAGGCGAACGTCAACCATCTGTTGGACTCGGCGGAAGACCCCGAGGTCATGATCAAGGAATTGGTCCGTGACATGGAAGAGTCGGTCGGCCGGCTGCAGTCGTGGTGTCAACGGCGTCTCTGACCGAGACGAACTCGACGCCGGCGACGTCGAGGGCGTCGAGCCAGGTTAGGAGCTCGAGCACGGTCCGGCCCAGGCGATCGAGGCGCCAGACGACAACGGTGCCGATCTTGCCGGTACGGATGTCGGCCTCGAGGTCCTGCATCCCCGGACGCTTCATCGTCGCGCCGGTGAACGTGTCGCGGTACCAGGTTACGCGCCGCCCCTTACGGTTTCCCCGGAGCCAGGCTTTCAGATCGGGTTCTTGGCTCGCGAGATCTTGACCCGTGGTCGAGACGCGGAGGTAGACGGCGATGCCCTTCTTGCACATCGACGTCGCTGCGGCAGGGGCACGAAGACCTGCTCAGCGTGGCCAGTGTGCTCAAGGAACCGAGCGGCGGCCGTACGATGGCGCGGGCAGATCGGAGACTCTTCGAACGAGCCGTTGATTATCGCGACGATTCGGTCGCGCGGAGCTACCTTCGCACCGCACGCCCAGCAGGTATTGGGTTTGTTCATGCCCCTAAGTGTAGAACTACAACTACGGTTCAAATTGGACACTCGCTGAGGTGCTCGATCTCTAGCGAAAGAAGGCATCTACGCCTTGTAGCGAAGGATCAAGATCCACAGACTGCGCTGTGGGCAGGGGAGGACGGGAGCTACTGCATCCGAACCGTGAAGATGACGGCCCAGACCTTGCCCCCGCGATATCCAGTTGAGCATTGGCCATATTCTGATTCCCGACATCCAATGTGACGCCGGTGAAGCTGACGACATCACCATTCACGGCATCTGTTTCGATGGTACCGGAGTCAGCCGCAGCGAGAATCCTCTCGCACTATGAGAACAGTTCTTCCTGCGCTGCCTCAGAGATTGCAACGACGGCAGGATGTTTGATTTTGCGTTCGACTGAAATCGCATAGAAGCGTTCTTTGACGGCTTCGGTCCGGCCGAGGAGCTTCACCCGATACTGGTGCTTGACCTCCTTTTCGATGACAGAAGGGGCGCAGAAAAGACCGGCGCCGGCTTGGCCAAAGACCTTCAAGAGAGCACTGTCATCGAATTCGCCGCAGACAATGGGCCGGATCTTGAGTGATTCGAACCAGCGATCTAGTGATAGACGCATGGTGGCGCTTCCAGAAGGCAACAACATTGGTGCGCTATCGAGCGAGCGAGGAAAGCCCTTCTGGTACTTTCTCACTAACTTCGCGGTCCCGAAGAACGACACGCCGCACTGACCCAGTAGGTGGTTGTACGCGCGTACCCGTATTTGTCTGGAAATCGGTGTGTCCGAGAGTACGAGGTCAAGGCCGAAGATCGCCAGCTCGGCGAGCAGCCGATCTGGGGGACCTTCCACGCAGGCGATTTCGACTCGTTCCGGAATGCGAAGTGCGGGTGCGATCAAGCGGTACGCAACTAGCTTCGGCAGCACGTCGGTAACACCGACCACCAATCGAAGCGGCCGCCCCGGTCGACGCCCCCGCGCGGCGTCTATCACTTCTTGACCTAAGGTGAAGATCTCCTCTGCATACCGGTATACAAGCCGGCCGGCATCGGTGAGCACGAGGCCTCGGCCGACCCGTTCGAAAAGCGCTACCTCCAGAGATTCCTCGAGTTTGCGGATCTGGCCGCTAATGGTGGGCTGAGCGAGCCGAAGCTTCTCGCTTGCTCGAACGATGCTGCCCTCGCGCGCAACGGTCCAAAAGTACAGGAGATGGTGGTAGTTCAGCCAATCCATGTCGAGAAGCATACCACGAAAATAACGAAGCAAGTCCACGAAACTTTCTATTTGTCGATGGGTGCTAACTGTCCTAATCTGAGTATGTGGGGGTGAGCGTTGATTGTCACTCCGGCGTCTGCGATGGCAGGCCACGAGGTCGCGAGTACGGCAGGGCTGGTACAGGGAAGCACCGTCGGTGCACCTGGGCAAGGACCTCATCGGGAGTTTGAAGAATCTCTCCGGCGGAGAGATCGAGGAATATTCGGACATGAAGGCGCATGCTCACGAGCACGCGATGGATCGGATGATCAGGAAGGCGGAGGCCCTCGGGGCGAACGTAGTCCTTGACGTCCGCGTCAGCACGGCCTGCGTGATGGGCTCGGCCGTCGAAGTTCTGCTCCACAGGCAACCAGCCAACGTGGTCGACGACTCTAGGCCGGGAGGTACGTCATGCAGAGATTCAAGAACGTCCTGTTCTACTATCGTGGTGCAGCGGACCGGCCTGCCCTTGAACGGGCCGCCCAGTTGGCGAAGAGGAATCAGGGTCGCCTAGCGGTTGTCGAAGTCCTCGAAGACCTGCCCCGTGATCTCGGGATGGCCCCCGGCCCACCGCCAGTCGATGTAGCGATCAGTTTCACGAAAGAACGGCAAGATCGGTTACGGCAGTCCGTCGCTCCGCTCATGGAGGATGGCTCGCAGACCAAGACCACGACCCTGGTCGGAACTCCGTTCCTCGAGATTACCCGCGAGGTGCTGCGCGAGGGACACGACCTGGTGATGATGACCGCCGAAGGGCCGCTCGGGCTGAAGAAGGTGCTGTTCGGCAGCACGTCGATGCACCTGATGCGCAAATGCCCGTGCCCGGTTTGGGTGATGAAGCCAGGGCCGCGACGGCGATCCAAGCGGATTCTTGCCGCCGTGGCACCAGACCCCTTCAATCGGCAAAGAGACGCCCTGAACACTACGATCATGGAACTGGCAAACTCGCTGGCAGAGCGGGAACAGGCAGAATTGCACGTCGTCCATGTCTGGGACGTAGCCTCAGGCAACCGTCTGAATAGGCCTTCCGGCACGACAAAGGGCCGGCAAAACGAGTGGCATCGTCGGGTGCGCGAGCACCACAAGACAGCACTCTTCAATCTTCTTGACGCATACAAAAAGGACATCCCTGGCCGTGTGCACCTGGTGAAGGGCCGTCCAGGTATTCTGATTCCCAAGCTTGCGGCGAAGGAAGAGATCGACCTCGTCGTGATGGGCACGGTCTGTCGGACGGGCGTGCCAGGATTCTTCATGGGCAATACCGCTGAAAGCATCCTCCAGCAGATCGAGTGCTCGGCCCTGACCGTCAAACCGGATGGCTTTGTCACGCCAGTCGCGTAGGAACTGCGCAAAATGAAGCGCTTTAAGAACATTCTCTATGTCGCCGACTCGTCAGGCGACGTCCTCAAAGCGTTTCGCCACGCCGTCGGCCTGGCAGAAAGAAATAGTGCCCGGTTGACCGTGATCCGAGTGATGGAACGGACACCACCCCACTTGACACGACTGATGCCCCATATGCTTCGGCAGATCCGGGCCAGGGAGCCAGAGGCGGCACTGGGCAGGCTGAGCGAACAAAGTGCAGGGCGGGTAGAAGTTGAGACCAAGATTGTGGAGGGCAAGGCCTTTCTGGAAATCATTCGCGAGGTCTTGCGCAATGCGCGGGACTTGGTCATCAAGTCGGCAGGCAGCGACGGTGGCGCGAGAGGTTGGTTATTCGGCACCACGGACCTGCATCTGATTCGCAAATGCCCGTGTCCAGTCTGGCTCATCAAGTCGACCGATCCCGCTCCGATCCGGCGCGTGATGGCGTGTGTAGATTTCAACGATCTCGATCCGCCGGGTCAAGACACCGCCGAACCGTTGAACCGGATGATTCTGGAGTTGGCGGGATCGCTCGCGGTTCTGGAACGTGCCGAGTTTCACGTTGCCCATGCTTGGGAGGCGATTGGCGAGCACGTTATGAGAAATGAGCGTGCCGGGTTCGACGAGGAAGAAGTGGACTCGTATGTGGGTGAGGTGTGCCTTAAGCATCGTGATTGGCTCAACCGACTACTCTACGAGGCAAGGACGTGGATTAGATCAGAGAAGTCTCAGGCCATTAAGCCAAAGACGCACCTACCCAAAGGAGACCCTTCGGAGGTAATTCCGCGCCTCGCTCGCACGCTGCGGGCAGACCTCATCGTCATGGGAACCGTGGCCCGCACGGGTATTCCTGGGCTGATCATCGGCAACACCGCAGAGAGCATCTTGAGTGACATTGACTGCTCGCTACTGGCTGTCAAGCCTGAGGGATTCGTGACGCCAATCAGGCGGGAGAAATGAGCATCCATGGCCGCCTGCGTCAATTCGGCTGCCGGCGGACGATCTCGTCCTTGATCCCGGCAACCTGCTCCACCGGCAGCACAAAAATCACGCCGGTGCCGTGCTCGTCCAGCCTTCCGGCCTGGTGGATCGCCGCCATCACCGGCCGGACCAGCTCTTCTTCGGCCAGAAAGAGAACGACGTCCGTCTGCGTCTCCAGGGTCAGACCGAGAAACGTCTTCGCCTCGTGCATACCCGTTCCGCGGCCGGGCACGATCGTCGCTCCGGAGATCCCGCAGGCCTTGGCGGCTTCGACGACGTCGTCCGTGACGTCCGGTTTGAGAGCGGCGACGATGACCTTGAATTTCATTTCATCCCTCTTGCCCTACTTCGATCGCCGTCTGGCCCACCACCCGGCGAGCTGAGCGTACCCCATCACGGTGATCATCGGAAACAAGCTAGCGAATGCGATCAGGCCGAACCCGTCCAGCGCCGGATTGCGCCCCGGAATGGTCGCAGACAGACCCAGGCCAAGGGCCGTGACCAGCGGAACGGTAACGGTGGATGTCGTGACCCCGCCGGAGTCGTAAGCCAGCGGGACTATCGATTTAGGTGCAAGAAAGGTTTGGACGAGCACGATCAGGTAGCCGACTGCGATAAACAACACCAGCGACGTGCCGGTCACGATGCGAAAGGTGCCCAGTGAAATGCCCGCACCAACGCCGATGGCCACGACCAGGCGAAGTCCCCACGGCCGGACCGTCCCACGCGAGGCCTGGTTCGCCTTGAATGCGACGGCAATCAGGGCGGGCTCGGCCAGCGTGGTGGCGAAACCGATGATCGCGGCAAAGAGGTAGATCCATCCGTACATCCACCACCGGGGTGAATCAGGCGCCGCGCCGGCCCCGAACACGAACTCGGGCGACGAAAGCTGGGTGGCCATCAACTGGCCCAGCGGGAAGAGCGCCAGCTCGAGGCCGACCAAGAAAAACGCCAGCCCGAACACGGCGAGGACGAGGCCGACCAGCACGCGCCTGAGGTGCGGGATCGGCTGGCGCAGCACGAACAGCTGGAAGCCCAGCAGCAGCGCGCTGAGCGCGGCCACGTCCCGGACCGTGGCCAGCAGTGCCTTGGTCAGCGCGTCGATCACGCGCGATTCCTCCCGCCGCCCGTCAACCCGTTCCCGGGACGCGCAGACCGAAGCGCAGGATGCCCAACACCATGACGAGCATCATCGGCGTCAGCGAGGCTAGGGCGATCATGCCGAAACCGTCCACAAGCGGGTCCCGACCGCGGATCGATGTGGCCAGTCCGACCCCCAGGGCGGTGGCCAGCGGCACCGTCACGGTGGAAGTGGTGACGCCGCCCGAGTCGAAGGCGATACCGACGATTGCCTCGGGCGCGACGAAGGTCATCAGCACGATCACGGCATAACCCCCGATGATCAGATACTGGACCGGCCACCCGCGCAGGATGCGAAAGATCCCGAGCACCACCGCCACCCCGACGGACAGCGCCACGGTCAGCCGTAGCTGGAGCGCGTACGACGATTGGGAGGAAGCGTCTGCCGCAATGTAACCCGCCTCCGCGGCAACATCGGCCGCCTTCCCGGCGATCGCGATCAGGGCCGGTTCGGCCACCGTGGTGGAGAAGCCGAGCAGAAACCCGAAGAACAGCAGCCAGGTCAGGCTGCCCTTGCGGGCGAAGGCATTCGCCATCGCTTCGCCGATGGGGAACAGACCCATCTCCAGACCCTGAACGAAGAACGTCAATCCGAGCACCACGAACAGGCCACCGACCAGCGTCTCCGCCACGTTGGGTATGGGTTGCCTCAGTACCATCAACTGAAACGCGACGATGACCACGATGATGGGAAGGAGGTCGCGCAGGGCGTCCCCGAGGCGACGAAGGAACTTCCGGATCAACGGTATCACGGCGATTGCCTCCTGCATCGCGGGGTCCTATCCGGCCACGGTGGTTCCCGAAGGGGCCGTTTCCGCCAGCTAGATCAGCAAGAAAACCGGTTCGAGAGCCAAGCTACAGGGGGGTCTATCGCGTCCGCCGTGCGGACACCGATGACCGGGCTTCCACGCTTCAACGGCTTCATCTCGTTCAGTAACTCGCCAAGCCACACCGGCTTCGCTGGGTCGCAGGCCACTCGTCCGATGATGCGCCAGTGAAATGACGGGGATTGCTCAGCCACAAGGACCTACAAGGTCCCGCGTGACGGCGAAATCGTGCATTATACTGCTCTCTGGCTCACGCAGACCAAGCTCAATGATAGACGTGTTTAGGCCAATCAACACTTCACAACAACGTAAGCGGTCAAGAAACGGCGTGCTTGACAGGGCGGTCGATCGTGGAGCGCAACGGATCGCCCGCAAACCGCTCCTTCCACAGCCTCGGAGTCAGCGCGGCGACGTCGCTGGCGGGGTGCCGCTCGACGCGTTGCAACACGTCCACGAGATACACGTAGGGGTCGACGCCCTGCAGGCGGCACGTGCGTAGCAGGCTCTGGA
>JAAELQ010000093.1 GCA_024226515.1 bacterium
TCGTTGCAGTCGGATCCCGCGGTAACGCCGGCCGGCGGATCGCTGTCGCCTCGCTGGTCGTCGTCGGTGTCCTTCATGCAGGCCGTCCCATCGTCCCAGGGAGCCGCGCCGGGGAAGGTGTCGCCCGTCGTATCGTCGCAGTCAGCGTCGTTACCGTCGTCGGCCCCGGGATCGCCGGGTTCGCAAACGTCGTAGCCGTCGCCGTCGAGGTCGGGATTGTCCACGGTGGCGGCGTCGCAGTCTTCGTCGGCGCCGGTACAGACGACCTCGGTCCCATCCGGGTTGCTGTTCGCGTCTGCATCGTCGCAGTCGTTTCCGGGAACGATGGTGCCACTGACGGTGTTGTCACCCCATCCGTCGCCATCGGTATCGCGCATGCACTGGTCGCTGGGGGTTTCGTTCTCGGCGGAACCCGGGAACGTATCGTTCCGGTTGTCCTTGCAGTCGGTTCCCGCCGTCACACCGGCAGGCGGAGCGTCGGTTCCCCAGTCATCGCCGTCGAGGTCCTGCATGCAGGCCGTCGCGCTGTCGTTGGGTGCGGCTCCGGGGAACGTTTGGTCGTTGGTGTCCAGACAGTCCGCCGCGTTGCCGTCGGTGTCGCCGGCATCCGCCGCATCGCAAACGTCGTAGCCGTCGCCGTCACCGTCGGGAGCGTCAACGGTCCCGGCGTTGCAGTCGTTATCGAGGTTGTCGCACGTCACCTCGGTTGCGCCCGGATTGACCGTGCCGTCGCTGTCGTCGCAGTCCGTCGAGTTCGCGGACTCGTTGTCGGCCAGATCGCAGGAGCCGTCGGGGGCGTCAACCGTTGTGGTCGAACCGTACGTGTCGCCGTCGAGGTCCTCGAAGCAAGAGATCGTGTCGGATCCGTTGCAGTCCTCGTCGGTGCCGTTGCCCACGATCTCGGTCCCGTCGGGATTGATCGTGTCAACGCTGTCATTGCAGTCGAGACCGGGCACCGCGGTTCCGCTTGCCGGGGGCGTGTCGTCGGCCCATCCGTCGTCGTCCTTGTCTTTCATGCACTGGCCGGCGGGGACTTCGTTCTCCGCAGCACCCGGGAAGGTGTCGTCACGGGTGTCGTCGCAGTCGTCGTCGTTATCGGCAAAGCCGGTGCCGATACAATCGATCGGTCCTCCGCCTGCGGTGGTTGTCGATCCGTAGCTGTCGTTATCGGTGTCGGCGTAGCAGAGCTCGGCGCCGTTGCAGTTTTGATCGACGCCGTCGGCCACGCCTTCTGCCGCACCCGGATTGATCGCCGGGTCGCCGTCGGCGCAGTCGGCATCCAGTCCGTCGTCGGTGCCGGGGTCGCCCGGATCGCAGACGTCGTAGCCGTCGCCGTCGCCGTCAGGCGCGTCCTCGGTCGCAACATCGCAGTCGTCATCGAGACCGTTGCAGGTCGCCTCGGTCCCGTCGGGGTTGACCGTGGCGTCGTCGTCCTTGCAGTCGGAACCGGCAACTGCGGTGCCGCTTCCCGGCGGGGTGTCGTCGCCCCAGCCGTCGTCATCCCTGTCCTTCATGCACTGGCCGGCCGGGACTTCGTTTTCTGCTGCGCCCGGGAACGTGTCGTCCCGCGTGTCGTCGCAGTCGTCGTCGTTGGTCGATTCCTTGGGCCCCGTGCAATCGAGGGTCGTGCCGGTGGCGACGGTCGCGCTGCCGAACCCGTCCTCGTCGTCGTCGACGTAGCAGTCGTCGACGGGAACGGCATCACAGTCCTGATCGATCCCGTCGCCGACCACTTCCGGCGCGCCGGGGAAGATCGTGTCGTCGTTGTCGTTGCAGTCGTCGACGCAGGCGTAGAAGCCGTCGCCGTCGAAGTCGATGTCCTCTGCGCCGCAGCCGCAGAAGCCCGGCTCGGTCTTCTCCGGGTCGAGCGGGCATCCGTCGCAGGCATCGCGGGTCAGGTCGTTGTCGGCGTCGTCACCCTGGCCGGGCTTGCACTTGCCGTGGTCGCGGATCTCGACGATCTCGGCGATATCCAGCTCACGGTCGAAGACCTCGACCTCGTCGATCGAGCCACCGAAGAAAACGTCGGCCGGCAGGAAGCCGCGGCGGGCGCCGATGCTGGCCGGGAGATTGGCCTCGGTGGACGATCCCGCGGTCAATCCATCGTTGACCGTGTCCGAATCCAGCACGCCGTCGATGTAAAGCTTGGCGCCGGCGGCGATTCCGCTGCCGTCGTAGGTCACGGCCACGTGGGTCCACGAACCGGTCGCAATCGCCCCTGTACTGGCGACACGGATCTCGACCAGCCCGGTGACGTTGTCCCGCAGGATGAACGAGAGCTTGCCGTCACCCTGAACGAAGAACAGCCAGCCCCGCTTGAAGCCGGTGTTGCTCATCTGACTCATGATCGTCTGCCCGCTACCCAGGGCCGCGGGGTTGATCCAGGCGTCGACGCTGAACGTGTCGCCCTTGGCGAAGCCGTAATCGCTCGAGAGCTCGACGTAGTCGGCGACCCCGTCAAAGCTCAGCGCCCCGGCTACGGCACCTGCAGGGTCGGCCACCGGAGTTCCGGTCCAGGTGCCGTCGTCGTCGCCTGCGATGTCCTCAGCCTTGGTGCCGACGGTCTCGTCCAGCGGCCACCAGCCGGTCAGACCCGGCGGGTCGAGCACACACTCGGAATCGTCGTTGCCGCCGTTGATGTTGGTCGGGCAGGTGTCGTTACAGTCCTGGAAGCCGTCGCCGTCGGTGTCCTCGTCGAAGACGCTGTTATTGATGTCGTCGCAGTCGGTGTTGTTGTCGGCAACACCTGCGGCGGTGCAGCTCAGGTCGCCGTTGAGCACCAGCGGATCGGTACCGAAGCCGTCCTCGTCGTTGTCGGTGTAGCACAGCTCCTGGCCGTCGCAGTCCTGGTCGATCCCGTCCACCGGGGTCTCGGTCGCCCCCGGGAAGACGCCGCCGCCGGTCGCGTTGGAGTCGTCACAGTCAATTCCGGCGATCACGCCTGCCGGCGGGAACTCGTCACCGTAACCGTCGTCGTCACGATCTTCCATGCAGGCGGTGGCGCTTTCGATCTGGGCCGCGCCGGGGAAGGCCCACTTGTTGTTGTCCCTGCAGTCGTCGGCAGTGGTCGACTCTCCGGTATCGGTGCACTCCAGTGCGCCGCTTCCCGGAATCTCCGTCGTGCTGCCGTATCCGTCGTTGTCTCCATCCTCGTAGCACGCGTCGTATCCGTTACAATCCTGGTCGGTCCCGTCGGCGACGGTGTCGATCACCGAGGCGTCGAACTCGTCGACGTCGCCGTCGCAGTCGTCGTCGAGGGCGTTGCCGCAGATCTCGGTCACGGCATCTCCCGGCTCGACGTCACAGACCAGCCCGTCGGCGGTGCCGTCGCTCTTCCACAGCTCACGGCCGGTGGACCCGACCACGGCGCTGAAGAAGACCCCGTCTCCGACCGCCAGGAAATCCTCCGGGCTGGAACTCGAGCCGCCCAGCCGGATGTCGAAGACCTGCACCGTGCCTTCGGCGGTGCCGTCGGTCTTCCACAGCTCCGTACCGGTCGTTCCGTCGTCGGCGGTGAAAAACAGCACGTCGCCGGCACGGGTGATGTGATTCACACCGGAACCGGTGGCTCCGAGCAGGATGTCCTTGACCAGCTCGGTTCCCGCCGCCGTGCCGTCACTCGTCCACAACTCCGAACCGGTCGAGCCGTCGTTGGCCTTGAAGTACAGCGAGCTGCCCAGGACCGTCAGGTTCGTCGGCGTCGAACCGGGCACGCCGCCACGAATGTCCGTGACCAGCTCGGTTCCTCCCGCGGTGCCGTCACTCTTCCACAACTCCGTGCCGGTGGATCCGTCATTTGCGGTGAAGAACAGGGTCGTTCCTTGTACGGTCAGCATCGCCGGTGAAGACGCGCCGATGCCCGGATTGATGTCGTCGACGAGCGCGGTGCCGGTCGGACTTCCGTCGCTCTGCCAGAGCTCGCGACCGTTGGAACCGTCATCGGCGGAGAAGAACAGCGTCCCGCCGAGATCGGTCAGGTTGGCCGGGTCCGAACCCGTGGCGCCGGGATTGATATCCCGGACTCGGACGGTTCCGGCAAACGTGCCGTCGCTCTTCCACAGCTCGCGGTCGCCCAGGAACTCCGCGCTGAAGTACAGCACGCCTCCGGCGGCCACCAGATTGGTGGGATCGGATCCCGTGGCACCCGGTTCGATGTCCCGGACCAACGTCGTGCCGGCAGCGGTGCCGTCGGTCTTCCACAGCTCGCGCCCGTTGGTACCGTCGTCGGCCGCAAAGTACAGCGTGCCGCCGATCACCGTCAGGCCGGCAGGACTCGAGTTGGCCGTGAGCGGGTTGATGTCTTTGACCAGCTCGGTTCCCATGCCGTACCCGTTACTCTTCCACAGCTCGGTGCCGTTGGTCGCATCCGTGGCCGCGAAGAACAGCGTGCCGCCGAAGTCGGTCAGCTCCGTCGGAGCCGATCCGGGCGCACCGGGATCGATGTCGGCGACCTGGACGGTAGCCAGCGTGGTCCCGTCACTCTTCCACAGCTCCTCGCCGTCGGCATCGGTCGCGGCGAAGAAGACCGTTCCCCCGATCTCGACCGCTCCGGAAGGATTCGACCCGGTGCCACCGCTCAGGATGTCCTTGACCAGCTTCGTACCGAACCCGCCGGTATCGTTGCAAACCTGGATGCCGGTCCGTTCGCACTCTCCGAGACCGACGTCGCAGTCGAAGCCCTTCATGAAGAACGACTCGTCGATGAAGCCGTCGCAGTCGTTGTCCTCGTCGTCGCAAACTTCCTCGGCATCCGGCGAGAAGTTGGCACGGGTGTCGTCGCAGTCCGTATCGGTCAACGAAGCTCCCGGCACGCTGCA
>JAAELQ010000094.1 GCA_024226515.1 bacterium
GACCCCGGCGTAAGCCAGGTGCAGTGCGCGCAGCCCGCGGGTCACCTGCTGGACAACACGGACTGCGATGACACGAGCGGTACTGCTGCGGCTACGTTCCCCGGGGCTGCGCCGAACGACGGCGGGGGTTGCTACAAGGACGTGGACGGCGACGACTGGGGCGATGCCACGCCGCCTGCCGGGGTTTCGAGTGGAACGGACTGCAACGATGCCGACTCCGTCCTCAACCCGACGACGATCTGGTACGCGGACACGGATTCGGACGGCTTCGGCGATCCCGGCGCGAGCCAGGTGCAGTGCGCGCAACCGGCGGGCTACTTGCTGGAGAACACGGACTGCGACGACACGAGCGGGACGGCCGCCGCGACGTTCCCGGGGGCTGCCCCGAACGACGGCGGCGGATGCTTCAAGGATGTCGACGGTGACGACTGGGGCGACGACAATCCGCCGGCAGGAGTGTCGAGCGGTACCGACTGCGACGACACGGATTCCGTGCTGAACCCGACGACGATCTGGTACGCGGACACGGATGCGGACACGTTTGGCGATTCCGGCGTGAGTCAGGTGCAGTGCACGCAGCCCGCGAGCCATGTGCTGGACAACACGGACTGCGACGACACGAGCGGGACCGCTGCGGCTACGTTCCCCGGCGCAGCGCCGAACGACGGCGCGAGCTGCATGAAGGACGTCGACTCCGACGACTGGGGTGACGACAATCCACCGGCCGGTGTGACCGCCGGTACGGACTGCGACGACAGCGATGCCGTCCTGAACCCGACGACGAGTTGGTACGCCGACACGGACCTGGACGGTTTCGGTGACCCCGGCGTAAGCCAGGTGCAGTGCGCGCAGCCCGCGGGTCACCTGCTGGACAACACGGACTGCGATGACACGAGCGGTACTGCTGCGGCTACGTCCCCCGGGGCTGCGCCGAACGACGGCGCGGGTTGCTACAAGGACGTGGACGGCGACGACTGGGGCGACGACAATCCGCCGGCCGGTGTGACCGCCGGTACGGACTGCGACGATTCCGATTCAGGACTCAATCCGTCGACGGTCTGGTACGCCGATACGGACTCGGATGGCTTCGGCGATCCCGGCGCGAGCCAGGTGCAGTGCGCGCAACCGGCAGGCTACTTGCTGGACAACACGGACTGCGACGACACGAGCGGGACGGCGGCCTCGACCTTCCCCGGTGCTGCGCCGAACGACGGCGCCGGATGCTTCAAGGATGTCGACGCGGACGACTGGGGTGACGACAATCCGCCGGCAGGAGTATCGAGCGGAACCGACTGCGACGACGCGGACTCGGCGCTGAACCCGACGACGATCTGGTACGCGGACACGGACGCGGACACGTTTGGCGATTCCGGCGTGAGTCAGGTGCAGTGCGCGCAGCCGGCGAGCCATGTGCTGGACAACACGGACTGCGACGACACGAGCGGCACCGCCGCGTCGACGTTCCCCAACGCAGCGCCGAACGACGGCGAGAGCTGCATGAAGGACGTCGACTCCGACGACTGGGGCGACGACAATCCGCCGGCCGGTGTGACCGCCGGTACGGACTGCGACGACAGCGATGCCGTTCTGAACCCGACGACGAGTTGGTACGCCGACACGGACCTGGACGGTTTCGGTGACCCCGGCGTGACTCTCGTGCAGTGTGCGCAGCCCGCGGGACATCTGCTGGACAACACGGACTGCGACGATACGAGTGGCACCGCCGCGTCGACGTTCCCCGGCGCGGCGTCGAACGACGGCGCGGGTTGCTACAAGGACGTGGACGGCGACGACTGGGGCGACGACAATCCACCGGCCGGTGTGACCGCCGGTACGGACTGCGACGATTCCGACTCAGGACTCAATCCGTCGACGGTCTGGTATGCCGACACGGATTCGGACGGCTTCGGCGACCCGGGCGTGACGCAGGCGCAGTGCGTACAGCCGGCGGGCTACCTGGCGGACAACACGGACTGCGACGACACCAGCGCCACGGCGGCCTCGACGTTCCCGGGCGCTGCTCCGAACGACGGCGCGGGTTGCCTGAAGGACGTGGACGGTGACGACTGGGGCGACGACAGTCCGCCGGCCGGCGTGTCCGCCGGAACGGATTGTGACGACGCCGACGCCGCGGTTCACCCGACGACGACCTGGTTCGCCGATGCCGATTTCGACGGCTTCGGCGACTCGGCGGTGAGCCAGGTGCAGTGCGCTCAGCCGGCGAGCTATGTGCTGGACAACACGGATTGCGACGACACGAGCGGGACCGCGGCCGCGACGTTCCCCGGCGCAGCGCCGAACGACGGCGCGGGTTGCCTGAAAGACGTCGACGGCGACGACTGGGGCGATGACGATCCTCCCGCCGGTGTCTCGGCCGGCACGGACTGCGATGACGCGGATGCCGCGATCCACCCGTCGACGACGTGGTATGCCGACACCGATGCGGACACGTTCGGCGATTCCGGTGTCAGTCAGGTGCAGTGCGCTCAGCCGGCGAGCTATGTGCTGGACAACACGGACTGTGACGACACGAGTGGGACGGCGGCCTCGACGTTCCCCGGGGCCGCGCCGAACGACGGCGCGGGCTGCATGAAAGACGTCGACGGCGACGACTGGGGCGACGACAATCCTCCGGCCGGCGTGTCCTCCGGAACGGACTGTAACGACGACGACGCGGGCATCCATCCCTCGACGACCTGGTACGCCGACACGGACGACGACGGTTTCGGCGATTCGAGCGTGACGCAGACGCAGTGCGCTCAGCCGGCGGACTATGTGTCGGACAACACGGACTGCGACGACACATCGGGCACCGCGGCCGATACGTATCCCGGTGCAGCGAGCGAGGACAGCGCCGGAGCGTGCATGAAGGACGTGGATGGGGACGACTGGGGCGACGACAATCCGCCGGCCGGTGTGTCGACCGGAACGGACTGCAACGACGCCGACGCCGCGATCCACCCCGACACGATCTGGTATGCGGACACGGACGACGACACGTACGGCGACTCACAAGAGTCCCAGACGCAGTGCAGCCAGCCGACCGATTACGTGCTGGACGACACGGACTGCGACGACACGTCGGCGACCGCGGCCGATACGTATCCGGGTGCGGCGAGCGAGGACAGCGCGAGCGCGTGCATGAAGGACGTGGACGGCGACGATTGGGGTGACGATAACCCGCCGTCGGGCGTGTCCGCCGGCACGGACTGTGACGACACCGATTCCGTGATCAACCCCGACACGACGTGGTACGCAGATACCGACGGCGACCTGTTCGGCGACGCCGGCGTGACGCTGACGCAGTGCGCCCAGCCGAACGACTATCTGCTGGACGACACGGACTGCGACGACACGTCGGCGACGGCGGCGGACACCTTCCCGGGTGCGGCCCCGAACGACAACGTGAGCGCGTGCATGAAGGACAGCGATGGGGACGACTGGGGCGACGACAGTCCTCCGTCGGGCGTCACCGCCGGGACCGACTGCGACGACGCCGACGGCGGGATTCACGACGGCTGCCCCTGAGCCGAGCCGACTACGCGACGTCTCCGCCAGTTGCCCAGCGCCGTCAGCAGCGCGATTCTGCCGATCTCGATTTGGTTTTCGAAGTCGCGGACCTTGCCGATGAAGTAGTTCAGGAACGGCTGCGTGAAGAACGCGACCAGCAAGCCGAACGCGGTCGTCACCAGCGCGACCGAGATTCCCTCGGCGACCAGCTCGGGCTGGTTCATCCCGTGCGCGGCGAGCGCCTTGAACGAGACGATCATGCCGACCACCGTACCGAAGAAGCCGACCAACGGCGCGATGCTGGAGATCGTGGCCAGCACGCCCAGCGCTCGCTCCAGGTGAGCCAACTCGTGGATCTCGGCACCATCCATGTGACGCTCGAGATCGTCGCGCGGAAGGTCGCAGTTCAACACGCCGACCTTCAGGGCGATCGCGACCGGTCCACGATGTTGCTCGCAGACCGCGCAAGCCTTCTCGAAGCGCCCCTGTTCCACGTTCCGTTTGACTCCAACGATCAGCGCTTTAACATCCGAGCGGCTGCGGTAAAAGACGATGCTCTTGTAGAGGATCGTCGCCAGCGAGATCAGCGAGCAGGCCAGGATCACGTGCATCACCGGACCGCCGGCCGTGTACTGTTCCATCAGCGTGCCGGAGAAGCTCGAAAGAAACTCCATCGGTTACCCCTCTCTCGCCGTCACGGGCGACTGCAGTGCGATTCGAACGGATCGACGCCGAAGGTCCTCGTGTAGTCCGCGAGGTCGTCCGGCGTCGGTATCTGGATGTTCGGTTTCGGGAGTCCGCTGTGGGACAGCCGAGACAGCGCCTCGTACGCCGCGACCAGATCCTGATAGGTCGCGTCGGTGTGCGTGTAGAGGACGATCGGTTTTCGCGGATTCCGCTCCAGCTTGGGCTGCAGGTAGTCCGCGATCGTCTCGGCCTGCATGGCACGACAGTCGACCGTCAACTTCCCGTCGGCGTAGACCTCGATCAGGACCGAGTGTTCGCCATCCGTGTGCTCGTTCTCGTCGTCCGGCGGCAGGTCGAGCGCAAGGCCCTTGGTCACCGCGAACGACGCGGTGACCATGAAGAAGATGATCAACAGGAACGCGATGTCTCCGGTGGACGAGGTGGGAATCTCCGCGTGTAGCGAGTGAGTCGACCTTGCGCGCCGCATCACCGAGCCTCTTTCTCGTCGGTGAGCATCAGAACCTGCTTGCCTCCGGCTCCGGTCAGTGCGTCGAACACGCGCGTGACATCGCGGGCCGGGACGAGCCGGTCGGCCTTGATCTTGAACACGCGTTGCGGATTTGCGGCCAGCGCCGCCTCCGCCTCGACGCGCACGGCATCGACATCCGGCAGCACGCGACTCTCCGCGATCCCGTCGGTGAAGCGGATCACGACCTCGGTGGGATGAACCTCGCCATACGTGAGGACCACGGTGGCGGCCTCGGCGTCGGTGCCGGATCGACTCGACGAGTCGGGAAGGTCCACGCGCGTGCGATCCGCGTCGTAGACGATCACCATGAAGAAGATCAGCAGCAGAAACGCGATGTCCGCCATTCCCGCGGTCGGGATCGTCGCCATCGGTCGCCGCGGGGCCTGCCGCCGTGGGCCGGACCTGCCGGTAGCTCGAGTTCCGTTAGTGCTCAACTTGCGCCCTCCAGGCGCCCCCGAACACGACGAAACCTCCTCCTGTAGCTTGCCCTTTTATTACTACATCGCCGCCATCGGCAGGCGAGGGAGTCAAAGAAAGTCCGCTGAACTCGCACCGCGCGTCAAGAAACGCCTTGCCCCGCGGTATCGGCTTTGCCACCATTGCGCGACGTGAAGCTAAAGCCGGCCCACTGGATCGTTCTCGCGTGCATCGCGTTTCTCGGCGCGGTCGTCGTCTACAAGGCGTGGGTCACGGACGACGCTTACATCACGTTTCGAACGTGCGAGAATTTCGTCGAAGGTCGGGGCCTGACCTGGAACCCGGACGAGCGGGTGCAGGTGTTCACACATCCGCTGTGGATGTTCGTCGTCAGTGCGACCTACTCCGTCACGGGCGAGTTCTTCTACTCGAGCCTCGCGCTGCAGTTGTTGCTGACGCTCGTCGTCGCGGGGCTACTGGCATTTCGCGTCGCGTCGGGCGTGCACGCGGCCGTGCTGGGGCTGACTCTGCTCGCCGTCTCGCGCGCGTTCACCGACTTCGCCACGTCGGGGCTCGAGAATCCACTCGGCCATCTGCTGCTCGTGTTGTTGTTCGTCCGGCGGGACGATCCGAAGCGACCCGGGGCGGTATGCCTCCGATTCGCGCTGCTCGTCTCGTTGCTCCTGCTGACACGCCTGGATCTTCTCCTGCTCGTCGCCCCCGTGTGGGCGCTGACACTGTGGAGACACCGCGGAACGAACGCGGTCCTGGCGACGCTGGTGGGCCTGGCGCCGCTGCTCGCCTGGGAGCTGTTCTCGTTGCTGTACTACGGCGCCCTGATTCCGAACACGGCCTACGCCAAGCTGAGCACCGGAATCGCGTCGTCCGAGAAGGCGCTACAGGGGCTGCACTACCTCGTGAACTCTCTCGTCTCCGACCCCCCGACGCTCCTCGCGGTGGCGCTGGCGCTGGGCTGGACGGGTCTGCTTGCGGTACGTCAACGCCGATTCACGACCGGGACCGCGTGGGGTGTCGGTGTCGCGCTGTCGCTGCTGTACGTCGTCCGCGTGGGCGGCGACTTCATGAGCGGGCGCTTCCTTACGCCCGTGTTCGTCGTCGCGCTCGCGTTGGCGATCTCGAGGACGGTTCCCCGCCGGCCCGTGTGGGTCGCGACGGGGGCGGTGGCGATTCTGCTTGCAGTTCCCTGGACCACGCCGTTCGTCGATCGCGACTACGGAGACGAGTGGCACGCGGCGATCGACGTCCACGGGATCGCCGACGAACGGAGCTTCTATGCCGGCCGTGGCGATCTGTGGTCGTCGTTCGAGCTGCTCGAAAAGTGGCCCGACCCGCAGTCGTTCGAGGAGGCGCGGTGGCTACGCAGGAAGTGGCCGCACGACTACTTCATCGACGACCTGCTGTACGTCGGCACGCTGAGCCCGGAGGAGGGATGGCCGCCGCAGGAGACAGGTGACGACGAAGGGAATCCGTACCGCATCGTGATCGTTCGGGGAGCCGTCGGATTCCTCGGCTTCCATCTGGGGCCGGATGTCCACGTGCTCGACTACCACGCGATCACCGACCCGCTGCTGTCCCGCATCCCGGTGACGCGGCCCGATCCGATCCTGCAGGGGTTGTTGCCGAAACAGGCGAAGAAGGGCTGGCGCGTCGGGCACTACTACCGCAAGCCCCCCGTGGGATACGTCTGGTCGCTGGCCACCGACGAGAACCGGCTTCACGATCCGGAGCTGCGCGAGTACTACGACGTCGTGCGCAGGATCACGCGCGATCCCGTCTTCGACGGCGAACGGCTGCGCGCGATCGTGCGCCGGCAGCTCGGCGCCCACGACCACCTGTTGCCGTGACCCGCGTCAGGGCCGCGCCGGCGGACGATCGCGGTCCCGCCGTGGCGGGTGGGGTGGACGATCGCCGCGCGGAGGACCGTGTCGTCGCGGCGGCGGCGGACGCATCGTCTCGAACCGCTCGAGTTGCTCCGGCGTCAGGATGGCCTCGATCCGCTCTCGAGTCGTCTCCGCCTGCTGCTTCATCTCGTTGCGGCCGAGCTGCAGGATCTCCTCGAGCCGCTCCAGCTGTTGGGCGTCCAATCCGAGCTCGCGTTCGAGGTGTCGGACCGGGCCCGGATCGTGCCGCGCCGGCCCTGCGGGTCCCGCGGGCCCGGGTCGTCCGGGCGGTGGGCCTCCAGCGGGCTGTCGCGCCACGAACAGAATCGCGGCGCCGGTGAGAACTCCCAGGGCGAACGTCGCCACGAGCACGAAGCTCGCGCCGAGTCGTCCCGAGTTCGAGTTGCTTCGTTCCATCGCGGTTCGCGGTTCGTTACCGAACCAACGCCTCCAGTACCGGGTCGGCCAGATCTTCCGGGATCTCCCCGGTGACGACCCACTGGTCGAGTTGTAGCGCCTCGTCGGGCGTCGTCGACTCCTCGCGCGGCGCGATCGCCGACCAGGCCAGGGCGCCCACGAGGGCCAGTGCGGTCACGATCGCGAAGCGCGGCAGCCACGCTCGCCCGGCCGCGGCGAGAACGAAGGCGGGGGCCGCGGCCGCCTCGCGCCGTCGCTCGGCCTCGGCGAAGATCGCCGGCATCGACTCGATCAGCCGGTCGACGTCCTCGTCGCCGCGCTGCGTCGCGCGCCGCAGCGCGGCGCGCATCCGTTCATCGCTCATCGTCTTCGTTTCCCTTCGATCTCGGCGCGCAGCCGCCGTCGCGCGCGGACGGCCCGCCACTTCACGGCGACCGTCGTCGAGCCGAGCGCCTGCGCCGCCTCCGCCATCGACAACCCCTCGACGTCGACCAGGATCAGGACCGCGCGATCGCGGGCGCTCAGTTCGGCCAGGCCACGCCGGACCGCGATCACGTCTTCCGCGGCGTCGTGTTCGCCCTGTCGGTCTTCATCTCCGAGCACACTCTCCGCGCGCCGCTTCGCGCGCCGCAGGCCGTCGAGCGCCTTGCGCGCCGCGATCGCGCGTAGCCACGCTCCGACGTCGCCCCGCGGAAGCGAGGACGTGGTCAGCGCGGCGATCAACGCCTCCTGCACGATGTCCTCCGCGTCCTCGGGCCGCCCGGTGACGCCTCGCGCCGTGCGCAGCATCGAGGCGCCGTGCCGACGCAGCAACTCGGCTCCGGCGCGATGATCGCCGTCTCGCGCCGCAACGAGTTGCTGTAGATCATCGCTCTGTCCTTGCATCCCCGGACGACTCCCGGCGCCGGGCTGCGCCGGGCCGTCCAGAGTATGTCACGGCATCAGGGGCAGCTGCTCGCCACCTGCCGGGCGCTGCCGTCACCCGTTGCGCCGAAGTTGCGCTCGACTCCCGTGGAATCGACGAGGGTCCGGATGTAGAAGAAGCCGTTTCCGGGCAAGGGGAGGTCCGTGTCCGTGAAGACGGTGTCCGTGCTGTTCGGATCGTTCATGCACTGGCCGTAGTCGCCGAACGGCAGCCCCGAGAGGTTGCCGCGATAGACGTTGTACGACTGCGCGCCCTGCAGCGCCGGCCAGCTCAGGGTCTGATCGTCGATGCCGAAGGTCACGCGCAGGGTGTTTCCCGCGTGCAGCGTGGGACGGTCGAAGGGGAAGGTCTCCGCTGCGACGCGCGGATCGGTCAACCCGCCGATGAGGAACTGCGTGATCGCGTCATCGGACTGCGGGTTGCTGGGCAGCGGCAGCAGGGGGTCGAGATTGTCCGGGAAGCGCAGGGGATTGCCCGGGCGATACCACGCGACCGCGTCACGCAGCGTGGGGGTCCTGCCGTTGTGCATGAAGTCGGATCGCAGCGCGGTGTTGCGCAGCGTGGGCACCTTGAATCGACCGCGGTCCTGCGGCAGGCCCGTCACTTCCTGGCGCCCGAGATCCTCGTCCGGGGGTCGGATGCCGATGTTGCGGAAACTGTGGTCCGTGAACGTGGGCGGCGCGTGGCACACGTTGCACTGCGTTGCCTGGAACTGGATCCAGCCCTGCATCTCGATCGGGGACAGGGCGTTCGGATTGCCGTTCATGAAATCGTCCCACGGCGTCTGGTCGGCGACCAGCGTTCGCTCGTAGCCGGCGATCGCGAAGGCGATGCGCTCGGCCGTGATCTCCGGATCGCCGAACGCCGCCGAGAACAGATCGGCATAGGTCGTGTCGCTGTCCAGGGCCCCGGCGACGTCGGCCGGGAGCGCCGAGGCTTCGCCCAGCGGCAACGAGCGCGACAGCTTGGTCTTCACCTCGTGCCACTCGCGTCCCTCGCTGGCCATCTCGACATCGGAGAGGATCGGGCCGATCGCCTGGCTCTCCAGCCCACCGCCGACGGCGATGCTGATCGTCTGCGTCTCGGGGTCGGTGAAGACGCTCGAGGCCCGGCCGTCGTGGAACAGCTCCGGGGCATAGGCCGCTCCGATCGGGCTGTTTGCCGAGCGCGCGGTGACCTGGACGCCGAAGCCGAACACCGAGTCCTCGATCAACTGACCGGGAGCGCTCGAGCGCGCCACACCCGGTGAGCCGATGATGTCGTCCGGCGAGCCGAAGATGTTGTCCGGTCCGGGGTTGACGGCGAAGCGCGGGTCGCCGCCACCCGAGCCCGGCAGGTGGCAGGTGCCGCACGAGATCGTGTTGTCGCTGGAGAGCTGCTCGTCCCAGAACAGGATCTTCCCCAGCACCCTCTTCTCCTCGGTCAGAGGGTTCTCCGACGGCTGCGGCGGGGGCGGCAAGGTCTGGGCCTGCGCGGTCACGCCGGCGGACAGAGCGAGCAGTAGGGCCAGATATCTCATCGCACTCCTCCTGGTCATCAAGCGGCAAAAAGCCTCGGTTTCGCAGGGGAGACGACCGGGAGCCGCATTCGGTGACGTTTTTTTTCGCCGCGTGTCCGAAAACACTGCTGTTTCGCGTGTCCCCGGGTAGGCACGCGCTTCAGGAGGGACTCAGCATGACGAAACTAGCCGTTTTCTTGGGGCTTTCGAGCCTGTTCCTGGCGCTGGCCGCGCCCCCGGTCCACGCGCAGATCCCGTACGATCCGCCGACCGCGATCGACGGCTCGGCCGGCGGGGTCTCCTTCGTCCTTACCGCGGACGTCGACGGCGACGGCGACGAAGACGTAGTGGCTGCAGCCTTCGACGACGACTCCGTCACCTGGTACGAGAACGGCGGGATCCCGCAGTGGGCTCCGCACACGATCTCGGCCGCGGCGAACGGAGCGTCCTCGCTGGCCGTGGCCGATCTGGACCATGACGGTGACCTCGACGTGGTCTGCGCCTCGTTCGACGGCAACGCCGTCGAGTGGTTCCGCAACGACGGGGGAACGTGGACGGCGCAATCGGTCGCCTCCTCGGTCAACGGCGCGGTCTCGGTCGACGTGGCCGACATGGACCGCGACGGCGACCCGGACATCGTTGCCACCGCATCCGCCGACAACTCCGTGCTGTGGTACGAGAACGACGGTAGCTGGACGGGCCACGTCATCTCCAGCACGTTCATCGGCGCCCACTCCGCCGTGGCGGGCGACGTGGAC
>JAAELQ010000095.1 GCA_024226515.1 bacterium
ACCCGACGAGACCTTCAACGTCCAGCTGACCAGCGCCACCAATGCCATATTCGCCACCGCCGTCGCCGCCGGCACCATCCTCGACGACGACGAGCCGCCGGCCCTGGCGATCGACGACGTGACGGTGAGTGAAGGCGCCCCCGGCGACGGCGTCGAGGCGGTCTTCACCCTGTCGCTGTCGCTTGCCAGCGGCAAGGAGATCCGCGTCGACGCCGCGACCGTGGCCGGCACCGCCGCGGCGGGCAGCGACTTCGCCGCCACCGGCGGCACCGTGATCCTGCCGCCGGGCGTCACCGTCCAGACCTTCAGCGTGCCGGTGCTCGGCGACCTGATCGACGAGCACGACGAGACCTTCAACGTCGAGCTGTCGAGCCCGGTGAACGTCACCCTGGCCGACGCCTCAGGACTGGCGACGATCCTCGACGACGACGATCCACCGGTCCTGTCGGTGACGAACGCGACGATCACCGAGGCGCCCGGCGCCGAGTTGTGATTCACCGCGGACCTGTCGCGCGAGAGCAGCTGCGAGGCGGCGATGGACGACCAGACCGCCGGCGACGCCTCCGGCCTCGCGGCCGCGGTCGCCGGCCTCGACTACACGGCGGTCGCCGACACCCTGAGCCTGCCCGCGGGTACCACCAGCGTCACGGTGACGGTGCCGGTCCTCGACGACGCCCTCGACGAGCACGACGAGACCCTGCTGCTCGCCCTGGCGAACGCGGTCAACGCACAGCCAGCGGCAGCGCCGGCAGTCGGCACCATCGTCGACGACGATCCCCTGCCGGCGCTGTCGATCGACGACGTAACCGTCATCGAGGGTGACCCGGCCGGGACAGGCAGCGGGTCCACCGA
>JAAELQ010000096.1 GCA_024226515.1 bacterium
CCGATGATAATTGACGGTGTGGGCGTGCCGCTGCCAGTCGGGTCTGTGGTGGTCATTTTGCCGCCAGTACCACTGGTCACGACTCGAAACGATTTATGCCGAATGGCATTACAGCCGGAACTGATAACCAACGCCAAGGCAAATGGTACAATCATAATAGCTTTATTGATATTCATTTTTATCTCTCCTATAGTATTTAGTGCTGTCCTGTTCGAGAATAACGGCGATTCTGGCAAGCTGTTCTCGCACTGCCGCCACATCCCGACGGACTGATTTAATTTCCTCAGTGGTTTTTCCCAAGTGATTAATTCTGACACCGTGGGCAGACATAATAACTTCGGCATCCGCCATTCGGGAATTTTGGTGCAGTTCAAAGCCGATAATGGCAATGATTACTGTACTCAAGAATGAAAACACTCCGATGATAATTTTAAATGATTTTTCCATAGATGCCTCCTTTTAATCCAGCCATGCTGACCAGCCGAGCCTTGCACAGGCACGGTAAGCGGTAAATGCCTTTACGAGCCAGTAAGCGATATTGTCCCAGTCAGAGATTTTGCGCCAGCTGTAAATGCCAAAAATGATTTTACGCATATTC
>JAAELQ010000097.1 GCA_024226515.1 bacterium
AACACCGGGTTCGGAGCCGAAGTCAGCCCCCCCGAGCCCTTGCACCTCAACGCCGACGCGGACGCCGGACCCGACTGGTACGTCCAGATCACCACCGACGGCGCGGGGCACTGGGTCGCGACCTGGCACTCGAACTCCACGCTGGGCGGCACCATCGGTGAGGACCACGACCTGCTGCTGGTGCGCAGCACGGACAACGGCGCCGGCTGGACCGATCCGGTGGCGCTGAACAGCGGGGCGGGCAGCGACACGGGCGCCGACATGCACC
This sequence comes from bacterium, assembly GCA_024226515.1. GTDB lineage: Bacteria > Acidobacteriota > Polarisedimenticolia > Polarisedimenticolales > Polarisedimenticolaceae > JAAELQ01. Next base: position 269 of record JAAELQ010000097.1, read on the forward strand.
CGCAACTGACGACCGACGGGGCGGGGCACTGGGTCGTGGTCTTCCAGTCCAGCGAGCCGCTGGGCGCGTCGGGAACGGACTTCGACATCGCCTTCGCGCGCAGCACCGACAACGGCGTCAGCTGGACCACACCCCAGCCGTTGAACTCGAACGCCGCAGCGGACGGCAAGCACGACCAGCGACCGCAGCTGACGACCGACGGCGACGGAAACTGGATCGTCGTCTGGCACTGCGACGAGCCCGCCGTGGCGGGCGGGGTCGGGGACGACTTCGACATCTTCTTCGCGCGCAGTACGGACAACGGCGTCAACTGGTCCGACGTGCAACCGCTGAACAGCAACGCGGCCGGCGACAGCCGGGACGACAACTACCCGCAGCTGACGACCGACGGCGAGGGGAACTGGGTCGCGGTCTGGAGCTCGGAGGAGCCCTTGGTCGGTGGGAACATCGGCACCGACCATGACCTGCTCTTCGCGCGCAGCCTGGACGACGGTCTGAGCTGGAGCGATCCCGCACCGCTGAACAGCAACGCCGGCGCGGATGTCGGCGAGGATTACTGGCCGCAGATCACGACGGACGGCGCGGGGCACTGGATCGCGGTCTGGCACTCGAACAACGAGCTTCCCACGCCGGTCGGCGACGACTACGACATCCTGATGGCGCACAGCACGGACGGCGGCGCGACGTGGACGGATCCCGCACCGCTGGCCACGAACGCCGCGTCGGACGCCGGGTGGGATCTGCTGCCCCAGGTCACCCAGGATGGCGCGGGACAGTGGGTCGCCGTGTGGTACTCGAACGATCCGCTCGACGGAACGCTCGGCGACGACAGCGATATCCTCGTCGCCCGCAGCACCGACGCCGGAGCGTCGTGGACCGACCCGCAGCCGCTGAACACGAACGCGGCGACGGACAGCGGATCGGACTCCTACCCCGAGGTGACGACCTCGGGCGGACAGTGGGTCGCGGGGTGGCACTCGAGCGACACGCTCGACGGAACGCTCGGGGAGGACTTCGACGTCCTGTTCGCGCGTTTCACCGGCTTCTGCAGCGCGTTCGTCGATCGCCCTGGCTACGGAACGCTCCTCTTCCCGCCGCGCTGCAGCCGGTCGGCGGGCGATCTGACCCAGGACCCGTACGACGTGAAGCAGCTCGCCATCCAACCGGGGGAGCTCGACGAGTTCTATCTGTCCGCGGACGGCGCGAGCTTCGCGGGGCTCGTCGTCGACGACCGATTCCACATCGACGGCGTCGACTGCGGGCCGGGCGGTTACGTCCCGCGCGGATCCGAGCTGCTGCTCGACGTGCCGATCGAGTACAACTGGATCCCCGAGCCGCCGCACGAGGTCACGGACTGCATCCCAGCCGGAACGGGTCCGGTTTCCTTCGAGTGCTTCGACACCGATCGTCTGATCTACGGCCACACGGCGCTCTACCTGCTGCGCGACTGCGGGATCCGGGCCGGCACGAACGAGCTCGGTCAGACCGAGCTGGGCTGGATCTCGCACGACGTCGAGGTGGGCGGAATGCAGAGCGACCTCGAGGCCGTCACGGGAAGTCTCTCGGATCTCCGTACCCACGGAGACTTCAGCGCCGCGGTCTGTCTCGGGGTGTTCGCGGACACGACCCGGGTCACGGACACCCGCCCCGATCCCACGGCCGGCGACGGTTGGTACTACCTGGTGCGGGGCACGTGCGCGAACGAGATCGGCTACGGCCGGTCGACGCTCACGCCGGATCCGCGAGAGGCCCTGGCGGATCGCTGTCCCTGAACCTCCTGCGCCACGGCCTGCGAAAGCTCCTCGACGGCCCAGGCCTGCACGGCCGCGTCGTCAACGATGTCGACCCCGATCACGAGCGGCCGCGAACGTCGGGGAGATCGCGGAATCGCCGGCGGAACTCGACCCCGTGGCTCGGCCGCGGCGCGCAGTGATCCGATCGAAACTCCTCCACCGACATCTCACCGAACGCATCGGCCGCCTCTTTTTTGCTCAGACCGCGAGAGAACTCTCGCAGCTCCTCCTCGTCGGTGACCCAGTCGTCGATGCAGGTCACGCCGATGTACTCCTTGATCGGCGTCCGGAACATCACGTAGCCGTCGTACAGATCGCCGAAGGGGTAGGCCGTGATCGCATGCGGCGATCGATCGCGGTGAACGAGGCCCTCGAACGGCGTACCGACGACGTCGAAACCGATGTTCTTGCCGTAGCGCAGCATCAGCTCGTCCAGCGCGCCGTCGAAGGGATAGATGTCCTCGCTCGCCGAGTGGTCGAAGAAGGGTGCGTGAAGCGCCACGAAGAAGAGGTCGTCGCGGTAGGGCTCGCGATAGACCAGGTTGCCCATCCGCACGAGCTGCGTCGTCGTTCCGAAGCGGTACTCGGCGAACTTCCCCGTCGCGTGGGCGATCCCGACGAACACCAGGGCCTTGTGCCCCGGTCGTAGGATCTCCGTCTCCAGCACCTCGGCCATGATCTCGTCGTAGCGTTCTTGCTTGCGTCGCTCGTCGGCGACGGCCGCGGTGTCGGTTCCGTAGTGGATCGTCCCCCAGTCGATGCAGGGATGAAGACCGACGAGGCGAAACGGGCCGCGCTCGGCGGCCAGGCGGCGGTTCGAGTCCCACGTGCGTCGGAAGATGTCCAGGTACTCCTCGTAGGACCAGCCGGGGAACTGACCCCTGAAGAAGTCGACCATCCGCTCGCGGTCGTACGTCGCGGCGGTGACCAGCCGGTTGGCTTCCGCGGTTCGGTCGCGACAGAGAAACTCCAGCGCCAGGTGACGGACGTCGGTCGCCTCGTGCAGCCGTGGCACGAGAGAGCCGATCAGCTCCACGTCGTGGCGCACACGGTGGTACTCGCCGACGATGACCCACCGTTCGTCCTCGAACTTCTGCACCAGATAGTCCAGCGGCGCGGCTGCGTGGGATTGCCAGTACTGCAGCAA
>JAAELQ010000098.1 GCA_024226515.1 bacterium
GAGTGTGACCGAAACAGTCACACTGAACACTCAGGATGAAACATTCACACTTGATCTGGTACCTGCTCCTGTCACATTTTCAGTCGTTCCCCCGACAGTCCCTGAAAACGGCAGCACCGGCATACATCTGTCAGCTCCGGTAACCGTGACTTTCTCACGGAAAATATCTGCCGAAACAGCTGACACGGACAGTTTCGGACTTTATCATGATTCGGCCCCTGCGGCCGGAACCGTCACAGTTTCCCCTGACGCCCTTTCCGCAGTGTTCCGGCCCTCCGCGCCCCTGGAACAGAGCGCTGTTTACACGGCAGTTCTGACCGCCAATATCACGGACACATTCGGAAACCCGCTGTCTGTAAACCCGGATACCGGAACATTCGAATTTTCATTCAAAACACAGGACACAACACCGCCCGGGAAGCCGGATGCGGGTCAGATAACCCTCGCTATTCCCGAACCGGATACGGACAATGTATACATGACACAGATCGTCGGAACGCAGGGAAGCGCGGAACCGGGAGTCCTGGTAACAGTAAGAAACCTGAAAA
>JAAELQ010000099.1 GCA_024226515.1 bacterium
AGGACGGCAACGGAATCTTCTGGATCGGCACCATCAGCGGCGGTCTCAACCGCTGGGACCGAGAGCGCGACGAGCTCAGGCACTACCGTGTGCAGGACGGCATGCCCAGCGACGACGTCGTCGGCATCGCTGAAGACGACCGCGGGCGGCTGTGGCTGGCGACCAAGCACGGGCTGGCATGCCTCGACCCCCGGTCGGGGCAGATCCGCCGCTACGACACCGGCGATGGTCTCCACGGCAACAACTTCTTCATCGGTCCGGCCTACCGCGCCGGCGACGGCGAATTGTTCTTCGGCGGCAACGGCGGCGTCACCGCCTTCTTCTCCGACCGCATCGAGGACGATCCGATCGCTCCGGCGGTGGCGATCACCGACTTTCAGATTCTCAACCGGTCCACCCCGTTGGCCGAGCGTCTGGTGCCGGGATCCGCCGCCGGTGATCCCGAGACCGTACCCCATCTCGTCCTCGACCACCGCGACGACATCTTCGCCTTCGAGTTCGCGGCGCTCCACTTCGCGACTCCCGAGAAGAATCGCTACGCCTACCGGCTGCAAGGCTTCCGGCCCGACTGGAGCGAGACCGATGCCGAGAAGCGCTTCGCGCAGTACACGAACCTCGATCCGGGGGACTACGTCTTCCAGGTCAAGGCGTCGAACCGGGACGGGATCTGGAACCAGGAGGGAGCG
>JAAELQ010000100.1 GCA_024226515.1 bacterium
CGACCTCGCCTTCTTCCAGGACATCCAGATCGCGCTGGCGACGATCGCGGTCAACTATCCGGACTGCGTCGATCAGTTCCTCGGCAACGAATGGGACGCCGGCTGCGCCCAGGTCGCGGCGCGATTGACGCGACGCCCCTCGCCCGGCAACGCCGGACTCGGCCCCTGCCTCCGTGCCCACGGCGGCCTCGGTTGCGCCGACGCCTACTGCTCCGAACTGGTGTGCGACCTCGACCCGACCTGCTGCTCGCTCGAATGGGACGTCGACTGCGTCCGGCTCGCCGGCCGACAGTGCGAACTCGTCCCCAGCCGCGATCTCGCGTTCGGTGACGTCGGCACGATCGGTGCCGTGTCCACCGGCGTGGCCCCGATCGAGTGCGGCGCCGACGGCGTCGGGGGCTGCTGCTTCCAGAACAACACCCCGTACTGCAGTGAAGCGGAATGCTGCCAGCTCGTCTGCGGCTACGACGCCTATTGCTGCGACGTCCGATGGGACGAACTCTGCGCGACCCTCGCCACCTCCGGTTGCGAGACCCTCTCCGAGCAGTGCACCTGCGGCCCGAAGACGATCGTGTTCGGACCGATCGGGAGGTCGTGCTTCGAACCCCGTGATCCGTTCGCCCAGTACCCCGCGGGCTGCGCCGACGCCGGCTGCTGCAACACGGTCTGCGTCGTCGACCCGTTCTGCTGCGAGGTCCTCTGGGACCAGGTCTGCGCCGACGGCGCCGAGACCCTCTGTGCCCAGGACTTCCCGCTCTGCGGCGAGATCCTCGCCGGCAGCTGCTACGTGCCGCGTGAGAACCCCTACTGCGACGACGAGTCCTGCTGCGAAAGCGTCTGCGTCGTCGAGCCCTTCTGCTGCAACGACGCCTGGGACGAGGACTGCGTGGCACTCGCCAGCGAGGTCTGCACCGAATGCGGCGACGCCTACTCCGGGTCCTGCCTCGCACCCCACCCCGGCCCCGCCTGTTCCGACGAGGATTGCTGCGAGGCCGTCTGCGAGATCGATCCGCTCTGCTGCCTCTCCACCTGGGACGGCGCCTGCGTCGCCGCGGCGGCGTTCTTCCCCGCCCTGTGCGACCGGACCCTTTCCTGCGGCGACGCCTCCGCCCGCAACTGCTTCGTCTCCAGCCCCGATCCGGGCTGCAGCGACAGCACCTGCTGCAAGAACGTCTGCGAGGACTACGACCCCTGGTGCTGCGAAGTCCGCTGGGACTCGATGTGCGCCGCGCAGGCCTTCACCGTCTGCGACATCCCCTTCATCGTGAACGCTCGTGAACCGTGCGACGAGTTCCATCTCACGCCGGCCTGCAACGATCCCGAATGCTCGGCGGCGGTCTGCTCGATCCCCGGCCTCGAGTTCTGCTGCACCCAGCGGTGGGACACCGCGTGCGTCGACGCCGCCGCGACGGTCTGCGTCGGCCTCTACGAGTGCCCCGGCGTCGGCGACTGCCAGAAGTCGAAGGCCACGCCGATGTGCGACGACGCCGCCTGCTGCAACGCGGTCTGCACCATCGACCCGACCTGCTGCACGGTCCAGTGGGACAACAGCTGCGCCGTCCTCGGCATCAGCCTCTGCGTCGTCCCGAGTTCCACGCCGAGCGGCGAGGACTGGCAGTGCCCCTGCGAGGGCAGCTGCTTCGAAGCCAGACCCGAAGACGATCCCAAGCCCGGTTGCGACGACTCGAGCTGCTGTGCGGCGATCTGCAACGTCGACGAACTCTGCTGCACCGTGAACTGGGACGCCGAATGCGTGATCCTCGCCGAGTTCTACTGCGGCAGCGGACTCCAGTGCGGTTCGTTCAGCACGGGGTCGTGCCTCGAATCGTCGGACACGCCGTTCTGCGACGACTCCGTCTGCTGCCAGGCGGTGTGTGCGATCGACCCGAGCTGCTGCGTCAACCAGTGGGACTCCTTCTGCGTCGCGACCGCGTTCGACCGCTGTCGCCGCGGATGCGGCATCGATACCGCGGGTTCCTGCTTCTTCCCGCATCTTTCACCGGGCTGCAGCGACGGCGAGTGCTGCACCGAGATCTGCGACACGGATCCCCTGTGCTGCACCCTGGTCTGGGACAGCGTCTGCGCCGAGGCGGCCCTCGTCGCCTGCGAGGCACCCGAATGCGGCGACTTCCCGGCCGGCGACTGCTGCCTGCCCAACGGAACCCCCAGCTGCGACGACAAGCGTTGCTGCGACGACGTCTGCAGCGACGACCCGTTCTGCTGCGACACCACCTGGGACGAAGGATGCGTCCAGCTCGCCCGCCAGAGCACCCGCTGCGACTGCGGTGCGAACTGGGAATGCGGTGATCCGTGTGCCGGCAGTTGCTGCCTGCCCAACGGCACCCCGAAGTGCGACGACGAGGACTGCTGCGATGCGGTGTGCCTCGACGACTCCTTCTGCTGCGACGTCACCTGGGACCTGGTGTGTGCGAACATGGCCCGGAACAACGATGCCTGCACCGGCCCCGAGGACGCGTGTCCGGTTCCGGTCTGCGGTGACGCGGACGCCGGCGACTGCTGCTTCGCCAACGGCACCCGCGCCTGCAACGACGAAGACTGCTGCGAAGACGTCTGCGACGTCGATCCGGCCTGCTGCGACGTCGCCTGGGATTCGATCTGTGCCCAGATCGCGTCGGTCACCTGCGAGGATCTCTGCGACAGCGACCTCGCCTGCGGCTCGGACGAAGCCCTTCCCTGCAACGTTCCCCACGACGGACCGTATTGCGACGACGAAGCATGCTGCGACCAGGTCTGCCTCTTCGAGCCGTTCTGCTGCATCGGTGACTGGGACGAGTTCTGCGTGCTGCTCGCCGACACCTACTGCAACCTGAACTGATCGACCGATCGGGCCACGGGAGCATCACGAGTACGCACCCGCCCGGCCGGGCCGCTCCGCGGAATCGTCCCCGACGAGACCGACGGCGCCGGTCCGAGGCGTGGTGGGCTCGACGTGAACCGCATTCATCGATGATGCCGTGGTCGCCGGACGGTGCGGCTTCAATTCGCCGCGCGACGAATGACCAGCACGGTGAGGTCGTCGTCGAAGTGGTCCCGTTCGCACCAGTCGACGAGGTCCGCGAGGATCGCGGCCGGATCGGCGCCATGAGCGTCGATGGACGCCTCGATGCGTTCGAGGCCGTACCGGTCGCCATCGCGCGTCGACGAGGGCTCCTCCGCCAGTCCGTCGCTGAAGAGCACGAGCGCCTCGCCCGGCTGCAGCGTCGCCTTCGACGCCACGGCGGGGAACGCCTCGATCCCGAGCGGCGGCCGACGCTCGCCGACCAGCGGTGAGATCGAACCGTCCGCATGTTGCACGAGCGCGAAGCCATGCCCGGCGTCGACGAACTCCATGCCGCCGCCCGCATCGAAGCGACCGCACCAGAGCGTGATGAAGCATGCTTCCGGAATGGTCCGGACCGCCCAGGCGTCGAGTCGCTCGACGATCTCGGCCGGCGCGAGCCCCGATTCCGCGAGGGTGTCGGCACAGGCCTGGGTTCCCGCCATGACCATGCCGGCTCGCGCGCCCTTTCCGCTGACGTCGCCGAGCACCACATGGAGCCCATCGCCGTTCCGACGCACATCGACCAGATCACCGGCGATGGTCCGACCCGGAATCGCGACGACCTGCCACGAAAGGTCCCCCATCGATCCGGACTCGCTCGGCAGCAGGACCTCCTGCACCGCGCGAGCGGCGTTCATCTCCGCCACCATCTGCGCCCGCTCGGATTCCGCGACCTTCCCCTGCTGCATCCGCATCGAGACGGCGCAGAGCTCGGCGATGGCATCGAACCAGGCGACCAGTTCGTCGTCGGCGATGCCCATGCGGCAGTCCCCGTAGACGGCGAGCTGGACGCCTTCATCGTTCGTTCCGTCGTCGACGCATCGGCAGAGCGCCTCGCGGACGCCGGCGAGCGCGAAGCTCTGGGCCTGATCGACGTCGGGATGCTCCTCGAGCCGGACCGTTCGCCCGGATTCGATCGAGGCCTTGAGCAGCGTCGCGGAGAACGGACGCGGGCTCATCTCCTCGGACCGTTCCGATGAACGGATCGCCACCGCGCGGGTGACCCCGTCCTCGGTCCGCAGGATCATGGCGCGATCCAGTTCGCAGCCGTCGAGCAGGCATTCGAGCAGGGCGCCGAAGACCTCCTCCTCACCGGTCCGGGTCGACGCTCGCCGCACCGCGCTCACCAGGCCGTCGAACCGATCACGCAACTGCGGATCGGACACCGCTTCCGCGATCGAACCACCGACGTCGCCGTCGTCGAGCACGATCCCGGCCGTCGCCTCCCGACCGAGCACCAGCAGGCTCCATGGATTGATCTCGACCAGGTCGCCCTCGACGATCGCCGTGATCTCGCCCGGCGCGAGTCGCCGCCCGTTCACCCAGGTGCCCCGCGTCGAATGGAGATCCTCGATCGACCAGCCGCCGTCCTCGCCGGGACGCAGGGAGGCGTGTCTTCGCGAGACGCCGGGGTCGAGCAGGAGCACGTCCACGTCGCGGCTGCGACCGAAGATCGCGGGGGCGGTGAATTCACGGACTTCCTCTTCGAGACCGGTGGCCTCGGCGTTTCGAACTCGAAGTCGGAGGGGCGTCGTCACGCATGCAGCGTACCGGGGTCTCGATCACGATGGGTCGAGGTCGATGCCGGTCTCGACCGCCCAGAGTCCGAGATTCGCGAGTGGCCACGCCTGAAGCGGATGGGCCGCCGGATCCCCGTTCAGGACCGACGACACCTCGGGTCGAACGAGCGGCCGGATCGCCTCCGAGACCAGCGGATCCGCGAGCATCGCGGCCGCCCACGGCGCGAACGGCGTGGGAAAGCTCGCCTTCGGGCGGGCGACGATTTCCGCCGGCACCTGCCCGGCGAAGCCGCGTCGCAGGACGGTCTTGGTTCGGAAGGTCCCGTCCGCTTCCGGGCCGAAGAGATCCGCGGTGTCGACCCGGGCGACCGCCTCGGCGAATCGTCGGTCCGCGAAGGGCGGCCTCGCCTCGACCGAGGCCAGCATGCAGGCGGCATTGAGACGCCCGAGGAGCCCGGGAAGATTCACGGTCTGAAGCCAGTGCAGGTACGACCGGGGTTCGGCGGCACTTCCCCCCGATTCGATCGCCGCGCCCAGTTCGCCGATCAGGGCCGCGTCGTGACCGATGGAATCGACCCAGCGTTCGGCGAGCACCGTGGCCTTCGCGCCGGGCGCGATCCACGACGCCGATTCGAGCAGGGTGGCGGCGGCGACTTCCGGTCCGGGATCGGCCGCGGCGATCTGCGCCACGAGGCGGAGAATCGGTTCATACCCCCCGAGGATCTCGTCCGCACCCTCGCCGCCGATGGCGACCTTGATGCCGGCGGCTCCGACCGCCTCGGCGAGGGCGTTGATCGCGATCTCGTTCGGCGTGCCGAGGGGCACCCCCATCGATCGAACCATCCGACGCCACCGCGCGATCGGTGTTTCCGTGGCCGCTGCGACGGCGACCTCCACATGACCCGTTCCGAGTCGTCGCGCCATCATCGCGGCGGCCTCGCGGTCGGGATCGGCCGTGCCGTCGCCCCCCAGCGCCGTGAAGGTGCGCAGCGGATCGACCCGGGCCTTCGCGAGGGTCGAAAGCACCGCGCTGTCGATCCCCCCCGAAAGGAGCCCGCAACGTTCGACGTCGCTCTGGAGATGCGCCTCGAGGGTCTCGATCACCGCGTTTCGAACCAGGTCATCGGCGTCGGCGCCCGTGACCCCGCCGGTCGCCCGCGGCGGCCGCCACCAGCATCGATCGTCGATCCGGGGTCGCATTCCGCGGCAGTCGATGGTGACCAGGCCGCCCGGACGCACGGTCCGCACCCCGTCGACCATGGTGCGATCCCCGAGCGTGATCCGGATCGTCGAGAGGTACCCCGACAGGGTGATCGGATCCACGCGTCGAACGACGCCCGGATGCTCGAGGATCGGCGTCATCTCGCTCGCGAAGACGATCTCGTCCCCGTGCGCGGGCACCGAGGCCCACATCAGCGGAACCACCCCGAACGGATCGCGGGCGAGCCGCAGCGTGCGTTCCCGTGGCCGGTACCAGGCGATCGCGAACATGCCGCGAAACCGGTCGAGCGCCTCCTCACCCCAGTGGTGCACCGCCGCCGCCGCGGTCTCCGCGTCGCAGTCGGTCGAGAACGCGACACCTTCCCGTTCGAGCGTGACGCGGAGATCACGGTGATTCAGGAGTTCGCCGTTGAAGACGACCACCGTGACGTGATCGCCGGCACCCCGCACGAACGGCTCCCGGCCGTGCTGCGGATCCATGATCGCGAGCCGGCGATGCCCGATCCACGCGGCGCCGTCGGACCAGTCCCCGCTTCCGTCGGGACCGCGGTGACGGAGCCGATCGCGCATCCGCGCTCGCCCGGTTTCGTCGGCCGAGGGGGCTCGATCCGCACACGCGATGATGCCGGTGATGCCGCACATGTGGCCGACTCCGACGGTGACCGGGACTGAAGAGAAGAATCACGCGGCCGGAACCGCATCCGGGGCTCCGTGATCTTCGGCCCGCGCGTCCTTCCGGCTGGAGAACCGGACGGTCACTTCACCCCTTTCGGTCCCCCGTCGGTCAGGTACTTCTCCCGGATCGCCGCTTCGAGGTCGACTTCGCAGATGTTCGCGAGCGTGGTCAGCCACGCGAGCACGTCGGCGAATTCCTCGCGGAGATTCTCCTCGTCCCCGTCCCCTCGTTCCCGGCGGCCGAA
>JAAELQ010000101.1 GCA_024226515.1 bacterium
CGGACGCGGGCACGGGCACGGACGCCGGCACGGGCACGGACGCCGGCACGGACGCGCGCCAACGCATCGAACGCGCGCGGGATTCCAGTTTCCGCATGCGTTTGGTGGTCTCCGAGCGATCCGGTCGACGGGGGGCGCGTCCCATGATGCGCGTCGAGATCCGGCCCGTTCCCGCGCGGTTCACGACACAGTTGTCGGGGATAGCGACCGGGAACTGCCGGCGCTCGGGCGCTCGCGTGTTCCGCGGTGCGGGCATTGGAGGCATCTGCATGAGCGTCATGATCTCGCCGGGGTCGACGTTCATGGCGCTCAGCTTCCTCTGGACACGGGGATCGTCGAGACCGACCTCCTGGAGCTTCGCCATCGCGGCGTGCACGTCGAAGTTCGGCGGCAGATCGAGTCGTTCGAGCAGGGCGGCGAACTTGTCGTCCGGCCAGGACGGCAACAGTGGCTCAGCAGCGACCTCCGCAATCGTCATCGTGAACTCGTCGTCGACGGCCTCATCCCGTGGTGCGTCGTCGACGGCCTCATCCCGTGGTGCGTCGTCGACGGGCTCGTCCCGCGGTGCGTCGTCGACGGGCTCGTCCTGCGGTGCGTCGTCGACGGGCTCGTCCCGCGGTGCGTCGTCGACGGGCTCGTCCTGCGGTGCGTCGTCGACGGGCTCGTCCCGCGCTGTGTCGTCGAGGGGCTCGTGCAATGGCCGCGGATGCTGGAGCGCCTCGTCGATCCGGGCGCCGTGATCCGGATCGGCCCCCGCCGCGTCGATGAGGCCGGCCAGCGCGGTCGCCGGTCTCCGCACGCTCGCGCTGAGACCGAAACCGGCGACCAGCATCATCAGGCCCGCCACCATCGCGAGGCGGGGGGTGAGGTTCCACCACGCCGCGGCTTCGCGAGGTCGGTGACGCACCAGCACCGCGCCGGCGACGAGGCAGATCACGGCCATCTCGCACGCGAGCGCTACGGAAGCGCCGCTTGGGTCCGGCTGGAGGGCCCACTTGATACCGAGCCGGGCGTAGTTCACGCCGAGCAGGAGCGACACGACGATGCTGGTGTCCACCGCGAGCAGCGCGATCACGGGGCGCCGCCGGTCGGCGAGCAGTCCACACAACAGCAGGAGCGTCGCAGTCCGAAGGCCGTGCACGTGCGTGTCCTGGAAGGCGCCGAGTGCGTGAGCGGTCACGCCCGCCAGCAGGAGCAGGGCGGCCTGGACGAACAGGATGGTTTGGCAGCGATTGGCCACGGGACCCTGGGATCCTGATCGGCTCGACGACGCGCGGGGGCGGCGACGCGGTGGGAGAGACGCGGCGCGAGGACGAAGGGGTGCTGGCGATGCGGGTTTCGCGGTCTGCTCGGGGCCGTCCCGGGTCCGGGAAGATCGCGTGAGGGAGAATAGCGCGAGCTTCGGAGACCGCTTGATCCGTGCGTTACGCTCGCGGGTCGTGAAGAAGGTGCTCCGGGTGCTGGACACCGTGACCGAGTATTGGCTCGGGTCGTCGTCGCCACCGCCGGAGCGTGCGTTCGAGCTGGTGGGGCCGACGGGGTGGAGGCCTGATCGGCCCGACGCGTACTGCGGTCGGTGTGGCGAGTCCGTTGGTGCGGGCGAGCGGACCGTGGATGGTGGCGGCGGGTACGACGACGGCGGGTGCGCGTCGTGTCGCGGCGCGCGACAACTGACGACGGCGTTCGTGCGTCTCGGGGCGTACGAGGGACCGCTGCGCGAGTGGGTCCTCGGCATCAAGTACGGTTGTCGATGGACGGAGATGGCCGAGACGCTCGGGCGCGCACTGGGGCAGGCGGTGCGGGCGGGCGGGCACGTGCAGCCGTCGCGCGTCATCGTCGTTCCCATGCCGATGCCGTGGCTGCGTCGCCTGCACCGGGGGATCGATCACGCGGGCGTGCTGGCGTGGGGTGTCTCGCGCGCACTGGAGGCCCCGCTGGTTCCCGCGCTCGCGCGGTCCGGCGGACGGACGCAAGCGTCGCTTCCCGCATCGGAGCGGGCGCGATCGGGCGGCGCGGGCCTTCGCGTGCGGTGGCGATGGGCGCGGGCTGCCGCGCGTCGGTCTCGCAACCCCTGGTGGGGCAGGCACGTGGTTCTCGTCGACGACGTGCGAACCACCGGGGCGTCGATGCGCTCCGCGGCGCGGCTGCTCGGCCGGCTCGGCCCCGCCCGGATCATCGCGGCGGTCGTGGCCGTGGCGGATGATCCCGCCCGGCGCGGCCGGGGCGAGATACCCGATCGGCCTCGCGGCGGGCGGGACACGCGATCATCCGAGCCCGTTTTATCCAGATTGACGCGCCAATGCGGTTGACAGGGGCCCCTCCGGGCGTAGAATCGCCCCTCTTGTCGAGGGCTCGTCCCTCTGGCCGGGTGTTTTGCCGCCCCCACGGGGGCCTGACTCACCGGCCCGCTCATTGAAAAGTGAACAGTTGGGTACGCCGCGAGGATGTGCCCGGACGTCGGAACAGTTCACACTGGCCCGGCGAGCCGGGATCCCATCTCTTCTTCCTACACCGGAAGACGAGAACGGGGCGATTGGCAGTCACAGCGCCGATCGTCCTGCGGACATCCTTGTGAACCAAGTCATTCACAACCAGGTTAGTTGACAACGGTAAGTTGTCCGCAAACACCGTCAGGGCTTTGCCGCCCTGTCGGCATCGAGGCCGTTCCTTTCGCGAGGAGCGGAACCTGACTCGATGAACCGACGGTTCGATCCCTCCTTAGGTCGATCCGTCGGACCAGGCAGACTTTCAATCCGTCCATATGCGTGTCTTCGGACACGTCTACAGACAAACAATTGAAGAGTTTGATCCTGGCTCAGCGCGAACGCTGGCGGCATGGCTAAAACATGCAAGTCGAACGCGAACGTTCCTTCGGGAATTATTAGAGTGGCGAAAGGGCGAGTAATGCGTTTCTACATACCCCCAGGTCAGGGATAGTCCAGGGAAACTTGGCTTAATACCTGATGTGGTCTCCGGATCAAAGGCTTCGGCCGCCAGGGGAGTGGGGAACGTCCTATCAGGTTGTTGGTGAGGTAAAGGCTCACCAAGCCATTGACGGGTAGCGGGTGTGAGAGCATGACCCGCCGCATCGGGACTGAGACACTGCCCGGACTCCTACGGGAGGCTGCAGTAACGAATCTTCCGCAATGCGCGAAAGCGTGACGGAGCAATGCCGCGTGCAGGATGAAGCCCTTCGGGGTGTAAACTGCTGTCAGGGTTTAGCAACACAATGAGCAGACCCAAAGGAAGGGCCGGCTAACTTCGTGCCAGCAGCCGCGGTAATACGAAGGGCCCGAGCGTTGCGCGGAATTATTGGGCTTAAAGCGTACGCAGGCGGGCGTGCAGGCGTTTTGTGAAAGCCCTCGGCTCAACCGAGGAATTGCTTGACGAACCGCACGTCTTGAAGCAAGTAGGGGCTGTCGGAACGATAGGTGGAGTGGTGAAATGCGTTGATATCTATCGGAACGCCGAAGGAGAAATCAGGCAGCTGGGCTTGTCTTGACGCTGAGGTACGAAAGCGTGGGGAGCGAACGGGATTAGATACCCCGGTAGTCCACGCCGTAAACGATGTGCACTAGATCGAGGGGATTCTGACATCGCTCTCGGTCGAAGCGAAAGTGTTAAGTGCACCGCCTGGGGAGTACGGCCGCAAGGCTAAAACTCAAAGGAATTGACGGGGGCTCACACAAGCGGTGGAGCATGTGGCTTAATTCGAAGCAACGCGAAGAACCTTATCCTGGGTTTGACATGCATGGATTAGCTCCTGGAAACAGGAG
>JAAELQ010000102.1 GCA_024226515.1 bacterium
ACTCGGTGGCGCCGGGGTAGGTGGTGTTGTCGCCCTCGTTGCAGTCACCGTCGCAGACGGCGAAGCCGTCGCCGTCGCTGTCGATCTCGTCGGCCGGAACGACGGTGTCGCAGTCGTTGTCCACCTGGTCGCAGACCTCGGTGGCGCCGGGGAAGGTCGTGTTGTCGTTGTCGTCGCAGTCGACGCAGCTCGGAGCGCCGTCGCCGTCCACGTCGGTCGTCTCACCGGGGAAGTCGGCTCCGGCGGTGCAGTCGTTGTCGATGCCGTCGCAGATCTCGGTGGCGCCGGGGAAGACGCTGTCGTCGGCGTCGTTGCAGTCGCCGTCGCAGACCCTGGAGCCGTCGCCGTCGCCGTCGCTCTCGTTGCCCGGGACGACGGTGTCGCAGTCGTTGTCCACGCCGTCACACAACTCGGTGGCGCCGGGGAAGGTGGTGTTGTCGGAGTCGTTGCAGTCGCCGTCGCAGGTGGCGACGCCGTCACCGTCCACATCCAGCTCGTCGGCCGGTGTGCTGCCGTTGCAGTCGTTGTCGACCCCGTCACAAGCCTCGGTGGCGCCGGGGAAGGTGGTGTTGTCGGAGTCGTTGCAGTCGCCGTCGCAGATGGCGACGCCATCGCCGTCCACGTCGAGCTCGTCCGCGGGCACGACGGTGTCGCAGTCGTTGTCCACGCCGTCACACAACTCGGCGGCGCCGGGGAAGGTGGTGTTGTCGGAGTCGTTGCAGTCGTTACAGCTCAGCCATCCGTCCAGGTCCCCATCGGTCAGCTCGCCGGGGAAATCGGCTCCGGCGTTGCAGTCGTTGTCGAGGCCGTCGCAGACCTCGGGATTGCCGGGGAAGTTGTTGCTGTCTTCGTCGTCGCAGTCACCGCCGCACTCGGAGACGCCGTCACCATCGCCGTCGAGGCTCGAGCAGCCGAAATCCAGGTCGATCCCCGTGGTGCTTCCACCCGCCGCGACGGAGACCGGAGTGAACGAGGTGCAGTTCTCGAAGTCGTCGTAGCACTCGGTCCCCTCGCCGGACACGAAGACCTCGATCCGGTGATCGGTGGCCGGCGGTACGCTCAGCAGGTAGTCGCCCGACCCGTCGGAGGTGTCGCAGAACTGGCAGGTTCCGAGAGTCGCGGAGGTCGAGCAGATGCTCGCGCCCGCGGTCGGTGCGCCGCTGACCGTGATGGTTCCCGAGATGCTCGCCGCGGCGTCGAGGTCGACGTCGACCGTCGTTGTGTTGCCCGCCGTGACCGTCACGGCGACCGCGTCGTCCGAGCAGTACGCGTCCGGGTGCCACTCGGAGAAGTACACGCCTCCCTCCCAGTCGTTGCTGGACAGGAAGTGGTCACCGACCTCGAGCTTCATGCGGTACGCGCCGTCGTCGCAGCTCTGGGCAAAGCCGGAGAAGTCGCCGGGGTTGCCGCCGTCGTCCTCGTTGGCGTTGAGGTGGATCTCCTCGAGCGGAAGCAGCGTCGTACCGTCGCGGACGACGCCATCGACGAACCCGGCCTCACCGAGCTCGATCGCCGGGTAGAGGATGCAGTCCCTCGATGCGGGGGCCGCCACGCCGAACTCGTCCATGTTCGCCACGTCGTCCGCCGTGGCCTCCAGCTGCAGGGCGTAGGTCGAGCTCGGCTCGACGGCGCCGCGGAACAGGCCCGCGGCCGAAAGCGAGGATTCGAAGAAGAAGTCGTACGCGGGGCCATCGCGTCGCGCCTCGACGTAGCCGAAGCTCACCGGGCTGCCGTCGGAGCTGCGCACCGCAGCCGATCCCACCAGAACGCCTCGCGGCAGGACCTGGTCGCCCAGATCGACGGCACCGGCGATCGTCGAGTTCATCTCGCCCTCGAGCAGCCGGCTGTCCGGCGGAGGGATCAGCTCGAACTCGTACGTGTCCGGCGTGAGGTAGAGCGTTGCGTTACCGCCGGCGTCGGTCACTCGCCAGTCGAACCCCGTGTCGGAATCGGCGGAGATCTCGGCGTTGGCGATCGGGTTGGGGCCGGGCTCGTCATCGATCATGCGCAGGTCCACGGCAACACCGTTGACCAGCGTCAGGTTGACCACGGCGTTGGCGGCCACGCCGGTCTGCTCGGCGTTGGCGGCCGCCAGCGTGCCGCTCGTCGGTGGCAGGGCCAGCACGAACGAGTCGCCGCCCGGGTGGTCCAGCGGTCCGTAGGTACCGCCCGCGCCCGTCACGTCGTAGTCGATCAGGTCCCCGTCATCGTCGTCGCAGTCGTCGGACGAGCCGAGCGAGAACAGCGCGACGAGGGCGCCGCTCACGGGGCCTCCGGGACCGGAGACCGTACCGGAGACCGTGTGGGCGCCGGCCGGGAACGACCCCGGGATCATCGAGAACGGGACGCTGGGGCTGTCCACACCGTCGATGCGGATCTTGAGCTCGTCACCGACGGCTCCGACGGGAACCCGCGCGGCGAGCAGGCCGCGCGCGGTGTCCCGCATGACGTCCGTACCGCTGACGAATCCGCCGGATCCGTTGCTGAACAGCACGTCGAAGGTCGTCCCGTCGACGTTGGCGCCGAGAAGCTGAATCGGTTGACCGACCTGCAGGTCGGTCGAGGGCTGGAAGTCCGCGATGCGCGGTTCCGATCCACCCTGCACGGAGTCGCGATCGGCCACGACGAAATCAAAGCTGGAGAACGTGTCGCCGTCGAGCTCGACGTACTTCACCTCCGTCGGACCGTCGACGTCGAGCTCGTTGGGGAGGATCTCGAGGCGGTACTCGCCCGCGGGCACGGTCAGATCGACCTGGCCGCTGCAGGTGTTCGTGTCGCCGAATCCGGCGAAGTTGCCGTTGTCAACGCGGAAGATCTCGACCTCGGCCGGCAGCGCGCCGCCGTCGACGTCCTTCACGTTGCCGCAGAAGTAGAATCCCCGGTCCAGCTGAACCTGACCCACGTCGGTGCTTCCGCTGACGGTCGGGGTCAGCGGAGCGTCCTCGAC
>JAAELQ010000103.1 GCA_024226515.1 bacterium
ATCGGCCTTCGTCAGCTTCGCAGGCTGATGGGAAGGGGTGCGGTCGTTCGGTTGCGCACGAGACTGCCGCCAACGCACGCGAGCCGCCGAGCCCGCGTTTTCACCGTACCACACACATCGTAGCGAAGTCGCCACTTCCATCGTCAGCCGATTGCCATTGATCGTGCTGGACCAGGACGCGCGGATAGTCGACAGATGTGCGTGTCCATGACTTCCATGACTTCTCTGATCAAAGGCATGGTTCTTGCACAGGACGGGGTCGCATCACCGCTCGCGCGCCTCCCAGGCCAGGTAGTCCCAGACCGAAGACTCGTAGCCAACGACACACTCTCCATCGGGCGACACCTCGTCCAAGCATCCGCTGTCGACGAGGCTGATCCATTCCTCTAGAACGCTCTGGTGGGCACGCCCAAGTTGCCCGTACCCCAATCGCACCTCAAAATCGACGCCCGACCAGCAAAGGGCAATCTCGACGCTGTGACGATCCTCGACGGCAACTTCACTCGAGACGGCGAGCCCACTCTCGAAACAGCTCTTGGTCTTCTCCAACAGCGCACGCACCACGACCTCGCCGTTTCGGACGAACCGGATCGTAGCTGACATCGCGTCGTCACACTCACCACGGTCCGCGGCAATCCGCGCCACTCGAACGCTCTCCTCGAGCGACCAACTGCATCGGAGGAGGCAGATGCTTGGTGTCGGCGGGGGCGCATCATCGAATGCATCGCCTGAAAGAAGGACGCAATAACCTTCGGCGCCCGCGTTACAGGTCTTCCAAAGCGTGAACACGGAGTCACACCATACTTCACCAGCCCCAAACGGAGCACTGATCGTCCGTATGTCCACGAACTTCCGGCGTACGATAGAGCGCAGCATCCCCGCAAGCGGAGGCCTTCCCCCGGACGGCGCAGGGACGAAGACTCGCACGGCTGTTTCACCCGGGCATACACGAAGCCACTCGGCCCTTCGGCTAGCGTTTGCAGTCATCCAGACGCCCTATGAATGTGGTCGCCACCGGACTTCGGCTGCGCCCAGATGTTGCCAGCCTTGTCCCTTTACAGTCGAGGTGAGCGGGGTTGCCCGGCAGCCCTTCCTTCACGGTGTGCGGATCAACGCCCCGCTCTTTGGGGGAGATCGTGAACACACGCATCTTAGCGAAGCCGCCACTTCCATCGTCAGCCGATTGCCATTGATAATGCTGGACCAGGACGCGGGGAAAGTCGACGGCTGTGGGTGTCCATGACGGGCGCGGGCGTTCACTGTCGTAGGCTCTGGTGGTTCGTCTCCCGGCGTGATTGCCCTGCGAGTGCCCTGTGACAGCTGGGGGCCCCGAGGACCATGAGCGCGATTCCAGCGCCGAGTGCACCCAAGAGCGCCATCAACACGACGACCTCGCGCCATCCAGGCGGATCAATCGCATTGCCAACGAGACTGCCGAACAACCACGCCAGGTCGATGAGCGCGCGGATGACGAACCAGACGGCCGACACCACGGTGATGACGGCCCCTGTGGAGATCGACAGCACGGCGATGGCAAGCAAGACGCCGGGCTTCCCAGTTCTCTTGTTCAGAGTGGAGGTCATGTGATCATGCGAGATCGTGGACGGAGACATCATACGGACGCAGCTCTTCGTGCCCGCGGCTCTCACGTGCTGGCGTGACGAGACGCGGGGCGATTCCTGACGCCCGCTTGCGCGGGGGGACGGCGTCCTTGTGGTGGGGACAGTGCCCGCTTTCGCCGCCTTGTGCGTCCGGCTCCGTCCTGGGCGCCCCCGGCGAAAACGGGGGCTGTCCCCATTTGCGCAGACGCAATGACTCCGTGTGCCAACTGCAAACACGTGGGAATGCGCCCGGACGAGACCCACGTGTTTGCACTTGGCACAACGACTTCGGGCGTTGGCGCGCAGGGGGACAGCCCCGCTCTCGCCAGACACCCTCGCAGTCCGGACGGTCTCGGCGGCGAGGGCGGCACTGTCCCCGCCACAAGGACGCCGTCCCCTCGCGCGGTCTTCGGCTGGTTCTAGCTCGCGGCCATTTTCCGAAGGACCGTGTGCAGGATCCCGCCATTGCGGTAGTAGTCGACCTCCACCGGCGTATCCACGCGGCACGTCGTCGTGAACTCGATCACGGCGCCGTCGATCTTCGTCGCCTTCACGCGCACGTCCTGGCGCGGCTTCAGCGCGTCGTCCACGTCGACGTCGAACGTCTCCGTACCGTCCAGACCCAGCATGCCCGCATCCTCACCGTCAGCGAACGTCAACGGCAGCACGCCCATCCCCACGAGGTTCGACCGGTGGATGCGCTCGAAGGACTTCGCGATCACCGCCCGCACGCCGAGCAGGTACGTGCCCTTCGCCGCCCAGTCGCGTGACGAGCCCATGCCGTAGTCGATGCCGGCGAGGACCACGAGGGGCGTGAACTGCTCGCGGTAGCTCATCGCCGCCTCGTAGATGGTCTTGACCTTGCCGTCGGTGAAGTCGGTCGTGAACCCGCCCTCGGTGCCGGGGGCGAGCTGGTTGCGGACGCGGATGTTGCCGAACGTGCCGCGGGTCATGACGCGGTCGTTGCCCCGGCGCGAGCCGAAGCTGTTGAACATCGACTTCGCCACGCCGTGCTCGATCAGGTACTGCCCGGCCGGCGAATCGGTCGTGATCGAGCCGGCGGGGCTGATGTGGTCGGTGGTGACGGAGTCCCCGAGCTTGCAGAGCACGCGCGCGCCGCTGATCGCCCCGATCGGCGTCACGTCGCTCGTGAGGTCCTCGAAGAACGGCGGGTTCTGGATGTACGTGCTCGTCTCCTGCCAGTCGTAGAGCGCTCCCCCGCTCGTGCTGATCGCCCTCCACTCGTCCTCGCCGTCGAAGACGTTGGCGTACTGCTCGATGAACTGATCGCGGATCACGCTGGAGGCGACGAGGTCGTCGATCTCCTGCTGCGTCGGCCAGATGTCGCGCAGGTAGACGTCCTGCCCGCTCGCGTCGGTGCCGAGCGGCTCGCTGGTGAGATCGATGTCGACCGTGCCCGCGAGCGCGTAGGCGACGACGAGCGGCGGCGAGGCGAGGTAGTTCGCGCGGATGTCCGGGCTGATGCGCCCCTCGAAGTTCCGGTTGCCCGAGAGCACCGACGTGGCGACGAGATCGTGCGCGTTGATCGCCTCGCTGATCGGCTCCGGCAGCGGGCCCGAGTTGCCGATGCACGTCGTGCAGCCGTAGCCGACGAGGTGGAAG
>JAAELQ010000104.1 GCA_024226515.1 bacterium
CCGCCACGCATCAGGATCGCCGGGGGCCTCCGGAGTCGGAGGAAGCGCGGTTCGTACGCGCACTTGACATTCGGGGCCATATAGATGTTGGGCGACCAGCCGATTGCGCGCGAACTAGTAGTTACAGCACTGCACCGCACTCAGGGCATTTGCCCGATTCAATCCCGCGGACATCGTAGCCGCATTGCGGACAGACTCGAAGCGGACGCAGGAGCCAACGGGCAATGCGCGATGCGCCGATCAGAAGAACTAGCCCGACGACTAGGTACGCCGTGAAGCCATACTGATAGGGCCAATCGACATGCCAGTCGGATTGAATGAGGTGATCGAAATTATTGAGACCGAAGCTCGGTGCGCGCACAACCTGGTCAATGCCACCGGCCAAGCCGACGACGACGAGCACGACCCCCGTGAGTCGCACGAGTGCACGGAGTATCGAGTGTTCCCGCATGGTCGCCCAACGAGACTTGGGGGAGAGGAATATGGGGACGAAGGCTCCGCTTCGCCCCGCTAACACGATATGCAGAACGGCTAAACGGGACATGGCCGGAGCCTCGATCCGCCCTCACGGGCTGCCGAACACCGGAGAACGCGATTGCGCCTCGCCGGATAACACAGTACCGGAGGGAGCAAGGGGTGGGGGCGTGGCAACACCCAGAGCGTGGGCAGGAGTCCCGCCGTCGTTGCCCCTCGCAACACATCAGAGCAGATCAGCCTCGACACCGACAATCACCTTGACCGGGCCGGTCGGCTTCTGGCCGCACGTCGGACACGTCGGATACTCCGCATCCTCGGTCGGCAGGAACACGATCATCGGGCAGTCCGGGCACTTCGCCAGCTTCCGGCGCTCGGCGTCGCGCTCAACGCGGCGCAGGCGATCGGCCAGGCTCACCGCGACACCTCGGCATCATCGAAGTTCAGCCGGAACACGAGATCGCGTCCGCATCGGGGGCAACGCTCAGGAGCGTCGATCGGCCCCTCGTGGAACTGGACCGCGTACACGACGGCCCCACCCTCGCAGGCGGGACAGCCGACCACGGCCTCGCGCTCCAGCCGGTCGAGGCGACCGCCGAGGCGCATCACGCCGCCCCTGCGCGGCTGCCGAGGCTCGCCTCCAGCCGCTCGATCCGTTCGAGCAGGTCGGCCTCCAGCGGTCGCCCGAGAACGCGGAGCAGCAGCTCGCGGATCGCGGGCAGGTCGCCGGACCTCGCCATCTCGACCAGCCGCTCGGCCACGGCGGCCATGTCGTCCTCGGTGACGGCGTTCAGGAGCGCGGACCGGAGCCGCCCGACCTTCGCCGCGTGGGGATTGCCGGGGCCGCCTGCGTTGTTCGGCGTGAACCGACCGCGAGCGTCGCGTCCGTTTGGTGACGGTGATGGGCTCATCGTTCGACCGCCTCGATCATCCCCATGATGCCCGTACGGAGGGGCTCGGGCAGGCGCTCCCACGCGTCGATCAGGCGCCGGAGCCGTTCGTCGCCGACGCGCTCGGAGGGGGCCGATTCGACCTCGAATGCACCGGATTCTGCAGCGCACCCATCGGCGGGTCCGTGCCCTTCTGCACCTAACACATCTGCGCCACAACCGGTTACGTCGTTCTCGCCCGACGCCTGTTCGAGTCCTCTCTGGCCCACTGGACGCGGCTCCCTGTTTCCGCAGGGAGCCGCGTCTTTGCGCCCGACGCGCCACCCCTGCCCGTGCCCGTGCCCTCAGAGCCCCACGCAGTTCGGGTCCCAATCCCGGTACCGACCGCCCGCCGCGCCCTCTAGGTTGAACCCCGGTTCCCGCCGAGGCGCGTGCCTGCGGCGGTGATGCGCCATCGGGAGAAAGATCATGAACGCCAGGAAACTCACCCTCGCCAGCGTCGCGGGCTCACTCGTGCTGTCGGGCATCGCTTCCGCGGACTTCACGGGCCTCGCCACCACGTACCGGACGGTCACATTGACCGATGCGACCGTGGTCACGGTCTTCGAGCTCTACGCGACGTTCGACCACGACAACGACGGGGCGATGTACGTGATCGGAACGCCGGCTTACCACTGCTCACTGAACTCATCGGGCGACGATGGCTTCTTCCAGGTCACACAACTCGGCGCGCACCAGGACATCGCGAGCGACTCCTCGGCCTGTGCCTCCACGCCCGACCTGGATTTCGACTCCTTCCTCACCATCAACGTACGACAGGGATACACCGGTGCGCCGACGCTCACGACGGTCCAGGCTTTTGACCTGGCGGACTTCAATCCCCCGGAAACCGGCTTCGGCTCACCCACGGTCGTGACGACGGACGGTGGGTGGCTCGTCTCGCCATGCTCGCCGATCAAGCGAGTCGTTCCGTTCCCTCCGCCGCTGCCCGGCGGCGCGTCCTTCACGCAGCCGCCCGGCGCCACGCACGGCGTCATTCTCGGCCAGTTCACCGTCCGCGACGGAGACTCCTTCCACGGTGACCTCGGCACGCTCGGGGTCAACGAGAACGGTGTCGCGCGGCAGGTGACACGAGATGACCCTGAGCCCAACACGCTCTTCAGCTTCTTTGGGTGCCCGGAGGATCTCGACCACTCCGGTGACGTGGGCTTCGGCGACATCCTCGCGATCATCGGCGCGTGGGGACCGTGCCCGCAGGGACCGTGCTCACAGGACCTCAACGGCAACGGCTTCGTGGACTTCGCCGACATCCTCGCGGTGATCAGCGCGTGGGGGCCGTGCTGGTGACGCGCGGACGGCTGACGGAAGGGTCGGCCACACCTCGTTGACACGGCGCAGATCGGGGTTGAGCGGGCGCTCTTGCGGCTCGACTGCACCGGATTCTGCAGCGCCTCGGCTCGGCGGGTGCGTGGCGATCACGCGCAAGTCCGAGGCATCGCAACCGTTTGCGGAAAACCCGCGACGCGTACGGGTTTTCCAGGAAACTCGTAAGCGTCCCGGGTTTCTCCAGCGGTAGGCCATCCCCAACACAACCGACCCCCACCCGCCCTTTTTTTTCAGAGAATTATGAGACCCATGCGCCTTCCCAACCTTGCCTGCCTTACCCGACTTAACATCTTCCGCAGGCCAGATTCAAACAACCAGGGCATCTAAACGCCTAAATCACAGTCATTTAGGAATCCAGCTCCCCGCCACCCCATCCGAGCTCCCACCCCCCTCAACCCCTTATCCACGGCTTCATATTTGTCCTTGACGGCCCGCCGCTATTTCGTCATCCTTGGTGTGTCACGGGCTTTGGAGAGAGCTCGCGGCGTGAAGAGAGAGCCTGCTATGGAAGATCTTCGAAAGAAGAACGGAGGACGACGGTGGAAAGGCTCACGACTCTCTCTCTCGGAACTCTCACTGCCGGCGCGCTGGCCCTAACCAGCATTGCGCAAGCGCAGGTACCGGATCTCAACCTGAGCGTCACCGGCCTCGGCACAGGCAGTGGTGCGATCAGCATGTCCCCCACGGGCAATCCGGAAGAGAACATCTACACGTACACCGACTCGATGGACTACTTCGTCGGCGAGGAGGTGGAACCGGCGTGGCAGGCCAACTGGACTGTCACGTACGACGTAGATCCGATCGTCGATCTGAACTTCTCGGTCACCAACAACACCGGTGGCACCGAGACGTTCATCATCACCGCTGATCTGCCGCTGCTTCAGACGATCTCCGGTGGATCGAGCGTCAACGGCGACTTCGGCGGCTTCGTGCTCGACGGAGCGGCGGGAAGTCCGGGGTTCATCCAGGTCACCGGCGATCCGGTGTACACGGGCCTCGTCGACGGCTTGAACGCTCTCACGCTCGGCAGCAGCTTCGACTTCCAGTCGAACAACGGCGTCGACTTCCTGCCCGTTCTGTCCAGCGGCGCGCTGACGGGCCCGGAGAACGCGTCCTCGAGCATCGGCATCATGCTCGTCTTCACGCTGACCGATGGCGACACCATCACGATCAACTCATCCTTCGAGATCCAGGCGCTTCCGGCGCCGGGGGCCCTGGCCCTGCTCGGCCTCGCCGGTTTGTGCGGCCGACGTAGGCGACGAGCCTGATCTGGACGGGTGTGTCTTCCGTAGAACTGAAGGGACCGGGCCGCGTGGCCCGGTCCTTCTCTTTTTGCAGGCTCTCGACGCCGTCACAAAAACGTAAGCAGCCAGCGGCAAACTAACAAAGAAGAACGTGCAGACCTTGCCTGGATGCTGTATTTTGACCAACCGGTGGGACTCTCGCACGGAGCGCGGCCGGGGGCAGCCGACGGCGATGGACCGCCAACTAAGCGAGATCAACGCTTCGCGTGGGGTGACGTGTGGCGGCTACCGCGGTTGACCACCGCATCAGGCGCCGCGCCCCGAGGAGTCGAAGGAACAGGAGAAGAACATGCGCTTCGGAAAACCTGGTCACTGGGTGATCGGACTGGTCGC
Source organism: bacterium (assembly GCA_024226515.1). GTDB lineage: Bacteria > Acidobacteriota > Polarisedimenticolia > Polarisedimenticolales > Polarisedimenticolaceae > JAAELQ01. The sequence continues at coordinate 4,388 of JAAELQ010000104.1, forward strand.
CGGGATGGCGGTGCTGATGTCGTTGCCTGCCGAGGCCGACTTCTTGCCGGTTCCCGGCATGTTCAACTACCAGGGCAAGCTCTGGCAGAACAACTCACCGTACGAAGGCGACGCGGACTTCGTCGTTCGCCTGTACGACGGCCCCGGTCTTGCGGCAGCGCAGATCGGCGCCACGGTGACGTTCTTCAACTTCCTTGTTGAAGAAGGTCTCTTCAGCTACGACCTCAGCTTCGGCGACGTCTTCAACGGCGACGATCGTTGGGTCGAGATCGAGGTGAACGGCGTGGTGCTTACGCCTCGTCAGCAGATCCTCCCGGTTCCCTACGCGATGTTCGCGCTGAGCGGCAACCCCGGCCCGACCGGTGCGACCGGTCCCATCGGCCCCACCGGGCCTCCGGGAACCGACGGCACGAACGGTGCCGACGGCGACGACGGCGACCAGGGTCCCATCGGCCCGACCGGCCCAACCGGCCCCACGGGTCCGGAGGGTCCGGAGGGTCTGCTCATCGGCGGTACGCTGGCCCAGACGGCGCGTCACGACGGCGTGAAGTGGATCGCCACCAGCAACCTGTCCAACGACGGCGAGAACGTGACGGTGACCAAGACCGACGCGAACCTGCTCAACGCCCCGTTCAAGGTGGACACCGGCAGCAGCTTCGTCGGCATCGGCCTCGAGCACTCGCACGAGCTGACGTCCGTCTCGCCGTCGGCCTTCGTCCAGCTCCAGAGCATCATCAGCCCGCTCGGTGTGCCGGCCACCGCCGGTGCATGCTGGGGCACGGTGACGGACACCCGGTTCTGCCTGATCACCAACAACGAGATCCGGATGCTGGTGGACGGAACCGCCAACGCTTCGAGCGTCCCCGGCGCGGTGGGCATCGGTGCCCTCCAGCCGCAGGCGAAGCTGCACGTCAACGGCACGGGCATCATCAGCCAGGCGTTGACGATCGGCACCGGTACCGCCCTCGCACAGGGCGGCCCGGCCGATCCGGAGCTGGTCCTCGCCGGTGACGGTGAAGTCACGGGCGACATGGCCATCGAGGGCGACACGTTCCTCGGCCCGTTCGGGATCACGGTTCCGGACGTGACCACGGTGCTGCACGTCGACGGCAAGGCTCGCGTCGAGGGCGACCTCGAGGTGGCGGGCACCCCGTCCACGCCGAGTGGCGCCTGGTCGATTCTCTCCGACCGCACGGCGAAGAAGAACGTCCGCGATCTCGACGGTTCGCTGGATCGTCTGCTTGCTCTGTCCGGTGTGACCTTCGAGTACACCGAACCTGAGAAGATGAACCAGCTCGCCGGCGAGCGGATCGGCTTCATCGCCCAGGAGGTCGAAGCGGTCTTCCCGCAGTGGGTCTCCACGCGTCGGGACGGCTACAGGACGCTCACCATCAGCGGCTTCGAGGCGCTGGCCGTCGAGGCCCTGCGCGAGCTTCGGGCCGAGAAGGACGCCGAGATTGCTTCCCTGCGTGAAGAGAACCAGCAGCTCTCCGAGCGGCTGGACGCGCTGGAGGCGATCGTCGACCAGTTCATGGGAGGCGTGAAATGAAGCGTTCCCGGGCGCTTGCCTACGGCATCGCCGTCGCTGCGACCGCAAGCGCGGCGGCGATGATGACCGGCGTCTACGAGATCAACTGGTGGACGTCGGACGCCGGCGGTGGCTTCAGCTCCGGCGGGACCTACGACATGGGTGTGGACTTCGGACAGGTCGACTACCGCGTGATGTCCGGCGGCCCGTACACGATCGCCGGCGGCTTCTGGCCGGGGGCGGCGGAGGCGTCGGATCCGACGCTCATCCCGACGCTCCTGATTCGGCCCCTCGCCTGCCCGGCCCCGCTGAACGTGGACGGGCACGGCGTCGTGAAGATCCTCATGACCGGCGAGACCGGCCTGGACATCACGGCGCTCGACCTGGCCTCGGTGCGGATCGAGCGTGCCGACGGTATCGGCGGTTTCGTGCTGCCCTACGACGGCACGACCGGCCCCGGCGTCGTCTTCGCCGACTTCAACCAGCCCAACGATCTGGACGTCGGAGACGGGCCCGAGCAGGTGTCCTGCTCGTGCAACGACGTCAACGCTCCGGACGGCATCGTCGACGTGCAGATTCCGTTCCGCACGGACGATCTCGTGTCGGAACTCCAACTCGACGGGTTGCCGATGGGCACCGAGGTGGCGCTCCGGCTCACCGGCGAGTTCGCCGACGGGACGCCGTTCGTCGCCTCCGACTGCATGGCCCTGGTATCCACGCCGGGACCGCCGGGCATGGTCGTTCTCGGGGCGGAGGTCAACGGCGTCCGACAGACCGGCACGTGGATCGACGCCTCACCGGCGGATCTGAGCCTCGACGGGGGTGGTTTCGGCTCCTTCGAGCGGTGCTATTCGCTGGACACGATCGTGACGTTCACGGCGCCCGCGATCGTGAACGGGGTGCGTCTCACCCAGTGGCGGGTGGACGGCCAGGTCGTGCCCGCTTCCGGCCCCTCCGGTTTCGGTGAAGATCGCAACCAGGAGACCATCGAGATCGAGATCATCGGCGACGAGCACGAGGTCGTCGCGATCTACGGCGGATCCGACATGGGCATCAGCCGGTAGCGACGAGAACGGAAGTTCGACCAGGTTTTCCGGGAGTCGAGGCCGAATGGGCCCGACTCCCGGTTTTTTTATTTGGTTCGGACTCTGCTTCGGGCGGCGCCGTGGCCGCTCGAAGAGCCCGGGGCACGGTTCTAACCCATTGTCACCGATCGGCTTGGTCCATGGGCACCGGAGCCAGGCGTCCAGTTAATATGGGAGAGCCCCCCCCCACCTTATCCACAATCGCCTATGTCCCGATCTTTCCCTTGACATATCGGACGGCTGAAAGGACCATATGCCATGTGGAGAGGTCTCAGGGCCGACCCGCTAAGAAGAGAGAGAGCGCAGAAGGTCTCGCCGGTGGGGTGAGATCGTGGGAAGTGAAGGAAGGAAAGGACCTTCTCTGATGGCGCTCTCGGAGAACACCGCAACCCAATAGTGGCACCGACGCGACGCTTGCGAAGCGTTCGCGTGTTGCCTGGTTGCGGCCTCCCGCCAGCAGTGACTGGGACTGGAGGATGTAAAGTGGAAACTCGGAGCATTGCACTGCTCGCTGGCGCTGCCGCCCTGACGCTTTCGGCGTCCGCCTCGGCCGCGATCTTTAACTTCACTCACGAATCGGGGCTCGCCGCTGAGGCCGAGTTCACGATGCTGAGTTCGACGAGCATCCAGGTGAGGCTGCGCAACCATTCATCCGGCGTGCCGGGTGGCTTCACGGCAACGCAGCAGCTTCTCTCGGGCATCTCGTTCGACATCGGCCTAAGCGGCGCGAACTTCCTCGACGCGAGCATCGCCGCAGGCACCGTTGCGATCGGTGCGAACAGCTCGACCGTGAACTTCGACAGTGGTGACTACGTCGAGGGCTACGACGTCAGCGGCGAGTACGGCTACAGCAACTCGAACGGCAGTGGCCACTTCCAGAACTTCCTGTCGTCGGCCGAGTTCGGCGGCAACTTCGTCCCGTTCGGCGGCGAGAACCTCGACGGCCCGACCGGCGTCCTCGGCCCCGAGGGTGGCCTGGTCTCGATCGTGGACCTCGTCCCGCTCGGTGACACCGCAGCCATTCGCTCGGAGATCGTCGCGACGATCTCGCTGACTGGCTTCCCGATCAACAGCATCGAGGACATCGTCAGCAACGGCGTCCGCATCTCGTTCGGTGACCCCGGCGATACGGGCACGATCTTCCTCGACGGCGTGGCCGGTCCCCTTCCCGCGCCCGCGGCCCTGTCGCTGCTGGGCCTTGCCGGCCTGACGCTTCGTCGTCGCCGTCGCTGAACAACGCACACTCGCGTATCCACGCATCCTTCACGATCCACGAAAGCCGCCCTTCACGGGGCGGTTTTCAATTTGCGCTCTTGTTGGCCGGTTCCGAGCCGGCCCCTGGCAAACCCGTGCCGGAGCGAATATGTTGCCCTGCGGAGCGGGAAGCCTACGTGGGAGGTGGGGCCCGAACCTCGCGCACGACACAACTCAAGGAGACCTGAGATGCGGATCGTCCTCGCGGGTGTGATCGGAGCAATCGTGTTGTTCGTTTGGGGTTTCGTTTCGTGGATGGCGCTCGGCTGGCATAACACGACCGGCGGCGTGCTCCCGGACGAGCCGGCGGTCGTGCAGGTCCTCAAGGACACCGTGAACGACCGCGGCGCAACGGAGCCCGGCGTGTACTGGATACCGGGGATGGCCGACATGGAGGGCCTCGATGACGCCGAGAAGGAAGCGGCCGTCGAGGCGTGGGGAAACAAGCACCGCGAGGGTCCCCTGGCGATGCTCGTCTACCGCCCGACGGGCAGGGAGCCGATGGACGCGCTGATGTTCGTGCGCGGATTCGTGCTCGACTTCCTCGCCGCCCTGCTGGCGGCGCTGCTCCTCGCGTTCGCGGCGGGCACGATCTCCGGGTACGTCGGACGGGTGGCGTTCGTCACCGGCCTCGGCATGTTCGTCGCAATCTACGGCGAGGGCATGTCGTGGAACTACTTCGGCATGCCCAACGACTGGTCGCTGGTCATGGTCGTGGACCACTGTCCGGCGTCAACTAGAATTGTTTGCAACGACAACAAGAACTGCCTATTCGTGATTCACCGCAAGTTCAGCGGACGGAGCGATGCGGCGTAGCCGCAGAGCGTAGTCTGCTGAACTTGCGGACGGCGTTGATCATCCCCCGGGTGGTGCCTCCTTCCCGGTCTTCCTGGCCTTCTCCAGACGGTAGCTCCGCACGTTCAGTTCCAGGATCACACTGTGATGCACCAGCCGGTCGATCGCGGCCGCGGTCGTCATCGGGTCCTTGAAGATCGCCTCCCACTTTGAGAACGGCAGGTTGCTCGTGATCATGATGCTCCCACGCTCGTAGCGTTCCGCAAGCAGCGTGAACAGCACCTCCATCTCCTCCCTGTCGTGCTGGACATAGCCGAGGTCGTCAAGGACCAGCACGTCGAACCCGGCCAGTCGCTTCAGCAATCGCGTCAGCTTGAGGTCCCGCTTCGCCACCAGAAGATCCTGGATCACCAGCGAGCACGGGCGGAAGAGTACTTTGCGGTGCCCGCCTGATCGCCGAACGAGCTCCTGTGCGATCGCGCACACGGCGTGCGACTTGCCGCTGCCTGGGTTCCCGAACACCAGCACGTTCTCCCGCCGCGCGACGAACGACCCGTCGAGCAACGTCCGGATCGGCTGCACGAGCTTCGTCGGCAGTCGCTTGAGATCGAACGAGCCCAGGTCCTTCTCGAGTGGCAGCTTCGATTGCCGCAGAACCCGATCGATGCGCGTTTGCTCGCGCATCTGCGACTCCTGATCGACCAGATCCAGCAGGTATTCCTCGTATCCGAGGTCGTTCTTCGCCGCACGTCGTGCCGCCGACTCGTATCCGTCCCGGATCGCCGGCATGCGCAGGTCGCGCAGGTGCTCGTCCAATGTCGCCTTCACATCCTTCGTCTTCGTAGTCATGCGGCGACCTCCTCGTGCCGGTCGCGGCTGAGCAGCCCGTCGTACATCGAGAGGGCGGGGGTGACCACTTCGACTTCTGTCTCCCCGCGAGGCTTGAGCCGATCGTCAACGAACTGCTCGACCAGGTCGGGATCGATCTCGCCACCACGGTCGATCAGGTCGCGCAGCGCATCGTCCACCGCCGACTCGCTCTTGCGTGCCGCGAGCTCGAGGATCTTCAGATACCGCTTCGCCCCCGTCCCGTGCTTGTTCAGCGTGTCGTACGCGATCCGGAACCGTGTTGTCGGGAACAGATCCTCGCGGTATCGGTAATCCTCGAACGCCCCAGGCTTGCGAACCAGCCAGTCGATGATGTGCCGGTAGTTGATCAGGTGCTTCCCGGTGCCGCGAAGCCGCGGAAGACGATCAACGATCTTCTGGGCGTACCACAC
>JAAELQ010000105.1 GCA_024226515.1 bacterium
CCAAAAAACATCAAAAAAACAGGTCCCAAAACCCAAAACCTCAACGTAACATGGCAAAAACACATCCAAAAACATCATCAAAAAACATCAAAAAAATGATGAAAATCGATGAAAAAACGACATCCCCCAAAGTTGCGTTTTGGTCGAAAAAAACATCAAAAAACACGAAAAAACCGCAACCCCTGGGGAAATAAAGGAAATTTGCCAAAAAAGGGCGAACACATTTTGTGACCCGCCCCGCGACGGGTTTTGCCAAATCCTGGGGGGTGTTGTACGGGGACCCCCAAAAAAACATCAAAAATAGTTCGCGAAAACCGCGAAAAACGTCAAAAAATTGCATTTTTGCCACCACCTGGTGGCAAAAAAACACAAAACACAGTTTTTCAGACCCCTATCGAGAATCCTGGTACGAAAAGAGGGAAAAACATCAAAAAAAGGGATGCAAAAAACATGCAAAAAACAGACCCCAAAACCAAATCCTGGGGGAAACATGGCAAAAACACACTCCAAAAAAACATCAAAAAACACGAAAAAACACGAAAAAACGATGAAAATCGATGAAAATCGATCAAAAACCATCAAAAAG
>JAAELQ010000106.1 GCA_024226515.1 bacterium
ACCGGCTCGGCCAGCCCGTGCTCGGGCGGCTCCTACGACGACGCCGACGACCTGGTGTTCGCGGTGGAAAGCGCTTCAGTGTGCACCATCGACGACGACTGCGACGACGGCGACTTCTGCAACGGCGCCGAGACCTGCAACACCGGCACCGGCCAGTGTGAGGACGGCACCGCGCCCAACTGCGACGACGGCGTCAGCTGCACCGACGACTCCTGCAACGAGACCACCGACTCGTGCGACAACGTGGTCAACAACGGCCTGTGCGACAACGGACAGTTCTGCGACGGCGCCGAGACCTGCGACGCCGTCAACGACTGTCAGGCCGGCACGGCGCCTGCCTGCGACGGCGGCGTCAGCTGCACCGTCGACTCGTGCAACGAGGGCACCGACTCGTGCGACAACACGCCGAACAACGGCCTGTGCGACAACGGCACCTTCTGCGACGGCGCGGAGACCTGCGACGCGATCAACGACTGCCAGTCGGGCACGCCGCCGACCTGTGACGACGGCGTCGGCTGCACCGTCGACTCCTGCAACGGCGGCACCGACTCGTGCGACAACGTGCCCAACAACGGCCTGTGCGACAACGGTACCTTCTGCGACGGCGCCGAGACCTGCGACGCGGTCAACGACTGTCAGGCCGGCGGCGATCCCTGTCCGGGCCAGGCGTGCGACGAAGGCACCGACACCTGCGTCGACTGCGTCATCGACGCCGACTGCGACAACGGCGTCTTCTGCGACGGCGCCGAGTCGTGCAACGCCGGGGTCTGCCAGTCGGGCACGGCGGTCGACTGCAACGACGGCGTCAGCTGCACGGTCGACTCGTGCAACGAGGGCACCGACTCGTGCGACAACGTGGCCGACGACGGCCTGTGCGACAACGGTACCTTCTGCGACGGCGCGGAGACCTGCGACGCGATCAACGACTGCCAGACCGGCACCGCGCCGTGCACCGGCGGTCAGACCTGTGACGAGGTGAACGACGTCTGCGTCGGCGGCTCCAACCCGACGATCTGGATGTCGTTCCGCTCCAACACCGCGGTGCCGGGCGTCGGCACGGTGAGAGACGAGGACATCGTCTCCTACGACGAGGTCACCGGCCTGTGGGCGCTCGAGTTCGACGGCTCCGACGTCGGCCTCGGCTCGCTCGAGATTAGCGGTATGGCGATCCTGCCTTCAGGCAACCTGCTGCTCTCGTTCACTGCGGCCGGCACCGTCGGCGGCCTCTCGATCGACGACTCGGACATCGTCGAGTTCACGCCGACGTCGATGGGACCTGTCACCGCCGGCACCTTCAGCTGGTACTTCGATGGCTCCGACGTCAACCTGACCAGCAACGGTGAGGACGTCGACGGTATCGCCTTCCACGCCGACGGCCGCCTGATCGTCTCGACCACCGGCGGCTTCTCCGGCTCGGGCGCCTCGGGCGCCGACGAGGACCTCTTCCTCTTCACCGGCACAGTCGGCTCGGCGAATACCTCGGGCTCGTTCGCCCAGCACTTCGACGGCTCCGACGTCGGCCAGGGCGGCAACGGCGCCGAGGACACCGACGCGGCGGCCTTCACCAATGCCGGCGTGCTGCTGCTCTCGACCAGCGGCAGCTTCTCGGTGCCGGGACTCACCGGCGCTGATGAGGACATCGTGAACTTCACCGGCAACTTCGGCTCGGCGACCACCGGGACGCACACGATGCGCCAGGACCTCTCGGCCCTGGGCATCGCCTCGGGCGAGGACGTCGGCTCGCTGCACATCGTCGAGTAGCGGCCCTTGATCCGTCCGCTGGTGCCAGCGGACGGTCGCCGCCGACCCAATCGTAGTCAGCGACGCCCCCGGCACTCCGGTGCCGGGGGCGTTTTCGTCCGGCCAGCTTCCAGAGAGATCCAATCCTCCCGCCGAGCACCTCTTCGGACGGCCCGGAAGACCTTTGACACCTACCAGATCGCGTCTGGAGCTTCCCGGAAGACCTTTGACGCCTGCCAAATCGCGTCCGGAGGCCCACGGAAGACCTTTGACACCTGCCGAGTCCCGTGCCGGCTGAGAAACGGGACCCTGTTCACCGGCCGGCAACTCGCCGTCGCGGGGCCGGCGCCACCGTTCGCCGGACCATCCTCCCGGGTCGCGACGACACGGCCAGCGTCCAGCCTACGGCCGCGCGCTGCCACCGTGACACGGCTTCCGTTCTTCGTGTGCAGGCGCCGCGGCACCGTGACTCATGCCATGTTCCCACGGAGCGTCACGTCTTCCGCCCGGGGCATGCGGCCGGGACATATCCAGCGAGCTTCGGGGCCTACGCATCCAAACCAGGGCGGTCGCTGGCCGTGGCAATACAGTGACCTCTCCTGGCTCCGGGTGTCTGCCGTTGGCCGACACTACGCAGCAAGATGAGTCACCCTGCCCCGCAGACAATCGGCGGCCTTGAGCCGCCCGTTCACCATCCTGGAGCGCTTCGCCATTTCCTCAATTCCTCCGCGCCCGCCGGCAAGTCCGGCGGGGAATCGAAGTGTCGTCAGTAGCTCCTCGAGCATGATGCAAGGAGCATAGCCCGCCGGCACATCTAACGCAAAACGCCGCCAGCTCGAGCATGTTGCCGTCAGCCCGACACCTTCCGAAAAGTGCTCAAGGGCGTTCGACAAAACCTTGCGATCGTACACGGAAGCGTCGAAAGCCAATCGACACCTGTTGTGCCTGGGTCGACAAAAGTCGTAAATACATCAATCTCTCCTACCAATTTAAGACCGAGCCGATTCGCCCCTGAACGAAGTCAAACTAACGCGCCGCTTCCGCTTCCTCCCTTGAACACCGACGCAGGCTTCCAGCGCCCGGAACGACGTCGAGCGGCGTCGAGCCGGAGTGCCAGCCTCTCCGATCGATTGCCTTCGGCAATCTGCAGGCGAGACGCCTGCGCTCCCAGCATATAAGCGCGTCGTACCGGCGACGCTATGCCGAACCAACGGCTAGCGAAGCCTCCGGCCTCAAACCGGCGAGATCCTGGTCCCGTAGGAACCGAAGTTCGTAGCCTGGGGTTTCAACCCCAGGAAGGGGCCAAAAAATATCCCGCACCCCGGAGATACTCTGTTCCAAGTCAA
>JAAELQ010000107.1 GCA_024226515.1 bacterium
CTCCAGCGGCATGCGCCAGAAGGCCGGCATCATCCAGGCGTTCATGCACGACCCCGAGTTGCTGATCCTGGACGAGCCGACCGGCGGGCTCGATCCGCTGATGCAGCAGGAGTTCAACTCGTTGATCGACGAAACGCGGGCGTCCGGGCGCACCGTGTTCCTGTCGTCGCACGTGCTGCCGGAGGTGGAGCGGCTCGCCGACCGCGTCGGAATCGTGCGCCGGAGCCGGCTGGTGGCGCTCGAGGAGGTCGAGGAGCTGAAGCGGAAGGCGCTGCGTCACGTCGAGCTGACGTTCCCGGAGAGGATCGATCCGCAGATGTTCCAGCGCCTCCTCGGAGTCCGCGAGCTGAGGCTGAGCGACGACGGCTTGCGGCTGTCCTTACAGGTCGCAGGGCGGATCGAGGAGGTCCTCACCGAGGCCGCTCGGCTCTCGGCGACGGATCTGGTCAGCCACCAGGTCGAGCTCGAGGAGATCTTCCTCGCTCACTACGGCCAAGCCCGGGACGATGCCCCGTAGCATCGCAGCCGCCGCGCTGCGCGAGCGCCGGCGCAGTCTCGTCGGATGGATTCTCGGGGCCATCGCCGCCACTTCTCTCGCCGTCTGGGGCTACACGCTGGTTCGCGGGAGCGACGTGGTGCAGAACCTGATCGCGCGCTTCCCCCCGCAAATGATGGCGATGTTCGGCGTCGACCCCGACCTGCTGACGACGGCGGGCGGGTTCGTCCAGGCGCAGCTCTACGGCTTCTTCGCCCCACTGATGCTGCTGGCGTTCGCCATCGGTCTCGGGGCATCGGCGACGACCGCCGAGGAGGACCATCGAAC
>JAAELQ010000108.1 GCA_024226515.1 bacterium
CCCACGCGCTCGAGCTTCAGCACCTCGGCGAAGAGCCCGCACAGCACCTCCTCCTCGGGCGTGCGCGGTGCGCGGTAGAAGCTCCCACGACGCAGGGGCGCCGGCAGGGCCCGCCGATTGAGCTTGCCGTTGGGCGTCAGCGGCAGCTCGGCGAGGACGACGAAGGCCGACGGCACCATGTACGCCGGGAGACGTTCGGCGAGCTCCCTACGGAGACTGTCGACGTCCGGGGGTGTCTCGCCGGCGGGGACCAGGTAGGCGACCAGCTGCTGGCCGCCGGGACCGTCCTCCCGGGCGATGACCACCGCCTGGGAGACCTCGGCCGAGGCCACCAGCGCCGCCTCGATCTCCCCCGGCTCGATGCGGAAGCCGCGGATCTTCACCTGCGCATCAGCGCGACCGAGGAAGTCCAGGGTGCCGTCCGCGCGCCACCGCGCCAGGTCGCCGGTGCGGTACATCCGCGCCCCGGGCTCGAACGGGTTGGCGACGAAGCGCTCTGACGTCAACGCCGGCTGATGGAGATAGCCGCGCGCGAGACTCGCACCGGCAACATACAGCTCGCCGTTCACGCCGATCGGCCTCGGCTCGAGCGCTGCGCCGAGAACGTACAAACGCGTGTTGCAGAGCGCCGTACCGATCGGTGGGGTCACGATGCCGGACAACGGCCCGCTCATTGTTGCGCAGACCGTGGCCTCCGTCGGACCGTATGCGTTGATCAAGCACCGGCCCCGCGACCAGCGATCGACCAGCTCCGGTGAACACGGCTCGCCGGCGACGATCAGCGTCTCGAGCGGAATCTCATCGCCATCGACCGTCGCCAGGATCGTCGGCGGCAGCGTCGCGTGCGTCACATGCTGCCGGACGAGCAGCTCCCCCAACAGCGAGCCTGTGCGCTCGTCGTCCTGTGGCAGCACGAGCGCTGCGCCGCTGGACAGCGCCATCGTCGCTTCCGACACCGACGCGTCGAAACTCAGCGACGCGAACTGCAGGACGCGCGAGTTGGCGCTGACGCCCAGGCGCTCGACCTGATCGCGGCCGAGACCGGCGATACCCTCGTGCGTCACGACGACGCCTTTAGGAATGCCCGTCGAGCCGGAGGTGTAGATCACGTAGGCCGAATGTGCCACGGACAGCGGAACGTTCGGATTGTGCGTCGGAGAGTCTTCGAGAGGCAATGAGTCGAGAACCTGTCGGTCCAACACCAGAGTCGGCGCGGCGTCCGCTATCATCTGCGCCAGTCGCGCTTGCGGATACTCCGGATCGAGCGGCAGATACGCTCCCCCGGCCTTGAGTGTGCCGAGGACCGAGATCCACATCTCGAATGAACGAACCATCGAGATGCCGACGATCGACTGCGGTCCAACGCCGCGACGGATCAGAGCATGGGCAAGGCGATTCGCCTGCGCGTTCAGCTCACCGTACGTCAGCGAACCATCGGCTGAGACGATCGCCACGGCCTCGGGGTCGCGCGTCACCTGCGCCTCGAACAGCTCCGGGAGCGTCGCCGCGGGGAGCTCCCGCGCGGTGTCGTTGAGCTCCTCGAGCAACATCCGCCGCTCCTCGGGTGCCAGGACCTCCAGCCGGTAGAGCGGCGCATCGGGCGCCGCCACCAACCCCTCGAGCAGCCGCACGAAGCGCTCCGCCAGCGCCCCCGCCGACAACCCGTCGAGGCGATCGAGAGCGTACTCCAGGCCGCCGTCGAGGCCCAGGGGCTCACCGCCCGAACCCAGGCGCTCGGCGAGGTTCACGGTCAGATCGAACTTCGCCACCTCGAAGGCGAAGGGCTCCGCTGCCACGGTGAGACCCGGCAGGGCGTCCA
>JAAELQ010000109.1 GCA_024226515.1 bacterium
CGCGTCGCCTCGGGTCGATCCTCATCGCCGAGTTGCGGGTGAAGGATCGGCAACGCGAGCTGAAGCGCATCATGAACCACCCCGGTCTCGACGTGGACTCCGAGGCCCTGCTCCAGCTCGTCGCGGATGCGACCCCGATTCGCTACGACGTCGTGCCCGACGATCTGATCCGCGCCGCCCTCGAGCAGCGCATGGAGCTGCTGGAGCTGGAACTCCAGCTCGCCCAGGACCTCACCACGATCGACTTCCAGGAGAACCAGCGACTGCCGCTGTTCTCGATGGACTACACGTATCGTATCCAGGGCACGGGCAAGGCCTTCGGCCGCTCGCTGGAGAACGCGTTCTCGACGGACGAGCAGGGCTGGCGCCTGGGCGTCAACCTCGAGGTCCCCATCGGCAACGAGGCTGCCGAGGCGCGGGTGCACCGCGCCATCCTCCGCCGGCTCCAGCGCCTCTCGACGCGCTCGGCCCGCGAGCAGGCGATCAAGCAGGAGGTCCTCGGGGCGATCGACAATCTCGGGACGTCCTGGGAGCGCATCGTGGCCGCGTCGCTGAACGTCACAACCGAAGACCGCAACTACCGCGCCGAGCAGGGACAGTACCGCCTCGGCCTGCGCAACAGCACCGAGGTGCTCGATGCGGAGGACCGACTCGCCGAAGCGAAGATCGAACGCGTGAGAGCGATCATCGACTACGAGATCGCGCAGATCGACCTCGCGTTCGCCACCGGAATGCTCCTCGGCGCGACACGCATCGGCTGGTAATTACGTCGCTTCGCGCTGTGCGGCCGAGTCGTACTTCTTCGCCGACTCCTCGGCGAGCTCCTCGGCCAGCCAGTCGCGGGCGCGCTGCCACTTCTGGACGACCGTCTTGCGCGAGACGTCCATGACGCGCGCCGCCTGCTCGTGGGTGAGCCCGGCGAAGAACCGCAGCTCGACGACCTGGCTCGCCTGGCGATCGATCGAAGCCAGCACTTCCAGCGCTTCGTCGAGCACTCGGATGTCGACGTCCCGCGGACCGTTGAGCGTCACCAGCTCGAGCGAGACTTCCGCCCGTCCGAATCCGCGCTTGAGCGCCCGCCGCCTCCGGGCATGGTCGATGAGGATCCGCCGCATCGCCCTTGCCGCCACCGCGAGGAAGTGCTCGACACCGGACCACGACCCCGGCGGATCGTCGGCGAGCTTGAGGTACGCCTCGTTCACGAGCACCTCGGGCTCGAGAATCTGGTCGGCCTTCTCCTGCTGGAGGTACTTCGCCGCAAGCGCCTGGAGCTGCTCATAGACGACCGGCATCAGCTCATCGGCTGATCCTGGATCAACGCCCCGGCCGTTGGAGGCCGGCAGGTTGCCGGAGGAAGCTGACATTGGTGACTCCAACCCCACAAGCAGACTCGATCGTACCCGGAATCACATACGACGCGGCAAGCGCGATCTAGCGATCACGTCAAAAAACACTACGGCCGTATCTTCTTTCCCGGCGGCGTCCCGGCTCTGAGCGCAAGTCCCTTGGGAGCATCGGCTTGTCCGAGGCGTCGAGTACCCGATTCGGCGGCGCGTCGCGCTTGTGGCGGATGGCGAGCGGGGGAATCTGGGAGATTGGGGGGTGGCGCTTTGGTCCCCGTCTGCGCCTTCTGTTTTCGTGGGGGCCGACGCGTGTGCGTTCCCCAGGGTCATACGGATCCCGACACCCATGACAACTGGACCGATTGGAGTACCACGTGCCTGAGAAATCTGACAAGGACATGAAGGACGCCAAGAGTGGCGGCAACGAGAAGAAGAAGCTCTCCATGCACGGCGGCGCCGGCGACGTCGGGCACCTCACCAGCCCCGAGCAGGACCCCGTCGACAGGCGTCTGCAAAGCGCGGGCGGCGGCGCGGGCGACGTCGAGCACCTCACCAGCCCCGAGCAGGACCCCGTCGACAGGCGTCTGCAAAGCGCGGGCGGCGGCGCGGGCGATGTCGGCCACC